>WTGN01000050.1 GCA_011523545.1 Chloroflexota bacterium | reverse complement strand
GGGATGGGGGGGCTTGGTCTTCGCGGGCAAGAGCGGCTTCGCCTCGCCTTCATTTATGTCCTCTGCGCGGTCGTATTGATCTGGGCGCTGGCGCCGATTTACTGGGTGGCCGTCAGCAGCATTTCAACGCGCCAGGAGCTCTACGCCCGCCCCTACAAAATCTGGTTCCCCCGCCAGCCGACGCTCGAATCTTATCAGACGATCTTCACCCAGGGCGCGAAGTTCCGTTCCGGCGGCTTCTCGCCCACCGCCCATCTGATGGGCACGGGCCTGCGCAACAGCGTCATTATCTCCGTCGCCTCGGCCGGCATCGTGACGCTAATGGCGACCGGCGCCGGTTATGCCTTCGCCCGCATGAATTTCCGCGGCAAAAATGTCATCTTTCTGCTGATCATGCTGATGATTCCGCTGCCGATCTGGGTCTCTTTGATCGCCTTGTTTTTCCTGATGTCGCAGCTTGGCCTGGTCGATACGCTGGTCGGCCTGATTCTGATCTTCGTGACCCTGCTCCTGCCGCTTTCGATCTGGCTGATGACCACCTTCGTGCGCGATATCCCGAGCGAGATACAAGACGCCGCCCGCGTTGACGGCGCCGACCGTTGGCGGCTGGTCTACAGCATCGTGCTGCCGCTGGCGCGCCCGGGCATGGTGGCCGTCTTTCTCGTCGGCATGCTCACGACCTGGAACAATTTCCTCATCCCGCTCATATTCTCCCGCACAGATGATTCGCAGCCCTTGACCATCGTGTTGACGCTTTTCATCGGCCAATACGAGGTCGCCTGGGAGGATATGTCGGCGGCCGCCGTTGTCACCATGCTGCCGCCCTTCCTGATGGCGCTCTTCTTCCAGCGCTACCTCGTCCGCGGCCTGACCATGGGCGCGGTGAAGTGATTCACCAAGCACCAAGTCCCCCAGAAGAGCTTTGCTAGGGACGAGCCGGTGGCGCGCCCCTGCGCACGTCCGCCAATATGTCGCCCGTTTGGAAACAGGCCAATTGCGGGAATTAGCCTACAGCTATTGAACCGCGCTGGCGCATCTTAGGCGTCGCGCGCGCAGAGCGTCCCGCAACAGTTTCGCCGCTTAAACAGTTAAGTCTCGCCGAGCGTCTGGATGACGCGTACTATCAGTGGGATGCCGGTTTAACCATGGAAACGCGCAGCCGCCGCGCCGGATTCCGCGAAAAGGCGCTTGAAAAGGGCCGGCAACACAATCAACATATCCGCGAGAGTGGGTAGGGCTGTCTACCCTCTGATCACAGGTTGCCGATCTTATTGCTGGCAAAGGACTTTCTGTGCCGAGAATCTTTGACAACATCTCAGAGAAGCTGCTCACCGCGCTGCAGAACACCATGCAGTCCGCCGAGCAAGCGGATTTCTGCGTCGGCTATTTCAATCTTCGCGGCTGGCGGCTGCTGCAGGCGGACATTGAGCGGCTGTCCGGCGGCGACGAGGGGCGCTGCCGCATTCTCATCGGCATGAACCCCACGCCCCGCGACGAATTGCGCGAATACCTCAGTCTGAGAGCGCGCAAACCGGTCGATCAACAGCAGGTGTTGCGGCGCAAACGCCAGATCGTCGAAGATTTCCGCCGTCAGTTGAGCTTTGGCGCGCCAAGCGATGAAGACGAGCGCGGGCTTCGTGATCTCGTCCGCCAACTGCGCTCCGGCAAGGTGGCGGTGAAGCTGTTCTTGCGATACCCGCTCCATGCCAAGCTTTATCTAGTCCATCGCCGCGATACAGTCACGCCAACGGTGGGCTATTTGGGCAGCAGCAACCTGACGCTGGCTGGCCTGTCGAAGCAAGGCGAGCTCAACACCGAGCTTAGTGACGTTGACGCCTGCCAGAAGCTGAAGGCCTGGTTCGACGAGCGCTGGGCCGACCGCTGGTGCCTCGACATTACCGAAGACCTGATTGAGGTCATCAACGAAAGTTGGGCGAGAGAAGACATGCTCACGCCCTATGAGCTATATCTCAAGATCGCCTATCACCTGGCGCAAGAGGCGCGCGCCGGGCTAAACGAGTTCAAGCTGCCGCGCGAATTCGCCGATCGGCTGCTGGAATATCAGGCGGCCGCCGTCCGCATCGCCGCCCGTCATCTCAATACCCGCGATGGCGTATTGCTCGGGGATGTGGTCGGGCTGGGCAAAACCGTGATGGCCACCGCCCTGGCGAAGATCTTCCAGGACGATCAATCATGGGACAGCCTCATTATCTGCCCGCCGAATCTGGTGCATATGTGGCAGAAATATGTCGATGATTATCGCCTGGTGGCGAAAGTGGTCTCGCTGGGCCTGGTGACCAGAGAATTGCCCGACTTGCGCCGTTACCGCATCGTCATCATCGATGAGAGCCACAACCTGCGCAATCGCGACACCCAGCGCTACCGGGCGGTTCATGATTACATCAGCAGCAATGAGAGCCGCTGCATCTTGCTGTCGGCCACGCCTTACAATAAGAGCTACCTGGACCTGTCCGCTCAGCTGCGTCTGTTCATCAGTGAAGATGATGTGCTGGGCATACGACCGGAGCAATACTTGAAAAGAGTCGGAGAAGCCCAATTCCAGCAGCAGTTCCAGGCTCATCCGCGCTCCATCGTCGCCTTTGAAAAGAGCGAGCACAGCGATGACTGGCGCGACCTGATGCGCCTCTATCTGGTCCGCCGCACGCGCAGCTTCATCGAGAACAATTACGCCGAAATCGATCCCCTAACCGGGCGCCGCTTCATGGAACTGGGCAATGGCGAGCGCTTCTATTTTCCCCGCCGCGTGCCCAAAACGGTTCCGCTGGGGGCGAGCCCGCAGTATCAACGGCTGTATTCGGACCAGGTCGTTGAACTGGTGAACGACCTGAGCCTGCCGCGCTACGGCTTGGGCCAATATGTCGATGACAAAGCCGCCGACAAGGCGACAGCGGGCGAAAAGCTGCAAATTGAGAACCTGTCCCGCGCCGGCAAGCGCCTGATGGGTTTCTGCCGCACGAACCTGTTCAAGCGGCTGGAGAGCAGCGGGGCGTCATTTCTGCAATCGGTCGACCGCCACATCGTGCGCAATTATGTCTTTCTGCATGCGATTGAGAACGACCTGGAGCTGCCGATCGGTTCGCTGGACGCCCATATCCTCGATCCCGACACCCAGGACGAAGACAGCGATTCCCATTTTGTCGCGCTACATTTGGATGATGAGGGAGATTCGGCTGACCTCAGCGATGCGAATGACCCGGCCGAGGACTATGTCCTGCGCGCACGCGCGGCCTACGACTTGTTCAGCGGCCCGTACAGGCGGCGGTTTAAGTGGCTGCGCGCGTCCCTGTTCACGGACAGCCTGGCAAGGGAATTGCAAGAAGACATCGACCGCTTGAGCGCCGTTATGCAACTCTGCGGCGCTTGGAATGTGGCCGAAGATACCAAGCTGGCCGCCTTGCACAAGCTCATCAGCGCCGATCACGCGGGGGAAAAGGTTCTCGTCTTTTCCCAGTTTGCCGACACCATCCGCTATCTGCAGGATGAATTGACCCGGCTTGGCGCGGAAGCACTCGAGGCGGCCACCGGCCAGCACGATAATCCGACCGCCTTGGCCCAGCGCTTCAGCCCGGCGAGCAACGAACTGCGCCGGAAACCGGCGGACGAAATCCGGGTTCTGTTATCGACTGACGTGCTCAGCGAAGGCCAGAACCTCCAGGACAGCGCCATCGTCATCAATTACGACTTGCCCTGGGCGATCATCCGGCTGTCGCAGCGGGCCGGCCGCGTCGACCGCATCGGGCAGAAGGCGGAGGAGATCCGCTGTTACAGCTTCATGCCGGCGCAGGGCGTCGAAGAGATCATCCGCCTGCGCTCGCGGGTGCGGCAGCGGCTGGAAGAGAACGGCGAAGTTGTTGGCTCGGATGAGCAATTCTTCGAAGACGACAAACATGCGCGGCAGCTGCGCGATTTATACACCGAGAAGTCCGGCATCCTTGACCTGGAAGCTGACAGCGAAGTCGACCTGTCGTCTTATGCCTGGCAGGAATGGGCGAACGCCACCAGAGACGATCCGCGACTGAAGAAGAAGATCGAGGAGCTGCCCGATGCGGTTTATTCATCGCGCCACTATCTGGGCTCGGCCGACCGGCCGCAAGGCGTCATCACTTACGTCAAATCGGGCAATGACACCGACGCCCTGGTCTGGCTGGACCGAGATGCGCGCGTCGTCACCGAGTCACAGCTGGCGATCCTGCGCGCGGCCAAATGCGATCCCGACACGCCGGGGCAGGCGCGCCATCCGTAACATCATGATCTGGTGCTTGCAGGCGTAGAAAAGACGCAGGAAGCGGATTACATCGCCCTGACCGGCGGCCAACTGGGCCGGCCGAATAGCACGCGCCGCCGCACTTACGAAGCCATCAAGCGGCATCTCGATTCGCTTTGGTCACACAATTCTGATTACTCGCGGGAAGAACTCATGCAGGCGCATGATGAAATCTATCGCTATCCCCTGCTGGAAAGTGCGCGAGACAAGCTGAATAATCAACTGCGTTTGGGAATCACGGATGAATCTCTAGCAGCAATGGTTATTGGGTTTTGGCGATATGAGGAACTAAGCCGAAAATCAGAGGGTGAAGATGAAGAGCGCGAACCGCGCATCCTCTGTTCGTTGGGATTATTTGACCTATCCGGGGAGTAAATGTCTATGGCGCTGAACCGCAATCGCGCGCGGCAACTGTTAAATGATTTCGACTTTGGGACGCTGTTTGTGCAGGAAATGGGCTGGGGAAGCGCGCCCGATGGGCAGGTCTATCCTATTGACGGGACCAATTATATGCGCCGCCTCATCGCCGAGATGTCCGGCGTGTCCGTGCTCGAAATCTTCCCGACCGCGCCTGACGGGACGCTGCCTGACAGAGGCGTCAGCGACAAGATCCACAGCCAGATCGCGAAGCTGTCGCATGAAAACGTGATCATCTTCCTCGATGATGACCGCAACCGCAGCAAGAGCATGATGTACTGGGTCAAGCGCGAGGACGGCAAACGGCGACCGCGCCGGCATCACTATTTCAAGGGGCAGCCGGGCGATCTCTTCATGAGCAAGATCGATAGCATGGTCATCGAGATGGACGAGCTGCGCGAGGATGGCACGATGCCCATCAGCGCGGTGACCAACCGCCTGGCCGCTGCCCTGGATATCGAGCGCGTCACCAAGCGCTTCTACAACGAATTCAGCGGGCTGCGGCTGGACTTCATCGACATGATCGGCGGCATCCCAAACGACGCTGATCGCTTCTGGTACGCCTCCGTCCTGCTCAACCGCCTGATGTTCATCTATTTCTTGCAGAAGCGCGGCTTCATCCAAGGCAACAGCCGCTATCTCGATGACAAGCTGGCGGCAAGCCAGGCGCGCGGACGCGACCGCTACTACAGCGAATTCCTGGATAAGCTCTTTTTTGAGGGCTTCGCCAAACCGGCGCGCGAACGCAGCCCACAGGCGAAAACTTTGCTCGGCCCCATCCCCTACCTGAACGGCGGCCTCTTTATCCGCCACAAGCTCGAATTGAACTACGGCGCCATCCGCATCCCCGACGCCGCCTTTGAGAATGTGCTGCGTCTCTTTGGCGCGTATTCCTGGCATCTGGACGACACGCCGGGCGCGCGCGACAACGAAATCAACCCCGATGTGCTGGGCTATATCTTCGAGAAATACATCAACCAGAAAGCCTTCGGCGCCTATTACACCCGCACCGAGATCACTGAATACCTCTGCGAGCGGGGCATCCACAGCGTGATTCTGGGCAAGGTCAACGAGAACAGCGACCGCCAATTCAGCGACTTGAGCGATGTGCTGATGCGTCTGGACGCCAGGCTCTGCCGGACGCTGCTGTTCACCGTCCTGCCCAAGCTGTCGATCCTGGACCCGGCTTGCGGCTCGGGCGCTTTCCTGGTCGCCGCCATGAAGAACCTGCTCAATATCTACGGCGTGGTCTATGGCCTGATTGATGTGCTGAACGATGACTATCTGCTGGCGCACAAAGCCGCGATCACAAGCAAGCATCCCTCACTCAATTATTACATCCGCAAGCAGATCATCGTGAACAACCTCTACGGCGTCGACATCATGGACGAAGCGACCGAGATCGCCAAGCTGCGCCTATTCCTGGCCCTGGTCAGTTCGGCGCAGTCGCCCGACGCGCTCGAGCCGCTGCCCAATATCGACTTCAATATCATGGCCGGCAACTCGCTGATCGGCTTGCTGAGCGTTGATGAGACGCGCTTTGATGAGGGCGCCCGCACCCAGGACATGCTGCAGCGCGTCAAAGCGCAAGATTACCGGCGCGCGCTGACGGAGAAGAACCGGCTGGTCGCGCTCTATCGAGATACCGACAGCGCCTATTCCGACCACCTGCAAGACCTGCGGCAGCGCATCAACGCCCAGCGCGGCGAGGCGCACGGCGCGCTCAACGAGATCCTGCTGGATGACTTTCGCGCCCTGAAAATCCAGTACGAGCGGGCGCAGCTCAAGGGCAAGGCGAAAAAGCGCCCGCTGGAGACCGGGGATATCGAGGCGCTGAGCCCCTTCCATTGGGGTTATGAGTTTGATGAGATCATCGAGCGCGGCGGCTTTGACGTCATCATCACTAATCCGCCCTGGGAGGTGTTTCAGACGGACGAAAAGGAATTCTTCCAGCAATTCGATCCGCTCATCCAGAAGAAAAAGCTCAAAATTACCGACTGGAAGAAGCAACGCCGCAAACTGATGGAAGACTCCGATATTCGAGACGCCTGGTTGCAGTATGCAAGTGGCTATCCACACGTCAGTCGCTACATCAAAACCACGCCGCAGTACCGCAATCAAATATCGCGCATGAACGGCAAGATTGTCTCGCGAAAGATAAATCTGTACTCAGTCTTCACTGAGCAATGTTACAACTTGCTGCGTGATGGTGGGACCTGCGGCATCGTGATTCCGTCGGGCATCTACAGTGATCTGGGCACCAAGCAACTGCGTCACATGCTTTTTGACAGCACGAAGGTCACTGGCTTGTACGGCTTCGAGAATCGCAAAGCCATATTTGAAGGTGTAGACAGCCGCTTCAAGTTCGTGGTGCTGACGATTGAAAAAGGCAGCCAAACTAAGAGGTTCCCGGCCGCGTTCATGCGCCATGATGTGAAGGAACTGGAAGACTTTCCTAACGCCGATAGTCTAGAGATTGCTGTCAATCTCGTTGAGCGCTCGTCTCCAGCTTCGCTTTCGATCACTGAATTCAAGAACATGCTCGACCTGCGAATCTTGGAAAAGATGCTGAAGTTCCCTCTGCTTGGGAACGAAGTACCTGGTAAATGGCAAGTGAACTTCCGCCAAGAACTCAACATGACAAGCGACAGCGACCTATTCCATGAAGAGCCAGCGCCCGGTCGCCTGCCGCTCTACGAAGGCAAGATGATCTGGCAATTCGAGCATGGTTACGCGCCGCCGCGTTATTGGATCGACGAGCGCGCCGGTCGAAAGCGCGTGCTGGGGAAGCGCGGAGACGATGTCGGGCAGACGCTGGATTATCAGATGTATCGGCTTGGGTTTCGGGATGTCGCGGCGTCGACAAACGAACGCACGATGATCATGACCGTGTTGCCTCGAAATGTCTTTTGCAATCATAAACTGCCTGGAGAGCGATTGCGGGGCGCAGGGTTGCCATCTGATGTTCGCTTAGCCTTGTGTTCCTTGATGAACTCATTCGTTGTCGACTACGCTCTAAGGCAGAAGGTAAGCACAAATCTCACGTTCTTCTTCCTTTATCAGACGCCCGTCCCGCGCCTCACGCACGGCGACCGCTTCTTCGACTCCATCGTCCGCCGCGCGGCGCAGCTGATATGCACCGCGCCCGAATATGACGACCTCGCCGCCGAAGTCGGGCTGGGCAGCCACCACAATGGCGTCACCGACCCGGCCGAACGCGCCCGGTTGCGCGCCGAGCTGGATGGCATCATCGCGCATATCTATGGCCTGACCGAAGACGAATTCGCCTACGTGCTGACTACCTTCCCGCTGGTGGCGGCGCCGGTCAAGGATGCGGCGCTGGCTGCCTATCGGGATGTCGAGCGCGGCGCTCTGGCCTGAGGGGCCGGGCGTTTGCACAGCTTGACTTTGTTAGGCGAAGAGTGTTACAGTTCGGGTATAAGACGCGTCTGCAATCAAGGGTGTGTTCAGATGGCAACAATGAATCCTGTCGCAAAGGAGTCCTTGCGTCAGCCGAAGCGTCGGCGGTCCTCGCCGATTGCTGACGAGCCGAGCAGAGCGGAAATCTTGGAAGACATTCGCATCGGCTTGCAGCAGGCGGCGGCTGGCGAAGGACGCCCGGCGCATGAAACTTTCGCGGAAATCCGTCGGAAAACCGCAGGCGATGCCCACTCGCGTTAAAACGCTGCCCAGATTTGATGATCGGCTGGAAGCGCTCGAAAAGAAGTACCACAACGCCGTCGACCAAGCTGAAAAGTTTACCGGGCGTTTGGAACGTGGCGAACGCCCGGGTAATATCGTGCCGGGCCTCGGCGCTGCCATATACAAGGCGAGGGTCCGCAACCCAGCAGTAAAGGGAGGCGCGCGCAAGGGCTACCGTATCATCTATTACGTCATCGTAAGCGACGAGATTTACCTCCTGACGATGTACAGCAAGAGCCAGCAAAAGGACATCAGCGCTGCTGAACTCAAGCGTCTCGCGGCGGCGGCTGAAGCGCGTCACCAACGCAAATAGCAGCAAAAACTCGACCAGCCGAGTTGGACGGCCTCATCGCGCATATCTACGGACTGACCGAAGATGAGTTCGCCTATGTGCTGGGCGCCTTCCCGCTGGCGGCGTCGTCGCTCGCGGGGGCGGGCGCTTGCGCTGTCAGCTGTGCAGCAGGCCGGGCTGGCGCTCGAATGAATAGAGGCTGCGCGGGCGCATCAGCGTGACGGCGCGTTCGTAGCCGCCGAGGGCGCCGCGGGCTTCGCCCAATGCCTTGTAATAATCCCAATAGCGGAAGCTGGAATAATCTTCGCGCATGAGGGCGTGCGTCTTGAGCAGGGCCAGGTAGTCATCGAAGACATCGCTGACATCGAGATAGATATCGGCATGATAGCCTTCCATATCCTCCCAATTCTCGGCGAAGAGCAGGCCGCGCGGCGAGTGCGCCGGGTGTTCGCGTTCGAAGGCGGGCAAGCCGGCGCGGAAGAGCGCTTGCGTCACGACATCGTGCGTGTTGTTGTGGTCGATGTGGAAGCTGCCCTTCCAATGTGTGATGACGAGCGAGGGCTTGTATTTGCGGATGAGATCAGCCATGAGCCAGATGGCGGCGTCGTCCACCGGCAGCTCGCCATCGCCGTAGGGCAGCAGCTCCATATTGGCGTCGATGAAGGCGGCCGAGGCGCGCGCGTCTTCGAGACGCATGACCAGGTAGTCTTCGGCGCTGAGCGTGGGGTGGCCCTTTTCGCCGGTGGTGGCATGCACGATCGTGATATCCCAGCCGGCTTTCTTGTGTTTGAGCATGACGGCGCCCGCCATGTTCTCGGCATCGGAAATATGCCCGCCTACAACCATCAGATGTCCAGCCATTGTTGGTTCTCCTGTACTTTAGTAGTTCCAAGTTAGTCATGCGAAAGCCAAAAGCGAATCCCTGGTATGAGGGGGCGAGTCACCGCCTCGCCCCTACGCGCTCAAGACTATTAAAGCGCCTTGCGCATGACGGCGAACTCGCGGCGGCGCTTGAAGCCGGCGAGAGCGTAGAGCCGGGCGGCCTCCTCGTCCGTCCATAAGAAGTAGGCGAAGTAGACCTGCTTGGCCGCCATCGCCTCGAGGCATTTGAAGAGCAGCATGCGGCCGATGCCGCGGTTGCGGCGGTCAGGGCGGACGCCGAAGGGGCCGTAGCGTTCGTTGCGCTGCTGGCAGAAGCCGACCAGCTCGCCATGTTCGCGCGCGACCAGGAAGCAGATGCGGTGGGGGCTGTCGCCGAAATATTCGAGCAGGTAGCTCTGGGCGTGGCGGAACCAGTCCCAGCCGAAATGCTCGACCAGGAAAGGCATGAGATCGGGGATATCGGCCGCTTGGATCGGGCGGATGGTCAAGCCGTCTTCGGCTTCGGCGCGGTCGATGCGCGCCTGAATCTCAGCCGGGATGCGGAAATCCGTCAGGTCGTTGCCCATGCTGATGGCCTGGTAGAGCGTCACGAAACCGATGCGCTCCTGCAGGAAGCTGATCGTGTCGGGGTAGGCCTGGATGTCGACGCCGGGCACAAAGTAGTTGGGCACGTAGGGCGAGATGTCAAGGAGCGAACGGCCGTCGGCGCGCAGCTTGTCGATGATGGCGTGGAAGAGCGCCGTGCCGATGCCGCGCCGGCGGTAATCCGGATGGACGCCGAAAGCCGTGATCCAGGCTTCGCTGTCGTCCATGCCTTGCAGGAAGTAGGGCACCTGCCGAACCAGGCAGAGGATGAAGCCGACCACGCGCCCGTCTTCAACCGCGACCGGGACATAGCCGGGATGGAAGTTGGGATCGAGCAAGACCTGCGTCCGGAAGAGGCTGGCGCTGATGCGGTCGGCGGGCATGGCCTGATGCCAGACTTCAAGCAGATCGCTTTCGTCTTCGCCTTGATAAGGTCGTATGAGCATGGGGGTTTTATCCTTTCAAGCCGGTCAGGGCGATGCCCTGGATGAAGTAGCGCTGCAGGAAGATGAAGACGATCAGCATCGGGATGACGGCGACGGCGGCGCCGGCCATCAGCAGGTTGGTGTTGTCGGCGTAGAGGCTGCGCATTGAGTTGATGCCGAGCGGCAGCGTCATCAGTTCGCGGCTGTTAAGCACGAGCAGGGGCCAGAGGAAGTTATTCCAGGCGCCGATGAAGGCAAAGGTGCCGAGGGTGGCGAGCGCCGGTTTGACCAGGGGCACGATGATGCGCCAGAAGATGCGCAGTTCGGAGGCGCCGTCGATGCGGGCGGCGTCGATGAGCTCATCGGGCAGGGTGATGATGAACTGGCGCATCAAGAAGATGCCGTAGGCCGAGGTCAAGCCGGGCACGACCAAGCCTTGGTATGTATCGATCCAGCCGAGTTGGCGCACGATGAAGAAGACCGGAATCAGCGTGACGAAGAAGGGGATCATCATCGTAGCGAGGATGAGGTAGAAGAGAAACTCCCGGCCCGGGAATCGGTATTTGGCGAAGGCGAAACCGGCGAGCGAGCTGCTGAGCAGGACGCCGAAGACGATGAGCGCGGAGCTGAACAGGCTGTTGAAGTAGAGCCGCGCGATGGGGATCTTCTGCGGCAGTTCGGTGTAATTCTGAAATTGCGGCTCGGCCGGCAGCCAGACCGGCGGGCGCAATTGAATCTCGCCGGCGGTCATCAGCGAGGCGATGATCATCCAGATGAAGGGGAAGACCATGATGAAAGCGCCCAGGACCAGAATGAGGTATTTGAGCGCGTCTCCGAGCGGCTGCATGATAGGGCTTTCGTCTCTCATGGCGGCTATTAGTCCCCGTAGGCGCGGTCTTGCAAGAGGCGGACTTGCATGATGGTGATGAGCATGATGATCGCGAAGAGGATGAAGGCCATCGCCGACGCCCGCCCCATGCGGCTGAATTTGAAGGCGGTGTTGTACATGTGCAGGACGACGGTCATGGAGCTATTTGCAGGGGCGCCGCCAGTGGTGGCGAAGACGAGATCGAAGACTTGCAGCGCGCCGATGGTATTGGTAACGACCACGAAGAGCATGACCGGGCGCAGCAATGGCAGCGTGATATAGCGGAACTCCTGGATTCTGCCCGCGCCATCGACCTGGGCGGCGTCGTAGTAATCCTGCGGGATGCCCTGCAAGCCCGCCAGAAATATGACGATGTAGTAGCCGATGTATTGATAGACGGCGATGAAAACGAGCGTCAGCAGCGCCTGTTTGGGTCCGCTGAGGAAGGGCTGGCGCGGCAGGCCCAAGCCGGTGATGACGTTGTTCACGACGCCGAAGTTGCGGTCGAAGATGAAGGAAAACATCACGGCGAGGGCGAGCGGCGCCGTGATCACGGGCATGAAATACAGGACGCGCCAGATTGCACGCCCGCGGATGCGGCTGTTGAGCAGGAGGGCGAACCCCAAGCCCAGGATGGTGTTGGCGCCGACGCCGCCGATGGCGAAATAGAAGGTATTGCCGAGCGCCTTGAGGAAGACCGGGTCCTTGCTGAGCAGGTAGCTGTAATTGCTCAAGCCGCGCCAAGGCATCTCCCCCACCGGCGAAAGCATGTCCCAACGGTGAAGGCTGACCCAGCCGGAGAAGAGAATCGGCCCGAGCAGGAAGACGAGCAGGGCGATGACAGGCGCGGCCACGAAGGCGTAAGCCCAGAGCATGCGCCGGCGCATGAGCGGGGTCTTGGGGATGTCGGGGCGCCAGGCCAGCCTGACGCCGAGTGAAGCGACCTTTGTCATGAGAATCTTCGAACCCAATGCGAGGTCTGCCTCCGCTTAAAGGCGGAAATATGGGCGACTAGACCGCCCGCGGTCTACCCCCCTCGGTCCCCCCATAGCAATGGGGGGAAGGCTTCGACGAGATTTGCTTCTGGTCACGAAATCGCAGACAGAATCAACAAGCCCGCTGAAGTTAGCTCCCCTCCCTGATGCTTCGGAAGTCCGCCCCCCGTTGAGCGGGGGGACCGAGGGGGGAACACGAGCCGGGGGAGGGGTAGTCGATGCATGGTGGCGCGACCCGCTAGCGGACAAGCCTTACAAACTTAAATGGGCCGGGATTAGCGCCGCTGGCTTATTCTTCCATCATCATCCGTTGTTCTTCGAGGATGGCGTTGGCTTGCATCTCCACCGAGGCGAGGGCGTCTTCGGGCGTGGTCATGCCAGCGAGCACCGCTTCAATCTCGACTTGCATCAGCGTCTTGACCTCTTGGCCGCCGGCGACAATCTGCTCCGGCTGGGCATAAGCGGAGGCGGCGACGAATGCCGAGACGTAGTGATCGCTCATGGATTCGGCGAAAGCCGCTTGATCATGATCGAAGCTGGGGATGGCGCCGAGGGCGTTGACCAGGAAGTCGCCGATGGCGGAGCCTTGCCCCTCTTCGTGCTCAGCGTTCATCCAATGGATGAAATCCCAGGCGGCTGGTTTATTGGGCGAGTTGGAGTCGACGGCGAAGAGCCAGGTGTAGGCGATGCTTGAGGGCGCGTCGCCACTGGGGCCAACCGGGATTTCGGCGACGCCGACCTCGGTATCGAAGTCGATGCCTTCAGCCGCGCGCAGAGTGGCGCGCCACCAGGGCGCCATGATCACCATGCCAACGGTGCCGCTGGGGAAATCGCCCAAGCCGCTGATGCTGGGGTCGGTGCCGCCGTTGGCGACCAGATCGGCGTAGAGCTGCAGCGTTTCAATGCCTTGCGCGCTGTTGAATTCGGCGACAGTGCGGTCGGCGCTGAGGTAGCTGCCGCCATTGGAAAAGAGCAGCGCGCTGAAGGGATGCACGATGCCCGAATCCCACCCGGCGATGACGCCGAAGCCGAGTTGACTGATGGCGCCGGTATCATCAACCTGGGTGATGGCAGCGGCGATTTCCTTGAGTTCCTCCCAATTCGCCGGTGGCGCGTCGAAGCCGGCTTCGGCCAGCAGGCGCTTGTTGTAGACGAGCAGATAGGGATTGACCTCGGTCGGGTAGCCCCAGGTTGCGCCGTCGGAAGAGCTGACGGCGTCAATAGTGCCTTGGGCGACATTGTCGTTGATATAGGTCAGCGAATCCTGCGGCGGCTCGGCGAGCGCGCCGGCGTTCACGAAGTCGGGCAGCCAGAGGTGATAGAAGTGGTAGACATCGGCGCTGATGCCGGCCGTGCGACCGGTGATGATCTTGGTGCGGAGCTCGCCAAAGTCGACCGTGACCAACTCAACCGCGACATCGGGGTTCTCCGCCATGTAGGCGTCGATGATGGCTTGCTGGGCGGCGAGCTGGTCTTCCGTGCCCCAATGCGTGAGCATGGTGAGCGTGGTATCTTGCGCCAGGGCGCCGCCGCCCCAGGCTATCAGCAGAATGAGCATAAGCAGATAAACAAAGACTTTCTTCAACATATTTCTTCCTCCGAGGCTTGATACGGCTAACAGAAAACTTGCTTTAACAGTGCCTAGTATAGCATATGGCGGTCGCCTAGCTTTCGGCATTTGTGAACATCCAGCCGTCAACTGGCAACAAAGTCTACCAGAGTGAGTTCGCTTTCGAGGCGGCGGCGCCAGTCCCCCGCCCAAGAGCCTGTCGATACAAGATGCGCGCACCGGCGGGCAGCAGCTTTATCCAGCCGGCGCCCGCCGGGCAAGGGGAAAATGAAAGGCGGCATAATGTTCGCTTTTGTCAATCAATAAATGCAGATCGTCCTCGCGGCAAATGTTCCTCTCAGAATGAGCCAGCGGACCGAACGGACAGCGCGTATGAAGGCGGCAGGCCGGCGGTGGAAAATGCGGATCCGGGATTTCGCCGCTCAAGGGTATCCGATTTGGTTCGCCGCCCACGATCATTTTGGGAATCGATGAACTTGCCCCATTTCGTTGAACCATATTTCAGGCGGGTTCAGGCGGTGCTTGGCTCGCTCATACATTTTGTCCGGTGGGAGGGGAACCTGATAGGTCAGCCCTGCACGCTTTCACCTTCCCCGCTACAATAATCCAAACCAACGCCAGCCCTGGACCACAACATGAACATCGAATCCACAATCGCATCCATGAGCAGCGAAGAAAAGGTCGGCCAACTCTTCATGCTCGCCTTCGCCGGCGACCAATTGGACGAAGCCCGCATACTGATGGAGCAGCACCTCGTCGGCGGCGCTTACATCAGCGACGAGAATGTGCCGACCGCGGCCGCCGCTCGCAAGCTCTGCAACCGGCTGCAATCCTTCGCCGTCAACACGCGCCTGGGCATCCCGCTGCTGCTTGGCGTCGATCAAGAGGGGACCTGGTCGGTGATGACGGCCGAAAGCGCCATGGGTCCTGGCAATATGGCCCTGGGCGCGACCGGTGACCCGCAGTGCGCTTATGATATGTACAGCGTCATCGCGCGCGAGACGAGCGCCGTCGGCTTGAATGTCGTGCTGGGGCCGGCCGCCGACTGCAATTCCAACCCTCACAATTCGATCATCGGCATGCGCTCCTTCGGCGAGGCGCCTGAGCAGGTCGCCACGATGACCGCCGCCGCCCTGCGCGGCCTGCACGAGAACGGCGCCGTCGGGGCGCTCAAGCATTTCCCCGGCCACGGCGATACCAGGCTTGACAGTCATCGCGGCCTGCCGACGGTTGAGCGCCCGCGCGATGAGCTCATGCGCATCGACCTGGGCCCCTTCGCCGCCGGCATCGAAGCGGGCGCCAAGATTGTCATGACCTCGCATATCATCTACAGCGCCCTGGATCCGGCGCGCCCGGCCACGCTCTCGCCCATCATCCTGGGCGACCTGCTGCGCGGCGAGTTGGGCTTCGATGGCATGATCGTCTCCGACAGCATGAATATGCATTCGATGAAGCGCAACTACGACCCGATAGACGCCGCGATTCAAGCTTTTCAGGCGGGCGTCGATCTGATGATGCTGGCCGAGGAGCACTACGACCATGACGCCGGCCAGTACCTGGATAACCAGCGGGCATTGATCCGCGCCATCATTCGCGCCGTCGACGCCGAAGCGATAAGCCCCGAACGCGTCAATGACGCCGTGCGCCGGGTGCTGCGGCTCAAGCTTGAAGGCGGCTTCTCAAGCGCGCCGCGGCCCGCAACCAGCGAAGTCGGCAGCCAAGAAAACCGCGCCATTGAGCTAAAGGTCGCGCGCCGGGCAGTGAGCGTCCTGCGTGACCGAAACGCGCGCCTTCCGCTTGACCCGGCCGCGCCGATCACGCTGGTCAACACGACGCGGCGGAGCGCTTACGATGTTTTGACGAAGACGCGCGGCATCGGCCCCAACCAGGCGACGCCCGCTTTTGATGTTTTTGCTGATGCGTTGGGCGCGCTATGCGCTGACCTGACCGTCGTCGACGCCGAACACTTCCCCCGCGCGAGCTTGCCGACCACCGGCACAATCGTCGCCGTGACGGAGAACTACACCTTGCCCGGCATGGACTTCGACGGGGCGCTGCAAGCGGAGATCGTGCGCGCCCTGCATGAAGCCGCTGGCGAGCGTCTCATCGTGGTCGCGCTGCGCGATCCTTACGAGCTGTCAAGTTTCCCCGATATCGACGCCTACGTTTGCAGCTTCAGCTTCCGCCCCTGCGCGGCGCACGCGGCCGCCGAGGCGCTGCTCGGTCATATTGAGCCGGGCGGGCGCAGCCCCGTCAGCGTGCCGGGCGTTGATTTGAATGTTTGATCCTGGACAAGCCAATGCGCGAGTAAAACCGGGGTGCCGCGAGCGGCAACGCTATTCATAGTCTGCCATTTCGGCGAGTATGCTATCGACCGCTGACTGGCTTATATCGCTTTCTTCAGTCTTGGAATAGATTGTAATGAGGTATACGAGGTCTGCAAACTGCACATAATATACGACGCGAAATCCGCCGCTCTTCCCCCGCCGCGCCGATGGATTGGGCAAGCGGACCTCGTACAAATCATGACCGTATCCGGATAACTTTTCTCCAGGACGTCGGTCGCGTTCTAATGCAGTTACGAGCTTGTCTACTTCCTGAGTGACGGCCGGGAACTTGCGCCTAAGCCGCTTCAGCCGACGACGAAATTTGTGCAGGAGATTAACGGTCGTGGGCAGCGCCCGTCACTTCTCGGTCCACCTCCGCCAAGACTTCTCTTGCTGGCCGCCCTTGGCCTGCCAGCGCCTGGCACATTCCTACTCGTATACTTTCGACGATTTGATCTTCAGTTAATTCTGCATAGTAGTCAGTCAGCACATCGCTGATGACCTTGGAAAGCGAAACCCCCCGGTTTTTCGCCTCGTCTTGCAGGTAGCCAGCGACCTCTTGCGATATTTCAAGTTTCAAGTCGTAAACTGCCATTGAGCGCATTCCTTGTACGTTCCTTGGCCGATTATACCACGCACGGCAGGAAGCCGGACAACGGTTCCGGCATTCAGCCTGTGTTGCGCGACTATGGAAGATTTATTCAATCTCAACTAGACTTTGCTGATGAAATCCCACGCGAAGACAGACGCCCGGATTTTGAACGCCGACAGCAAACCCGCCCGCTACCCCCGCCTGCGCGCGCTGCTCTTCCTGCTGCTTTCGCTGGCCTTCGGCGCTGTGCTCATCGTCGCCATGACCTGGTTCGTCATCGGCTCCGCCCCGCGCTCGCGAGCGGTCGCCTTGGCCGAGCAGGTCGCTGTCGACGAGTTCGCGGCGCTGCCGGACGATGACGCCTACCCGGCCGCCCTGGCGATTGACGCCGATGGCAGGCTCTACACCGGCAGCTACCAAAGCGGGGCGCTCTGGTCGATAAACCCGGACGGCGCAATCCGCGAGCTGCCGGGCAGCCGCGAGCGCGTCGGCTCGGTAACCGGCCTCGATGTCGCCCCTGATGGCGCGCTCTATGTGCTGGACCGCATCGCGCCGCTGAATGCCGAAGGTGGCATCGTCTGGCGCTATGCCGCGGGTGATTGGGCGCTGCTGTTCGAAATTAAGAGCGAGGCATTCGTCGGCGGCGTTCTCCCTGACGATATCGCCGTTGATGAAGCCGGGCGCATCTACATCAGTGACCGTCTGGGGCATGTGCTGCGCTATCGGGGGAATGGCGAGCCGCTCGGGCAGAATGGCGGCGCTTATTGGTGGTTCGCCCCGTGCAGCGACAAATGCGAGATCACCGGTATCGCCTATGACCGCGCCGCCGACGCGCTCCTGATCGCGGACCCGGCGGAGGAGACAGTCTACCGCGTCGCCATCACCGACGGGGCGCCGGGCCCGGCGCGGACCATTCTGCTCGCCGACGATGAGCGGAAAGACTACGGCTTTGACGGCGTCACGGTTTCGCCGGCCGGCGACATTTACCTGGCGCTGTTGAATTGGAACCGGGTCGCCCTTGTCGATGGCGGCGCGCTGCTGATGCTGGCGAAAGATTTCCGCGGCGCCAGCGACCTGGCTGTGGACGCGGCGCGCAATCGTCTCTACGTCAGCAACTGGAATCAATTCAGCCTCGCCTTCGGCACGCGACCGCAGCTTCCCTTCGCCATCGATGTGATTGATCTTCCGCCGCAAATGTAGGGGCGAGCGATTGTATCGCCCCCGGCAAGATCCACTTTTATCTGTCGGGCGACCTGGTAGATCGCCCCTACAAACGACTGACGCGCGTGATGTCAGTCCGGTTGCGCGCGTTTTCGATGTGACGCGATGCGCCTGACGCCTCCCCTTCGTTTGCTTGACCGGCCCGCTCAAGTCCGTTAGGCTAGGTTGACCATTTTCGCCGAGCCGGAGTCATCATGCGTCGACGCCGTACATACCGCCGCAGCGGGCCAAAGCTGGTTTCGCCACACGCAGGTGCGGAGGCGCTTCCACGCTGGCGTCGACTGGTCGGCTGCTTTTGCTTGCTCGCCGCCCTCTGCCTGACGCTAGCCGCCGCCGTCCTTGTCTTCACTGCGCCGCCCGTCAGCGTGGCCAGCCCGCCCGTCGCCACCGAGGCGCTGGAGCGGCCCGGGCCGACAGTCCGGACGGACACCGTCATCGCGGATGACGCCGAGCGCGCGCCGCAAGACCCTGCAGGCCCCGACGAGCGGCCGACAATCAGTCCGGCGCAGATCTTCGAATTGCTGGCGACGCCGCCCGATCCCGCCAGTGACGAGGGCTTGAATTATGACCCCTTCACGCTCATCACCAACCGCGCCCGCTCGCGGATGACCAGCATTGTCGCCCAGCGCGGCGATACCATCGCCGGCATCGCCAATCGCTTCGGCTTGAAAAAGGAATCGATCGCCTGGTGCAATGATTACCGGCTGGCGCTGGTGTTGCGGCCCGGCGATGTCGTCAACATTCCGCCGGTCGACGGCGCCTGCCACCGCGTCATCCGCACGCAGAGCAAAGACATCCGCGCCATCGCCGCCCAATACGGCGTCGATGACCCCTACGCCATCATTGACTCGCCGGCCAACGAGCTGCCCGACATCGCGCCGGAAACCCTGCTGCCCAGCGGCACGCGCCTCTTCGTCCCCGGCGGCGAAGGCGAGATCATCACCTGGAACGCGCCCGTGCAGCAGGATGGCGCCGGCAATGTGGTCGCCTTCGACCCCGGCAGCCGCTTCAGCTGCGGCGCGCGCTCCGGCGGCGGCACGCGCTGGGTCAATCCGCTGCCCAACGGCACCTTCGTCCGCGGCTACTACGCCGGGCATAGCGGCATCGACATCGCGGCGCCGACCGGCACGCCGATTTACGCGGCCAATGGCGGGCCCATTCTCTATGCCGGCTGGAACAACTGGGGCTACGGCTCCACCGTTGTCATCGGCCATGGTCCCTGGTCGACGCTTTATGGTCACATGAGCAGCACCGCCGTGCGCTGCGGCCAGACCGTCGGCGCCGGGCAGATCATCGGCTACGTCGGCAGCACCGGCAACTCGTCCGGCCCGCATCTGCATTTCGAGATCCGCTTCCAGAATCAGCCGCAGGACCCGGCGTCGACTTCGGGGATAGGCTGGTAGGAGCGAGCCGTCGGCTCGCCCGTACGCACAACAGGCTAGGATCGGTTCGGGCGACATTGTACCGCGCGTAGACACTGCGGTTCTATCGCCCCTACGACGACTCATGTAAATGGTACGGTAGGGGCGAGCCGTCGGCTCGCCCGTACGCACAACAGACTGGCATCGGTTAGAATCAAAGCGATTCGCGCAAAACTGGGATACAAGATGACCTTCAACGACAAAGTGGCGGCAGCCTGGCGGGCGCTGCAGAATGGCGAAGACGCGGAGGCGCGCGCCGCCGCCATCGTCTGCCTGGGCGAAGCGCGTTATGCGCCGGCGGTTCCGCGCTTGACCGAGCTGCTGCGCCAGGCCGACCCCGGCACGCGCTACCTGGCGGCCAAGGCCCTGGGGCAGATCGGCGACGAGGCGGAGGCCGCCCTGCCCGCCCTGCTGGATGCCCTGCGCGATCACGACATGTTCCTGCGCGCGGCCATAACCGGCGCCTTAATCAAGATTGGTCCGCCGTCGGTGCCCGGTTTGACGCGGGCGCTCTTCGACCCCAGCAGCGCGGTGAAGCGGGCCGCCTGCAAAGCGCTGGGCCGCATCGGCAGCGCGCGCGCAGTTCCCGCGCTGAAATTCTCCCTGCGCGACGGCAACGGGGGCGTGCGTAAATTGGCGCGCGAGGCATTGGAGCGCATTGACAGCCCGGCGGCGCGGGCGGCCCTTGAAGACAGCTGACGCGCGCAATGCTGATGCTCCGCTTGATTGCCCGCCTAAAGCCAAGCCTGTAGAAGGCGGCGCTGCCCGCAATTCCGGAACGCGCCGCCAGCGCGGAAACCGAGCTTATCGTTTCAGCACACGCGCGATCTGCTCGGTGTGAGTGGCATCGTGCAGCAGCGTATGGACGACCGCCATCTCCACGTCAACCACATCATCAGCGGCGAAGCGCCCCTCACACAGCCAGTCGCTTTCCGGCGCGGCGGATAGACGCTCGACCAGCCAGCGCCGCCTCACGCGGTATTGATCCAGGACCGCGCGCAAATCCTGATTGGCATAGTCATTGTCGATCACTAGCGCCAGCCGGGCGCTTTCGTCGTAGAGCCGGAATTCGGGCGCCTCTTCTTCCAGCATCCGCCGGATTCTATCGGCGAAGATGTCTTGATAATCACGCAGATGACATAGGACTTCCAACACAGTCCAGCCATCGTCGCCATCGCGCGCCGTCCGCGCCTGTTCCTGGCTGACGTCAGCCAGAGCGAGATCCAGGATTTTCGCCGAGTTCTCCAAGCCTGCGATCAGCCATTCATGGGGAAGACCTTTCATTGTGACGCCTCCTGTGATTACT
Organism: Chloroflexota bacterium; assembly: GCA_011523545.1. Lineage (GTDB taxonomy): Bacteria > Chloroflexota > Anaerolineae > Aggregatilineales > Phototrophicaceae > UBA6055. The sequence continues at coordinate 12,690 of WTGN01000050.1, read as the reverse complement.
TGGGCCTTTTCGGGACCACTACACCCACCCCCCGGCCCCTTCCCGCCATCTCAATGGCGGGCATCCAGCGAGCTAGGGAAGGGGAGCTTAGTTTGCGCGCAAGCAGTGCATTTATTGGGCTTTCTTACAGAGATATCGGCAACGATCCCAAGTCCTGTCCGTACGATACAGCTTCCCCCCATTGCTATGGGGGGATTGAGGGGGGTAGACCGCGGGCGCTCACTCGCGGCGCAGGGCATCGGCCGGTTGGAGCCGCCCGAGCAGCAGTGCCGGATACAGCCCCGCCAGCAGCGCCGCCGCCAGCGCCACCAACAAGGCTTCGGCGAAATAAGCCGGCTGCAGCGCGACTTGCATCGACCAGCCGAAGGAGCGCAGGTTGATCACATGGGTCAAGACCAGCGATGTCGCCAGGCCAATCGGCAATGCCAGCAGTCCGGCGACCAGCCCCATGAGCCCGGTCTGGATGATGGCGTAGCGCGTCAGCTGGCCCGCGGTCATGCCGGTCGCGCGCATGACGCCGTACTCGCGGGCGCGCTCCAATTGCAGGGCCATCAGCGCCGACAGGATGCCGATGAAAGCGACGAGCGTCGTCAGCAGGCGCAAGGCGACGGTGATGGCGAAGGTGCGGTCGAAGACGTCCAGCGCGCCCGCCCGCAAACTCGCGTTGTCTTGCACCAGCAAATCAAAATCAGCCAGCCGCGCCCGCAGCCCGGCGATGACGGCGGCGACATCGGCATCCTCGTCGGTGAAGACGCCCAGCGAACTAATGAAGGGATCGACGAAATAGCGATCGTAAACCGAGCGCGCGATGTAAAGCGCCCCCTGGTCGGTGCTGTAATCGTAATAGACGCCGAAGATCTCGAATTCCTGCGGTCCGCTGTCGGTGCTCAAGATGATGCGATTGTTGCTTTCGTCAATGCCGCGGCGGAAGGCGAAGGGCTCGCTGACCATCACGCGGCCGGCATCAAGGGCGGCCTGGTGTTCGGCGACCGAAACAGCCGACCATTTGAAGCGCCGATTATCGCCGGCAATATCGAAGTCGCTGGCCAGCAGATTGACCGGCGGCAGATTCGGGTAGTCGGGCGCGTCGACGCTCACATGGCGCGCGGAGGAGACCGCCCGCACGCCGGGCACAGTCAGCGCCAGCCCCTTCACTGCGCGGTCGACATCGACGCTGGCATTGTTGGAGGCGAAGAGCGGCGGCGAAACATAAATCTGCGCCCCCAGCGATGCGCGCAGCCAATCGGCGACCGTGCCGCGGAAGCTGCCGATCATGACGCTGACGCCGACGATAACGCTGACAGCGATGGTCAAGGCGGCGACCGCCACCGAGCTGCGGCTCAGCGAGCGAATGACCGCGCGCGCCGCCAGCCGTCCCAACACGCCGAAACAAGCGGCCGACAGCGGTGTCAGCAGGCGCAGCAGCAGCAGCATCGCAGCCGGCGTGAACATTGCGCCGCCGACGATGATGCACATCAGAGCGGCGAAGCTGAGCGCCAGTCCGCCCGGCGCCAGCAGCAACAGCAGGCCGAACAATACCAGGGCGAGCGCGCCGGCGCTGATCAGGGGCAGCATTCGCCGCGCCCGTTCCTCCTCATCCGAGCGCCGCATCACGCCGGCCGGCGGCGTATTCGTGGCTTCCCAAGAGGGGATGGCGGCCGCCAGCAAACTCGCGCCCAGCCCGATGAGGGCGCCTTGCAGCAAAGTCAGCGGCGAGACGCTGATGCGCTGGACATCGATGCTGAAGTAGAGATCGCTGATCGTCTGCGAGACCAGGGCGACCGCCCCGCGTCCGAAAATGATGCCCAGCGCCAAGCCCAGAACGGCGCCGATCAAGCCCAGAATGAAGGCCTCCAGCAAGATGAAGCGGAATATCTGCCCGCGGGTCGCGCCCAGCGCGCGCATAATGCCGAGCGCGCCGCGGCGCTGCACGACGCTGAAGGCCACCGTGTTGTAGATCAGGAAGAGCCCGACAACGAGCGCCAGCAGGCTCATCGCCTGCAAGTTGAGCTCAAAGGCGGCGATCATCTGATCAAGCGAATTGTTTTCCTTGACATCGAGCAGGCGCAGGCCGGCCGGCAGCGCGGCGCCGAGCGCTTCGGCTTCGTCAGCGTCAAGGATGAGGTCAATGCGGCTGAGGCGCCCGTCAAAGCCGACGATCTCTTGCGCGCTGGCGATATCGCTGATGATCAGGTCATCGAGGGCTTGGCGGCTGGCGTTATCCGCCGGGCGCAAAATGCCGACCACGCGGGCAACGCTGAAACGACCGCCGGCGCTGAGCCTCAGCTCGCCATCAAGCGCCAGCCCAAGCCGCCCGGCCAAGCCCTCGCTGATGACAACCGCGCCCGGTTCGGCGATGAGCCGGTTCAGCGCGGCGAAATCTAATTCATCGTTTTCATCCGCCAGGTAGGAGCGAAAGGGTTCCTCCACCAGCGGATCGACGCCGAGCAGCCGCAAAGCCCGGTCGCTGCCATCGACGCGCAGGAATTCGGTCACCACTGGCGCGCTCTGCTTGATGCCGGCCTCGATGCGGAGGCGCGTGTAATGGCGCGAGTCGAAGCCGCTGGGCCCGCCGACGATTTGATGGGTGGCGCGGCCGACCAGGCTCTCGCTGCTGAGGGTGAAGGCGCGCCCCGCCGAGCCGTTCGCGATGTCGATGGCGACGACCACCGCCACGCCCAGGGCGACGCCGAGCACGAACATGCCGCTCTGGAAGAGCCGCCGGCTGATGTAGCGCAGGGCGAGGCGGATGATGATCGAGGGCATGGCTTGTCTACCCCTCACCCCCCGGCCCCCTCTCCCACAAGGGGAGAGGGGGAGCTAGACACGGCAGGAGGCAAAGTATTTTGCCTGGGCGGCGGCATTGTCGCGCGCGACGGGCGACCAGGTTGGTCGCCCCTACAGTTTTCTTGCGTGCAAATGTATGAAGGGGCGACTGAACCGCTGTGTCTACGCGCGGTATCATGTCGCCCGCCGCCACATACGGTTCATCGGTCAATTGGAAACGCCGAACATCTCCTTGAAGCGCCGGAGCCGGGCCAGATACTCATCAAGCGTGTCACCGTGCGGATAGACCGCCAGCTCAGTCGCGCCGATTTCCTGCCAGCCCGCGACAAGCGCTTCCCATTCGCTTTCGGGCGTATGCTCCGTGCGCAGGCGCGTATGCAGGCCGACCTGCCCGGCGCGGCCCGCTTCTTCAGCATAAGCAAGGAAGGCGTCGGTCATCGGCTTGGCATCTTCCGCCGGCCCCTCCTGCGCCAGGTAGCCGTCGCTCAAGCGCCCGGCCCGCCGCAAGACGACATCGGCATAACCCCCGATCCAAATGGGAATCGGCTTGTCGGGCAAGGGATTGATGCCGGCGTCTTCGACCGTGTCGAATTGCCCGTCAAAGGTCACCAGTTCCTTCGTCCATAATTCGCGCAGCAGGGCGATCTGTTCTTCGACGCGGGCGCCGCGCGTCTTGAAGTCGCAGCCCAGGGCGGTGTATTCGACCTCATTCCAGCCGATGCCGATGCCCATGCGGAAGCGTCCGCCGGAGAGCAGATCAAGCTGGGTCGCCTGTTTCGCCACCAGCGCCGTCTGCCGCTGCGGCAGAATGAGGACGCCGGTCATAAAGCCGATCGTCTCGGTGAAGCCGGCCATCCACGAGAAGAGCGTGAAGGGCTCGTGGAACATGTCTTCGTAATTGTAGGGCCGGCCGCCGCTCCAGCCCGGCCGCTCGGGGTTGGCGCCCAGCACATGGTCATAAGCCAGCAGGTGATCATAACCCATGCCCTCGGCCGCTTGCGCGAAGTCGCGCAATACGATCGGGTCGGCGCCGATTTGCGTCTGCGGGAATACAACTCCGAATTTCATAGTTTATCTCCCAAAATCACTTGTGATGCTTTGTTGAATGCTAGCGGAGTTGTGGCGATAAAACCAGACGCCGCCGAGCGCTTACGCACAGTTCATCGCGATCTGTAGGGGCGAGCCATTGGGTCGCCCGTTGAATGAACAATGTGTAGGGGCGCCCAACCTGGTCGCCCGTTCGTACGAAATAAGCAGTCTGTAGGGGCGAGCCGGCGGCTCGCCCGTACGCACACCGGATATTGGACCGTGTCTTCTGTCATTCGAATTCGCAGACGGGCGACTCGGTGAGTCGCCCTTACAAATTTGGACTTCGGCGAACTTGCATCTGCACTGCTTTGTGCTAACTTGACCGAAGAAGCCGCCAGCGGGAATGGCCGCATCATGCCCGATCTTTCCGTCGTCATCGTCAGCTACAACACGCGCGATCTGCTGCGGGATTGTCTGCTGTCGCTGCGGGCGAGCGTCGGCCTTGATCTCGAAATCATCGTTGTCGATAACGCCTCATCCGATGGCAGCGCGGACATGGTTCGCCGCGATTTTCCCGAGGCGACGCTGCTGGCGCAGAGCCTGAACACCTGGTTCTGCGGCGGCAACAATATCGGCATCACGCGGGCCAGCGCCGATTTCCTGCTGCTGCTTAACCCTGACACCGAGGTGGCGCCTGATACGTTGGCGCTGATGCGGCGTTTCCTGCTGGACCACCCGAATTATGTCGGCGTGACCGCCCAGCTGGCTTTTCCCAGCGGCGAAATCCAGCCCACCTGCGCGCGTATCCCCGCTTTTCGCAATCTGCTCATGAGTTACAGCCTGCTCGGTTTTCTGCTGCCGACGCTGAAGCGGGAGCTGCAAAGCGCGCTCACCTACGGCGATTGGGACCGGCGCAGCGACCGCGATGTGGCCGTCATCCCCGGCTCCTGCACGATGATGCGGTGCGAAGATCTCTGGCTGGATGATGATCTGCTTCTATATTTCCCGGAAGAGAGCTTGGCGCAGCGCCATCAGAAGCCGATGCGTTTTCTGGCCGAGGCGCGCGTCCGGCATCATGAAAAGTCATCGACGCGCAATTGGCTGGCCACTAACATTTTTTTTCGCGATATGCTGGTCTACTGCCGCAAGCATCACGGGCCCGCGAGGATGATGCTGCTCTGGCTGCTGAGCCGACCGGTCTACTGGTTGATGTGGCTGAAGAATCGGTAACCCCCACCCTAAATCCCTCCTGCCATCTCTATGGCGGGAAGGGGCCGGGGGATGGGGGGCTAATCTATCCAAACACCGCCAGCGGCATGTGAAAGGATACGACCCAATTCGGCGGGGCGACTATCGAGCTGATCTTCAAATCGCCGGCGACGCTGCATAGAATATATGCTTGGCTGCGATTCATTCTGTGATTCGCCTCCAGCCAGTCGATCATGTAGCGCACGGCGTTTTTAGCGTTCGCCATCAGGTCGGGTCCATGCGCGGTCGTGATGTGATAACCCTGGCTATCGAGCTTGCTCATCGGGCTGGGACGCCGCAACTGCACTTCCGGCAGGTTCGCGCCCTTGAGCAGCTTGAAGCGCATGGTGACGGTCATCGGCGCTTCAATGCCGGTGACGCAGACCTCGCCCTGCCCCTGCGCCGCGTGGCAGTCGCCAGTAGCGAATAAGGCGCCATCGACCAGAACCGGCAGCCAGACCGTCGAGCCGATGGTCATATCGCGAATGTCCATGTTGCCGCCATTCGCCCGCGGTGGAAAGGTGCTGAAGCGCCCCGCTTCCCTGGGCGCCACGCCCAGCACGCCGGTATGCGGCTCATAGGGCAGGCTGATATGGTCGAGCTCGGTCGACCTAATGGTCTCGCCATTGATGCGCCACTGATGAAAGTAGGCGTATTCAAAGTCTTCCGGCAGCAAGCCGATCCCCGGTCGATGCGCCGACCAGCCCCAGCCTTTGTGCTCCAGATCGAGGATGTCAATCTCAAGGGCGTCGCCGGGCTGCGCCCCTTTGATCCAAACCGAGCCGTTCAGCGCATGTACTCTGCTGCGGTCGACGGTCTCATATTCGGCGACGGTCCAGTCGGGCTGGACCTGCCCGTTGGGTTCCTGGCAGTCGAAGACGACCGTGTCGCCACTTTCGATCTCCAGGCGCGGCTCAATTGAATTGTCCCAGAAAGGTTGGATGACGCTGTCGTCAAGAATATATTCGGCCATATCGGTTCTCCTCATTTGTCCGAACAATTTAACCACAGCGGGCCGCCAAATCAAAATTCGCCGCGGGCTCAATCTGTTGCGCTATGCCTGGCGTTGAAATATGAGTGATTGTCGCGTCGAAGGCGAATTATGGCAGCATTTGCCAATGAGCAAACTGAATGGTAGAGTTAGAAACCTTGTGGCAACTTCACCGCAAAACGAAGGATAGTACATTGATATCGCCCCCCCCCCCCGCGCAATGAATCATATTCGTTCGCTTGGCGTCGTGCGGGCCCTTGGCTGGGCTTCGCTAGTCCAGGCCATTGCGCTGGCGCTGGTCTGCCTGTCGCTGGCGTCCGCGCCGGCATCAGCGCAGAATACGAACCCGGACCCCGACCCCGACTGCGGCTTGCCGAAAGGCTTGTCGGGCGCGCGCAGGATTTACAGTTCCGTCACCTATACGCTCACCGCTGATTGCCAGCAGGAATGGCGTCTCAGCTGCGACATTCCCAGCACAAGCGAAGACGCGGCCGCCATCATAACGATAGAGGGCAACGGCAACACCATAACTTCTTTCTCAGACCAGTATGGCCCGCTGAATGTCTTCAGCCTCACCGGCAAATGCGCGCTCGCGCTCAAGGACGTGACCATCGCCGGCGGCGGCTACAGGAACAATGCCTCCATTTTCATTACCAGCCCGGATGTCGCCTCGAGCTTCACCAATGTAACATTCAGCAACTCTGGATACATCGCCTTGAATATTTAAGACCAGCGCGAGGATTCGCCGGGCATCACGCATACGCTGAGCAATGTGCTATTCGACGGTACGGCGGGCTATTATCAGCAGAGCGCGCACGGCTTTCCCTCGGCCATCCATGCCATCGGCAACGTCAATCTAAACATCAACAATCTGACGCTGCGCAATGTCCGCGGCGGTAACGCGGCCATCGGCGCCAACCGCACGTACATCGTCGGCAGGAACCCTACGCTCGGCAGAATCACATTGACCGGCTGCCTCACCATCGACGGGGTTTTTCCGCGCCTCATATACGGCAACCATGGCGACACACCGACGACTCCCTGCAGCGGCACGGTCGGCAACGGCGGTTCGGCTACCATGCAATACCCGCAAGCGACGGCCTCGCCCTGCGGCTTGCCATTGAGCGGATTCATTTACGGGACGCAGACTTACAACCTGCGTGGCGACTGCGCTCTGAGCGGGGCGCTCTACATTCCCTACGGGTCGAGTGTCGTCATCAACGGCAACAAATTCACCATCGACGCGGCCGCGGCCGGGGCGCAGCCAATCGCGGTCGCCGGCGCATTTAGCCTGAAGAACGCGGTGGTCAGCGGGGCGAGCGCTTCGCCGATCGTCACCTACCTGGCCAGCGCCAAGTCCATCAGCAATGCGGAATTCCGCGACAACGGCGGACCGCTGCTAATCCAGGACAGCGTCATCAGCTTGAACGCGGTTCTCATCGAAAATCACAGCGTCAGCGCCGCCACCTCTCCAAGCGCGCTCCATGTCAGCAAGCATGCTCAGGTGAATATCCGCGACACGGTCTTCCGCAGCAATAGCGGCGGCGTCGGCGCGCTTCATGCCGGCAGCCCAAGCGCGCACCCGTTGGTCGGGCCTGATCCATCCACGACGCTGGAAGGCTGCATCACGTTTGAGAGCAACAGCCCGGCCGATATCGTCGATGATGACAGCCTCTTAACTGACAGCCGCGACGGTCCCTGCCCGCCTGACATGGCTTTTCTTGTAAACCCTGATCCGCCGTCCTCTGACCAGCCGCCGCGCGAGCCCGAATCACCGCCACAACATAAATCGCCGTCAACCGTTTGCGACGGCAAACCCGACGCCGTGCCTGTCGGGGCGATCGCTTGCATCTTCCGCGACGGGGAGCGCCTCGATGTTTATGGCATCAACGCGCAGTCGCAAGGCTTCTTCATGGTCGGGGCGACGCAGGCGCAGATCGACGCCCGGGCCTGCCCCGGCCTGGTCGCCAGCTCGGCTGACGGGCGCGCCGCCATTTTCGCCGCGGAATATGGCGATATTACCGTCTCGGTTGGTCCCAATTACGAAGGCAAAACCTCAAATGTCAGGCTCGGCGGCGGCGTGCAGGGCGCAGTCGTCTCCATCTTTACCACCTATGGTCCGCCGCCGGGTTTATCAGCGAGCGCTAATGCGCATATATGCCCTAGGCGATTAATTGGCTGCATGGTGACCACAAACAATATCTTGAACTTCCGCGACGGGCCTGGCGGCAATGTCATTGGCCAACTCCCCTATTATGTGACGTTGACGGCGCTGGAGCGCGCGGATGACTGGTTCTACGTGGATTATCATGGCGCCCGGGGCTGGATCAGCGCGAATTATGTCGAGCCGATCGGGAATTGCGGCTGAGCGCCCTCACTGCATATAGGAGCGCGGCGTCGCGCGCAGGATGGTCACATCCAGATTGTCGACATCCATCAGCGCCGGCAGCTTGGGCGCGATCTCATCCCGCCAGTAGTCATTGTTATACACGGCATCGTAAAGCGCATCCTTTTCCGCTTCATCTTTGAAGCGGCGGATCCAGACATAAGTGTCTTCGGCGTCGTTGAGAAAAGAGGCCAATATGGTCATGCCGCGGGAGCGCTGATAGGGAATAAGCTCATCATCCATGTATTTGACGAATTCGGGTCCCTTGCCGGGCTGCATGGCATAAACGCGCAATTCAAAAAACATCATCATGCTCCTTCGTATTTTGGAATGAGACAATCATAACACGTTCCAGCGAACAAATCGCACATGCAGCGGCGAGCCACACAGGCGCAGTAGAGAAATTGTAGGGGCGAGGCTTGTCTCGCCCACCTGCTTATCAAGCGCGTCCTCTGTAGGGGAGGGCCACCGGCTCGCCCGTGCGCACGCGAGCAAGAATCGGAACACTGATGATTGAGGGCATGTAGGGACAACTATTTGATTCGTCCGCCGCCCAAGCGACAGCCAATCGGCGCGAAGCCGTCAGGTGCATCCGCCCCTAAATCATGGTAAGATGCAGGCTGCCGCCAGCGAAAAGGTCTTCCATGCGCATTCTGGTCATCTCCGATATTCACGCCAATTACACCGCCTTTGAAGCGGTGCTGGAACATTGCGCGGGCGAGTGGGACTTCGTGTGGTGCCTGGGCGATGTCGTCGGTTACGGGCCCGACCCCAACGAATGCGTCGAACGCCTGAAGACGCTGCCGCAGCTTTGCCTGGCCGGCAACCACGATTGGGCGGCTCTAAATCGGCTGGATGTGCGCAGCTTCAACCCGGACGCCCGGCGCGCCGTCGAATGGACGCAGGCGACGCTGACCGACCAGAACACGCGCTGGCTGGAAGCGCTGCCGGTTACCTTTGTCATTGGGGAGTATACGCTGGTGCATGCCAGCCCGCGCGAGCCGATCTGGGAATACATCCTGGAACCGAGCGTCGCCGCGTTGAACTTTCCGCATTTTGAGACGCCCTACTGTTTCGTTGGCCATACCCATCAGCCGGTGATCTACACCATCGCCGATGATAGCGGCGACGCGGCTTCCGCCCTGCCCCATTACAACCAGCCGCGCGCCTTGAATGGCCAGCGGCAGATCATCAACCCGGGCAGCATCGGCCAACCGCGCGACCAGAATCCGAACGCCGCTTACGTCATGCTCGATATGACGACGGGCGTCTTCGAGCATCGGCGCATCCCCTACAATGTAAAAGCGGTGCAGCGGCGCATGCATGATTTCAACCTGCCAGAACGCCTCATCACTCGCCTCGAGCACGGCTTGTAAATCGCGGGCAGCTCGCTCCCGCGCCGTAACTGCAGGTAGATATGTCCAGCGAACTCAGCAGCAAGATGCGCGCTTATATGGCGGAAATCTATCGGCTAGTCGACCGCCAGCCGGATGGCGCCGAAAATGTCACCAGTTCGAAGCTTGCCGATTGGCTCATCGTCAGCCCGCCGGCCGTCAACCGCATGGTCAACCGGCTGAGCGATCTCGGCCTGCTGACGCATCAGCCCTATCGGGGCATCACTATCACCGAAAGCGGGCGGACGGAAGCGCTGAAACATATCCGCTGCCAGCGCATCGCCGAAACCTTCCTCGTGCAGGTGATGAACATCAATTGGCTGACGGCGCATGAAGAGGCGCAGCGCCTGAGCGACGGGCTGAGCGATGCGGTCGTTCAGCGCATGTTTGAAATGACCGGCGAGCCCACGGCCTGCCCGCATGGCGAGCCGATACCGGACGCGCGGGGGAAGCTCCCGCCGGCCACTGATGTCTTTCTGTCGGAGATCGGCGCCGGCAGCAGAATCCGCGTCACCCGTCTGATAACGCGTGAATCCGACCGCTTGCAATATATCGAAGCGCTGGGCTTGGTCCCCGGTCAAGTCTGTGAGGTCATCCACGTGGCGCCATTTGACGGGCCCATGCAGCTCAAGCTGGGGCGCGAGTTCCGCATCATCGGCGATAGCCTGGCGAAGCTGATCCGGGCGGAAGTGCTGGCGTAGATTTTCGCGGCCGCCATGGCTCAATCTCGGCTCGGCTCACACCTTTGGACGAACCCGCGATAAATGGACTCTGTAGGGGCGAGACTTGTCTCGCCCGCTGGCGATTGGTGGATTTATTCGGGCGACTCACCGAGTCGCCCCTACAGATTTCCGTGTGAATGCTGTTGGACTTGCGAGATACGCAACGGTGTAGAATGCCTCTTTGTGAGTTCATAAGAACTCGGTGTACTCGGTGGTAAAATTGCAATCACTTACTAGGATTAACTGAAATGAAAATCGGCGTATTGGCGCTGCAGGGCGCCTTCATCGAACATATCAAGATGCTGCGCCGGCTCGGGGTGGAGGCGGTCGAGGCGCGCCTGCCGCATCAACTCGACGATCTGGATGGCTTGATCATCCCCGGCGGCGAGAGCACCACCATCGGCAAGCTGGCGACGTCATACGGCTTGATTGAACCGCTACGGCGCTTCGCCGAAACCAAGCCGACCTGGGGCACCTGCGCCGGCATGATCTTCCTGGCGAAAGACATCGGCATCGACGAACAGCCCATCCTGGGCGCCATGGATATCACCGTCGATCGCAACGCTTTCGGCCGCCAGATCGACAGCTTCGAAACCGACCTGCAAATCGCCGGGCTGGCGGGCGGGCCCTTCCACGCCGTCTTCATCCGCGCGCCGGTGGTCACAGCGGTTGAAGCGCCGGTTGATGTGCTGGCGCGGCTGGATGACGGCCGCATTGTCGCCGTCCGCCAGGGACAACTGCTGGCGACCGCCTTCCACCCCGAGTTAACCGACGATTTGCGGCTGCATTCATCATTTTGCGATATAGTAAAAGAGACGCTCGCTTGAGCCCCGGAAGGGAAACAAAGACCGTGACAGGCAATCCGCCGCGCCCGCTGAACGCGGGCCCACGCAAAGACGTGCAAGACAAGCAAGGTCCGTCAATTGTCGACTTGCTGATGCGTGGCGCCCAGACGAGCCTGGACCACATCGAAGAGCCGACAGCGGCAGATTTGGCGGCGATTGATGAAGTCGACGATGCCGCGCCTATCGAGCCGGCGCTGGATGACGCAATCGACCTGCGGCCGGCGCTCGCTTTGCTGGCCGAGGCGGAAGAGCCGGAACTGGTTTCCCTGGAAGGCTTGGATGAAGCCGATGCCTCGGCATCAGCCGATGACGAGTTGGACGAAGTTGACGAATTGCTGGAGGATGTCGAGTCCCTAATCGAAGATTACATCGATGTCGAGCTCGATGATGAAGAGCTTGATGACGAAGGTTACGACTTGGACGACGACGATATCAGCAGCTACCATGACCTCTACGGCGATGACGATACGATCATCCCGTCTTATCGCGAAGGCGAGTTCGCGGAAGAAGACGACGGCGACTCCGCCTATTACGATGACCTGCGCTAGACCCCCCCATTGATGGACGGCATCATCCTGGCCGGCGGCGCGGGGACGCGCATGCGCCCGCTAACGCTTGACAGGCCGAAAGCGCTCTTGCATGTGCAGGGCCAGCCGATTCTCGCCTGGTCGCTGATGAGCCTTCGGGGCCTTGCCGACCGCGCCCTGATTGTCGTGCACGCGTTCAAAGAGCAGATCGCCGACTGGATGCGCGCGCAGGCGATCTTCGCCGACTACCAGCTCATTGAGCAGCGGCCGCAGCCGCTCGGCACCGGGCACGCGCTGGACTGCTGCCGCGAGCATCTCGCGGGCGATGACTTTCTCGTTATCAACGGCGACGATTTGTATCCGGCCGCCGCCCTGCGCGAGCTCAGCCGCCATGACTTCGGTCTGCTTGCGAGCGCGCGCATGGATTACGCGAACTATGGCGTCGTCCTGCGGGATAGGGCCGGGGCGTTTCTGCGCATCGATGAGAAACCGCCGCCGGGCACTTATGCCGCCCCCGCCCTCTGCAACAGCGGCGCCTACAAGTTCACCCGCGCCGTCTTCCAATATCAGCTCCCCAAGTCTGAGCGCGGCGAGTTTGAGATTACCGATTATGTCACGGCGGCCGCCCGCGACCGGCCCGTCATGGTGGTGGATTCGCCCTTCTGGCTGCCCATCGGCGACCCGCCCGCGCTGGAAGCGGCGCAGACGGTTGATGTGGCGCGCTGGATACCGCCGCCCCCCGCCAATACCGTCCTGTAGGG
>WTGN01000031.1 GCA_011523545.1 Chloroflexota bacterium | reverse complement strand
GCCTATGGTTCACCCCCCGGCCCCCTCCCCAACGAGCTCGGGAAGGTGAGTTTGGTCGCCAATTGAATGGTCTCGACGGCGAAAAAAGTCTCCCCCTAATTCATTGGGGACCGGGGGGTGAACCATAGGCAGGCGACCAATATTTGGTACCGGACAAGCCCTGCAGATTTCCCTATACTTATAGGCAGAACTCAACAGGCGCCAGCGCGAGGCAAGGCGTGAAACAGATCGTTGAATGCGTAGCGAACTTCTCCGAGGGGCGCCGCAAGGATGTCGTCGCCGAGATAGTCGCCGCGATTGAGTCGGTCAATCACATCCATGTGCTTGGCGTCGAGAGCGACATCGACCACCACCGATCTGTCGTGACCTTCATCGGCGCGCCCCGGGATGTGCTGCGGGCTACGTTTGAAGGCATCCGCGCCGCCTCCGCCCTTATCGACCTGAATGCCCATTGCGGCCAACATCCGCGAATTGGCGCCGCCGATGTCGTGCCCTTCGTGCCCCTGCGCAATGTGACCATGGCCGACTGCGTCGCATTGGCGCGCTCCCTGGCCCAGCGCGTGGGGCAAGAACTGCAACTGCCCGTCTTTCTTTACCGAGAGGCTGCCATGCAAGAAGCCAATCGGGACATCGCGGCGATTCGGCGCGGCGGTTATGAAGCGCTCCGACACAGCATCGCGACCGGCAAGCCTCCGCAACCGGATTTCGGTCCGCCCCGGCTGGGCAGGGCAGGCGGCTGCATCATTGGCGCGCGTCCCCTGCTCATTGCCTTCAACGTCTATCTGAAGACCGCGGACCTCAACATTGCCAGGAGAATCGCAAGAACGATTCGAGAGTCCTCAGGCGGCATGCCGCATGTCATGGCGCTGGGCCTGTTCGTCAAGGGCAGAGCGCAGGTGTCAATGAATCTGACAAATTATCAGCTGACCTCCATGCGCGCTGTCTTCGAACGGATAGGTCACCTGGCGGCGGGCGAAGGCATTCAGATTGAGGAATCGGAAATCATCGGTCTGATTCCGCGCGATGCTTTGGCGGGCGTCACAGCTCCTCAACTGCAAATCACGAATTTCGGGCCAGAGCGCATCCTGGAATACCACCTGGACAGCGCGCGCTGAAACGTCGGCGGCCGCCCTTCTTTTGTTAGCGACAGATACTTGGTGTATAATCACCGTCCCTGTCCACTGTGCCAGGCGCTGCATCAACCAAACTCAAACCACAAAGGATGACGCCCATGAAACGCTTTACGCTGATTTGCATCTTGATTGCCTTATTTGCCTTGCCGCTGCTGACAACCGTCGCGCAGGACCGCAACGTCTTTGTCTACGCGCATCCGGTGGCCTTCCCCAATCTCGATCCCAGCTCGGGCAACTCCAACGAGAATGTGGTGATGGGCAATGTATACGAGACGCTCACCTTTTACAATGCGCCCGGCAGCGACGAAATTTTAAGCCCCAAACTGGCGGTCTCCTGGGAGGCGTCCGAAGATTCCCTCACCTGGACCTTTAACTTGCGCGAAGGCGTGACCTTTCATGATGGCGCGCCGCTTAACGCTGAAGCGGTCAAGAAAGCGCTCGACCGCACGATTTCCATCGGCGAAGGCTCGGCCTGGATATTCTGGATGATTGAATCGATTGAAGCGGTGGACGAGCTTGTTGTGCAATTCAATTTGAGCGCTCCGGCGCCGCTTGATCTCATTTTATCGGCTGGCTACGCCGCCTGGATCATGAGCCCGAATGCGGCCGACCAGGACAACGCCTGGTTCAACGATGGCAATGCCGCCGGCACCGGACCCTACATGATCGCGAGCAATGAGCCCGGCCAGCGCATGGTGCTCGAGGCAAACCCGGATTATTGGGGCGGTTGGTCTGATGGCCAATTTGACACCATCGTTTTCGACATCGTCGAAGATTCGACGGTCCTCGAACAGATGATACGCTCCGGCGATGCCGATTTCACCTACAGCTTGCCATTCGACAATTACGGCCCGCTGGCCGATGTCGCTGGCGTTAATGTCGTCATGACGCCGTCGTTCCAGAATCTGCTGATTCTGCTGAATACGGTGAAGGAACCCACGAGCAGCAAGCTGGTGCGGCAAGCCCTGTCGTACAGCTTCCCCTACGCCGATGTCGTTTCCAGCTTGTATGCCGGCCTGGGCACGCAAGCCCGCGGACCGATCCCGGCTAACATTTGGGGACATGGCGCCGGCCTCAAGCAGTACAGCCAGGACCTGGACAAGGCGGCTGAGCTGCTGACGGAAGCGGGTTATCCCGATGGCGGGCTCTCCCTGGTCTATACGCATGTTGCCAGCGATCTTGATGAGCAGCAGGTGGGCGAGCTCTGGCGCGCCAGCCTGGCGGAAATCGGCGTTGATTTGGAGATCCGCGGCCTGGCCTGGCAAGCGCAATGGGATCTGGCGATTAACGATCCGGCCAGCGCCCAAGACGCCTTTGGTTTCTACTGGTGGCCCGATTACGTCACGCCCAATTCTTGGCTGACCGGCATGTTCGTCACCGAAGAAGAACCCTTCTTCAATCTCAGTTACTACAGCAACCCGGCCTTCGACGACCTGGTCGCGACCGCCGCATCAACCAGCGGTTACGATCGCGCCGCCGCCGAAGACATGTACCTGGCCGCGCAGGAACTACTGCTGGACGACGCGGCCGCCATCTATGTTGTCGATTTGCCCGATATTCACGTCATTCGCGATGATGTCAGCGGTTACGTCAATAATCCAGGCTACCCGCACGTGGTCTTCTTCTATGACTTGACGCGCTGAGCCAGCGAAACCGGGTCCGGCTCATGAGACGCTGCGCCGGGCCCTTCTCGTCTAGCGCGCAATAGACATGGCATTTCTCAGCTTTCTCTTCCGCCGCCTGGGTTTGTCCCTCTTTGTTTTCGTCGGCGTACTGATTCTGACCTTTATCGTCTCGCGTGTGATTCCCAGCAATCCGGCCGCTTTGTATGCCGGCGCCCGACCACGCCCGGAACAGGTCCAGGAGATCGAAAAGAAGCTCGGCCTCGATAAACCGCTGAGCGAACAATTTCGCGTATACGTCGGGGACTTGCTGGCTGGCAACCTCGGCGAGTCTTATCATTCGCGGCGCTCCATCAACACCGACTTGAGACTCTTTCTGCCAGCGACGCTCGAGCTGGTCATTGCAGCGGTGCTGATTGCGCTGGTTCTGGGCATACCGACGGGCGTGCTGGCCGGCGCTTATCCGCGCAGCCCGTTTGATTACGCCACTCGCTTTGCCGCCGTCGCCGGGGTATCGGCGCCGTCGTTTTGGCTGGCTTTGATCGCGCAATTCATCTTTTTCAGCCAACTGGGCTGGCTGCCATTGGGCGGGCGCGTCAGCCGCGACGCGACCCTGTTTTATCCGATCGCGGCGCAGACGGGTTTCTATCTCATCGACGCGGCGCTCAGCGGCAATTGGAAAGCCTGGCTGGACGCTGCCCATCACCTGATATTGCCGGCGCTGGTTCTGTCCGCTTATCCGGTCGGCATCACCATTCGCATGACACAAGCATCCATGCTGGAGGTCTTGTCGGAAACCTACATCACCGCGGCGCGGGCGGCCGGCTTGTCGCGCAGGGTGATCCTGTTCAAGCTCGCGCTGAAGAATGCCATCATGCCGGCCCTGACCGTCGTCGGTTTGTCCTTCGCCTATTCAATCACGGGCGCGTTCCTGGTGGAGACGCTGTTCTCCTGGCCCGGCGTCGGCAAATACGTGACCGAGGCCGTGCTCAATGTTGATTTTCCCGTGATCATCGCAGTCACGCTTGTCGTGACCCTGGTTTATATTTTGGTCAATCTGCTTATTGATTTGATGCAAGCGCTCTTGGATCCCAGGGTGCGGCTGATATGAGGGCATTCCGCGTCGAAGCGGGCTCAAGCGTCTGGTTTCTCCTGCGAGACCGGGCCGCCATCGTTAGCCTGGCATTCTTGATCGCGGTCGCGCTGTCGGCTGTCTTCGCGCCTTATTTGACGCCTTATGCCAACCAGGGCCGGGGCGAGCCGGAGTTGACAGCGAAGTTCAGAGCGCCCGGCATTAAACATCCATTTGGCACTGACGGCCTCGGCCGGGACCAGGTCGCCCGGCTGATGTTTGGCGCGCGCCGGTCGCTGTCGATGGGCATCCTGGTGGTCCTGGCCGCCATCATCATTGGCACGCCAATCGGCATGGTCGCCGGCTACCTGGGCGGCTGGGCCGACGAAGCGATCATGCGGGTCACGGATGTCTTTCTGGCTTTCCCGCCGCTGCTCCTGGCGATCGCCATCGCCGCCGCCCTGGGCGCCAGCTATATCAATGCCGTCGCCGCCATCGCGGTCACCTGGTGGCCCTGGTACGCCCGCCTGGCGCGCGCGCAAACCCTCAGCGTCAGGGAACGGGCTTACATTGAAGCGGCCCGCGGCATCGGCGTTCGCGATCGAGTCATCATCCGTCGTCATATCCTGCCCAACATCATGACGCCGATCATCGTGCAGGGGACGCTGGATGTCGGCACCGCCATCCTGGTCGCCGCTGGCCTGAGCTTCATCGGCCTCGGTACACAAGCGCCCTACGCCGATTGGGGGGTGATGATCAGCGATGGCCGCCTGTTCTTCCTTTCCGGCCGCTGGTGGATGTCAACCTTTCCCGGTCTGGCGATTTTTCTCACTGCGATGGCCTTCAATTTTTTGGGCGATGGCGTGCGTGTGGCCGCCGACCCGCGTTTGCGCAGGCTGCTTTGATGGCGCTGCTCACGGTGGAGAATCTGCATGTCCAGTTCAAGACACCGTTTGGCGCTGTGCGCGCGCTCCGCGGGATCGACTTTGAGCTGGACAAAGGCGATATTCTTGGCCTGGTCGGGGAGACCGGCTGCGGCAAGTCCGTGACCGGCCGCAGCATCATGCGCCTTCTGGACGAAAACGCGGAGGTTACTGAAGGCCGCATCCTCTTCAACAACACCGATCTGCTTCGCTTAAGCGAAAAGGAGATGCATGCAATCCGCGGCGACCGCATCGCCATGATTTTTCAGGACCCGGCCACCGCCTTGAACCCCTTGTTCACAATCGGGGGGCAGATTTACGATGTGCTGCGCGCGCACAACCCGGCGCCGGCTGAGCAGCGGCGAAAGGCGACGCTAGAGCTGCTTGCCAGCGTAGGCTTGCCGGACCCGGCCCAGATGATGGCTGTTTACCCGCATCAACTGTCCGGCGGGCAGCAGCAGCGAGCGATGATCGCGCTCAGCCTGGCGGCCGAACCGGAGGTGATTATCGCCGATGAGCCCACCACCGCGCTTGATGTGACGATTCAAGCCCAGATACTCGACCTGCTGCGGACTTTGCAGCGCGAACGGGCGATAAGCGTCATTTTCATCACACACGATCTCGGCATCGTCGCGGAGACCTGTCAAAAGGTTGCCGTGCTCTACGCCGGGCGCGTCGTGGAGCAAGGCGCCGTCGACGCGATTCTAGCCGACCCCCAGCATCCATACTCCCGCGGTCTGCTGGCGGCGCTGCCTCGGCCGGGCAGCCGCGGAACGGATCTCAAGGTCATCCCCGGCAATGTGCCGGCTGGCCTGGAACGAATCGCCGGCTGTGCTTTCGCGCCTCGCTGCGAATTCGTGATGGACCGCTGCCACCGGCTGCAGCCGCCGCTCGTCAGCCTCGCCGCTGAACATCAGGCGGCCTGCTTTTTGCATGAGGACCCAGTCCATGGCTGAGCCGCTGCTGACAGTGCGCGATCTGTCGATGACATACTGGCGTCGGTCCGGGCTTTTCGGGCGCGGCTCGCAAGCCATCCAGGCATTGAATGATGTGAGCTTTGAGCTCAATGCCGGCGAGACATTGGGCATCGTCGGCGAATCCGGCTGTGGCAAGAGCACGCTGGCGCGCTGCCTGCTGCGCCTGCTGCGGCCAAGCAAGGGAAGCATCCAATTTGACGGCGTCGACCTGCTCGCCTTGAGCGCTGAGGACATGCGCCAAATGCGCCAGCGCATGCAGATCGTTTTGCAGAATCCTTTTGCCTCGCTGAATCCACGACTGAAAGGCTTTGATCTGGTCGCCGAGCCGCTGCGCGCGCATGCGGCGATGACGCGCGAGCAGATGAAAGACAGGGTCGCCTCGCTTCTGACCGAGGTCGGCTTGAGCCAGGACTTTATGAGCCGCCATCCACATCAATTGAGCGGCGGCCAAGCCCAGCGTATCGCACTGGCGCGCGCGCTGGCGCTAAACCCGGCCTTTGTCATTCTGGACGAACCGACATCCGCCCTTGATGTTTCGGTACAGGCGCAGATCATCAATCTGCTGATTCGCCTGCAGCGCCAGCGCCGCTTGACTTATTTGTTCATCACCCATGATCTGAGCGTCATCCAACATATCAGCGATCGCATCGCCGTCATGTACCTGGGCAAAATCGTCGAAGAGACCAGCAGCGAAGCCGTCTTCGCTCATCCGCAGCACCCCTACACGCAAGCGCTGCTGTCATCCACGCCGGCGCCAGATCCGACGAGCGAGCGCCAGCGCATCATCCTGACCGGGAACGTGCCCAGCGCGGTCAATCCACCGCCCGGCTGCAGTTTTCATCCGCGCTGCCCGCAGGTGATGGACCGCTGCCGAACGCTGCGCCCGGCCCTGCGCTGGACATCGGCCGACCATCAGGTAAGCTGCCATCTCTATGACCAAAATCAACCGGCCGATGCCTGATTTCTGATGAACTGGCTCGCCGCGCCTGGACGCAAAGGTGAAACACTATGGCTCGTGAGCGACTGGCGATAGATGTAGGCGGGACCTTCGTCGATTTTGTCGCCCTGGATGAAGACAGCGGCGATGTTCGCATCGAGAAATCGCCCTCGCTTGGCTCAATCGAGGCGCGCTTTTTCGAAGGCATCGACAGGCTCGCGCTGGATCTAACAGCTGTCAAGACGATCATCCATGGATCGACTATGGTGATCAATACGATCGTGCAAGAGAAGGGCGCGCGCGTCGGCTTGATCACCACCCGCGGTTTCCGTGACGTCCTGGAGCTGGGCCGGGGCAACCGCGAAGAGATCTACAACTTGTTCTATCAGCCGCCGGCGCCCTTGGTTGAGCGTTACCTGCGGCTGGAAGTCAGCGAGCGCCTGGACGCCCGCGGTGAAGTTGTCAGGCCTCTGGACGAAGGGGAAGCGCGCGCCGCCATTCGACAGCTGAAAGCGGCAGGCGTCGAGGGCATCGCCGTCGTCTTCCTGCATTCTTATCTCAATCCGCAGCATGAAAATCGCATGCGCGATCTCGTCGAGGAAGAATGCCCGGATATCGCCGTGACCGTCTCCTCGGAGATCTGCCGCGAATGGCGCGAATTTGAACGCACGTCGACCACTGTGCTCAATGCCTATGCCAAACCCAAACTGGCGCGTTATCTCGCCGCGCTCAAGAGCGAGCTGGCCAGGCGGCGATTTGGCGGGGCGCTCAGCATCATGCAATCCTCCGGCGGCATCACATCGCTGCCGGCCGCCAGCGAAGGGCCGATCCGCACGATAGCTTCCGGGCCGGCCGGTGGCGTCATCGGCGCCGCGGCGCTCGGGCGTCAACTGGCGGTAAGCAACCTGGTCGCCGCTGATGTGGGCGGAACGACCTTTGACGTCGCGCTAATCTCGGATGGCAAGCCGCTTGAGCAAACGGAACATCGCATCAATCGCAGACCAGTGCTGCAGCCGACGATCGATATCGTGTCGATTGGCGCGGGCGGCGGCAGCGTCGCCTGGCTTGATGCCGCCGGCGGCTTGAATATCGGGCCGCGGAGCGTCGAGGCCGACCCCGGGCCGGCCTGCTTCGATTTAGGCGGGGACGAGGCGACGGTCACCGACGCCCAGCTTCTGCTCGGTTATCTGGACCCCGATTATTATCTGGGCGAGCGCATGCGCTTGAGCAGAAAACGCGCCGAAGCTGCGATCCAGGAGCGCGTCGCAAACCCGCTTGGACTGAGCGCGCTGGACGCGGCCGCCGGCATCGTGCATCTGGCGAATATGAACATGGCATACGCGATTCGCAACATCACAATCGAGCGTGGTCATGATCCGCGGGACTTCGCGCTCGTCTGCTATGGCGGCGGCGGCGGGCTCTTCGCCGGTTTCCTGCTCAACGAGCTGGGCGCGGCCAGCGCCATCATCCCGCAGAACCCGGCGACCTTTTCCGCTTGGGGATTGCTCAACGCCGATTATCGCGAAGACACAATTCGCACCTACCTGAAGCCATTCGCGGACCTGACCGCGGGCGATTTGCGGGCTGAGCTGGCTAAGCTGGAAGCGGAAGTGCGGGGCCGGTTCGCCGCCAACGGCATCGTCCCAGACGAAACAGCGCTGGAACTTCATGCCGCCATGCGCTATTTCGGGCAGGAACACACGGTCAAGGTGCCTGTACTCGACGGCGATCTTGGCGCCGACCTGCTTGCGCTGCGCCGTCGCTTCGATGACTATCACGAGCAGGCTTATTCCCTCAAACTGCCCGATTCGGCCGCCGAGATAGTTAATCTCCAGGTATCGATTTTGGGCATCACCGCCAAGCCGGCGCTGAAGCGCATCGACGGCGATGATGGAAACGACTCGCTGAAATGCCGGCGAGATATCACCGTCCGCGGCTTCGGCGGCGGCATGTCCGTCAATGTGCATGACCGCGGCAAACTGGGCCCGGTCCGCTCGATCGAAGGTCCGGCGATCGTAGAGGAGTGGACCTCCACCATACTCATCCTGCCGGATCAATCGGCGCAAGTCGATGACTACGGCCATCTAATCATCAAGCGAAGGGCGCCATGAACAAAGTCGACCCCATCACCACCCAGGTCATCCGCAACGCGCTGAAAGCGGCCGCCGATGAAATGATGATCAGCCTGATCAAAACAGCGCATAATCCACTGATTTATGAGGTTCAGGACTTTGGCCTGGCGATCACCAACCAGCGCGGCGAGATGCTGGCGGAGGGTTCCGGCTTGCCTGGGTTCATGGGCTGCCTGGGGCCGACTGTCCGCAGCGGCATCCGAGCGCTCGGCCTGGACGGCTTCGCCGAGGGCGACATCCTACTGGCCAACGAGCCCTTTGAAACCGGGACGCATATCAGCGATACCGCCGTCTACATGCCGATCTTCTTTGAAGGCAAGCTGGTCGCCTTTTCGGCGCTGATGGCGCATTGGGCCGATATCGGCGGCAAGACCCCGGGCGGCTGGTGCCCGGATACCACCGATGTACATCAAGAGGGGCTGATATTCTTCCACGATAAATTGGTCGAGGCCGGCGCCCTGAATCAGACATTCATGCGCTTCATCCTCAAAAATGTCCGCTTCCCGGACCTGGTGCATGGCGACTTGAATGCTATGATCGCCGCCTGCCGCACCGGCGCGCGCCGAGTGCTCGCCCTCTGCGAACGTTACGGCGCCGAAACTATTCAGCAGGCGATGGATCAGGTCTTCGACCAATCCGAAGCGATGATGCGCGCGCAGATCGCTGAGATTCCCGATGGCGCCTACTCGACAAGCGTCTTTATGGATCACGATGGTGTGCGGCTCGAAAAGCCTTACAAGATCGCGGTCACGGTGACTGTGGATGGCGATGAAATGCGCATTGATTGGACCGGCACCGACAGCGTTGTAGCGGGCCCCACCAATCATCCTTTCATCGGCACCGTCGCCATGTCGGAGACGGTCT
This sequence comes from Chloroflexota bacterium, assembly GCA_011523545.1. Taxonomy (GTDB): domain Bacteria; phylum Chloroflexota; class Anaerolineae; order Aggregatilineales; family Phototrophicaceae; genus UBA6055. Next base: position 24,461 of record WTGN01000031.1, on the reverse strand, counting down.
TGAAATCGCTGACCATGCCCTTCGATCCAATGAATCATGGCCATACGCGCCCGCTGACCGTGACCGCGCCCGAGAACACCGCTGTCAGCCCACTGTATCCGGCGCCGACCGATTCATACGGCTATGTCGCCGAGATGGTGGTGCACTTGATCGTCAAAGCCCTTTCGGAAGCGATTCCCGATCGCTGCCCGGCGGCGTCTTATCAAATGTTTGGCTGCGTCTTCTATCGCATGGACCCGCGCCATGGCGAGCCCTTCATTTTCATCGAGCCGCTTGATGGCGGTGGCGGCGCCTTCCCGCATGGCGATGGCCCTAGCGGGCTTGTCTTCGTCGGCAATGGCAACGCGCCAAACACGCCGACTGAGGTCATTGAAGGGCGCTACCCGCTGCGCGTCCGGCGGCATAGTTTCAACCTGGAAGGGGCGGGCGCTGGAAAGTTTCGCGGCGGATTCGGCGTCATCCGCGAATACGAAATGCTGGAGGACAACATCCTCATTCAGACGATGAACGAAAACACGATTGACCGACCATGGGGGCTGCACGGGGGCGGGGATGCCGGCGTCAGCAAAGCGATTGCCTGGGCCGGCAGCGAGCGCGAAGAGATTATCACGCAGCGGGTTTATCTCTACGGTCCCTTTAACCGGGGCGATGTCGTCAGTCAGATGTCAACCGGTGGCGGCGGCTGGGGCGACCCGGCTCAACGAGATCCGGCGCTAATCGAATATGACTTGCGCAACGGTTACATCGCGCCAGAACAGCCTTGAATGACGGCAGACTGCTAGAATTCATTCGACCGGCGGCCGGTACTGCAGCGCCTCCGCGACGTGCGGAACTTTGATACCGTCTGAAGCATCCAGATCGGCAATTGTCCGGCTGAGCTTAAGCACGCGATGGTAGCTGCGCGCGCTCAGTTGCAGCTTCCGCACCGAAAGCATCAGGATCTGCCGCGCCTCCGCATCCAGGGCGCAGTAGTCGTCAATTTCGCTGACGGTCATGTCGGCATTGGCGAACAAGCCCGGGTGCTCTTTGAAGCGAGCCGTCTGACGCCGCCGGGCGCCTTCAACGCGTTGCCGAATATCCAGCGTGCTTTCGGCCCGGGCATCGCCGAGCAGCTTGTCGAAATCCACCCTCGGCACATCAACGTGGATGTCAATGCGATCCAGAATCGGGCCCGAAATCCTCGATTGATAACGCTGAATCTGATTCGGCGTGCAGCGGCAGTCTTGCAGCGGATCGCCATAAAAGCCGCAGGGGCAAGGGTTGCGGGCGCCGACCAGCAAGAAATTCGCCGGAAAGGCAATGCTCCCTTTGGCCCGGCTGATCGTGACAATCTTGTCTTCAATCGGTTGCCGCAGGACCTCCAGAACCTTGCTCGAGTGCTCGTTGATTTCGTCAAGGAACAAGACGCCGCGATGTGCCAGGCTGATCTCGCCCGGCTTTGGAATCGAACCGCCGCCGACCAATCCAACCTGCGATATCGTGTGATGAGGCGCGCGAAAGGGCCGCCTTCGCACCAGCGGCTCGTCCTGCAAGAGCATGTCGACGATGGAGTAGATCCGCGTCACCTCCAGCGCTTCCTCCAGCGACAGCTTGGGCAATATGCCCGCCAGGGCCCGCGCCTGCAAGCTTTTGCCCGCGCCGGGCGGGCCAGACATCAGGATATTGTGATTGCCGGCCGCCGCCACCTCCAGCGCGCGCTTGACATGTTCCTGGCCGCGAATGTCGGCGAAATCCTCGACGCCATCAGCGAGGATCTCTTCCGAAACTTGGCCATCCAACTCGGCTTTGACCGGGTCGATCGGATTCAACTGATAAAGATGTTCCACCAATTGCCCGACGGAGCGCACCGGAATCACAGAGATGCCCTGGATCAAGGCTGCTTCGGCGGCGTCCGCTTCCGGGACGAACACGGTGTCCATGCCTTGCTGCATCGCCGTGTACACCATCGGCAGCACGCCCTTGACATGACGTATGCTGCCATCCAGCGACAGCTCGCCTATGAACATGGCCCGGTCCAGCGCATGCAGGGGAATCTGGTCGGTGGCGCCCAGCACGCCAATGGCGATGGCCAAATCGTAGGACGGGCCATGCTTGTGGATATCGGCCGGCGAAAGATTGACCACATAAGCTTTGTTGGGGAAGCGCAGGCCGCTATTGCGAATGGCGGAGCGGGCGCGGTCTTTGCTCTCGCGCACGGCCGCGCCCGGCAGCCCGACAAGATTGAAACTGGGCAGCGCGGCGCGCGGGTTGAAGTCCGTCTGCACTTCGACGACATGGCCGTCCAGCCCGATGACGGCGCAGGTGTTGACAATGGCTAGCATGCGGACTCCATGAATTTAATCCGATCTATCCGAATAGCCAGACATTGAGCGAATAGAACGTTTTTGCGTTCCGCCGCTTGCACGATTGACTGCTTCGTCAGTCGCGAAGCATTTTGAAAGCTACGAAACTTTGTTCTGATGTCTGCAATTCATTCTACACTAAGTTATTTAGTGTACGGTTAAGGCAGGATAGAAGCAAGAGAGGATCATTTGCATTACGATTGGAAGCGGTGATGAATGACTGGACGATTGTGCGGGCGGTGGCCGGCAGCGGCAAGTGTATTGGGCTTGGCCGCCTGTCAGCCGATATTCTGCGCCGGACGCATATCACCTTGAGGAGGGTATACAGATCGCGTTGCAATTTTCGACAGACGCCGGAAAAGCGATTGTAGAAAAAGTCGCCGCAGACGATCGCAGTGTGCTTCGGATCAGATTAGAAGAAGAAAGGACGCTAGCTGTTTCGCTGCAAGTAAGCGATTATCCCGCCCGCCTCGACAACCTCCCGCACCTGCGCCGGCAGCTGAGCGAAGGCGTAACGCCGCCCGTCGCAAGTAATCTCGGCAGCTTCCATATCCAGTTCGATCATTACGCCGCTTTCAACCTGGTCGACGATCTCCGGGCATTCAATGACGAGAAGACCGCTGTTGATGGCGTTGCGATAATAGATGCGCGCGAAGCTCTTCGCGACGACAGCATGCACACCGGCCGCCAGCAGGCAAGTGACGGCTTGCTCGCGGCTGCTGCCATTGCCCCAGTTGCGGCCAGCCACGATGACATCGCCGCTTTCCACCGAGTTGGCAAAACCGGGGTCGAGGTCTTCCAGAGCGTGGCGCGCCAGTCCGGCCGGATCATTGTCGATGCTGTAAGTGTACTTGCCCGGGAAGATGACATCCGTGTTGACGCTGTCGCCGTACTTCCAGACGCGATGCCTGGTTCTCGCCATCGCTTGCGCTCTCCTGCTTCGGTCGAGGTTATGAATCGGCAGCCGTTTCGCCGGTGACATCGGCCGGGTGGGCCAGGTAGCCGGCGACGCAGCTGGCGGCCACCACCGCCGGATTCGACAGGTATATCTGGGCCTCTGGCTCGCCCATGCGCCCGCGGAAATTCCGATTGGCGCTGCTGATGCAAACTTCGCCCGGCGCCAACACGCCCATATGCACGCCCATGCACGGTCCACATCCAGGTGTGCCAATCGTCGCGCCGGCGTCTACCAGGTCGGCGATATAACCGGCTTCGGCCGCGTCCCTGAGCACCAGCGCCGACGCCGGAACCACCAGCAGCCGTTTGCGCAAGCGCCGGCCACGCGCGATATCAGCCGCCGCGGCAATGTCCTCAAGCCGACCGTTGGTGCAAGTCCCGATGAAGCCGAGATCGACCGGCGTCCGCGCCACCGCCGAAAGCGGCAGCGCATTCTCTACCGCGTCAGGACAAGAGACCATCGGCTCAAGCTCATCCAGTTCGATGTGCTGGCGCGCTGCATAATCAGCCGCAGCGTCAGGATAAAGCGCCAGTTTACGGAAGAGTTCCAGTCTTGGTTCATGATCATGCGGGCGCGTCCGCCTCAGCGTCGCTTCCAGCCAGCGCCAGGTTACGGCGTCGGGCGCGATGCAGGCGTTCTTGGCGCCCATTTCCGCCATCATATTGGTCAGCACAGCGCGCGAATCGGGCGATAGACCGGCAAGGCCGGGCCCACCAAATTCGACCGCCATGTAATTCGCGCCGTCAGATGACAGCCGGCCAATCATGCCGATCGTCAAGTCTTTCGCCGTCACGCCCGCATGGAGCTTTCCCGCCAGCGTAATCTGAATGGTCTCGGGAACGCGCAGCCAGAGCTGGCCGGTCGCCCAGAGCGCGGCGACTTCACTGCGCCCGATGCCGGCACTGAATGCGCCCAGCCAGCCATAATGCGTGCTGTGGCTGTCCGCGCCCAAGAGCGCCATGCCGGGGCCGATGACGCCTTCTTCGCAAAGCACCTGGTGGCAGATGCCACGCCCGGCTTCAAAAAAGTTGGCAATGCCTTGCTCGCGAACGAAATCGCGAATGCGCGCGTGATTGCGGGCGTGCCCGGCCGTCGGCGGCGGCACAGCGTGGTCCAGCGTGACCGCCAGGCGATCTGGATATCGGACGCGTTTATGCGGCAACTGCTGGAAGATGGCGGAGATAGCGGCGGTATTGTCATGGCTCAGCACAACATCCGGTTCAATGACGACGATTTCGCCGGGCTTGACGCGGTCGCGGCTGCTTGCCCGCGCCAGCAGCTTTTCAGTCAAGGTTTGCATGGCAGCGTCCGTTTCATGCGCTTCGAGCAGCGCGCCGGGTCATTAGCTCCGGGCCGGGCTGATCAGATAGAAAGCGCTCATCAGATTCTCAATAGAGCCAGCTGAATTCTCTGATACAATTGCCGCTTGGCTGCATTCCAATAAGGCACAGGCTGAATATGCTGCCGCAAGACTTAAACGACAAACTTCGCCACAACACCATCGTCAACATCCTGGACGGCAGTTTGTTCGGCTTTGGCATCATGGGCTTGGCTTCGTATGTTACCATAATCCCGCTTTTCTTGTCTTACCTCACCGAATCGACCGCGCTGATCGGCTTCGTCGCCACCTTGTTTCACATCGGCTGGCAGGTGCCGCAGCTGCTCACCTCGAACTACGTCGCCAGTCTAAACCGCTACAAACCGGTGGTGATCGCCATGACGCTCGTGGAGCGGCTGCCGTATTTCGGTCTCGCCTTGCTCGCCTTTTCGCTTCCAACGCTTGGTGCCGATCTTGCCCTCCTGCTGGCGCTGCTGCTGCTCGGCCTGCAGTCACTGGGCGGCGGCCTCACCGGAACAGCCTGGCAGAGCATGATAAGCAAGATCATGCCGCCGCACCGGCTCGGCACATTCTTCGGCATTCAATCGGCATGCGTGAATCTCTTCGGCGCGGGCGGCGCGCTGCTGGCCGGCCTGATCCTCAAGCGGCTCGCCTTCCCGCAGAGTTTCGGCCTGCTCTTCACCATCACCGGCCTGAGTCTGCTGGTGTCTTTCGCCTTTCTGGCGATGACTTACGAGTCGAAGAGCGCGCCGAAAAATGTAGTCGAACCGGTGCGCTGGCGCGCGTTCGGCGGGCGCTTGCGGCAAATCCTGCGGGGGGATGACAACTTCCGCTGGTTCCTGATCGCCCGCTGCCTAACCGGCGTCAGCCTCACCGCCATATCCTTCTACACGATTTATGGCATTCGCCGCTTTGACATGTCTCCCGAATTCGTCGGCGTCCTGACCAGCGTCCTTCTGGTGTCCAATACGCTCAGCAGTTCCGTCATCGGCTGGATCGGCGATCGCTGGGGTCACCGACGCGTCTTGATCGCCGCCAATCTGCTGACCGTGCTGGCCATCGTCTCCGCCTTGTCCGCCAGCGATGTCGGCTTCTTCTACATTGTCTTCGCCTTGACCGGCATTGTGAACTCGGCGCAATGGTCAACCATCATGACGATTACCATCCAGTTCGGCTCGGTGGCAGAGCGCCCCTATTACATCGGCATGGCCAATACATTAATCGCGCCCATTACGATCTTCGCGCCAATCTTCGGCGGCTGGCTGGTTGACGCGGTCAGTTTTGAACTGACTTTCGGCATTTTTGCGCTGGCCGGGTTGATGTCGGCGCTTGTCTACATCATCCCGATGCATGACCCTCGCGGCATAAAAGGCGTCATCGCCGCCGCCGATTAGTCATCCATCGGCAGCATCATCTTTTGCAGGATTCTGTCGACATCTTCGACCGTGATCGGCCGCTCATCCGCCATCAGCTTCACCTGCGCCGTCGCCAGTTGGAGCACGTCCTCGGGCAATTCCAGGCCGCGGCTGACCGCGTGGTCGCGGATGGCGTTGCGCCCCACCAGTCGATGCGCGACATCGATAATTCGCGACATGCCAAAGTCCTCGGGGGCGATCGCTTCATAAGTGGTCGGGTTCTTCAAAACGGCGTTGGTATGCACGCCTGCCTTGTGGTGAAAGGCGACTTCCCCGGTGATCGGCGTATTGTAGGGAATCTCGATTCCCAATTTATCGGCGACGGTTCTTTCAATCTCGGGCAGCAGCCGCAGATCATATTTCTCGACAAGCGATTTGTCGCAGGTATAGAGCCGCCCGACCAGGGCGCCCATCGGCGTGATGCCATTGCGCTCGCCGATGCCCAAAACTGTCGTGTCGATATGGGTGGCGCCAGCCTGCAATGCGCAGAAGGCATTGGCGACGGCGCAGCTGCTATCGTTATGACCGTGAAATTCGATATCGCAATCGACCACATCGCGCAGGTTGGAAATGAGGTTGTAAGTGCGCAGCGGGTCAGCGATGCCAACGGTATCGGCGACGCCAACGCGATCGACGCCGGCCAGGTCCATCGCCCGGTAGACGGTCATCACATCGGCGAAATTGCTGCGGAATGTATCCTCGGTGCTGAAGCGCGTTTCGATGCCGTTCTCTTTGAGAAAATGAATGACTTCCGCGCCGATTTCAATGACTTGCTCCAGGCTCTTGCCATGGCTGTATTCGCGCATATAGGTGGACGTCCCGATATAAACATCGGCGCCGTCAACGCCGCAATCGACCGCCAGCCTGGCATCATCCATATTCGCCCGGATATGCGTCAGCAGTTTGAATCGGCGCGGCGTATCGGCCAGGGCGCGTATGGCGGCGGCGCTCTGCGGGCTGGCCACCGGCGTCGACAATTCCATATACTCGACGCCGAAACGATCGAGCAGCGAAGCGATCTCGCGCTTGTCTTCAATCGTAAAATGCGTTCCGCGGAACTGCTCGCCCTCGCGCAAGGTGGAATCAATGAAGTTGAAATTGCGTATTGGAATGCCGCGCCTGTTCACAACGTCTCCTTGCCTCGCTCAGATGGTCTCAAGCGCCAACGTCAAGACGTCGATGGCGCGCAGATACTCGTCCAAGTTGATGTGCTCGTCAGGGGTATGGTCAAGCGCCGAATCGCCCGGGCCATAAGCGACAATGGGGCAATTCCAACGCGGGCCCACGATGTTCATGTCCGATGTGCCAGTCTTGTAGACGAAGCGCGGTCTGCCAGCATTGGCGCGAATCGCGCGCCGGAACACGCGGCTGAGCGCGCTGTTCTTGTCGCCGCTGAAGGCGCGCTCCGCCCCGCGCGCTGCAACCGTTGCGCCATCGCAAGCGGGAAATCGAGCAGCGATGTCTTCCGGCGCCAGATCCGGCGGCAAGCGAAAACCGATTGTCATTCGGGCGACGCCATTGACGCCTTCCTGCCAGGTATTAATATCGCGGATTGAAGCGTCGAGCCGTGAATAGAGCGCCCCAATGTCCTCATTGTATTTATCGCAGTAGGTCCTGATCGTATTCCAATAACTCAGCGCGCGCTCTGCCGGGCTCGGCGCTTCGCCGGCGCTGTGCGACAAGCCGCCTTCCCAGCTCCAGTCCAGCAGCAGCCGCCCTTTGTAAGCAAGCGTGATGCGATCCCAGCGCGATGGCTCGCCGATGACGCAAAAATCGGGCTGATACCGGCTCAGGGCAAAATGGGCGCCGCGGCTGGTGGCTGCTTCCTCTTCAACCGCGCCCAGGACGATGACGCTTGCATCGTCAGCCAGTTCCGCTCGGCTCGCGGCCACCGCAAAGGTACAGAGCGGACCTTTGGCGTCAACGGCGCCGCGCCCATACAGCAGCCGCCCCTCTTGACGAACGGGCGGAAAACCGGCAAAGGTGTCGATATGACCGAGCAGAACGATCTGACGCGCGCCCGAGCCGATGCGCCCGACAGCATTGCCGGCCTCATCGACAAATGCCTCGTCGTAGCCGTTATCCCGCATCCAGGCGGTCAGAAAGCGCGCCGCCTCCGCTTCCTGGCAGGATGGGCTGGCTATGGCAACCAGGTCATGCAGCAGGCGCTCGGCGCCCGCGTCGGATACGCGCGTCATCAGTTATCCCAACACCGTTTGAATCGCCGCGGCGACCACGGACATTTGCTCGCGATTTATGTTCAGCGGCGGCAGCAGGCGCAGCGTATTGAGCCCGGCGGGCAGGGCGAGCACGCCTTGTTCTTGCAGCGCCTTCAGCGCCGGCGTCACCCGCGTCCGCAATTCGATGCCGATCATGAGACCGCGCCCGCGGACTTCGCGCGCGCCGCGCAGATTCATCGCATTCAACTCGTCCATGAACCAGCGGCCCGTGACCCGCGCCTGATCGACCAAGCCCTCGTCGCGAATCGTTGAGACGGCGGCCAGCGCAGCGGCGCAAGCCAATGGATTGCCGCCAAAAGTGCTGCCATGTGTCGCGCGCTCGATTGGCCCGTGCGCGGCGCGCCAGCAGACGGCGCCCATCGGCAGTCCACCGGCGATCGCTTTGCCCACCGAGATGATGTCCGGCACGATTTCAGCATGCTCAAAGCCGAACCATTTTCCTGTGCGGCCGAAACCAGTCTGGATCTCATCAATCACGAGCATGGCGCCGGTCTGATCGCAGCGTTCGCGCAGGGCTTGCAGATACTCGACGTTGGCCGGGTGCACGCCGCCTTCGCCCTGGACCGGCTCGACAACGACAGCGGCCGTCTCTTCGCTGATCGCCCGACAGGCCGCGTCAATATCGTTGAAGGCGACATAATCGACGGCCGGCAGCCAGGCTTGAAAGGGTTTGCGATATTTCTGCGTCCAGGTCAGGGACAGGGCGCCGGTCGTGCGGCCATGGAAGGACCGCTTCGCCGCGACGATGCCCGCGCGCCCGGTGAGCAGCTTCGCTACTTTCAGCGCGCCTTCGTTGGCTTCCGCGCCGCTGTTGCAGAGGAAAAAGCGATTGATATCGGCCGGCATTATGCTGGAGAGCAAGGTGTAGAGCGCTGCCCGGCGATCATTGTAAAAGGACTCGTGACTGGTGATTAAGGTGGCCACCTGCTCACTTATCGCCTTGACGACAGCCGGATGGCAATGGCCCAGCGCCGCGACGCCTTGCCCGCTCGTCGCGTCCAGATAGCGATTGCCGTCCTGATCATAGACATAGGCGCCTTGGCCGCGGACCAGCGCGGTCGGCCGCTTGCCGTAGGCGCCGGAGCCGTATCGGTCTTCGATTTCAAATACTGTGGTCGTTTCAATCATAATGTGAACCTCGTGCCCGCTCCCGCAAGCGCCCGCGATACCGGTTTGTCTACGCGTCCATCGGCGACGATGACGCGGTCGACGCCCTGAGCCAGCGCTTCCCGCGCGGCGATCACTTTGCGTTTCATCCGTCCCTGCGCCCAATCCAGCGCCCGGTCTATCTGCGCCAGCGGCAGCTCGTCAACGATCGATGCTTCGTCCGGAAAATCTCGATACAGCCCGCTAACATTGCTGAGAATGACCAGCGCGCTCGCGTTCAATGCGCCGGCCACCGCGGCGGCGGCTCGGTCGCCATCGACATTCAGCAAGCCATCCGCGCTCTGCGCCATCGGCGGCAGCACCGGCAGCTGCCCTTGATCGAGCGTCTCACGCAGGAGCGCGCTGTCGACACCCCTGATAGACCCGCTATGATCATCGCGCACAACGCGCACCCGTCCATTGAAGACCGCTCGTATCGCCGTCTTGCGAGCGCCGCTCAGCGCCACATCTTCTCCCACGAAGCCCAGAGCCTCCGCATCCCTGGCCCGCAATTCCGCCACCAGCTGATCATTGGCCATCTCCGCCGCGCGCACGAAAATATCGCGCACAGCGGGCGGCGTATAACGCGAACTGTGGCCGGAAGGCGATACCAGCGATTGCACCTCCACGCCCAAATCCAAACAGAGTTGATTGGCAATGGCGCTGACGCCGTGGACGATGAGCAGCGGGCGCGACGGCGCGATCGCCGCCAGATCATCACAAGCGCCGGCAAGATCCAGCCCTTCGCCGCCACCCAGCTTAACCACCAACAAATCAGTCCTTGCCATCGCTCGGCTTCCCTCTTAAGGATATACACCGGGAAATTCAAGCCCGGTCGTCTCGTCCAACTCAAACATTAGATTCATCGCCTGCACCGCGCTGCCGGCTGCGCCCTTGCCCAGGTTGTCCAGGGCGGCGACAACTACCAGGTGCGTCCCGTCCTCGTCCAGCTCAAAGCCGATATCGCAATAATTGCTGCCGGCCACCACCCGCGGCTCAGGCAGGCGGTGTAAGCCGACCTTGCCGCTCGCCAGCCGCAGGAAAGGCTCGTCCTTATAGCGCGCGCGGTAGAGGCGCCAGATGTCTCGTTCCGCTTTAGGCTGGCGCAGATAACAATGCGCCAGCAAATGAATCCCGCGCACCATCTCGATGGCGGTGACAGAAAAATGCAGCGGCAGGTCGTCGCCGAGCACAAGCCGCGCCTCCGCCATGTGCCGATGCCCGGTAGCTTTATAGCTGCGGACGGCGCCGCTTCGAATCGGATGATGCGATCCCGGGCTGCTCTTGTTGCCCGCTTCCGATGAGCCGACCTTGATTTCACAGGCGGCCCGTTCGAGGATGCCCGCCTCAACCAGCGGCAGCAGCGCCAGATTGACCGCCGTCGCATTGCAGCCGACGCCGCTGACATAATTGGCGCCGATCAAGGCTTCGCGATTGACCTCGGGCAAACCATAAACGAAGCGGTACAGCCAGCGCGGCGCGGGATGCGGCTCGCCGTAGAAAGTTTCGTAGTCGGCGGCGCAGTCAAGACGGAAATCGGCCGAGAGGTCGATCAGCTTCGGCGCCAGCCCGGCAAAGCGCTCAATGTCGCGCGCGGCAGTCCCGTGCGGCAGCGCCAAAAATAGCAGATCGCACTCGCGCAGGCCGTCGGGATGGACGAATTTCAAGCTCGACACGCCGCGCATATTGGGGTGCGCGATATGAACGTAGCGGCCGGCCTGCTCGCGGCTGGTGATCTGAGTCAGCTCGACCTGCGGATGAAAATGCAGCAGCCGCAGCAATTCGCCGCCGGTATAGCCGCTGCCGCCGAGGATCGCCGCCCGGATCACGCCAGCACCTCAACTTCGCGCAGCACATAATCGATGACCTCCTGCGCGATGTCCACGCCGGTTGGCTTGCTGCTATTGCGGAATTCCATCGTGTGGTTGATTTCGTTGACCACGAAGTTCCGAGCCGCGTCTTCCAGCAGGTCAACCGCCAGGATGCCGCCGCCCACCGCCAGCGCCGCCCGCACGCAGATGTCATTCAATTGCTCGGTCACCGGGCAGTTCGTCGCCAGGCCGCCGCGCGCTGTGTTGGTGATCCAATGATTGGATTGCCGGTAAATCGCGGCGATGGTGCGCTCGCCGACGACGAAAGCGCGGATATCGCGCCCCGGTTTATCGACATATTCCTGCACGTAATAGGTGTGATGATTGTAATCGCCCAGCGTTTGCCGGTGTTCCAGTATTGCCTCGGCGCTGTCTCGGTTGTGCACGCGCGCCAAAAGCCGCCCCCAGGAGCCGGTCACCGGTTTCAACACAGCGGGATATTTGACATCTTCAATCGCTCGCATCGCGCTTTCCGGCGTGAACGCCACCCGCGTGTGCGGCTGTGGAATGCCGGCGCGCTTGAAAGCGATGCTGGTCAGCAGCTTGTCGCCACAGGTCGCCGCCGTTTCGTAGGTGTTGAAACTGCGGACGCCCCAGCTGTTGAGCACCGCCAGGGCATACATGCCGCGCGAGGTGCTGACGCAGCGTTCAAAGACCAGGTCATAATCGCGCCAGGCGATGCCTGAGGGCGCCAGCTGTTCAGCGCCGCGCGTGATGTCGAAGTTCAGTTCGCGATCAAGGATAATATCCGGGCTGACATCATGAGTATTGAAAGCAGCCAGAATCAGCTTTTCTTCGGCGCGAATATGGGTCACGAGCAGGGCGGCGCGCATGAGGCTTATTCTCCCCAGTCCTCTTCAACCTCGGGCGCGGGCTCGAGCGTAAGCGGTTCCAGGCTCATGATCTCCAACTCAGCGCCGCACTCCGGGCAAGACAGCAATTCATTCTCCATGGCGTCCGGCGGCATCTCAACCTCGCCGTCACACTCAGGACACAGCGGACTTTCAGCGGTCATCGTTCCTTCTCCTATGCCAACAACTCACAACAAAAAACCCGCCGTATGGGCGGGTGACTGTTTCATGTCCTAAAGCAGCACAAACAAGCCCATACCTAGCGGGTGCCGGTCTTCTTCACCTTCTTGCTTGTGCATGCACTGTCGGTCGCGCTCATCTCAAATTGCCTTGACACTCTGCGCCGATACCAGCGCTAACTGTATCGCTTGTACCGAGATTCCACTATAACCAATTTGTACGAAAAATACAACAATACCAACGTTATACAAACTAATAGCCGAATCGCTTGATCGTTTCCTCGATGGGCGGCAAATACTTTTGGCCGAACAGCGTCAGGTGCACGAGCAGGGGATAGAGATTGTAAATGTGACGTCTGGTGGACCAGAACTCATCTTCGATTGGAATGTGGCGGCTATAAGCGCTGAAAAACTCGCTGCCCGTGCCGCTGAACAGGGTCATGTAAGCGAGCTCCATCTCGTTATGCGCGTAGTAGAGCGCCGGGTCGATGATGCCAGCGATCCGGCCATTGCGCGCGATGACGTTCGTGCGCCACATATCGCCGTGAATCAGAGCGGGGCGGCGCGGCTCGGTCAAGAACTGCTCGAGATTCTCCGCCAGCTGAAAGAGCCGCTGCTCAATGGTGGCGGGGAGATGGCCCGACGCGCGCGCGACGCCGATCATGTAGCGCAGGCGCTGCTCGCGATAGAATGCGATCCATGATGTCATCTGCGGGTTCGGCTGCCGAAGCGGGCCGGTCAAGGTATCGCGTTCAAGCCCGTATGCATCGCCGGTCACTTGATGGCAGCCGGCCAGCAGCTCGCCGAGGTGACTCAGCGGTTCGCCCTCCCAGACGCTGCGCCCCGGCACGTATTCCATGATGAGCAGGCTCGGGTCCGCGTGCAGAACTGCGGGCACGGGCAGCCCCGAGCGCGCGCGCAAATAACGCAGCATGTAGGCTTCGATCGACAGGTCATGCCCGCCATCGCCGATCTTGGCGACCAGCAGCTCGCCATCGTCCAGCTCGACGCGCAGCACGCGGCTGATCATGCCGCCCGCGAGCGCCTGCCAAGCCCGGACCGGCCGCTGAAGCGCATGTTCGAGTTTCGCCCGAGTTGCCTTGCCGCTGTCATTCTTCATCCGAGTCCATTCCTGAAAGGACGCCCGCCACACCTGGCTTGACAACCTCGTTTGCAGGCCGGTATAATGCGCCGATTATGCTAGAAATTGTTCAGGAGTAAAGAGATGGGTCCCTTACCCAAGCGCAAAGTCTCCAAATCCCGGCGGGACCGGCGCCGCGCCCACGATGCCTTGACGCTTAAGCACCTGGTGGAATGTGAAAGCTGCGGTGAATATCATATCGCGCATCGCGTCTGTCCCAAGTGTGGCGCCTATCGTGGCGAGCAAGTTGTCGAAATCGAAAACGATTAGCAGGCGCGCTTGCGCAGCATTGGCAACGCGAATGACCGTGCCGCGGCAGCACGGTTTTTTTGCGCCGGCCGCGCGCGGGCAGCTCGCTTTCCGTTTCGGTACAATCCCCTATAGTAGTAGCGAAAAGCAGAAAACGCCTTGAGATGATAGACTGGAACGGCTGCGCCGCTTTGTTCCCCGGGCAAGGCTCGCAAGCAATCGGCATGGGGGCGGATTTCGCCCGTCGCTTCACCATCGCGCGCGACGCCTTTGAACAAGCGAACGACATCCTCGGTTATGACCTGGCTCGCATTTGCCGGGAAGGCCCCAGCGCGGAACTGAACAACACCGCCATTACGCAGCCTGCGCTCTTTGTCTGCAGCCTGGCGATTTGGCGCGTGCTGAAAGACCTGCATCCGGCTGCCGAACCGGCCTGGCTGGCCGGGCATAGCTTGGGCGAGCTCTCCGCCTTGGCCGCGGCCGATGCCTTCAGCTTTGAAGATGGCCTGCGGCTGGTGGATGCCCGCGGGCGCTTCATGCAGGCGGCCGGCGAGATAAACCCGGGCGCGATGGCGGCGATCCTGGCGCTTGATATCGCCCAGGTTGAAACGCTCTGCGCCGAAGTTTCGGTTGAAACCGGGCAGGTCGTCGTGCTGGCGAATGACAACTGCCCGGGGCAGGCGGTCGTTTCCGGCGATATCGCGGCGGTGGACGCCTTGATTGAACGCGCGACCGCCGCCGGCGCCAGAAGGGCGGTCAAGCTGGCGGTCAGCGTGGCCGCGCACTCGCCATTGATGGGGGCGGCCTTGGATGGTTTCCTCCAGGTTGTTCAGCTCACCGCCATTTCGCCGCCGACGCCGCCGGTCATCGGCAATGTCGCCGCCCGTCCGCTGCATTCCGCCGCCGAAATCACTAGTGAATTGCAGCAGCAATTGACGCAGCCGGTGCGCTGGACCGCTTCAATGCAAGCTGTCATCGCCGCCGGGGCCGAGACCTTTGTTGAGATTGGCGCCGGCAGCGTGCTCACCGGGTTGATGCGGCGCATTGACCGCTCGAAGCGGCGAATCAACCTGAATACTGTTGAGGCGCTGGAGGCCTTCCTGGAGTCGCAAGGGTAAAAGGTCGAAGCGCGAGGGGGTTCGACGTGTCTGATCTGATTCTGGCGCGGCGTGACGGGCCGGTGTTTGAAGTCACGCTCAATCGTCCGCGCAAGCGGAACGCCATCACCGACGAGATGATGCAGGCGCTTTCGCTCGCCATTGATCAGGCCGAGGACGAATTCAACCAGGGCGTGCGGGCGGTCATTGTCCGCGGTGCGGGGCGTGTATTTTCAGCCGGCATCGACCTCGACCAATTCCTGACGCTCGACGACGGACTGCGCAAAAATCTGTACCCATTCACCGCCCGTTATCAAGCCGTCTTGAACAAGATCGAACGCTGTTCCCTGCCCGTCATCTGCGTCATGCAGGGTTACTGCCTGGGTTTGGCGCTGGAGCTGGCGCTGGCCTGCGACTTTCGGCTGGCGGCGGAGCGGACGAAACTGGGCCTGCCGGAAGCGCGCCTCGGCATCATTCCCGATGTCGGCGGCACCGTGCGCCTGGTCAAGCTCATCGGTCCCGCGCGCGCCAAAGATCTGATCATGACCGGCCGCAATATCGATGTGTCTCAGGCCGTCGATTGGGGGCTGGTCAATGCTGTTTTCCCGAAGGCGGAATTGGATCAAGGCGCAGGTGAGTTTGTTGACGCGCTGGCTGCCTCAGCGCCGCTGGCGGTCAGCTATGCCAAACGAGCCGTCAACGATATCACCGACAATGCGCGCGGCCTCCAGATTGAAGCCTGGGCGCAGGCGCAGCTCTTCCGCACTGAGGACTTCCGCAATGCCATAAAAGCCATGATCGACAAAACCTACCCGATAGACTGGGAAGGCGAATGAATCCGAGACTTAGGGCGAGCTATCGCCGATGAGGGCGCGCAGTTTCCCCTTGGCCTCCGCCAGCAGCCGCCGCGCCTCACGTTGTTCCACAGCCAGACGTTTCATAACCACTGCGGTTTTCACCTCGTTGTCAGCCCTTTGCAGCAACTGCCGCGCCTCTTGATCGTCAACAGCCGCCAGGCGCATGACAAGGCGGCAGGCGCGCTCGGCCAGCTTCTGATTCGTGACTTTCACATCCACCATCAGATTGCCGTAGATCTTGCCCAGGCGGATCATCGTCGCCGTGCTCAACATGTTCAGGATCATCTTCTGCGCGCTGCCCGCTTTCATGCGCGTGGAGCCGGCGATCACCTCAGGCCCCACATCGACGCTGATTCCCACATCAGCCAATTCGCAGACGGGCGAGCGCGCATTGCAGGCGACAGCGATGGTGGCCGCGCCCCTTGACCGCGCATACTGGAGCGCGCCAATGACATACGGCGTGCGCCCGCTGGCGGCGATGCCGCATACAACATCCTCTGCCGTCAGTCCGCGCCCCGCCAGATCGGTTTCCGCTTGCCCGGGTTGATCCTCCGCGCCTTCAATCGATCGCGTCAGCGCATCGCTGCCACCGGCGAGCACCGCCTGAATGAGATCGGGCGGCGTACTGAAGGTCGGCACACACTCGACGGCATCGAGAACACCCAGCCGGCCGCTCGTGCCCGCGCCAACGTAGAACAGGCGTCCGCCGCTGCTTAGCGCCGCGCTGATAACATCAACCGCCTCAGCGACTTGCGGCAGCGCTTCTTTCACGGCCGCGGCCACCTTGGCGTCTTCGCTGTTGATCAGGCTGACGGCGTCGAATGTACTCATTTGGTCGATGTTGGCGCTGCGCGGGTTGTCCCGCTCGGTCGTGATTTTCATGATCCTGTTGCCGCGCTCAATTCCCATTTTGCTATCATCGCCGCGCCGATTACGGGCGGATGCATGGCGCTTGGCCGCTCGGGCAAGCCAAGACGCCGCGTCACTTCCGCGGACAGCCAGTTGGCATTGTCCAGCAGGCCGCCAGCAAACGCGATTGGCGCCCCGGCGTAATTCAACCGCCGCCGCAGTGTCTCAACATGCTCTACCAGATGCGCCGCGGCCCGCTCCAAAATCTCGATTGCCAGGCCGTCGTCATGCTCCGCGCGATCCAGCACCAGCGGCGCCAAGCTCGCCACACGCGTCGGCGGCGCGCCCTCGGCTCGGTAGACCCAGGCGATCAAATCAGTCGCGTCGCTCAAGCCCAGCTCGTCCAGGCAGGCCTGAGCCAAACCCGTCTGGCGCGACAATGTGCCGGCGTCGCGCGCTCGCAGGACATGCTTCAATAACTGAGAGCCGATCCAATAGCTGCTGCCTTCATCACCCAGCAGATAACCCCAGCCGCCGATCTGCAGGCGCTCGCCAGCGGGTGACAGACCATAAGCGGCGCTGCCGGTTCCAGCCAGCAGCAAGATGCCATGACGCTGCGCCAGAGCGCCCGCCAGCGCAATTTCCAGATCGGAACTCGGCCTCAGGCAACTCTCCGGCAAGACCGGCTTAACCGTCTCGATCAGCCAGGGCTCGCTATGCAGGTTGGACGCGCCCGCAATGCCAATGCCTGCCGCGTTGATGCGCGCCTCGCGCAGGCCTGCGATCTCCAGCACATCCAGGATTCCCCGCCGCACTTTCGTCCGCGCCGCGTCATGACCAATGATGTTTGGATTGGCGGCGCCCGCCGATAACGAAGCCAGCTCATCAAGGTTGCCGTTGACGATGACCAGGCGCAGCGTGCTCCCGCCGCCGTCTATGCCGAGGAAAAGCGGCTCAGGCATCAGGAATCGACGCGCTCGACGATGAGATCGTGCAGTTCCCGGCGAAACGCGTGTATGCCTGTGTCATCGCGGCCATGATAAACGCGATTGGTCAGAACCGCGCTGACCAGCTCCCGCTCCGGATCGATCCATAGCGAGGTGCCGGTGAATCCGGTATGGCCATAAGACTTCGCGCTATGACGGTCGCCCGCTGAGGAATCGGCCTCCGCCTTCAGCATCCAGCCCAATCCCAGGCGGAATTGGCCGCTGGCTTGCTGACTTGTCGCCATTTTGCGCAGCCCGGCGCTGATGCCCAGCCCGCTAGCGCCCGCCAACCAGGCTTGACCGAAGCGCGCAACGTCTTGCGCGGTAGCGAAGAGGCCGGCGTGCCCGGCGATGCCGCCGACGCCGCAAGCATTCTCATCGTGAACTTCGCCCCAGGCGCGTCGATGACGCCAGTGATCGTCGAGCTCGGTTGGAACAATGCGCTCTCGGGGCGCTCCGTTCAACATCGGATTGTAGCTGAAAGTATCCAGGCTCAATGGCTGCAGCGCGAGGTCATAAACAGCGCGATCCAGCCGACCGCCATGCAAGCGCGCCACCGCCTCGCCAAGCAGCATGATACCGATGTCGCTGTAACGAACCGTGTCGCCAATCGTGCCAGCGAAGGGATAAGCCAGCATCGCCTGCAAGCCGCGTCGCCAGCGCTCGCCGTCGTATTCAGACAGTTGGCTTGGCGGCGGAGGCGGTTCCGCGGCGGCTTCGAGGTATACCGAGCGCCAGGGCGGCAGACCCGATGTATGCGTCAGCAGATGCCTGAATGTTACGCCGGCCGGGTCCACCGTCAGGCCGCGGTACTGCCGCTCAAGCGGAAGCCGCGCGCGCGTATGTGGATCCTGCCCGCCGGCGATCGCCCGTGGAGTTATCAGGCCAAACTCGGGCAGAACATCCACCAGGCGGCTCTCCAGGCCGATTGCGCCCGCATCGACCAGGACGAGAAAAGCAGTCTCGACAAGGAGCTTGGTCACCGAAGCCAGGTCAAAGAGCGAATCGGCGCTGACCGGCATTTTTCCTTCGTCCGGGTCGTTCCAGCCGCGCGCATCCTGCCAAATCGTTTCGCCCCGGTGGATGACGCAGAGGCTTAGCGCCGGGAATGTCTCCGGCATATAGCGTCGCAGGAGGGTTTCATAAGCGCTGTTCATGTCGCGCCTCGCTGTCATAGTGTCACCGTCAACTTGCCAGCCGGGATGAAATCGCCGAAGAGCGCGTCGACAGCGGCTTTCAGCGACGGCCGGCTATCGCCATTGCTGCAGATGATCGTGTCCGCGCCTTTGATGCGCCCGGCGTCGTACGGATTGCCGGCGCAGAGGAGCAAGACCGTCGCGGCCCTATCGCAAATCGATTGCGCGAGCTGCATCTGCCGCGGCCGCAAATGGGCGTTTCTTGTGACCAGAATGATTAGGTCAGCGCCGGGCAGCAAGTTTTCGATTTCTCGGCGTTTGGCTTCACTGAACTGCGGGCCCAGGGCGCAGCAGCGAATTGATGGCAGGCGCGAGGAAAGATGAGACGCCAAACCTGTTCGCGTTGGGCGGTCAACGTCCTCGGCATGTGGCACGGCCCGAAACTCGATCAATGTGGCGCCCGTCAGCGAGCCGTCGAGCGGCAGGGCATGGCCCCGCTTGACCAGCGCGATACCGGCGCGGGACGCCGCATCGGCCAGTGCCAGGTGCGCCGCGCTTCCCACGATTTCCAGCGATGGCCTGTGATCCAATGGATACTGACGCTTGAGCGCCTGAATCCGCGCAACAGACTGATCGACCCGCTCCTCGGATATCCGCCCCCGGCTGACCGCCTCCAGCACAGCCTCAAAAGCCGCTTCCTGCGCCGCGCGACTGTGGGAATACATCAGCAGATCCACGCCCGCGCCGACTGCAAAGACCGCCGATTCGCCAGCGCCATAGCCGTCCGTGATCGCTTTCATTTCCATGCAGTCGGTGCAGACGGCGCCCTCATATCCAAGCTCCTCGCGCAGCAGCCCGGTGGCGATTCGCTTGGACAGCGTCGCCGGCCGCCCGCTGTCCAATGCCTCGTAGACCACATGGGTCAGCATGACGGAACTGACGCCGGCGGCAATCGCGGCGCGGAACGGCATCAGATCCTCCGCATAAAGGCTTGACAGAGGCACGGTTACGGTCGCCGTGCCGTCATGGGTGTCGATCACGCTGTTGCCTAGCCCGGGAAAGTGTTTCGCGGTTGCCGCCACGCCCGCGCGCTGGAAGCCGCGAATTTGCGCGCATACGAAGTTGCTGACCAATTGAGGCGAGCGCCCGACCGCTCGCGTCCCAACTGAAGGATTCTCGCTTTGATGCGCAAGATCAGCCACCGGGGCGAAATTCCAGTTCACGCCCAGGGCGGCCAATTCCAGCCCCATCATATAAGCGATGTCTTCCGCCAGCTGGGGGGCGCCGCTTGCCCCCATTGCCATGGCGCCCGGGCTCTCGGTAAAGCCTTCGCGCAGCCTGGCGACGGCGCCGCCTTCTTGATCTATGCCGACCAATATCGGGAACTTCGCCGCCCGGCTGCAGTCGGCAATGAGCCGCGCGACTTGCGCCGGTGAATCAATATTGCGCGCGAACAGATAGACGCCGCCGATGCGCCCGCTTTCGAGCCACTGCAAATTATGACGGGGCGGGCGCAAGCCATCAAAACCCACCATCATCATCTGGCCGACTTTTTCAGGAAGCGAATGCATCATGGCTGCCTACTGCGGCTTCGCAAGCAACTTGCCGACTTCCCAACGGATCATGAATTCATAAAGCGCCAGCATGAGCAGCGTCCCGACAAAGATAAACAGGCTGATCGATTCCGGGCCAACGTGCTCGGCGAATACGCCGCCCATGCCTGACAGCGCCGCCCCGCCCAACCCGGCGCAGCCAACTTGAAAGCCGATTGCGTTGGCGGCATGCCCGGGCCCGACGCGGTCCTTCGTCTGCAATATCAGGATTGGGAATATCGCCGCCAATCCAAAGCCCATCCCCAACAAGCCAAGCAAGCTGAGCGCATCATTCAAGTTGAGAAAAAGCAGCAGCGCGCCGACCACCGAAAAGACGAAACAGATATTGAGCAGGGTCTTGTCTCCCAGGCGCATGGCCAACACGCCCATCGTGATTCGACCGATGGTGAAACTGGCCCAATAAGCGCTGACCCAGGCGCTCGCGACTTCTTGCGGCAAGGCGCGCGCCTCAATCAGCAAGGTGTTGGCCAACTGCCCGGCGCCGAGCTCCACCCCGCCATAGACGAAGAAGAACAGGAGACCCATTATGACGATCGGGCGGCGCAGGCTCTCGCGCATTGGCCGCGCGCTGGCCGCCTTTGATTTGCTTTGCGGGGCGCTGATCTGCCAGAGCGGCAAGCTAAGCAGGATGACCAGGCCGATCAGCAAAATCACCAAGCCAACAAGCACATAACTTGATTGCCAGCCGCCGCCTTGAAACAGCAGGAAATGCGTCACAATAGCCGGCGCGATGGTTAAGCCGATTCCCCAGCAGGCATGCAGCCAGTTCATTTCGCTGGCGCCATAATTCGCCGATGCGAAGTTATTCAGGCCGGCGTCCATCGTGCCCTTGCCGATGCTGGCGATGAGGGCGACGCCGAGCAGCAGGATCCAGGCGGGCGCGACGGCGTAACCGAGCATGCCCAGGCCGGCGAAGGCCATGCCCCCGACCAGGACCGGGCCGAGGCTGAACCTGCCGATGATCGTGCCGCTGAGAAAGGCGGCGATTAAGCCGCCAAACATCGCCGCCGGCGCCAGGACTGCCAGCGAATCATGCGACACATTGAAAGTAACTTGAATATAGGTCCAGGATATGTTGAGCAATCCTGTAGCAATGCCTATCACGATGAAAACAAGATAGGCGACCAGAATAGGGAAGGTCTTCTTGAAGTTCAAATCGGCTCGCTTTGATTCACATAACGCGGCCTATCATACTCCGTCAATGTAGCGGCGCAATGGCACATCCGCGCGGCCAATGGATGCGAGTCGGGGCGGGCCGGGCGCCGCTCTTTGTCTCTTGCGCGCCAATGTGCTTTACTTTAGCTATGTTACCAGTGTGGCAAACGGAAACTGACCGATGGCGCAAAGACACGAGCGAGAACTGATTGACGTCCGCCCTGACGAGCGAATTGATGAAGCGCGCCTGCAGCACTATCTGAGCGGCCGCTTGCAAGGCGCCGAAGCGGACATGACTGTAAGGCAATTTGGCGGCGGAAAAGCAAACCTGACCTATCTTTTGAAGTTTGGCGACTCGCTGGAGTATGTGCTACGCCGCCCGCCATTGGGGACTTACGCGCCCTCAGCCCATGACATGGGTCGGGAGAACCGGGTCCTGTCGGTCTTGCATGCAGCTTTTCCCTATGCGCCCAAAGTCTTTCATTTTTGCGAGGACGAGGCGGTCATCGGCGCGCCCTTTGTCATCATGGAGCGCTGCCGCGGCGTCGTCATTCGCGAAAGCATGCCCGCGCGTTTTGCCGCTGA
The DNA here is from genome assembly GCA_011523545.1 of Chloroflexota bacterium. Classification (GTDB taxonomy): domain Bacteria; phylum Chloroflexota; class Anaerolineae; order Aggregatilineales; family Phototrophicaceae; genus UBA6055. The sequence continues at coordinate 2,452 of WTGN01000031.1, read as the reverse complement.
CGGAGAGGCGCCACAATTGATGAGCGAGGCGCTGGTCGATACGCTCGCTGCTTTCCACGCCGTTGATTACGCTGCGTTGGGCTTGTCGGAGTTGGGTCGACCGGAGGGTTTCGTCAAGCGTCAGGTGGATGGCTGGTGGCGGCGCTGGGGGGCGGCCAAGGAGCGCGATAGTAGGCAAGTGGACGAGATTTATCGCTGGCTGACGGAGCAGCTGCCGGCGTCCAGCGCTCATTCACTGGTGCACAACGATTACAAGCTCGATAACACCATGTTCGATGCGGACGATCCGTCGCGCGTCGTCGCCATTCTCGATTGGGATATGTGTACGCTGGGCGATCCGCTGTCTGATGTCGGCACGCTGCTGACTTATTGGACGGGACCGGAAGATCCGCCCGCGGTCAGGGCGATCGGCTCCATGCCCGCCGGCGACCACCATTTCTTCAGTCGAGAGCAAATTCTGCAGCGCTATGCGCAGCGCAGCGGGCGCGACTTGTCAAACAGTCGCTTCTACCACGTGCTCGGCATCTTCCGCCTGCTGGTTATCTTGCAGCAGATCTACATTCGTTATGTGCAGGGATATACGCAAGACGAGCGCTTTGCCCGGCTGCATCTCTCGGTGAGCGCGCTGGCGGATTGGGCTTTTGAGATCATGGAAAGCGAGGGCTAAAACCGGCTTGGATCATCACCGACGAATTCGATGCGGTCTGTGCCGGCCTGCTCAATATCGCTGTAATAGCCGCGCAAATGGGCGTATTCATCGGGTACCGTCTTCGCCAGTTGATGCATGGCCTGGGTGATCATTTCAGCCAGCTCGTTCCGCGCGATGCGCTTTCGTCCGTCGCTGCGAAAACGAAACGGCGCGCCAAATACCACCTTGGCATAGGCGCGGCGCAAGCCCTTCAAACGCCGCCGCCAATCTTCAGCGCCGCAGATCGCCGTTGGCACGATGACCGCGTCCGCTTTGGTCGCGACGTAAGCCAAACCCTCTTTCGCTTGCTGCATGCCCTGGGGGTGGCGCGTGCCTTCAGGCGCCATCAGCACCAGCTGGCCACTCTTCAACAGGGCGATGGTCTGCATCAGCGCCTTGCGGTCATACTCGCCCCGGTGTATCGGATAATGCCCCCATTGGCGCAGGAACCAGCCGGCGACTGGAATCTCGAAGTTCTCGACCTTGGACAAGGACACGGTGTGGCGGAACGGGATGGCAACAGTTACGACAATCGGGTCAAGATACGATACATGATTGATCATCAGGCAGGTGCGGCCGCGCCGCGGGACGTTCTCCAGCCCGCGGACATCCACCTTGCAGAAGCTCGGCACCGCCGCCCGCAGCAGCGGGTGCATGACGCGCCGCGCCCGGTCATATTTAGGCTGCCGCGCGATGTAGTCTTCGATGCTCAATTCCTGAAGCATATCCTCGTCCGCCGCGCGTCACCGCTGCGACTTCAGTTTCCGCTCGCGCCGCTTGCGTCTGATTTGGACGAGTTCTGGCGCCGGCGTCAACATCGCGTCCAATTCATTATCATCAAGCTGATACCAGGCGCCTTTGCGCAGCGTGCCTAAGCCGAGCTGCCCGATATGCGTCCGCACCAGGCGAATGACCGGATGGCCAAGCGATGCGGCGATGCGCCGGATTTGACGCTTGCGCCCTTCGACCATGACCACGCGCAAAATGGTCGAGCGCTTGTTCCTTTGCAGGATGGTCAGCGAGCAGGCGGCCGAGCGGCTGTCGTCCAGCCAGACGCCGCGCTCCCAGGTGTCGGCAGTCTCTTTCGACAGCTTGTTCTTGACCGTGACCTTGTAGGTCTTGGTGTGTTCGTAACGCGGATGCGAAATCTTGTTGGCCAGCTCGCCATCATTGGTCAAGACCATCAAGCCCTCGCTATCCGCATCCAGCCGGCCGATGGTGAAGAGGTGCCCGGAAACCTCTACCAGTTCGCGTATGGTGGGCCGCTCATCGCCGCTTTCCGCCTTGGTGGTGCTGAGCACACCTTTGGGTTTGTTGACGACAATAACGACCGGCTTGAAGGCATTTGCGATCCGCTGGCCATCGACCAGAATGACGTCGGTTTGCGGGTCCGCCTTGGCGCCCAACTCAATGACGCTGCCATTGACGCGGACGCGCCCCTGCCGAATGATCTCTTCGCATTTTCGCCGCGAAGCAATATCCGCCTGCGCCATGATCTTTTGTACGCGCTGCTGCGGCACAATCGCGCCTTTCTTCAGCGTTATCAACACCTGCCAACAATCTAATGATAGAGAATAGCGCGGCGTCGTGCTAGGGGAAAGCGCATCGGGCGAATGTCAAACGGGCGACATGCTCAACGACCCGCGTTCGCAGGCAGACACACACGCGACAATGCCGCCGCCCACGCAACAATCATAGCATCTCGCAAAGTTTAGCTCCCCCTCCCTGACTCGTCGGATGCCCGCCATAGAGATGGCGGGAGGG
>WTGN01000037.1 GCA_011523545.1 Chloroflexota bacterium | reverse complement strand
TCCCCCGGCCCCTTCCCCAGCAAGCTAGGGAAGGGCAGCTATAACTGCTCGTATTCAGAGCAACTCACCCAATTCCAGCAAAATTACCGCCAGAAATCACAAGTCGAATCCATGCGAGACAGCTTCCCCCCATTGCTATGGGGGGATTGAGGGGGGTAGCGCATTTGCGCTGCCACAAAGGACTTACTTGTATTCAGCGAGGATGCCGTCAATCTGGGCCTGCGCTTCATCCATGGCCGCCTGCGCGTCTTCAGATTCGCCGGTCAGGATGCTCTCCAGCGTCTTGTTGATGATGCCCTGGATCGTGATGGTCGCGTAACTCGAGAATTCTTTGTCAGCGAATTGCAGCTGATCACGCGCGACCAGGTAATGCGGATACTCCATCGCCAGCGACGCCAGCGGCTCGGTCTCCCAGGCGGTGGCATTGGCCGCGATATAGCCGGTGGTCGCGCCCCAATCCGCTTGAATTTCCGCCGAGGACAAGAACATCACCCATTTCCAGATGGCGTCAAGTTCATCTTGCGACTTGCTGCCGTCGTCAAAAATGTAGAGGTTGCCGCCACCGGTGGGCGAGCCGTAACCGGCGCCGTCGTCACCGGCTGGCCCGCTGGGCAAGTACCAGACGCCAACTTCAAAATCGGCGCCGCTCAGAATGCGCGTCAGGTTGCCGGTGGTGTGGTAAATCATGGCCGCTTGACCGGCCAGGAAGGCGACCGGCGTATCGCCCCAGGCAGCGCCGCCAGCCGGGCCAACGCCGAGATCCGTGCCCAGCGAACGCACAAACTCAACGGCGGCCACCGCTTCCGGCGTGTTGAAATAAACCTCGGTCGGGTCATCGCCGACGATGTTCTGGCCGTAGGCGATAGCGAAGCTCTGATACATCCAAATGGGGAAGCCACCAGCGACCGGCACCAACAAGCCATCGCGGTCCTCTGTCGTCAAAGCCTGGGCGATTTCGATTAGTTCAGCGTTGTTGGTCGGCGGCGAATCATAGCCCGCTCCGGCCAGCAGATCGGCATTGTAATAGAGGATCGGCGTGCTGCGCTGGAATGGAATCGACCAGACATTGCCCATTTCGTCAACGCCGTTGGCCATCAGCGCCGGGAAGTAGTCATTGATGTAGGCGTCGCCATCGTCCATCGCGTCGATGAAGCCTTGCGCCGGGATGATATAGCCTTCTTCGGCGAAACTGTAGAGATCAATCGACAGCATCACCGCGACATCAGGTCCGGCGCCGCCGCCCTGCAGCTCAGTCAGGATCGTGTTGCGCGTATCGGTATAGCTGCCGGTGAAGACCGGATTGATCGCGATGCCGGGGTTCCGTTCCTCGAAAGTATCGGCATAACGCTGGAAGATGCCTTCGGCGTCATTGGCGGTCGCCGATGGAAAATAGAAGTCGATGACGAGGTCGTCCTGCGCGAAACCGGCGCCAGCCAGCGGCATCATCAGCATGACTAGCACGATGAATCCAAGCTGTATTCTGTTCATTTCTTCTCCTGTGTTTGTCTTTGCCGCAATGGAGCGACGGGAATCATACAAGCGCATTCTGCCTAAGGCGGCGTTAAGCGCTGCTTGTGAAGAGCATAACTTTAGCCTGCGGTTAATTCAAGCGTCTGGCAGCAGCGGCGCTAGACGCCGATATCCCGCCGATCGTAGCGATAGAGCGACGCCAGCAGCAATAGCCCGGACAATATGACGAATCCGGCGATATGCGGCCAGATGAAGCCCTGCGCCAGGATGTCGCCGGCGTTGTAATAGGTCAGGAAGGAAACGGCGCCGATTGGCTCGGCAACTGTGCCTTCGGCGGCTAAGCCGATCGTCTGCAGCATGTAGCTGACGATGACGAAGGCGGTGACAATGCCCAGCGCGACCGTCCGGCGGCGCGCCAGCACGGCGATCAACATCGTTGCCGCCATGATGAAAACCATCAGCGGGATTAAATAGAAGGTGACTTCCAAGAGCCGCGCCACGTCTAATTCGACGCCGCCGATAATGACACCGAGGTGCAATCCCAAATAAATCAGGACAACGACGCCGACGCAAGTGACCGCGTAGGCGAGGAACTTCTCAACAATGACGCGCGCCCGCTCAATTGGCAGGCTGAGCAGGACATCCATCGTGCCGCTGTCTTCTTCGTTCGCGGTGATGCGCATGCCCATGACGACCGGGTAAACCGCGAAGATCAGCGCCGATTTGCCGAAGAAGCCGATCGCGACGAAGCCTTCATTGGTGGTGAAAATCTCCAGCTCTTTGCCGACGCCGATCATGGCAAGTATCACTGGCGGGAAGCTCTCCAGTAGTCTTGCCATATCCTGCATATTGAAGAGCGGCACCATAATGACGACCAGCAATCCCATGGCCGACAAACCGACGCCCCAATAGACCATTTGCTTCCAGGTCTGCTTTAGCGTCTCAAGGAATACTGAACCAATCATCGCGAACCTCCTAAATGCCGATATCGCGGCTGACGAACATTCTCAGGGACAGGCCGAAACCGACTAGAGTGGCGGCAATTACTATGAAGGAATCTGCCGGGTTGTAGGCGCCAAGCACGAAGGCTTCGCCGTTTATATAACTAAAGTACGAGACGCTCTCCATGAAGTCGGCAATGGCGCCGCTGGCTGATGCCCCGATGACATTGAATAGATAACTGACGACGACGAATGCGGCCGAAACGCCAATTGCCACCGAGCGCCTGCGCAGCGCGGTCGCCAGCAAACAGGTCACGGTCATGACCAGCAGCATCGCGGGATACAAGTTCAGGATGCTCTTCAGAATCACGTCTTGCGGCGCATCAATATTCATTCCGATGATGCCGCCGACCGTGATCAGCGCGCAGAGCAATACGATCCCCAAGCCAATCAGCGCGTAGCCAATCCAGCGCTCCAGCATGTAGGCCGCGCGGGAAATCGGCAGCGACAAGATCACATCCATCACGCCGGATTGCTCGTCGTTGGCTGTTATGTTCAAACCGGCCATCACGGCGAAAACGGACAAGAATATGGCCGCCTCCGATACGAAGATCGAAACGATCCAGCCTTCGGATGTGGTGAAGAGCGCGACATCGCTGGCGCCGAATGCCTGGAGCAGGGCGGGCGGCATGGTTTCGAACAGCTCGGCGTAGCCCGAGATGATATCCGGGCTGGACGCGATGAAGTCGATATAGAGCCCGAGCGCGCCCAAGCCCAAGCCCCAATACAGAATCTGCTTCCAAGATGTGCGCAGCGTGTTTCCAACTACGACGCCAGTCATGATCAGTTCTCCTTGTCGCCGCTGTAATAGGCCAGGAAGATATCCTCAAGCGTTGGTTCTTCAATATGCAACGATTCAACGTAGCCAGCGCCGATCGCCCGCAGCAGTGGATCAAAATCGCCGATCATGCGCATTCTGACGCGCGCGCCGTTCGTGCTGACATCGGTGATGGAAGGCATGCCCTCCAGCGTCTGCTGCAAGCCGGCCGGTATGGCGTCGCGGAAGCCTACATCCACCCAGTGGAACTCGACATCCGTGATCTTCTCGACTGATTCGACCGCCTTGAGCTCGCCATCGCGCAAGATGCCGACGCGGTCGCAGATGGCTTGCACTTCGCTCAAGACATGCGAGGACAAGAATACAGTTTTGCCCTTGGCGCGGTATTCGTCCATCATGGTATGAAAGGTCTGCTGCACCAGCGGGTCCAGCCCGCCGGTCGGCTCGTCGAGGATGAGCAGCTCCGGCGAGTGCATCATCCCGATGACAAGTCCGAGCTTGCGCTTGTTGCCGGACGAGAGATCCCGCACGCGCTTGGTTGTATCCAAATCCAGGCGTTCCGCCAGTTCATCGGCGTGTTTCGCGATGCTGCGGGTATCGCCGCGCACACTGGCGACATAATGAATGATCTGGTCGCCCGTGCGCCCCTCCCACAAGCTGAGCTCGGCCGGGAAGAAGCCGATGCGGCGGCGAATCTCAACGCTGTCGGCGCGAATGTCCAGGCCGAAGATGCTGGCGGAGCCGGCGCTGGGGCGAATCAAGTCGAGCAGCAAGCGAATGGTTGTCGTCTTGCCGGCGCCGTTCGGCCCAAGGTAGCCGAAAATCTCTCCGCGCAGCACGGACAGATCAAGGCGATCCAGCGCCAGCGTCTGATTCTTGCCCGAGCCATAAGTCTTCGAGAGCCCCGTAATTTCAATAACGGAATCGGACGCCATCATGGTCTTCCTTTCGTCGACATTTGCGGCTGCTGACGCGCCCAATGCCCGCGGGCAACCATAATAGATTATAGTTCGCCCCGATTTTTGGCGTCAATAACAATCGCGCGTCCCCCAGCAATTGGGGGTTGAAGGAAGACATAAAGGGGAAACTAAATCGATACCCACCCCCAATAATTTGGGAATTGGGCGGTTTTGCCCGCGCAGGCGCCTAAACAAAAGCCAATTTCAGAGAGCGGCGATTCAACTGCCATCCGCCCCAATTCGATCGGCGCCGCCGAGATATGGCCGCAAGACCTGTGGAATCTCGATGCTGCCATCGGCTTGCTGATAATTCTCCATGATGGCGATCATCACGCGTGGCGTCGCCAGCCCGCTGCCGTTTAGCGTGTGCAGGTAGCGCGTCTTGCGCGTCCCGCCCGGGTAATAGCGCAGCATCGCCCGCCGCGCCTGAAAGTCTTCGGTGTTGCTGCAGGAGCTGACCTCGAGCCATTCGCCGCAGCCGGGCGACCACATCTCGATGTCGTATTTCTTGGTCGCGCTGAAACCGAGATCGCCGCTGACGATTTCCAGCCGGCGATAGGGAATATCCAGCTTGGCGCAGATCGCTTCCGCCTGCGCAGTCATCGTTTCCAACTCGGCATAGCTCGTCTCCGGCGTGGTGAACTTGAACATCTCAACTTTTTCGAATTGATGCACGCGCTTGATGCCGCGAACATCGCGCCCGGCGCTGGCTTTCTCGCTGCGGAAGCATGGGCTGTGCGCGACATAATTCCGTGGCAGCTCGGCTTCTTCCAGGATTTCGTCGCGGTGCAAGTTGGCGACGGCGACCTCGGCTGTCGGGATCAGGTACTTGTCCTCATCAGACAGCGCGAAGACGGTGTCCTGAAACTTGGGGAACTGCGCCGCGCCGTAGAGCATGTCGCCATGAACCAGGTAGGGCACATAAACTTCGGTATAGCCGTTCGCGCGCGCCGCGTCCAGAAAGAAGCTGATCAGCGCCCGCTGCAAGCGCGCCCCCCAGCCATTGAGCGTGTAGTAGCGGCTGCCCGCCAACTTGACGCCCCGCTCAAAGTCGATGATGTCCAAGGCGGGTCCCAGCTCCCAATGCGGCTTCGGCTCGAAGTCGAATTCGCGCAAGCTGCCCTGCATCACGTCGGGAATGTTCTCGTCTTCGCTGTCGGCGACGGGCACGCTCTCGTGCGGCAGGTTCGGTATCCAGAGCATGTGTTCATTCAGCTCGGCTTCGATCATGGCGATCCGGTTGAAACCGTCGCCAATCTCGTCGCCCATGATGCGAAGCTCGCGGATCAGTTCATCAAAGGCTGGCTTGAATTCGGCATGCTCGTCATGCGTCGCCGCCTCCGTGCCGTCCATCAGGCGACTGGCGCGCTCATAATCTTCAGCGCCGAGCGCGGCCGCCGCCATTTGCGCGCGATTTGCTTTTTCCCTGTCGGTCAGGCTTCGGTTTCCGCGCAGCGCCCCCATCGCGCGGTTGAGTTTGTTGCGCGCCGCCTGCGCCGTTTCGACGCGCGTTCGTGTTTGGCGCCGTTGCGCGTCCAGGGCGACAATGGAATCGATCCGCGCCAGCGCGCCCTCATCATTCAGTTTCTCGATCTGTGCTTTGACCCAAGCCGGTTTGCTGCGGATCAGCGCGATATCAAGCATATTCGGACGGTCTCCTGTTTACGTTGCGAGCGGCAAACCCCACCCCCCGGCCCCCTCCCCAGCGAGCTA
>WTGN01000019.1 GCA_011523545.1 Chloroflexota bacterium | reverse complement strand
TGGCTGTCGATATCGCGCGGGAACGGGCGCAGGGAGGGGCTTCCGTTCTCCTGGCTAAACGACAATATTCACCTTCGGGTCAGTCCCATTTCGTCCGGGGATGAATATCGTGCGCCGCGGCGCTTTGCCATCCAGGAAGCGCTGGGCGGCCCCGCTCGCCAAAGCCAGCTCCTGCGCCCGTTCCCGCGCGATATCGACAGCCACCGAGATCGTCTCGCGTGGCTTGCCATTGATCATCACCACCAGATCAACCTGCTCCTCGCGCGCTTTTACGGCATCATATTCGGGCCAGGGCTGGCTGTGCACGCTGTATTCCCAACCCAGCATCGCCCAAAGTTCCTCCGCGATGTGTGGCGCAAAGGGCGCCAGCAAGCGTATCGCCTGATTCATCACCGCATGCCAGACCTCCGCGCCGATGCCGCCCGCGCGCAAAGCCGCTTTAAGGGCGTTTTTGAACTTCATCTGCTCGGCGATGGCGGTGTTGAAGCTGAATTCCTCCAGGCCGCGGTTGACCACGGCGATCGTCTGATGCAGTTTGCGCTCGATATCGCGCTCGGCTGATGGGTCGCCAGGCGCCCCGGGCGCGCCGGCGGCCGCAATCTCGTAAACATCCCCCAGCCAGCCTTGCGGGCCCTTGATATTGTTTTCGTTCCAGGGGCCGCCTTTCTGCCAATCAAAGTTGAACATCAGGTAGCAGCGCACGACATCGGCGCCGTATTTCGCCACCAGCTCATCCGGGTTGACTACATTGCCCTTGCTCTTGGACATGCGCTGGATTTCCAGGTGATGGCGCAGTTGATTCACGTGGTTCTCGCCGGCGATATCGGGAATGATGATCTCGGCGTCGGGCTGCACATCGACGAATTGCGTGATGCCCCCCATATCGACATGCAAGACATTCTCGGTGCGATGGGCGATCTCGCCGAAGACGCCGGTGAAACCAGGCGGCACTTGATTCCAATCGACCACCTCGACGCGGTCCGCCAGCAACCTGCCCCCGACCTGCCTGCCGCTGCAGAGCACGAAGTCGCCCTGCCGCTCGCCGCCCAGAACCTGTCCCTGATTGCGCAGCACCGTCATCGGCTCGTCAAAGGCGCTGGCGGGGTCGCGTCCATGTCGGCGCATCGCTTCGGCCGCGTCATCAAACAGGCCGATATCGCGCAGCGCTTTGGTGAAAAATCGCGTGTACAGCAGGTGCATCACCGCGTGCTCGGCCCCGCCGGTATAGACATCGACCGGCAGCCAGTAAGCGGCTTCCTCGGCGTCGAAAGGCGCGCTCTCGCATTGGGGCGACAGATAACGCAACTGATACCAGGACGAGCACATGAAGGTATCAAGCGTATCGGTCTCGCGGCGGCGCCTCTCGTCCACTTTGTAGAAGGGCTCGTGATAGGTCAGCGGGCTGCGGCCGGTCGGCATGAAGTCGACGTCTTCCGGCAATTCCACCGGCAGCTTCTCATCCTCAACCGGTATCACCGCGTCGCCGTCGAAGATCATCGGTATCGGGCTGCCCCAATAACGCTGGCGGCTGATTAGCCAGTCACGCAGGCGATAATTGACCGCCTCCTCGCCCTTGCCCGTCGCTTCCAGCCAGTCGATGACGCGATTGATGGCCGGGTTCTTGCGCCCTTTGTCCCATGTGCTTTCCACCCCATCCATCGCATCCGAATTGACCATCCGCCCGGGGCCATCATAAGCCGCGCTCATGGTAGCGCCATCCAGCGCTTCCGCCTCCTCGGGCTGGATCACCACCCGGACCGGCAGACCCTGCGCCCGCGCAAATTCAAAGTCGCGCTGGTCATGCGCCGGCACAGCCATGATGGCGCCCGTCCCGTAGGTGATCATCACATAATCAGCGATCCAGATCGGGATGCGTTCGCCGTTGACCGGGTTGATGGCGTATGCGCCGGTGAAGACGCCGGTCTTCTCGCGATCTTCGACCATGCGCTCGATTTCGCTCTCCAAGGCCGTCTCTTCAATGTAAGCTTCCACCGCCGGCCGCTGCTCCGCGGTTGTGATTGTCTCGACCAGGTCATGCTCGGGCGCCAGCACCATGAATGTCGCGCCCCAGAGCGTGTCCGGCCGCGTGGTATAGATTTCGATGGGATGGCCGGCCTTTCCGGACGAGGGCGAGCCACCGGCTCGCCCGTACACGCCTTCTGCATTTGTGGATGCGGCCTCGCCAGGCGCGCTTTCAGCATTTGTGGAAGCGGCATCGCCAGGCGCGCTTTCAGCAGTATAGAATATCGCGCGAGCGCCTTCGCTGCGGCCGATCCAGTTTGTCTGCATGATCTTGATCGATTCGGGCCAATCCAAGGGCGCGAAGTTCAGCAGCTCGTCGGCGTAGCGGGTGATCCGAAAGAACCACTGCTCCATCATCTTGTGCACGACCGGCTGACCCATGCGCTCGTCTTTGCCGTCGATGACCTGCTCGTTGGCCAGGACAGTCTGCAAAGTCTCCGACCAGTTCACCAGGGCCGCGCCGCGGTACGCCAGGCCATGCTCATAGAATTTCTTGAAAAACCACTCCGACCACTTGTAATACTCCGGCGTGCAGGAGATGGCTTCCCGCTCCCAATCGAACATGGCGCCCATACTGCGCAGCTGCTCGCGCATGCGTTCGATATTGGCGTAAGTCCACTTCCAGGGGTGGATGTTGTTGGAGATGGCCGCTTGCTCGGCCGGCAAGCCAAAGGCGTCAAAGCCCATTGGGAAGAGCACATTGTAGCCCTTCATGCGCATCCAGCGGGCGCGCGCGTCTGACGGCGTCATGGCGAACCAGTGGCCGATGTGTAGATCGCCCGACGGATAAGGCAGCATGGTCAGGGCATAGTGCTTGGGCTTGCTCCAATCCACTTTCGAGCGATAGAGCTGGCTCTCTTCCCAACGCTTCTGCCATTTCACTTCGATCGAGTGCGGTTGATAGGTTTCACTCATTTGCATTTCCTGTCCTTCCAGATCACTTGACCATCATCCTGTATTAGGCCGCGTTCCTGCCACCAGCGAAAACTGTAGGGGCGAGCCACCGGCTCGCCCGTACGCGCGGGAAGTGGATATATCGCCCGCCGGAGCGCGGGAAGTGGATATATCGCCCGCCGGAGCGCGGGAAGTGGATATATCGCCCGCCGGAGCGCGGGAAATTGGGGCGAGCCACCGGCTAGCCCGTACGCGCGGGAAATTGGGGCGAGCCACCGGCTCGCCCGTACGCGCGGGAAGTGGATATATCGCCCGCCGGCGCGCAGTACATCCTTGATTTGAACACTCGGTAAGGAGTTGGGTGAAATTCGCGAAGGAAAACGAAGCAAGCGGCCAACAAGGCCTACATAAGGAAAGAGCGGGTCACCCCAAAACCCGAAGTCGCTATCGCTTTCATGTCATGCTTGCTTTCGTCTGGTCGGCGCTGACCATACCATAGCGCGGCGCGCCTGTAAACAGCGAATGCCCAGCGAGCGCGGCTTGCCCCGGCCGGGCCTGTTTCTCATGGCATTCAGCGCCAGCCCTGCTTGACACAGAATTGAATTCTATGTATACTTTCATGACATATACGGGATTTCGTTCTTTTAACGCAAGTTCTCGCGCGAATCGACAGCAAGTGTCCTTGTTTACAGAATTAATTAATAGGAGAACTTAAGTGATGAGACGTATCGCCAGCACGCATATTGCGCAAGTTTTCTTGCCACAGTTGAGGGAGAAAGACGACATGACGCAATCATCCAGCCCCGCTTCCGCCCGCAAAAGATTTTTCGACAATGTCTATGCCTTAAACGCATTTGTCCCCGGTTCCGCGGCCACCTTGCTCAAGCTCGGCCTTGTGGCGCTCGTCCTGCTGCTGGCGGCGCTGCCGGCTTTAGCGCTCGACATCACCGTCGGCGCCGGCTGCACCCTGACCGACGCCATCAACGAAGCGCAAGGACTGGCCAAGCCCGAAGGCGTCACTTGCGCCGACGGGAGCGACGGCGCCGGCGCGGCCGGCCACGACACCATCATCATACCCTTCGGCGGAGCGGAAATCCGCAATACGACGACCTATCCCGAAATCACCACCCACATCACCATCGAGGGCAATTACAACACCATCAACGGCGGCGGCACGACCAATTTCTTCACATCAGATGGCGGCGCTGAATTGCGCCTGAGAAACCTGACGCTGACCGACGGCTATCATGAAGACAATGGCGGCGCGCTGGACCACAGAGGCGGCCGATTGTACCTCACGGGGGTTACCATCAAGAATGGCGGCCTTCTCTATCAAGGCGCGGGCGCGATCTATAGCGCTGGCTATCTCAATATCAAGGACAGCTACTTTCTGAACAATAGCGGGGTGACTAACGCGGGGTCAGACCGGACGGGCGCGATTAATCACCGCAATGCCGATTTGATTATCGAGAAAAGCGTCTTCACCGGCAACAGCGGTGCGAGTTTGATCAGCGCCACGGTTAGCGCGGTCGACAGCGCCGAGTTCATCATACGAAACAGCACCTTTTACGGCAACACTGTCGATGACGATAGCGATGGCATCACCATTAGCTCTGTTGGCGGCGCGCTGACGTCTCGCTTGCACCACCTGACTGTTGTAGGCGGCGGCGTCGGGTATGGCGCCGGCACGCATTATCTGCACAACAGTATCCTCTACGGCGCGGCCACCGATTGTGCAAAGAGCACGGGCGTCACGCTGGCGGCCAACGAGAACAATATCATCGGCGTCAACGAATGCGGCGGCTCGCCCTCGAGCGCGGATCCCTTGCTGCCCGCCAGCCCGCGGGGCAGCAGCTATTTGACCCATTTCATGCTGCCGGCCAACAGCCCGGCGGTCGACGCGGCCGGCGACTGCTCCGCCTTCACCACAATTGACCAGATCGGCACGAGCCGTCCGCAGCCCGCCGGCGGCCATTGCGACATCGGCGCTTACGAGCGGCCGCAGGCGCCGCGCGTCAATCCGCGGTCCGGCGGAGGACCGTCGGCTAGCGCCCGCGACGAAGGCAACGCTGCCGCCGCAATCGCGCCAGCGCCACAGCCGGCCAAGCCGCGCGTATCAACTTGCAAGTCCCTGCCCGCCCACATCGTCGTCAGCAATATCACGCCGACGACGCAGTGCCAGGAGGTAGCGGGCTATGTGATCGGCAATGAAGCGATCGCGGCCGTCGCCATTTACGCCGTTGATGTTTGGGGCTGGGTGCCGCCGGATACGCAGGTTTGCTTCGCCCGCACGAGCGGCAGCTTCAAGTTCATCGACACGACGCCTTTGCCGCGCGTGGTCTATGATTCGGCGCCCGTTGGCATTGACGGCATGATCTGCACGATGATCGACCGCCCGGGCATGGTGGCGCTGCTGCCGGGTCCGCCGGCGCCGGCGGCCACGCCGATGCCCCCGAACCAGTGGAACCTCAGCAGCTGCATGGTGCGGACGAAGTTCATCTTGAACCTGCGTTCGAGCCCGGGCGGCGCGGTCATCGGCGCTGTGCCCTACGACGTTACGCTGACGGCGATGGCGCGCACGGCCGACTGGTTCAAGGTGGATTATCTTGGCACGTCGGGCTGGGTCAGCAATGGCTATCTCGAAGCGAAAGGCAACTGCGGCTAGGCGGCTGCGGGCCGGTGGCTCGCCCGTCCAAGCCCACCGTGCGTAGGGGCGACCCAATGGCTAGCCCGTCCAAGCCCTCCGTGCGTAGGGGCGACCCAATGGCTAGCCCGTCCAAGCCCACCGTGCGTACGGGCGAGCCGGTGGCTCGCCGGTCCAAGCCCACCGTGCGTACGGGCGAGCCGGTGGCTCGCCCCTACAAGGCTCTGATTTGGCGGGCGGGATCTAAGCGCGCCAGGCGCGAGCGCGTCCGCGCAGATCCGAACGATTCTGTCGCTATAACTTGCATTCACCCTCGGCGCTGCTTGACACAAAATTTAACTCTCTGTATACTTTCACAATATACGCGGTCTTGCGTTCCTTTTTCGCAAGGTCGCGCGTGACTCGCCAGCAAGTTTCCTTGTCCGCAAAACTAACCTATAGGAGAACTTAAGCGATGGGCCGTATCGCCAGCACGCGTATTGCGCAAGTTTTCTTGCCACAGATGAGGGAGAAAGACGACATGACGCAAGCATCCAGCCCCGCTTCCGCCTGCAAAAGATTTTTCGAAAATTTCTATGTATTAAACGCACTTGTCCCCGGTTCCGCGGCCACCACCCTGAAGCTCGGCCTCATCGCGCTCTTCCTGCTGCTGGCGGCGCTGCCGGCTTTCGCCAACGACATCTACGTCGACGAGGGCTGCAGCCTGGCCGATGCCATCAAAGAAGCCAACGGCGACGCCAAGCCCGAAGGCGTCACCTGCGAGGACGGCGACGACAGCACCGGCTCCCAGGACACCATCATCATGCCCGCCGGCACTGATGTCATCAACGTCACGACGGCATACCCCCAGGTCACCTCCCGCATCCTCATCAATGGCAACAACCGCACCTTCGACGGCGGCAACGCCAAATACTTCTTCCACACATTCCATAACGACGCATCACTCAGCTTGCGGAATATGACGCTGACGAAGGGGAGCGGAACGAATGCCGGCGCCATCTATCATCAGGCCGGCAGCTTGTTCCTCGCAAAGGTCAGCATCACCGCCAGCACAACCACGACAGGAGGCGGGGCGGCGATCTTCAGTGGCGGCGCGCACTTGCAAATCAGCGAAAGCTACTTCGCCAACAATAGCGGCGTGAGGCAAGGCGGGAGCGACGGCGCGGGCGCAATTGATCATGCATCGGGCGAATTGCTCATCAGCAAGAGCGCCTTTGTCGACAATGCCGGAGCGGCGGCGATTTCTGTTGATGTCGGGGGTAGCCTAAGCGCCAGTGTCAAGATCCTTGACAGCACCTTCACCGGCAACAGCGCGGGCATGTCGATGGTGGCAGCCACAGGGGCCACACTCACGTCTCGCTTGCATCATGTGACCACCCTGGACAGCATAAAATTCGGACGCGGGCAGCACTATGTGCACAACAGCATCATCTGGGGCGGCTGCACGCTGGTCGACAGCGGCACAATGACGCGATACCGCAAGAACTTTTCCCAGAACAACAATTGCGGCGGCGATATGCACTTGAGCGGGGATCCCAACCTGCCAAGCTCCCCTAGCGGTTCCGGCGCAACGACGCATTTCCCGCTGGCGGCCGACAGCCCGGCGGTCGACTCCGTTGGCAACTGCCGCGCGCCCGTCGATTTCTCCAGCAGCGATCAGTTGGCAAGGCCGCGTCCGCAGCCGGAAGGCGGCGATTGCGATGCCGGCTCTTTCGAGCTGGTGCAGGTAGCGACGCCGCCAAACGCCAGCTTCACCGCGGCGGTCGATGGCAACGACGAGCTGACCTGGACCTTCGACGCCAGCGGCTCCAGCGGCCAGATCACCAGCTATGCCTGGAACTTCGGCGATGGCAATACCGGCACGGGCCAGACGCCTTCCCATACCTACACCAGCGGCGGCAGCTATACCGTAACCCTGACGGCGACCGGTCCCGGCGGCAGCGGCAGCGCCACGCAGGACATTTCGGTGTCGCAGCCGGACACCGCGCCGACAGCCAGCTTCACCGTCAGCGTCAACCGCTATCAAGCCAGTTTCACATCGACCTCGACCGGCACCAACCTCAGTTTCAGTTGGGATGTCGACGGCGACGGCACGGCGGATTATACGACGCAGAACCCGGTTCACACCTACGGCAGCGCCGCGACCTATACCGTTACGCTGACGGTCAGCAACACGGCCGGCAGCAACAGCGCCACGCAGCAAATCACGGTGTCTGGCGCGCCGACGACCAGCAACCGGTCCGGCGGAGGACCGTCGGGTAGCGCCCGCGACGAAGGCAACGCCGCCGCCGCGATCGCGCCAGCGCCACAGCCGGCCAAGCCGCGCGTATCAACTTGCAAGTCCCTGCCCGCCCACATCGTCGTCAGCAATATCACGCCGACGACGCAGTGCCAGGAGGTAGCGGGCTATGTGATCGGCAATGAAGCGATCGCGGCCGTCGCCATTTACGCCGTTGATGTTTGGGGCTGGGTGCCGCCGGATACGCAGGTTTGCTTCGCCCGCACGAGCGGCAGCTTCAAGTTCATCGACACGACGCCTTTGCCGCGCGTGGTTTACGACACGCCCGCCGTCGGCATCGACGGCATGATCTGCACGATGATCGACCGTCCGGGCATGGTCGCCCTGCTGCCCGGCCCGCCAGCGCCCGCGGCCACGCCGATGCCTCCGAATCAATGGGATCTGGACAGCTGCATGGTGCAGACGAAGTTCATATTGAACCTGCGCTCCAGCCCGGGCGGCGCGGTCATCGGCGCTGTTCCTTACAATGCAACGCTGACGGCGATGGCGCGCACGGCTGACTGGTTCAAGGTGGATTATCTTGGCACGTCGGGCTGGGTCAGCAATGGTTATCTCGAAGCCAAAGGCAACTGCGGCTAGGCGGCTGCGGGCCTGGCTAGCCGGGCCACAATTTGTCAATGCCGGGGCGGGCGACCCAATGGCTCGCCCCTACATGGCTCTGATTTGGCGGGCAGGATCTAAGCGCCCCAAGTCCGCCGCAGGACGCGCAACCAATTCCGGTGCGTCAGGTTGTGCAGCAAGTCCTCGCTGTAGCCGGCCTCTTTCAGCGCGGCGATCAAGTTCGGCAGCTTGGACACATCACCGACAGCGCTCGGCACGCGCGCCCCATCATAATCCGAGCCCAGGCCGACGCGCGTGTCACCCAGCCGCTCCACCAGATAATCAAGATGCCGCACCATGATGTCCAGCGGCCGGTCGGCGTCCCAGGCGCCGTCTTCATTGAGAAAGCCGGTGGCGAAATTCAAACCGACCATGCCATCCGAGGCTTTGATCGCGTCCAGCTGCTTGTCGGTCAAGTTGCGCGAAATCGGGCAGATCGCTTGCGCGTTGGAATGCGTGGCGACCAGGGGCGCGTCGCTCAAGGCGGCCACATCCCAGAAGCCTTTTTCATTCATGTGCGAGAGGTCGATCAGGATGCCGAGCTGGTTGCAGCGCTTCACCAGACGCTTCCCCGCGTCGGTCAAGCCGGGGCCGATATCGGGCGAGGACGGGAAGGCGATCGGCACGCCATGGGCGAAGATGGTCGGGCGGCTCCAGACGATGCCCAGCGAGCGCAGCCCGGCCTGATAAAAGACCTCAAGCGCGTTCAAATCTTCATCAATGGCTTCGGCGCCTTCAAAATGCAGGATGGCGGCGAAGATATCATTGTCGATGCAATGCCCCAATTCATCCGCCGTGCGCACGACTTTGACCTGGCCGCCCGACTCAGCCTCGATGCGAAACAAGTCGGCCGCCATGCGCAAGGCGACCCGCTGCGAATAAGTGAATTCGACAGCCGGCGATGTATAGGGTTTGCTCAGGTCGGGCATGCTGTTGGGGTCAATGCGTCGATCAGGATTGGGCACATAGACGGCGAAGAAGCCGCCGGCGAAGCCGCCCTTGCGCGCCCGAACCAGGTCGATATGCCCGCTATCCATTTCGCGGAAGAAATCCCTGTAACTGACATCATCGTCTTGATAAAAGCGCAGCAGCGTGTCGTTGTGGCCATCAAATATCGGGTATTCCGCCATTATCTACCTCCAATTAGCGGCGACGCATTGCCGCGCGCAAACCTCGTCATGACCCAAACATTATAACGAATCCAGCGCATTCGTATATGTAGGGGCTACCCATTGGGTCGCCCGCCCCAATTGCGGTACAAAACAAAAGCGCAGCCATCTCGACTGCGCCATGCGACTGTCTATTGGAAAGCGGCCTATTTGTCTCGCTGCCGTTCGCGTCGCTGGCGGGCGGGCACGGGCACGCGAGCCGGCTTGCGTGGCTGCCGCGCTCCCATATCAAACAAGTCGTCCACTTCCTTCACAATCCGACGACCCAACTCCAGCAATTCTTCCCAAACATTGCGCTTGTGCTTCGCCACGGCAGCGCCCTTTCCGGAATCCGACAAATCATGCAAGCTCGTCAGTGGACCTGAGGGGACTCGAACCCCTGACTTCCACAATGCCATTGTGGCGCTCTCCCAACTGAGCTACAGGCCCGCAAGTCGGCGTATCATAGCGACGATGCAGAGGTCTGTCAATAGATACGCGGTATCGGCGTTTTAGCCTCAATGCGGGAAGGCAAACGCGTCCATATTTCGCAGTGCATGACGCCGGGCACCGCTCGCCATAATTGGGCAAGAGGCGAAGCGGGCCTTCCCCGCCGATGTGGTTCTTGCGGTTTAGGCGCCCATTTGGCGCGCCGCCTGCACTCCCGATTTTATTCGCTGAGCGCGCTATCTAAGCGCGTTCACCCATGCTCGCCGCGATCGGCTGAGGACAGCGACTCAATACGCCGGCAAACGCGCATGCCAAAGGTCCGCAATATATGGCATAATGGCGAAGGATTTCACAAGCGGAGAGAGACGATCTAATGGCGGAAGCGAGCAACCCGTTAAGCGTTCTGGTTACTGGCGGCGCCGCGGGCCTTGGCCTGGCGACGGCGCGCGCTTTACTTAAACGAGGGCACAAGGTCGCCGCGACGGCGCCGGACGCGGCGGGCGCCCTGGCAATTCGTCAAGCGGGCGCGCTGCCGGTCTACCCCGATCTCAACCGCGCCAGTGAAATCTTGAGCATCCTTCAATTGATAGAAGCCGACGCGCTGGTTCATGCCGCGCCGCAGGTTTGTTGCGCTGTCCCGCAAGCTTATGCGGAAGACGCCGCCCCCGCCGACCGACTGCCCGATGTCACCGCCGCTGTGATTGAGGCGGCGACGCAGCATGGCGTCAAGCGCGTGATTTCGCTCAGCTTCGCCTACCTCTACGACGCGACCGATGGCGCCGCCAAAGAAGGCGACCGCGCTGTGCATGACGCCGATTACGAACCGATGCTGCGGGCCGAGACGCTCGTCCGCGAAAGCGGCTTAAGTGGCACAATCATCCGCAGCGGCTACATCTACGGCGGCCACAGCTGCGAGACCGCCGCCCTTGCCGATGCCATCAAGGGCTCACAGCGCCTTCCCGCAGGCAGCCGGCCCGCCTCCTGGATTCACGAAGACGATCTCGCTGCGGCCTTCGTCGCCCTGCTGGAATCCGGCGATTCTCCCGCTGGCATTGCGCTGCTGAACGCCGCGGCCGGGGCGCCCGTTTCGCCCAATGATTTCTGCAGCGCCCTCAGCGATGCGCTCGGGCTGGGCGCGCCCCGCTTCGCCACCAGCGGTTTTTTCTCGACGTTGCGAGAAAAGTCCCTGCGCGACAAGCTGCTGGAACGGGAGATCATCATCGACAGCAGCGCGCTAGAACAGCAAATCGGCTGGGCGCCAGCGCACACTAGCATCGAAAGCGGCCTGGAGGCCAGCGCCCTGGTCTGGCGCATGCGAGACGCTGTAGACGCCGACGACTTCTATAATGCCTACGAAGACGCGGCGGCGGTGGCGATCGCGTCCTTCGCCTACGATGTGGCTTTGCCGGAGCCGGTGACGGAAACGGCAGCGCCCGCCCCTCAGCAGGAGGTGGAAGCAGCGGCGCCGGTCAAAGCGGCCGCGCCACCGCCGTCGGATGGCCCCACGCCCTGGAATGAAGACGAGGCCAAGCGGGAAGAACGCCGCCGCAAAGCCCTCGAACGCAAAGCCAAGCGCGCCGCCCGGCAGGCCGGAGGCTAGCGGACAGTGGCCGAGCAACTGCGGGGATTGCTCTTCGACTTTGATGACACCCTGGTCGACTGGAGCGGGGTCCGGCTGCGCTGGCGAGACATTGAATCCGCGTGCCTGTCCCGCGTACGGGAATATGTCGACGACAAGACTCATGCCGATTGGCTCAACACCGACTCGCTCCTGGAGGTCTATCTGCAGCGTACGCGCGCGGCCTGGGCGGATGCGCGTCTGAGCTTGCGCGCGCCACACATGCCGAGCATTCTCATGGGCGCGCTGGAATCGCTGGGCGTGGCGGTCGAGCGCCTGGACGCTGAGGAAGTCATTCGCGCTTACGACTGGAATGTGGTGCCGGGCACGGTCGTCTTCCCCGATGTGCCGCCGGCGCTGAAAATGCTGCGCGACCAGGGCCTCAAACTGGGCATCGTCACCAATGCCTCGCAGCCGATGTCCATGCGCGATGCCGAATTGGCCACTCACGGTCTGCTTGATTTTTTCCCCGATTGCCGTCTGTCGGCGGCCGATGTCGGCTACTTGAAACCGCATGCGCGAATCTTCAACTGCGCGCTGGAGTGTCTGGGTACCGCGCCGACGGAGACCGTTTTCATCGGCGATAACCCGGATGCGGATATTGCCGGCGCCAACGCGATCGGCATGCGCACGGTCCTGCGGCTGAATGGCGGCGCCGATCAGGATGGCGCCGAATTGCTGCGCGGGGCGACCCCGGCCACCACGAAGGACCGGCTGGACGACCAGCGCAGTCTCCAGTCGCTGCGAGAATTGCCGGCGATCCTGGACGAATGGTATCCAGGTTGGCGCAATGGTGGCGCGTGACTTTCCGCTGCATGGCGATCTTAATTTGATCGTCACCGGTTATGTCGAACCCAATCGACCGCGGATCGCGCGCGAGCTGGCCAGGCGGCTAGGCCTGGAAATGATTGATGCCGAGCGGGCGCTGGAAGATCGCCTTGGCAATACCATCGAGCAAATGCGCCAGCTCTACGGCGAGCGCCGCTTGCAAGCGTTCGAAGCGCAGATAATGGACGAGATCGTCTTGCACCGGCGCGCCTTGATACGCGTCTCCGGCAACACGCTGCTCAACAGCGGGCATCTGGCCGAATTGCAGCGCAACGGCGTGATCGTTTGCCTGGTGGCGTCGCTGGATTCGATTCTGAGGCGCATTCATCTCACGCTGGGGGCGCGCTACCATGATCCGGTAGAGCGCTCGCGCGCCATCGGCGAGTTGCAGCGCGAATGGAGAATCCGCGACATTGACCAGGTCGTCGAATTCGACGCGACCTATGTCACAGAGGCCATCCTCATCGAGCGCATCGTGACCTTCTGGCGCGAGCTGGCGATTCGGCGCGGATGAGGCAAAGGCGCCCGAACGGTGGCCGCTTACATCGAGACCCCGAGCGCGCCGCGCGTCACTTGGAAATCATGGGTGCCGGTCACGTGATGCCGGGGCGTATAATCGCCGGACAGAGTTGCCACCAGCAGATTGAGCAAGCGCTCGGCGACATCATCGCCCTCGGCTAAGACGGCGTCAAGCTGGTCAACCGCCGCCGCGCCGCCGACCTGGAGCACCGGCACCAACGGGTGACCGGCCAGCAGGAAGCCCTCGACACAACCAAGCATGAGCTCGACGCCGCTGGCGCCCAAACCGGCAAGGGTCTCGGCCCAATGCTGGCGCGGGTTGGCCATGATGTGAAAGCCGGCCCGCTTCGCCCGCTGGCCATAACCCAGAGTCGCGCCCGCGTCACTCTTGAGGCGCAGCGCCTCCGCAAAGGGTCCGTCAAGCAAGGGGTCTTGATCCGACAGAACGACCGTGCCGCCGCCGGCGACGATGATCTTGCAAAGCGCCGCCAAGCCCAAGCACACATGATCGGACGGCGCCGCCTGCGTCAGCAAGCCGATGCGCAGCGCGTCGAGGCCGGCAATCTTGCGCGGCGGCATGGCATCGTCGCGCAGCCGCTCGCCGAACCAGCCCGCCATCTTGCGCATGACCGCATCGATGCCGCCGTCCAACTGAATGCTCGCCCAGCCGAAATCCTCCGGGGCCAGGCCCTGCTCCGCCATCATGACGCGAAAATAACTGTTATGCGTGATTTCGCAGCCATGCTCCAGCAGCATGACGTGGCGCAACTTGGGATGCTGCAAATAACCGATCTGCATATCTTTGTACTCAGGCACGACGCTGCCACCGCAGCCCTCGGTGTGCACCAGCGTGGCAAAGCGGGAGAGCCCGGCAGCCTGCGCCAGCCCTTCGCCGTTCAGCCTGTCGGTTGTCATCTTGGCGATCTGCCCGGAACAGAGACTGGTCGGCATGATCAGAGCGACTTGCTCGGTCGTCCAGAGGCCGTTGATGTCGTAGGCGGGGATGCGCACCTGAGGCAGCGGACCATCGTCCGGAATCGCCAGGGGATGCCCTGTGTAGGTTCGGTTCTCAACCAAGCTGACATTGGCCGGGCGCGTCTGTTGCCAATCGCGCCAAATCTGCACTTGATAATGCCCGGCCTTCTCGCCGGCGGAGCGCTGCCCGCCCGCTACATCAACCGTCAAATCGAGCGTGCGCGCGCCCAGCTCGTCCAGCGGCGTCCCGTCGATGTATTCGCCGGCATTCACATCCATCTCATTCGGCAGCAGGTTGTAACGCGCCGTTGTCGTCACAAACTTGATGGTCGGCACGAAGGGGAAATTGGTGATGGAGCCGTTGCCGGTTATGAAGAAGATCACATTGCAGCCGCTGGCCACCTGGCCGGCGACGCTCTCCAGGTCATTGCCCGGGCTGTCCATAAAATAAAAACCGCCATCGGTCATGCGCTGGCTGTATTCAATCACATCATGCAGCGGCACATCGGGATGCCGTTTGGCCGCCGCCCCAAGAGATTTCAAATAAATGTTGTAGAGGCCGCGAAATTTGTTGCCGCCGGAGGTGTTGCCTTCCGCAGTTTGCCCGTGCCAGCCGAGCCGCTCCTTGAAGCGCTCCACCATCCCCAGAAACTTGCGGGCGCTTTCCAGCCGCTCAACCTTGTCCAAAACATAAGATTCGGCGCCGATCAACTCGTCGGTCTCGCCCAGGTTTGCCGAGCCGCCGTAGCGGATCACCTCCTTCGCCACCCAGGCCGCCAGGGGGTTGCCGCTGATGCCGGAAAAGGTATCGGAGCCGCCGCATTGCAGGGCGATCCGCAACTGGCTGAGCGGCTGTGGACTGCGCCGGGATCGATTCACCAGCGGCAGCCATTCAGCAAGCAAGTCCATGAACCACTCGACATTGGCTTCGAAGCTGCGCGAAAGCGAATAAAAGCGATGCGGCACATCGGCCAGGGGATAGTTGTGCGCTTGCAGATAGGCGCGCAGGTCATCGTTGTTGACCGCTTCGTTGCCGTAATCGATGGCGACGACCGCGCCTACATTGGGGTGCACGACAAAACCTGCCAGCGTCCGCAGCAGCTGCTCGCGATTGTTGGGGTCGCTATGCCCGCCTTCGGTATGAGCGACCGGCACAATGCCATCGACATTGTCATAGCCAGCGGCCATAGCGGCTGTCATCTGCGTCAGCGTCCGCACGAAACCGGCGGTGTGCGATGAAGTGCCCAGGACGACGATCATATTGCGCGTGCCAACGCCCCGGCCGCCTGCGCGCGGATATCCCATAAAGTGGCGCATGTCGGCGTGCCGCGGCAAGGGCGGCGTCGGCCGGAAGGTGGATTCGTCAAAGGCGTAGGGGACAATCTTGTTGTCGAAATTTGGCGCCGCCGGCGTCTCAAAATCGAGCTCGCGCCGCGCCAATTCGATTTGCACGCCCTCGTTGATGACATAGTCGCCAGCTTCGATATCGCGCAGGGCGATGCCGAAGCGCTGGCCCCATGATGTCAAGCGCTCGCCCCGGGCGATGCGCTCTATCGCGAAGCGATGGCCGACGAGTACATGGTGCGACAATTTAAACGACGATTCGCCGTGGCGCACCGTTAGTCCCGCGTCCAAATCCCGAATGGCAATCGCGCAGTTGTCCGATGGCAGGGGCAGACGTCCGATGGCATTCAGTTCAGGCATGCTTACTTTTCCTTACAATTGCTTGTATTCCGTGCAGTATCCAGCGCTGAAGACTTTACCACAGGGGCCGAGATTACAGCAAGTTCACGCGCCTGAGCGTCGAAGGTCCCCCCAGAAAGCGTAACGCGTCATCCCCTTGCATATCGCGCTTAATTTGCGTATCGTATTCGCTTATGATTCCCAATTTAGAATGACCGCGCGATGATCAAGTTCATGATCCTCTTCTGCATGCCAGAAGACGCAGAGACTTTCGAAAACATTTATCAGGATTTTCTGGCGCTGGTCGAGCGCATGCCGAATATACTGCGCCGTCAGGTGGTGCATGTGACCGGCAGCCCGCAAGGCGCGCCCGAAATCTACCGAATCCTGGAAATCTACTTCGAATCGACAGAGAAGCAGACGGAAGCGCTGCTGTCGCCAGCCGGCCAGGAAGCGGGCGCCGAGCTCGCGCGTTTGCCCGCCGGTGCGGCGCAACTGCTCTTCGCCGAAGTCTACGAAGAAGACGGCGGGGGCGAGCCGGATCCAGCGGGCGATGAAGCAGTGGCGAAGGCGGACGAAACTACCACGGCGCCATCAAGCGCCGACTGACAGGAGCGCCGACAGGCCGGCGACAAAGTCACGCTTGCCGCCATGCGCCGGATGCCGCACTTTCCGCGCCTCCACGCGCACAAGCTCCAGCGTCTCAAAGGCGACATTGCCCACGGCGATCAACTGCTCGAAATCCCAAATCGCCAGAATCTGACGCAAGAATTCGACGCCATGTACGATTTCCGCCAACCGCGGACGGCGGTTGCTGACCGCCTTGCCCGGCTGATGCGGATGGAAGGGAAAACTGTTCCAAATCAGGGGGAGCGCGCCCAAATCCGACAGCGTATTCCAGACGATCGTCGCCGATTGCTCGCCGTAGACTCGTTCGAAGCCAACATCGGCGACATCGCGGAAACCAGCCTGGCGACCGAAGATGTCGAGCGCGGGCGCCCCTTCCAGCAAGACTTTCCTGCTCGTCACCGGTACACCGGTCAGCCGGCAGCCGCGATATCCGGGCGCCTCCATCAGCAGCAAGGCAGTCGGCCCGCGCGCCGCCAGGGTCTTCAAATACAGCCGCAGATTCTCCCGGCGGACCGCGTTGTTTTCGTCGCCGGGCGCGTATTGATTGAAGGCATCGGGCGACAAGTCTGCATTAGCCAGATCGTGGATAAAGTCATCAATTTGAGAGTCGGTGCGAGATTTCATCATTCGCATCCTTAGTAGCAGCCGGGATATGACCGAAGCGGAGCGCCAAGGGTTGGCAGCCGAAAGGGGCGGCTAATGAAGTCGCCCGTCATTCACGCAGTGACTTTCGCTGGCGACTCATTGGCTCGCCCCCTCATTTTTTCGTATCGGCGGGAGTCCAGTGAGCCATCCGCTCCTAAAATGGCGACGTACTTGGAAAGGCCACACTTTAGCATTATAGTAACAACATCATGCTGAATCGAGAATGCTGCCGCCTGCGCGGTGGAAGGGCCGCTGTCATCATGCGTGGTTTGACCAAGCGGGCCGCGCTTGCTTGCCTTTTGCTCTTCCCGCTGGCGGTTGCCGCGCAAGCCGGCCCGCGCGATTATTCTATCTCGCCGCCGCCCGTCCGTTACAGTCCCGATGGCAGGACCGCCGTCGTCAGCTTCACCGTGCGCAACCAGGGTGGCGACGCCGCCGAACCCTCCTTGATCGTCATCACTGAAAACCAAAGCGGCAGCGTCAAAATCAGAGAAGTCCTGCCTGCCCTCGCGGCCGGTCAAACCCGATCATTCTCCATTGAACTGGCTTTGGCGGATTATGGCGATGACGACATATTCTTCAAAATTGAAGCGGGCATCGACGATTACGAAGTCGCGGGCAGCCCAATCGCGCGCAACAACACCCAACTGTTCCGCATCAACAAGGCGGCCGCTCGGGCTGCGACCGGCGTCGACCCGCCGGCGGATCGCTTTGACATCGTAATCCCGATCGTGAATCTGGGCATTGACTTCCGCGCTGACGGGATCCTGCTTAATGACAGCCTGTTCACCCGGGACGACATGTTGCGCGCGGTCGCCGTGCTGGCCTTGGCGCTCTTGTGCCTGTGGCTGCTCAGCCTAGTCCTGCGCCTGATATTCCGCCGGCCGCCGAAACTCGAGCAATGGCAGCCGCCCTACGCGCTGAACAATTGGCAGGACCCCAACTCGACAATTGGACGGCGTCAAGGCTGGCAGTTTCATGCGCAGAACAGCGTCATCCCCGCTCAAGGCGCGCCGGACCAGGTGACGGTGGTCAAGCGTCTGCTGGACAAGCGCGGCCTTGTGCTCGGCGGCTGGCGAGTCAAGGCGATGCGCAGCGCCCAATATGACGTCTATGGGCGCATCAACCGAACTGAAGTGGTGATGCCGCGCAAGATAATCAAGATGCTCAATCGGGTCGCCCGTCGCGCGCCAGCCTTGAGCAGCGAGGAATTGCACAAGGCCATGCTGCCCATCGCGCGGACTCTGAGCAAGCAAGCCCTCGACCCGGTAGAAAAGCAAAACCTGATGCTGCCCATCGCGCTTGATATTCGCTTTGAGGGCCTGGCCGACGACGTCCGCATCGTCTTTGAGTTGTATCAGAACCGCGAGGGCGGCTGGCAGCTCATTGATCAGTGGGAACCGGAATTGGGGCAGACCGGCGAGCGCGTGCCGGAACAATTCTCGTTTACGCTCAACGGGCAGCTGCCAGGCGAGAGCAAGAGCGAGTTGAAGCTGCGTCTGCGAGAGGAGGCGGCGCAGGTGCTGGCGAGCCTGTTCTACCACCACGAAGTTGGGCAGGGCGCCGGCGCCTCAATGGAGGAAGCGGCCCGCCAGAACGGCTTGCCGCAGAATCCCAGGGAGATCTGGGAGGCGGCGGAATTGGACGACGAGACCGACCCGAGCCCCCTGGCCTAAGCACAAGACAATTATTTAATCGTATCAAGAGGAGAAGAGAACCATGCCCGCAAGCATCCCGGATAATGTGAAAGATCTGCTTGAGCGGCCGATCGTCGTCGCCTTCGCCACCAGCAATCCCGATGGACAGCCGCAGGTGACCCCGGTTTGGGCCAGCCTGGAAGGCGACCAGGTGTGGATCAATTCGGCGGTTGGCCGGCGCAAGGACCGCAATATCCGCGCCAATCCCAAAGTGACTGTGCTCGCCCTCGACCCGGAGAATGACTTCCATTGGGCCGAGATCCGCGGCGAAGTGGTCGAATTCGATGAATCGGAAGCGGCGCTGGCGCATATCAACAAGCTCGCCGGGCTCTATGCCGGCAACGATGATTACTACGCTTTCAATCCCGAGGGCAAAGGGAAGGAACAGCGCGTCATCTACAAGATCAGCCCGACCAAAGTCAACGGGATGTAGGGGCTCAACCCCATCCCCCGGCCCCTTCCCGCCATCTCTATGGCGGGCATCCAGCGAGCTAGGGAAGTGGAGCTTTCAGACTTTTCCGGCGCGGCCAGTGTAATCGCGCAGGTACAAGAAGTCATGCCCGATGCTGCGCTTGCTGAGCTTGGCGATATTGGGCATCGTGCGCTTGTAGTGGTTGGCTTTGACCCGTTCCCAAATCTTGACGACGAAATCGCGGTCGAAGCCTTCATCGGCCACCTCATCCACCGTATAGCGTTCATCAACCAGAAGGAAGAGGACCTGGTCGGCTTCGTCATAAGTGAAGCCAAGTTCCTCTTCATCGGTCTGCCCAACCCATAAATCGGCCGATGGCGGCTTGTTGATGATTGACGCCGGCACGCCCAAATGCCGCGCCATCTGACGCACCTGGCATTTGTACAAGTCGGCGATCGGATGCAGAGCCACGCCGCTGTCGCCATAGATGGTGCTGTAACCGAGCAAGAATTCCGTCTTGTTGCTCGTGCCCATCACCAGGCCGGCCCAGGCCATCGACTGATCGTAAAGCGCGATCATGCGCAGGCGCGCCATGATATTGCCCTTGCGCAGCCGGCTCATATCGGGGAAGCGCTCAATCAGCGGGTCCGCCATTTCGCTGATCGAGACGGTCATGTGGGGCAGGCCAAGGTCTTCAATCACGGCTTCGGCATCGCTCAGGCTTTCGGCGGAAGAGCTGCTGTAGGGCATGCGCAGCGCGAGCACATTATCCCGGCCCAGCGCCTGCGCAGCGAGATATGCGGAAACCGCCGAGTCAATGCCGCCGGACAGGCCGATCACCGCCCGCGTCATGCCCGCTTTGCTGATGCTGTCGCGGATGAAACCGGTGAGGATGCGCGTCGCCAGCGCGGTGTTAATCGCCAGGCGCGGTAGCACTGACTCGCCCGGCGCTTCCGTCTTCATAACAGTCATTGTCGCCGCCATCAATCGGCTTCAAAGAATAATGGGTGATAAGATGCGGGTAGCTCTCGGTGACATTCATGCGCAAGCGCAAGCGGGCGCCGCCCTTCTCGCCGGACAGTGTCAGCGCAATGCTGTAATCTTCGGCCCGTTCCACGCCGGTCACTTTCAAGCGGCCATGCAAGCGGCGGGTCGCTTTCAAATCGAGCAGCCGCCGTTCGACCGGGTTCTCCATCAAGATCAGGTCGTAATAGCCGCTGCGCATAAAGCCGCGCAGTTTACGAAAGTCGCCCTCGTTGTAAAGGCGCATCTGAGCCATGAAGCGCCGCCCCGCCTTGCTCGCGCCGATTTGCTGTTTCAGATCATTCATAAAGACGGCTTCCGATGCCAAGCCTGCGGACTCTATCAACCGACGGCGTCTACAGACTGCGCCATATCATAACACAAGCCGGCAAAATCAAGTATCATTGCGGCTATAGCGATTCGAAAGGCCTAACAGGCGTATGACGGAGAGATTGGCGGAAATCCAGCGGGCGCTCGACAGTTTCCGCATGGATGAAGCGCGTGCCCTGGCGCAGCAGGAGCTGGATGAGAACCCGAGCGCGGCCGCCTATTACCTGGCGTCGCAAGCGGCATTGACGCAAGGGGAACGCCTGAACTATTTGCGCCAGGCGCTGGAAATCGACCCCGATTTTCAGCCGGCGGCTATAGAACTGGGCCTGTCCAAGCCGAAAGAAAAACCCAAACCAGAGCCTAAGGTCGAGGCGGTCTCGCAGCCGGTGGCGGAAGCGCCGGCGCTTCAATTGGCGACTATTGGCAGGCGCTGGATGGCGATCATTATTGATGGCGTCATCGTTGGTGTCGCCACCGTGCTGGTCTTGATCCTTGGCGGGGCAATGGCGCCCCTGGACGCCGCCCTCTCCAGCGCCGACGCCGACGCCGTGTCGGAAGCGTTTTCACAGTTTCAATCCACGACGCTCACGGCAAATCTGCTGGTCAGCGCGGTATACAATGTCGCCCTGATGGTCTTGTTCAACGGGCAGACGCTGGGCAAGATGATGCTGGGCCTGCGCGTGGTCAAGAAGCGCGGCGGCCGCATCACGCTGCTGGACGCGCTGCTGCGCAATGTCTTCGGTTACACCGTCTCGCAGATCTTTCTCCTGGGCTACTTGTGGGCGCTCTTTGATGCCGAGAAGCAGGCCTGGCACGACAAGATGGCGGGGACTGTTGTGGTCGAGGAGCGGCGTATCTCCCGCTGAACCAGACTATCTGTGGCCCCCATAGCGCCGCACCCGCAAATCACACTGTTCTTTATGCCCCATGAAGCCTTCGAGGTCGCAGAGGCGGCTGCCGTATTCGCCGATGAGCGCGCTCGCTGCTTCCGTCACCCGTTGGTAGGTCACCGTCTTGATGAACTTGCCCACCCACAAACCGCCGGTGTAGCGCCCGGCTTTCTTGGTCGGCAGCGTGTGATTAGTGCCGATGACCTTGTCTCCATAGGCGACGTTGGTCTCCGGGCCAAGGAAGAGCGCGCCGTAATTTGTCATGTTCCGCAGAAAATAATCGGGGTCGCGCGTTAAAATCTGCACGTGCTCGCTGGCGATGTCATCGGCGACCTGGACCATCTCTGCGTCGCTGTCGACCAGGATGACCTCGCCATAATCGCGCCAGGCGACGCCGGCCAGGTCCGCCGTCGGCAGGCGCTCCAACTGGCGGCCGATCTCGGATTCGATGCTTTCGGCCAATACGAGGCTTGTCGTCAGCAGCACAGCCGGCGATGTCGGTCCATGCTCCGCCTGCCCCAGCAGGTCAACCGCGCACATTTCGGCGTCGGCGCTGTCATCGGCGACGATCAAGACTTCGGTCGGGCCCGCCAGCAGGTCAATCCCCACCAGGCCGAAAAGCTGCCGTTTGGCTTCGGCGACGAAGGCGTTGCCCGGCCCCACCAGCATATCGACCGGCTCCATGCCCAAGGCGCCGTAGGCCATTGACGCCAGCGCTTGAACGCCGCCCAGAATGACTATCTCATCGGCGCCGCCGAAATGAATCGCGGCGATGGTCGCGGCTGGCAGCTCGCCCTTGATCGGTGGCGTGCAGGCGATCACTTCCTTGACGCCGGCCGCCTTGGCGGTCACCACACTCATGTGCGCCGACGCCACCATCGGGTAGCGCCCGCCCGGCACATAACAGCCAACGCGGTTGACCGGGATATTCTTGTGCCCCAAGACGACGCCGGGCAGCGTTTCCACCTCGACATCCTGCAGCGCCGCCCGCTGCGCCAGCGCGAAATTGCGCACCTGCTCCTGAGCGAACTGGATGTCGGCGATCGCGCGCTCGGGCAGGCCAGCGATGACCGATTCGATCTGCTCGGCGCTCAGCTTGAAGCTGGCGGGATTCCATTTATCGAACTTCCGCGATAATTCTCGTACTGCCTCGTCTCTGCGCGTCGCGATATCGGCCAGGATGCCGCGCACCGTCTCCTGCACTTGAGCATCAGCATCGGCCTTTTGTTCAAGGGTCTTGCCGCGTTTGACATATCGAATTGCCATATCGCTCCTCGGTCCTTGTCGTTGATTCAGCCCTCCCCAAGAGATTGCGCGGGCCGCCTAATGCGCCATTAACGGATAAGATGCAGTCTAGGGGACATCGTCGCCAGCGTTGAGGGGCGAGCGAGAGAAGCGCAGAACTGTGAAACGCGGGAAGCCGTCTTCATTTTCAATTTGAAGACCCGGAAACTCCGCCAGCCAATCTTGGAGAACGTAGCTGTTGTCTATCTTGTGACAGTCATCCACGACGACAATGGCATTGTCGGCCAGGTATTCTTGCAGGATGGGCAATGCCGGATAGCGGATCCGTGGATGATAATCCCTCATTGGCCCATCTATGAAAAGAAGGTCAATGGGCGGCTCGGCGCAAAGATCCGGTAAAGCGTACCAAAAGGGGACGCCACAATCGAGCTCCAGGCGGCTAAAGCGCGTGAGCACAACCTTGGCATACTCATCCAGACCGTGCTCGCGCAATTGACTGCGTGTTCTAGCAGCGTAGCCCGCGTGATCATCCAGCGACGTGACGCTTCCATTGCCGCATGCTTCCAAGGCGTAGGCCATCACCACAGTTGAGAGGCCACTTCCCAGCTCCATCACGTGCGTGGGCCGTTCCTCGTGAATAAGCTGCCAAAGGCAACGCATTAGTTCGGCGCTGGCCATGTAATCATTCCAGGGCGGCAGCGGCCGCCGCGGCGATACAAATTCATGAATGAGATGTTCGGTTTCCCTTTTGGCGCCTTCCTCCCACTGTCTGTCGCGCAAGACGACAATGCGCAACCACTGCGCAAGGTAAACGAGGCTCGCAAGCGCAATGCCGCCAAACAATATCATCGAAATGAACAATCCATTCTGCCCGAACAAATCCAGCAGAATGATCGAAACAATGGCCCAGGCGGACCAAAGGCCAATGGCATATATGTAATGACGTAAGCCTCTTGCAATGCGGTTGCGCAATCGCTGGCGCCAGTACGGGTAGTGTAGCAGCAGTCTCATGTGAGAATCAGTTCTGACTCCAAAGCCGTTCGCTCGCGATCCGCGCGCCCTCGGCCAGCGAATTCAGCTTGGCGTAGGCGATATCGGGATGGATCGCGCCGAAGCCGGCGAAGGTGCCGAAGCCGCAATCGGTGCCGGCCATGACGCGCTCGCGCCCGACGATGCCGGCGTATCGCTCGATCCGCTCCGCAACCAGCAGCGGATGCTCTATGAAATTGGTCGTGGTATCCAGCGCGCCGGGAATCAGGATTTTGTCATCGGGGATATCGGCCGCCGCCCAGGTTTGCCACTCGTGCTGATGGCGCGGGTTGGAAGCTTCGAACTGGATCGCCTGCGGTTTCGCCGCCAACACAATATCCATAACCTCAGCGAGATCGACATCATGGTGGTGGGGTCCCTCGTAATTGCCCCAGCAGAGATGCAGGCGGGCCCGGTCGGCCGGCACATTCTCCAGCGCATAGTTGAGCGCCTCGACTTGCGCCCAGGCCGCCTTCTTGAAGGCCGCGATGTCGACGCCGCGGAACAAGATATGCCGCCCCATCGCCAAATCGGGACAATCCACTTGCAAGATCAAGCCGGCCTCGGTGATCTTCTCGTATTCGACCTTGAGCACATCAGCCAGCGCCCCGATATATTCCTCTTTCGTCGGATAATATTCGTTAGGCTGGAAGCCGGCGACGACCCCGGGCGATGCCGAATTCATGAATGCTTCGGCGGCGCCGGATGCTTCTTTCGCCGCCAGCAGATTGGCAATATCCTTCTCCAAGGGACCCAGATCCTTTATCGTGATCGCGTCGCGCACGATGGGCCGATGATAGACCGGTGTGCCGCCGGCGTCGGCCAGGCGCTGCTTGTAAGCGGGGAAATCATCAAGGTCTTGCGGCGTGGCGCGCGGCACATCGCCGATCTCGAAACCGGTGAAGCGGTGCCGCATGTAGGTGACATAACTGATCTTGCTCATCTCGCCATCGCTGATCACATCGACGCCGGCATCAACTTGCTTTTGCGCCACCTCGCCCACCGCCCGCGCCATCACCCGGTCGAACTCGGCCTGGTCATAGTCGTCGTCCCGATCCTGCGCAAACAGCTGATCAACCACATATTGCGGCCGCGGCATGCTGCCGACATGGGTGGTCAGAATGCGTCCCCTACTGGTCAACATTATCTCCTGCTCCTCACTATCGTATCTGGCGCGGCGGACGAAAGTCCTTAAAATCGACTCCGGTCCGCTCGCGAAACGTCTTCAACAAGTACTCGTTCTGGGCGGCCTTCTGCGCCTCATAATCAGCCGGATGCACCATTTTGCCGCTCTCGTCGGCTTCGTAACCGATTGCCGCCGCCTCCGCCTCAATCTGTGGCGACCAGTAGGGATCCTTGCCCTCGAAGACCTCGTGCGCTTCGAGCACGGCATAAATCCAGCCGATCTCGTCGCCGGTGTACTCGAAGCTGCGATACATGCCCGGCGGCAGCGAAATCATGTCCCAGGCGTTCAAGACGAATTCGCCTTCGGCCTTGTCGGGATCGTCTTCATTGCCCCAATAAAAGGTCCAGGGTCCGGTGAGCATGAAAAATGACTCGACATAATCATGGGTGTGCCAGGCTGGCCCGCAACCGGGCGGCGCCCAGACCATGCCGATCTGGTAGCGATGCGGCTCGGTGATGGCGCGCCGAATGCTGAAATCGGGATTCTCGGACGCGGTATCGCCGATCACGGCATAATTCATGCGCATATGCCGGGGCAGCATGCTATCGATGAACATGATCGGGATGCCCTTGTCCTTAAGTTTTTCAAAGCGCATGACACGCGCCGCCATGCTCTCCTGTGTTTGCCTGGGATAATCCATTTTGCGCCGCTCTCCCCGAAATACAATGTTGCAGAATCAATACGCGAAAGGCTATAGAAAAAGGCGGGCTTTGTCAAATGCCAGCCAGTCGCGGACGTCCAGGCCATCAAATTGCGCTGGTGTCCACGCCCCAAATCAGCATGCACTCGCCGACCAGCATCAGCGAGCCAGCCAGCAAGATCGCGCCTTGCTCTCCCGTTTGCTCTCGCGCAATCGCAAGCGCGCCGGTCAGATCCTTTGCGAAGTAAACTGCCGCGGCCGCCTCGCCCGCCGCCGCCATGGCCGCCTCGCGCGCCGGAAAGCGCGTGCTCGGGTTGATGTCGGTCTCGGTGATGATCAGCGACTTGCTGACCGCCGCCATCACACGATAGACGCCGGCGTAGTCGCGGTCGCGCGGGACGCCCACGATGGACACCACCGGCTCGCGCGCGCGCGCTCTGACGCTGGCGACGAAGGACTCCGCCGACTTCACCGTGATCGCGCCATCGACGAAAACAGCGGGCGCCCCCGGCAACTGCTGCACCCGGCCCGGCCAATTCACCTCGCTCAGTCCCCGCCGCATCGCGTCTATGAAGGCGGGCGTCGCCGGTCTGGCTCCATCCAGGCGCCGCTGCAAGCATTCGACGGCCCGTATCGCCAGCGTCGCATTGGCGATTTGATAGCGCCCGAGCAATGGCAGGAAAAGCTCGCCATAAGGATGCAGTCGAAGCACTTGCCCGCCGGGGCGATCGGCCACGAGCGCCGCCAGTTCAGGGTCTGACAACGAAGTGAAGCACGCGCCTTGCTCCTTCGCCTCCGCCGCCAGCGCGTCAATCACAGCCCCCGCCTGAGGCAAGCTCAAGGCGTCGCCGCCGGCTTTGATGATGCCCGCCTTGTGCCAGGCGATTCGCTCCAGCGTATCACCCAACAGCGCCCTGTGCTCCAGCATGATCGGCGTGAAGACAGCCAGCTTGTTCGGCACGACGGCGACATCGTCAAAGCGGCCGCCGCGCCCGACCTCCAGAACGGCGATGTTGACGCCTTGCTCGTCGAAGTGGCGCAGCGCGATGCCCAGGAAAATGCCTTGCGGACTGAGGTATTGCGCTGCTGTCAGCTCTTCGGTGATTTCTTCGATCTGCGGCCCCAGCTCGCGCAGGATGCGCAGGAAGTCCTCGTTGGGTATCATGCGCCCGTCCACGCGGATCCGCTCGTTCCAGTGCACCAGGTGCGGGCTGGTAATCGTGCCGACCCTATGCCCAAGCGATTTGAGCAATTTCGCCATGATGGCCGTGACCGAGCCCTTGCCCCGGCTGCCGGTGACCACCGCGTACTCCCGCTCGACATCAAGCAGGCGCGCCCGCGCGAGCAGGCTGCGCGTCAAACTGATGTCGCGTGTATATTCATCCAGGCCGCGCGGCGCCCCGTCCAGCCGCCGGCGAGTGGCGAAGATGCTCTCTATCGCCTCATTAATCGAGTCGAGGTTCATGGCCTTTTCCGCTTGGTTCCGCTGCATAATCATAACGAATGAAGCGCGACATCCCTAGACCAGCCGCGAAGGCGTCAGGGACAAGCGCTCGCCTTTTCCACTATGCTAATGTCGGCCTTTGGGCTAGATTTTGGGATGAGACTCGATGACGAGCCCAACCATGTCCGAATCCGCAAGCGTCTCCGGCAGCGATGCCAGGCGCGCCGCCCGCAACATCAGCGTTTTGATGTTCGCCAGCATCATCAGCAAGGGCGCGCTCTACCTCTGGCAGCTGGTGCTGTCCCCCTGGCTCGGCCCCAGCGAATATGGCATCTACGGCACGGTCGGCGGATTGATGGTCAACGCGTCCGCGGTCGCCAGCTTCGGCATGGGCTTGATCGTCATCCGCGATGTCGCGCGAGCGCCGCATAAAGCCGGCAAATACTGGTCGGCGATGCTCTTAACTCAGACGATCCTGGCCCTGTTTGCCTATGTCGCCATGAACGGCGTCGCCGGCGGCTACAGCGACGCGGTCCGCGCTTTCGTCGCCCTGGCGGGCATCAACCTCTTCATCGATCTTTTCGGCAATATGGGTTACGACCTGCTGCTGGCGCGGGAAGACATGGTCAAGACCTCGCTGGTCGAGATCGTTCATATTCTCTTGCGCATCGGGCTGGCGCTGCTGGCGCTGACGGCGGGCTGGGGATTGCTGGGCGTTTATGGCGCCGCGATCGCCTCGGGCTTGCTGCGCTCGACTGTTCTGGTCGCTCTCAATCTGCGTGCTGGCGTCCGGCCGGAATTTCCCTTCGACCGAAGCATCGGGCGCCCCCTGATCATCAACAGCGCGCCCCTCGCCCTGTCGTCATTTCTGACGCTGGCCTATCAGCACTCCGACAAGCTGCTGACCACCGGCATCCTGGGCGAGCGCGTCACCGGCTATTTGACCGCCGCTTTTGTCATCAACTTCGGCGTCATTGAACTCTTCAGCACATCGGTCCTGGTGGCGGCTTATCCTTTGCTGGCGCGCGCTTGTGACGAGGGTAACAATCCGGCCTTTGGGACCATGATCGAAAAGCTCGCCCGCTATATGCTGATCATCGGCGTTCCATTGGCGCTGGGCATCAGCATCCTCGCCGACAAAATTATGTCGCCGCTCCTGGGCGAGGCATACGCGCCATCGGCCGGCATATTGCGCCTGCTGATCTGGTACACCGCCATCACCATGTTCGGCAATGTTTTCAGCAAGGCGCTGCTCATACAGAATCGGCAGCGCCGTCTCCTGCTGATCCGCGGCGCAGGGCTGACGCTCAATGTCGCTTTGACCGCGCTGCTCCTGCTCAATTGGGGGGACCCGCGCGGCGCCGTCATCGCGTCTATCGTCGGCGA
The DNA here is from genome assembly GCA_011523545.1 of Chloroflexota bacterium. Classification (GTDB taxonomy): domain Bacteria; phylum Chloroflexota; class Anaerolineae; order Aggregatilineales; family Phototrophicaceae; genus UBA6055. Next base: position 6,499 of record WTGN01000019.1, on the reverse strand, counting down.
GATACTGGTCGTCGGTTTGCTGGTGGGTGGATTCAGCGCGGCTGGCTGGCGTAGCCGCAAGGTTCTGAACAGCGCCTTCCGCCTGCTGATCGTCGCTGTGCCGACCGCGCTCGCCATGCTTGCCTTGCGTGAGCAATTCATCCTGCTCCCGGTCCTCGGAGGCGCCGTCATCTACCTCGCCGGCATAATATCGGGACGCGTCTTGAACAGCGACGATTGGGATCTGCTCTATCGGCTGGCGGTGTCAGGGCCCGGCGGCGGCTTTCTGCTGCGCTTCTGGCAGCGTGATGTCGAATTGAGCTGGTGAGCGCGCCATGCGCATCCTGCATTTGACCCCTTATTATCGGCCGGCTTATGCCTTCGGCGGCGTCGTGCGCTCGGTCGAGGGGATGGCGACAGCGCTGTCCGGGCGCGGACACGAGGTGACGGTTCTGACGACGGACGCCCTCGATCAGGGCGCGCGCTACCAAGGCGCGCTGGAGGAGACGATCGCGGGCGTTCGCATCCTGCGGCGTCCAAACGTGGTGCACTGGCTGCGCGGGCGCCTCAACCTGTCGACGCCGCGCAGCATGAAGAAGACCGCCGCCTCGGTTCTGCCGTCGATCGATATCCTGCATGTTCACGAATTCCGTACGCTGGAGAATCTGCTGGTGACGCCCGTTGCCCAGGCGCTCAAGAAACCCATCGCGCTCTCGCCGCATGGCACGCTCAACTTGTCGACCGGCCGCGGCGCGCTCAAATCCGCCTGGGACCGGACGTTGAGCGCGGGCATCGCTCAGCGAATCGATCATGTGATCGCGCTGACAGCAAGCGAACGCGCCGAAGCGGAGGCGCTCTGGAGCCGCTTCGGGAGGCGGCAGCGGCCGACACGCTTCAGCGTCATCCCCAATGGCGTTCGGCTGGGCGACTTCAACAAGCGGGAGCTGGCGGCGAACTTCCGGATGCGCTATGACCTGGGCAAGGCGCCGACCGCGCTCTTCATGGGGCGCTTGCAAGCGCGCAAGGGCGTCGATGTGCTGATCGAAGCCTTCAAAGCGGCCGACGTGGCGGACTCCCGCCTGCTCATCGTCGGTCCCGATGAAGGCATGCTGCCGGCCTTGAAGTCGCTGGCGGGCGGCGATGCGCGCATCGTTTTCACCGGCTATCTGGGGGGCGATGCCCGGCTGGGCGCGCTGGCGGCGAGCGATATCTTCGCCCTGCCCGCGACAGGCGAGGGGCAGCCGATGGCGGCGCTGGAAGCGATGGCGGCGGGCCTGCCGGTGCTGCTGTCGCCGGGCTGCAATCTGGATGAAGTCGCGGACGCTGGCGCTGGCTCCGTGGTGGAGGCGACGGCGGAAGCCTTTGCGTGGCGGTTGCGCGCGCTGCTGAGCAGTCAGCATTTGCGCGAGCAGATGGGGACAAACGCGCGGCGGCTGGCCGAAGCGAAATACTCCGGGGAGACAGTAGCCAGCAAACTGGAGCTGGCTTATGAGGCGATGCTCCTGCGTGAAACGGATTGACAGTTGCGCAGTCAAGACGTTGATTTTTTGCCTCGATTTGCTAAACTTATCAACAGTGACAGGAGGCGACCAATGATTGGGGCGAGGCTGAAGCAGGCGCGTTTGTTGGCAGGAATGACGCAGCGGGAGCTCGCGAGCGGCTTAGGCGAAATCGGCTTCAAGATAACGGCGGCGGCGATCTCAAAGTATGAGAAAGAAAAGAGCTATCCTACAGCGCAATTCATGTTGCTGGCGAGTTCTGTGCTAAATGTTCCCAGTTCCTACTTTGTGCATGAGCCACAAACAGAAATCCAGTGGACAGCATTTCGGCGGCACAGCAATTTCGGCAAAAATAGACAGGAAGCGGTTAAGGCCTACGCTTCTGATTTGGCAGAATTGCAGATGGAATTGCATTCATTGTTTCATCCCGATTCCTCGCCCGGTTTGCCCGAACCGGCGAATGTGATTGACGTTGCTGACGCTGAAGCGGTCGCAGCGCGCGTTCGGTCGCTGTGGGATGTTGGTAATCGTCCTCTGGACAATCTTGTGCAGACAGCAGAAGACCGTGGCGTGATAGTCATCGGCTGGGACGATGATAGCGGGAAATTTGATGGACTATCTGGTTGGTGCGGCGAATACCCAGTTACCGTGATCAATGTAAAGAGGAGCGCGGACCGAAAACGGTTTAATCTTGCGCATGAGATTGGACACTTGGTGATGGCAACCGCAGATTCTAGTGTGGACGACGAAAGCCTAGCGCATCGTTTTGCAGCGGCGCTTATAGTGCCAGACGAGCACGCCTATCGCGAACTCGGACGCGAACGGCGACGTCTTGATTGGGGTGAACTAATGATGCTCAAAAGAAAGTATGGCCTGAGCATGGCAGCTTGGGTCAGGCGTGCAAGAGACCTCAATATCATATCGGAGAATCACTATGAGGCGCTCAACATTGAAATATCGTCGTTCGGATGGCGCACGTGCGAACCGGTAGAATATCTCGGCGACGAAGAGCCGCTCTTGTTGAAGCAGATGATCCAACGGGCCGTAACAGAGGGTCTGGTTTCTCCCGACCGCATGACGCGGATAGGTGCTGAAATTTGGGAACCGGATCCCGAACCATCTGAGTCGGAGCATTTGACCGTTCATGATTTGCTGGAAATGCCCGAAGACGAACGCAATGCCGTAATGGAGCGGGCGTTTGAGTTGGCGGCGGACGAGGACTTCGAGATATTCGAAGCCAACGAGATATTTGACGATTACGACGAGGAATTTGATGCCGCAACCACAGAGACCTCCAAATGAACCCCAACGCGGTGAAATCTGGATTGTTAATTTCAACGCGCCAGTTACAGCCAAAGCGCCGCCAGTAGGAACGCCAAGGTCGCAGTGGCCGACGACTGGCGATGAAATCAACAAGGTACGTCCGGCCGTTGTCTTAAATGTAAATGCCAAATGGGAACGCAATTTGCACATTGTCGTACCTCTGCGGGGCTGGCAGAGCGGATTTGTAACGAAGAACTACTTTTGGATTGTGAAATTATCGCCAGACGGAATCAATAAATTGAAGGACGAGTCCGGCGCAGACACTTTCCAGGTGAAATCCATTTCGCGTGATCGATTTCGCCACAGAATCGGCGTTCTCTTGCCCGATCAACTTCAACTGATCGCAGACACGGTCGCCTTCTGCATCGGCTTTTCGCTGCCAAAATAAACCAGAAAGACTTCTACTGGTTTCCATTCTGGAATGTAGACGTCGACGATGGCCCAACCCACTGACGCGATTCTTACAGTCATCCGTTATCCTGCAAATGCGCCATGCGAAAATCATGCGCCGCTATACAATAATGGTTGACCCGACCATGGCAGCGAGTCATCACACTTGGCGATAAGGGAACATCCATGATCCAATTCGACCGCTTCACCGAGCGCGCGCAAGACGCCGCCGCCCGCGCCTACGATATCCTCGGCCGTTACGGCCACAGCCAGGTGGACACCGAACACCTCCTGCTGGCCCTGCTTGAGCAGACCGACGGCGTCGTGCCGCAAATCCTCGAGCGGCTGGCGGTCGATGTCGGCGCCCTGCGTTCGCGCGTGGATGACGTCCTGCGGGGCAGCCCGCGCACGGCGACCATTTATGGCCAGGGCACGAACCAGGTCTTCATCACGCCGCGCCTGAAAAGCATCATCGACCGCGCCAACGAAGAAGCCAATCGCCTGCGCGACGAATACATCAGCACCGAGCACATATTCTTGGCCATCCTCAGCGAGCGCAACACCGAGGTGGCCAATACGATGGCGGAATACAGCATCAGCCGCGACCGCGTCGCCGACGCCGTCAAGGATATCCGCGGCGGGCAGCGCGTCACCGATCCCCAAGCAGAGAGCCGTTACCGCACGCTCGAGAAGTACAGCCGCGATCTGACACGCATGGCGCAGGAAGGCAAGCTCGATCCCGTTATCGGCCGCGACAGCGAAATTCTGCGCGTCATCCAGGTGCTCAGCCGCCGCACCAAGAACAACCCGGTGCTGATCGGCGACGCCGGCGTCGGCAAGACTGCCATCGTCGAAGGCCTGGCGCAGAAAATCGCGAGCAACGACGTGCCCGACCTGCTCCTCGGCAAGCGCGTGCTGAGCCTCGACTTGAGCGGGATGCTGGCCGGCAGCCGTTTCCGCGGCGAATTTGAGGAGCGCCTGAAAGCCACGATCGAAGAGATCCAGCGCTCCGAAGGCGAAATCATTCTCTTCATCGACGAGCTGCACCAGGTTGTGGGCGCGGGCGCGGCGGCCGGCGCCATGGATGCCGGCAACATGATGAAGCCGGCTTTGGCGCGCGGCGAGCTGCAGACGGTTGGCGCCACCACCGCCGATGAATACCGGCAGCACATCGAAAAGGACAGCGCGCTGGACCGGCGCTTCGCCCCCATCTTTGTTGAAGAGCCGAATGTCGAAGACACCATCGAGATGCTCTATGGCATTCGTGATCGCTATGAAGCGCACCATAATGTCAACATAGCCGATGACGCGATCGAAGCCTCGGCGCGCTTGTCCGCCCGTTATCTGACCGAGCGCAAACTGCCGGACAAGGCGATTGACCTGCTCGATGAAGCCGCGGCCAAGCTGCGGGTGGCCCTTTTCTCCATGCCGCCAAGCCTCAAGCAAATGCGCGAAACCATCGATCAGCTGGCGATGGAAGAGCAGACCGCCGGGTTATCGCGCGATTATGAACGCGCCGCCGATTGCAAGATGCAGCGCATTCAACTGGAATCTGAGTATGAGCAGGCGCATCAGGCCTGGCGGCGAGAGAACACGCTGGATGAGCTCGTGACCGCCGACAACATAGCGCAAGTGGTCGAGCAGTGGACGGGCATCCCGGTGCAGAGCATGCTCGAGACGGAATCGGAGAAGCTCCTGCGCATGGAAGAGGCGGTCAACGAACGCGTCATCGGGCAGAAAAAAGCGGTTGCCGCCCTGGCTGACGCCATCCGCCGCGCGCGCAGCGGCCTCAAAGACCCCAAGCGTCCAATCGGCTCATTCATTTTTTTGGGCTCGAGCGGGGTCGGCAAGACTGAGTTGGCCAAGGCCCTGGCCGAGTTTATGTTTGATGACGAAGACAATCTCGTCCGCGTTGACATGAGCGAATACCGCGAGAAGCACACCGTCAGCCGGCTCTTTGGCGCGCCGCCCGGTTATGTCGGCTATGAAGCGGGCGGGCAATTGACCGAAGCCATCCGCCGCCGCCCATACCGCGTCATCCTCTTTGACGAGATCGAAAAAGCGCATCCCGATGTCTGGAGCGCCCTGCTGCAAGTGCTGGAAGATGGCCGCATGACCGATGGCCAGGGGCACACCGTCGATTTCCGCAATACAGTGCTGATCATGACCAGCAACCTCGGCACCGAGTTCGCCAAGCATGGCGGCGCGCTGGGCTTCTTGCCGGCCGATGACGAAGCCGTCGCCGACCATCGCAAGATTGAAAAGGCGATGCGCGATACCTTCCGGCCGGAATTCCTCAACCGCATTGATGAGATCATCATCTTCGAGCCGCTGACGCTGGCCGCGGTCGAGCAGATGGTGGACTTGCAGATCAGAGAGCTGGCGGAGCGCATGGACGAATCGGGCCTGGCGATCCACCTCACAGAACCGGCCCGCCACTGGCTGGCGAGGCAGGGTTATGACCCGCAGTTCGGCGCCCGCCCCCTGCGCCGCGCCATTCAGCGGCATATCGAAAACCCGCTGAGCATTCACCTGCTGCAGGGCGAATTCAGCGCCGGCGATCTAGTCGTCATCAGCGAAGAGGATGACCAGCTCGAATTCTCGCGCCACCGCGATCAAGCGAGCGACTACGCGGGCGCCGCCCCCGCGCCGCAAAACCGATACGAAAATCTTTTCGAAGAGGGCTACCCCGCGCGTGAATACTACGATGCCGAATATGAAGACGATGACTTCGCCGATTTCTTATCGCAGACTGACGATGACGACGAGTTTGATCCCTACCCGACAACGCCGAGACGCCGGCCCGAGGATGTTGACAGATTGGACTAGACCTCATTGACGCGGGTCCAGCCCCCCTTGCCGAGCTTCGTCTTGCCATAATCGGCCTAGCAACAGCCCCCTAAGCCAGGTGCAACAAGTAAAGCCAACCGATTTGTCATTTGACTATGGTGGTTCAATGGCTATAATGGCTTGGCGCAATTCGAAGGTGAAACGGAAATCGCAATGAGTCTAGAGGAACGCGGCAAAGACGAGGAACTGGCTACGGAAACTTCGTCCGCCGAGTTGACGCCCCCAGCAGCGGAAGAATCCGCCGGCGCGGCCGACGAGGCTGCGGCAAACGAAGCGGCGAGCGAAGTAGCGGAAGCGGCGGAATCACCGGAAGCCGTTAACGGGTCGGGCGCCGTCGAATTGGCGGCGGATGCCGGTATGGATGATCAGCATGCTGCGCCGGAGGTGAGCGAACCCGCCGAAGCGCTGGTACAGCCGACCACAGACGCCGAGGAGGCAGAGTCCGTCGCCGAAGCGCC
>WTGN01000028.1 GCA_011523545.1 Chloroflexota bacterium | reverse complement strand
CAAGAAAATCGCCTCGTTAAGAAAGCTCCCCTTCCCTAGCTCGCTGGGGAAGGGGCCGGGGGATGGGGTAAATGATGGTCATTACACATTAACATTACTAGTTTGAAGCTTCGTAGTTCAGGGAGGTTATGATGAAAGCGGCAGTGTTGTACGAAGCGAATTCACCGCTCGTCATTGAGCGATTCGATCTGCCCGACATCGCCGATGATCAGGTGCGCGTCCGGCTGATGGCCAGCGGCGTCTGCCACTCGGACTGGCACATCGTCAAAGGCGAATGGGTCGATATCAACCGCCCGCCGGTGATACTGGGCCATGAGGGGGCGGGCGTGGTGGAGGAAGTCGGGCCGGCGGTGCACAGCGTCAAGGAGGGCGATCATGTGGTCTTGTCCTGGATGCGCAATTGTGGCCTTTGCGAGATGTGCCAGGTGGGCTACTCCAACCTGTGCGACGAGCCCTGGGACCGGCGGGGGCAGCCCCACTTTGAGAACAGCGAGCGCCCGATGAAGCGCATGAACGCGCTCGGCACTTTCAGCACCGAGACCATCGTGCCCCAGGATATCGCCATTCCGATTGACCGGGAGATTCCATTTCCACAGGCGTCGCTGGTCGGCTGCGGCGTCATGACCGGCGTGGGCGCGGCCTTAAATACAGCGCAGGTCCAGGCCGGCAAGTCGGTCGCGGTCTTCGGTTGCGGCGGGGTCGGGCTGAATGTGATCCAGGGCGCGGCGATCGCTGGCGCGGAGCCGATTATCGCCGTCGACCTTCTTGACAACAAACTCGAAATGGGCAGGCAGTTCGGCGCCACGCACACCGTCAATTCAGCCGAGCTTGACCCGGTCGAAGCGATTAGGGAGCTCACCGGCGGCAAGGGCGCGCATTATGCCTTTGAGGCGATTGGACTTGTGCCGGCGCCATACAAGCAAGCCATCCTCTGCACCCGCAAGCGCGGCCTTACCGTCTTTGTTGGTCATGGCCCGGACAACATGGCGATCGAGCTGGACTGCAAGATTCTGGGACCCGAAAAGATGGTCATCGGCTCAATGTATGGCAGTTGCCGCCCGCGTCTGGATTTTCCGCGTATCTTCAGCTTGTACAAAGCGGGCAAGCTCAAGCTGGATGAGTTGGTGACGCGCGTCTATCCGCTGGAAGCTGTGAACGAGGCCTTCGACGCCTTGGGCCGGGGCGAGGTGGCGCGCAGCGTGCTGGATTTGACCTGAGCGGTTCGTTGTTATGAGGCTTCACCACAGCCGCTGGCGAGTCACAGTTCTGCCCACATTTAAATGCGAACGTGCGACAATAAGGATTTGTAGCGACGACAATTGGGTCGCGTAGACACTGACCGCGGGTCGCCCGCCTCTTGATAGGACGCGCAGCTATGGATATTGAAGGCAAGACCGTTATCGTCACCGGCGCCGCTCGTGGCATCGGGCGGGCGATTGCCGAAGCCTTTGCCCGCGAGGGCGCCAAAGTAGTCGCCGCTGACCTTGGCTCGCTGGCGAATAAATCGGGGGCGGATTGGCATTATGCGCTCGCCGCCGAGAGCGAGTTGGCGCAGGCCGCGCGCGAAATCAGCGAGCGAGGCGGCGCTTGCATGGCGGTCGAGGCTGATGTCTCAGAGCGCGCGTCTTGTCAAAATCTGGTGGCGGAGACGGTCGAGGCCTTCGGCGGTCTGGATATCCTGGTGAACAATGCGGGCATCATCAAGCTAGGCCGGCTGGCAGACTTTGCCGAGGCGGAATGGGAACGCATGTTCGCTGTCAACGTCAAGGGCGCTTTCTTGTTGGCGCAGGCAGCGGTTCCCTACCTGGAGCGGCGCAGCGGGCTCATCATCAATATCGCTTCAAACGCGGGCAAGCGCGGGTCCGCCTTCAACAGCGCCTACTGCGCCTCCAAATTCGCGCTTGTCGGCTTGACGCAATCCTTGGCCGCCGAGCTAGCCGCGAGCGCCATTCGCGTGAATGCCATTTGCCCCGGCAACGTTTTCACGCCGATGCAATTTGATTACCTGGTCAAACATCGCTTGCAACAGTATCCCGGCCAGTCCTTTGAAGCCGCCTTTGACGCTTTTGTCGAAGATACCGTTCCCCTGGGCCGCAAGCAGGCGCCGGCGGAGATCGCCGAGGCGGCGCTATATATGGCCCGGGCCGATAGCGTGACCGGCGTGTCGCTCTCGGTCGATGGGGGGAGCGGGATCGGGCTGTCTTGAATTTGTGTACGAGCGTTAGGGCGAGTCACCGTCTCGCCCCTACGGTTGCTAATGGCGGCGGGCGCGGCAAGTGTTATCCGCTGGTCGCGACTAGATCAATCGAATCCCAGGTGAACCAACCGTCGTTGCGGACTCGGACGCTGAGCGTGTTGCTGCCATGGACGAGCGCCCCGGCCGGCAAGTCCAGCTTTATTGACTGCGGGAAAGCAAGATGCGCCGGCTCCTGCTTTTGTATGCCTAAGCCGGGCGACAGGACCGCGCTGAGGCGCTGATCGTTGATCGTCACTTCCAGTTGAGTCGCGTTGAGCGCCGACTGATCGGCAGTGTGCAAGCGCAGACGGGCGGGCCGCTCCCAGGCACGGGCGACATGGAAGACGAAGCGGGCCGGCTGATCGGTTTCCATGAGGAAGGGGAGGGCGGCCGGTTCTGGTCGAGCGCCGTCGATTACCGTCTCTCCCATGCCGTCGATCGCCGCTGGATCGTCATAACCGGCGAACTCGCGGCACATGGCATCGCGCCGGCCAATTGAAAAGATGACGTCCTCGCTTGGGGGGATGACGATATCCTCGGCGTTCCAGCAGCTGATGCGCCAGCCGGTCTGTGCAAGCGTCAACCCTGCGCCCGGGTCAGCGGCGGTGCGGATGGAGAGCCTGCGCCTTTCGCCGGGCGGGATGAAGGCATAATTGTTATCGATGTCCAGGTCGGTGCGGTAAGCGAGCCGGGGCTGCGCTTGGCAGAAGAGGGCGGTCATAGGTCCGTGATTTTCCAGGTCGATATGCAGCACGTCGGCGGCGCCTTCCGCATGACCGGAGACAGCGACTGCTTCCAGCACAGCCTGTCTAAGCCTCCCGGCGCCGGGCAAGAACGCAGCCAGTGGGGCGGGCTCAGCGGCCGGGCCGAACAACTCTATCCGCTCGCTGAGCAGGTTGCCGCGCGCGTCGGCAAGTTGCAGCTCGACCAGCACGGGTTTCGCCGCTTCGCCATCCAGCGGGCCGGTAATGATGTCTCCCAGCTTGAAGGCTTGCAGCGGTTCAATTGAAGCGCAATCCTCAAATTGTGACAATTCGCGCCCCTCAATGTCGCGCACAGTCCAACGCCAGCGCAGATTCGTCGCCGGCTCGGGCGCGTCGCTGACCAGCCAAACTTCGGCGATCAGGCCGGCAGCGGCATCATAGCGGCTGGACTCATATTTCAGCGATAGGCTGATCGGCGCCAGCGCTTGCATCTGAAACTCGAATATCATCAGCGGCCGGCCGTCGTAATCAACCAGATAGGGGCCGCCGCCGTTGGGCCAGGGTTCGTTGAGCACCCAGGTCAATACGCCGCCGATGCGTCGCCCGCGCCGGCGCAGGGCGTCAACCGCATAGCGCAGGCCATGCGCGCCCAGATATTGCCCGGCCTCCACCACTTCTTCGAGCCTACTGACCGGGCCGAAGAGGGAAGCGAAGATAGATTTCAGCAGCCAGTGCTCTTTGGTGAAGACGGCTTGCACCACATTTTTGCGAATGAGCGTCGCGTTATTTTCGTCATAGGCGGGCCAGTGAAGCGCGGGCGGGATCTCGCGCTGCCAGACTTCGAGGTGGGCCGGCGAGTGACAGCCGAATTCGCCGTAGCGCATCATCGTGTTTTCGCCGCGGCGCCAGCCGGTATCGCGCAGTTCTTCGTCATCATAGTGGGCGTAATGTGTCTCCGGGTCATAATGCCAGGGGCTGTGGCGGGCGCCCTGGATGGGGCAGGTGGCGCGGAAGAGGCGACTGTCTTCTTCGGCGACGATGCGCTCCAGCAGGTGCAGGGCCGGGTGATCGTCGCCTTGATACCACCACATTTCGTTGCCGCCCGACCACTCGATGATGCAGGGGTGGTTGCGATAGCGCTTGACGAGGCCGCGAACCGTCGCTTCGAGATTGGCCAGGAATACGGCGTCGGTCTCCGGCCGGCAGCTGGACATGGGGAACTCTTGCGAGAGCATGATGCCCAGTTCGTCGGCCAGGTCGAACATGTCATCGGTTGGGAAGACGCCGCCGCCCCAGACGCGCAGGCTGTTCATGCCGGCGCCGGCAGCCTGACGGATGAGGCGGCAGCCGCGCTCGTTCATACGCCCGAAGAGCAGATCGGGCGGCAAGATATTCGAGCCCAACATGCGCAGCGGGCGGCCGTTGACCACGAGCTGGTATGGATTGATGAAATCGGCCGGCGCGCCATCGACCTGTTCCCAGCGGATCTCGCGAATGGCGAAGCGGGTTGCGCCTTCGGCCAGGAGAGCGCCGTCCGCCGCATCCAGCAGGCGCGCCTCCATCTCATAGAGCGGCTGATCGCCTTGCCCGTTCGGCCACCAGAGTCGGGGATCGTCCAGCCAGAGGTCAGCCGCTATCACGTTCTCGCCCGGGCTGAGCGCGGCATCGACGCTGGCTTTCGCTTCAATGCCATGGCCGGTGATGCACAGATTCGCTCTGGCCGATAGCGCGTTCAGGCTGCCGATCTCGAGCTTGACGCGGACGCGGGCCCGGCTGTAATCGTCCTGCAGCGCCGTCAGGATCTGGAGCCAGTCGATGCGGGCGGCGCCGCTGGCTTCCAGGCGGACATCCTGCCAGATGCCGAGGGTGTAGACATTCACGCCCCAATCCCAACCGAAGTTGGTCGGGCTTTTGAGATCTTTCAGCAGCTGCCGCGTCTGGTTGATGCCGGTGACGAAAAAATCGGGACCCCATTCTTGCGGGTAATTCTCGCCGCCGCCGCTCATGGCGCCATCGGAAGCGGTCAGGATGTGCGCAAGCTCGGCCGGGATGCCTTCGATTCTGAGCGCCAACTGGTTGCGCTCGCCAGGTTTGACGATGCTGGCGACATCATAACTGAAGCGGCGGAACATGCCGGCATTGCCGCCCAGGCGCTTTCCGTTGAGCCAGACATCACAAGCGTAATCGACGCCGTCGAATATCAGATTGAGTCGGCGTCCGGCTATCTGAGCCGGCAGCTCAAAGTCGCGGCGATACCACCAGTCCTTTTGCGCCACCTCGGCCAGCCGCGGATCGCCAGCGCCGTACCAAATCGGCCTCAGCTGATGCGCCGCCTCCAGATCGGCCTGGATGTTGCCGGGGACGCTGGCGGGGATCCAGCCGGGCGCGGGTATGTCCGCTGAGTGCAAGCCCTCGCCGTCGGTGTCCGCGCGGATGAACCAGTTCGCGCCGCTAAGGGAAAGGGTCGCGGGAAGGTGATTGTTGGCCATTTGAGAGGTCCTCTTTTGGCGGGCGAGTCACCGCCTCGCCCCTACGAATTCTATTTTGGCGGGCGGCAATCAATCGTAAAGATGGCAGGCGACGGCGCGCCGCGCTGATAGTTCATCGCCATGGTTCGGCGCTTCCAGCTTGGGGCGCGCGCCCCAGCAGCGGGCCATCACTTGCGGGCAGCGCTCGGCGAAGAGGCAGCGCTCACGGTTTGCCGCCCCGCTCGCTCCGATTTCGGCCAGCGGCGCTGCCGACAAGTCCTCCTGCCAGCGTTGGCGCGGGTCCGGCGTCGGGATTGAACTGATGAGCAGTTGGGCGTAAGGGTGCAGGGGCGCCTTCATCACGATTTTGGTATCGCCCTGCTCCATAATCCGACCCTGGTATAGCACGATGATCTCGCCGCCCAGATACATCGCCGTCGACAGATCATGGGTGATGAATAGCGTCGAAATCCCGTGATTGTCGCGGAAGTCCTGCAGGATATTGAGGAAGGAGGCGCGCATGCCGGCGTCAATCATGGACACGGGCTCATCGGCGACGATCAGGCGCGGGCGCATCAGGTAGACGCGCGCCAGCATCAGGCGCTGCCGCTGACCGCCGCTCAATTGGTGGGGGTGCCGGTCGAGGACCTCTTCCGGACGCAGGTCAACCGTGCGCAGCGCCTCCTCCATGCGCTCTTGCGCTTCCGCCTTGGTTTTGGCAAGCCCGAACTTGCGGATGACCAGCTTCAGGACGCGCTCGGCTTTGTAGACCGGGTTGTAGACGCTGTAGGGATCCTGGAAGACGGCTTGCACTTCGCTGCGGAATTGGCGATTCCACTTGCGGTCGCCCTTGAATATATCGGCGCCGTCGTAGAGCACGCGGCCGGCGGTCGGCTGCAGCAAGCCCAGAATGATGCGGGCGATGGTCGATTTGCCGCTGCCGCTTTCACCCACCAGGCTGACGATGGTCGGCTGGGCCGGCATGCGGAAGGAGACATCGTCCACCGCGTGGGTTGGGTTGCGCCCACCAAATACCTGGCGCAGGTTTGCCACGGTCAAGAGGTCAGGCATCGGCGGCGACCTCGGCGTCGTAGAGATGGCAGGCGGTCCAGCGCTCCGCTGCTTGCGGCAGCAATGCCGGCGCCTGCTCTTGGCAGGGGCTGAATGCTTGCGGGCAGCGCGGATGGAAACGACAGCCGCTTGGATAATTCCAGGGGCTGGGCGCTTCGCCCGGCAAGCCCTCAACGCGCTGGCCGCCTCCCCGAGGGATAGAGCCGATCAAGCCTTGCGAGTAGGGATGCAGGGGCGCTTCAAAGATGCCATTCACCGTCCCGAGCTCGGCGATTTTGCCGGCGTACATCACGGCGACGCGGTCGGCCACTTGAGCGACCACGCCCATGTCGTGCGTGATGAGAAGAATGGTCGCGCCCAGCTCATCGCGGATGGCCGCCAGCTCCTGCAGGATTTGCCGCTGCGTGACCACATCAAGCGCGGTGGTCAATTCGTCGGCGACGATCAGCGCCGGCCGCATGCTCACCGCCGCCGCAATGATGACGCGCTGGCGCATCCCGCCGCTCAATTCATGCGGGTAGCTGTCCAGGAGTTTGCGCTCGAGATTGACCAGCTCCAGCGCTTCGACCGAACGCTTGTATGCCTCGTCGCTGGAGAGGCCGTGCTGCAAAAGCGTGTCCATCATTTGACGGCCGACGCGCAAGACCGGATTCAGAGAATTCATGGAGCCCTGCGGGATGTAAGAGAGATGGCGCCAGCGCAGTTCGCGCAGTTCGCTCTCGGAAAGCTTCAAGAGTTCAAAGGTTTTGCCGTCGTTCAAGCGCAAAGTCAGAGCGCCGGATTGCAGCACCTGGGGCGGCACGAGCAGGCGCATGATGGCGGTCGCCAGTGTGCTCTTGCCGCAGCCCGATTCCCCCACCACGCCCAGGATTTCGCCCGCCTGCACATCGAGATCGACATGGCTGACCACTTCCGTGACCGCGCGGCGGCCGCGCAAACCGGCTGACAGCCCGCGGATCTCGAGCAGGGCCGGCATCAGTCGCCACCTTCGATCGTGGTCTTCAAACGCGGATTGAAGACTTCGTCCAGGCCGGTATTGATCAGATTGAGCGCAAGGAAGACATAGATCAAGGCGCCGGCCGGAAGCAGCATCTGCCCGAGCAGGCCGATGGCGATGACGCTTTCGCGGAAGCCCTTGGCGATCATGAAACCGAGCGTGGGCAGGCCGCCCGCGCCCAAGCCGATGATCTGCAAGCCGGCTTCGGCCAGCATCGAGCCTACGATGCTCAAGGAAAAGACATAACCGATATAAGGCAGCAGCGGCGGCAGCAATTCAAGGAAGATGATCTCCAGCGAGTTTTCGCCCGAGAGCACCGCCAGGTCGACATAACTGCGCTCGCGCAGGCTTTGCACCTGCGGGCGAATGACGCGGGCGACAAATGACCAGCCGAACAAGCCCAGTATCAGGGATAATTTGTAGAGATCCCAACGTTCGATATACGCCGCCAGCATCAATAGCAGGGGCAAGGTGGGAATCACCAGCACCATATCAATCAGGATGCGCGAGAGGGTATCCAGCCGGCCGCGGGCATAACCGGCCAGGAAGCCGATAACAACGCCGAGGATGGTGGAGGTCGCGCCGGCGATGAGGCCGATTTGCAGCGAGGGCCAGATGCTGGAAACGAAGACCATCAGCCCGTCGCGTCCGTCGCCGTCGGTGCCGATCGGGTGCTGGGCGGAATCGAGTTGATAGGGCCGGTAGCTGCCGCGCATGCCTGGCCGTTCGCCCGGGAAGTGCAGCTGACCGAGCAGGGGCGGGCCAGCCAGCGCGACCAGGACGATGATCGCCAGCATGACGGACCCGATGATGATGCTGGGGTTCCTCATGCCGCCCTCCGCACGCGCGGATCAAGCAATGGCAGCGCCAGATCGACAATCAATGTCAGTGTCAAGACGGCGAAGATCGAGAAGAGAACAACCGCCTGCATCGTATTGAAATCGCGCAGGCCCATCGCCTGGACGAAGAGCGTGCCCAGGCCGGGCAGCTGGAACAGGACTTCGATGATGAAGGTGCCGTTGAGCGTCGCGCCGACGATGATCGCCAGGGCGGTCACCTGGGGTATGAGGGCATTGCGGAAGGCGTAATCTTTCAACACGGTGTAAGGCGAAAGGCCCTTGGCGCGGGCGAAGGTCAGGTAATCCTCGCCCAAAACGCTGATCATCAGGGCGCGCATACCCAGCGTGAAGCCGGCGCCGATGACGATGATGTTGGAGAGCATGGGCAGGATGGCGTGGGTGAGCAGGCTGCTGATGAATTCCCAGGTCCAGGCCGGCTGCAGGTGCCGGGCGTAAGGACCGCCGGCGGGCAGCAAGCGCCAGCTGTAGCCGACATAAATGATCAACCCGAGGGCGACCAGATAAACCGGCGTGATCTGCAGCAGCGTGGAAAGCAGGACAGCCAGCTTCGACAGGCGGCTGCGCTGCAGCCAGCCGATGAGCGCGCCCAAGCCGGTGCCCAAGATCCAGGCCAGCAGCACCGATGTGGTGAAGATGCCGATGGTCCAGGGCATGCGCCGGAAGACGAGGTCCTTGGTTTGGGCCGGGTATTCGACGAATGAGGGGCCAAGGTCCAGGCCGCCAAGCACCGCCTTGCGCAAGTAGTTGACGTATTGCAGCGGCAGCGGCTCGTCCATGCCGAAGATCTGGCGATAGTGGGCGATGAGCGCTTCTTCGGCTGCTTTATCCCGCTGGCGCCCCTCCGCGCGCGTCAAGTTGCCGAGCAGGATATTCATCGGGTCGCCCGGCACCAGACGAAAGACGAAGAAGGCGACGGTGATCGCCGCCCAGAGCGTGAACAAATAAACGCCGAAGCGGCGCAAGGCATAATGGAAGACATCGCGCCGCCCGGCCGCGGTGTTGGTTTCTGCTTCGCGAGAGGATGAAGCGGCAGTCATGTTGGTGTCACAGTCGTTCGCATGTCACCACTTGGCTCACACTAAACATTGAACCCGCAAGAATGGAAACTGTAGGGGCGAGCCTTGGCTCGCCCGTCCCCGCAAACACATGTAGCCGGCGCGGCGGGCGACCTGGTAGGTCGCCCCTACATTTTCGCTTTGGCGGGCGGGCCGCCAACCCCACCCCCGGGCCCCCTCCCCGAGACATCCGGGAGGGGGAGCTAGAATTGCGCATTACCAATGTGCTTGGCCCTTGTCTTGCATTTTGTCGCCAGATATTACGATTCCACTCCAAGGGAGCCAGCTTCCCCCCATTGATATGGGGGGATTGAGGGGGTAGACCGGCGGCGAAAATGCCTTGGCTTACATGTCGCCCGCGGGCTCAAGGAAGTCGATGATTTGGCGCGCGGCCGGCGTCCAGTGCACCCAGGCCTGGCCAACTTCCAGGCCAGTCCAGTATTCGGTGTTGAAGACCACGCCTTCATTCTCGCCGTACAGGGTCACGTAAGGCGCCTCTTCCGCCCAAAGACGATAAGCCTGCCGGAAGAGCGCTTGCGCTTCCTCCGACGCCGGGTTGGCGGTTCGGATCTGCTCAATTAGCGCGTCCATGTCCGGGTTGCTGTAACGGCCCGGGACGCCGCCCGAGCGCTCGCCTATTGGCAGGGCGTAATCGGAATGCAAGCCCTCAAACAGCGAGATGGGGTCGCCGGGCAGGTTGCCGCAGAACCAGCGGAAGATGATGTCGAACTCGCCGTTCGGTCCCTGGGTCAGGAAGGTGGGAATGTCGAGCAGACGCGGGTTGATCTCGATACCGACCAACTGAGCTTGCTCGGAAAGCAGCCAAGCCCAAACGGTCCAGCCCGGGTTGCCGATGTCGATGTAGAGGGCATCAAGGGAAATGGGCTCCCCGTCCTGATCGACGCGTCTCCCGTCAACAAGCGGATAACCGGCTTCGTCCAGCAAGGCCGCCGCCGCTTCCGGATCGAATGTGGTCACCTGGAATTCTTCAGCCGCCGCCGCATCGTAATAGCGCTCGTCGGGGCTCCCCAGGTTGGGCCATAGCACCGGCGTGACGTAACCGGGCACGTTGGCCAGGTTGGCGACCGCCTGCCGATTCAGCAGCAGACCGAGGGCGCGCCGGAAGGCCTTGTCATCCAGCGGGGGAACAGTGGTATTGAATATCAGGCCGCGCGGGCAAGGGTCTTGATGCACCAGCGGCCTGATATGCGGGTTGGCGCTCATCATCCGAATCATGACGCTGTTTGGCATGCGCCCCAGATCGTAATTGCCCTCTTCCCATTCGAAGACGGCGACATCTGCTTCCGGCCGCTTCAGCCAGACCATGTACTTGGGCGCCGGCATGCGATCCGGATCCCAATAGTCATCGCGCCGCTCCCAGATCGTCGTACGGGTATCGGCGTTGCTGCTGACCAGGCGGTAGGGGCCGGAATGAACCGCGTCCGGGTTCTTGAAGGTGGTCGGGTCCTGACCTTCCCAAATGTGCTTGGGCACCGGGCTGAAGGTGCCGATGCCGGTGAAGTTGTAATGGAAGCGCCAGTTGGGCTCCGGCAGAGTAAACGTGATCGCGTTGCCCTCGGCGCTCCAGGTGACGTCCCTCAGGAAAGACGACCAGTTTATGCCCTTATCGGCGTTTTCCTGATTATATTGGAGGGTGAAGAGCCAATCGTCCATCGTCAGCGGCATGCCATCGTTCCAGTTGGCGCCCTCGGTGATGACCAGCGTCATTTCCGTGCCGTCTTCGTTATATTCCCAGGATTGCGCCAGCCAGGCATGGAAATCATGGCTGGTGATGAAGGCCGGCTCGAGGATCACGTTGGCGAAACCGGTGGCGTTGTTGTAGGTCGGCGCTTGATAGTAATTGAAGCTGTCCCAAACATCGTTGTGCGGCGCCTGCGAGGCGACGATAAAGGTCTCGCTGCGCGGCAGGTCGCCGAAGACGAGTTCCTCATCTTGGGCGGCGGCGAGGCTGAATGCCGATAGCAGCAGCAGCGCCAGAACAAAGATCGAGAGTGCTCGCTTTGCATTAAACATTTGCGTCTCCTTTTGCAAGTCTTTTGTAGCATTCGAAACTTAGTCTATTTTGCGGGCGAGTTGATGCCTCCTTTCGGCTTGGTGGGCGATTCACACAATCGCCCCTACGGAAATCGACATGATCATGCGCGCTAGCGATTGGCGACGATGACGGGCTGGCGGCGCTTGGCGCCCATCAACTGCCGCACGATGTCGGACGGGTTGGCGATGAATCTCAGCTGCGCCGGCATATCTTCCTGCGTGATGTAGCAGGGGCGCGTATACATGCCCAGCAGGGCGCTGCGCGGCTTGTCGCTGTTGTTGGGCCGGGCGGTGTGCCAGGTGGCGCCGTGATAGACCATGACGCTGCCGCGGACGCCGGTCAGAATCTCGCCATCGGGATGCCACTTGTCCATCATATCGGCCGGCGGACGATGCCCCTTCAGGTGGCTGCCGGGCATGATGCCGGTGCCGCCATTCTCCTCCGAGAAGTCGTCCAGCAGCCAGATCGTCTGCCCACTGACCGGCGTATCCGGCCAGGGATAATTGAGCCATTGAAAGGGAAAATCCGGATGCCACTTGTAGGTTCCGAAGCCCGGGTAGCTGGTGTTGGCGGTCCAGGTTGAGCAGATGACATCTTCATCGAGGTACCTTTTCCAGATCGCCACAATCAAGGGATGCGCCATCAATTCGAGGAAGATGGGATGTTTGACGGCGATGCCGCCGACGCGCTGTGTCTTGGCGGCGCGCGAGGCGTCGCTGGCTTCGGCCTCCAGCAGGCCTTCAAGGACTGCACGCGCTTCGTCCGCCGTCTCCGGCGCGATAACCGACGGGATGATGCAGTAGCTGCGCGCCTCTATTTCGGCGACGATTTTATCTACGTTTTGCTGCATGCGGATGGTCTCCTGCTGATGCTTGCGGGCAATTCACAGAATCGCCCCTACAATTCTCGCGCTCCGGCGGGATATTCACAGAATCGTCCCTAAAAACTCGCGCTGTGGCGGGCGACCTACTAGGTCGCCCCTACATGGTTTGTCCAGTGTTGCAAAGCGGCGGACGCCCGTGCGCGACCAGCCAATCGACGACCTTATCGCGCATGGGTTGGGAAAAGCCGTGGCCGAAGTCGGGATCGACAAAATGTTCCGCGTTCCCGCCGCGCGCATTGATTAAGCGAACGGTTTCCGCATTGACGGCTGGGGGACAATCGGTATCCAGCGCGCCATCGACAAATAAGACGGGGCGGTCGGTGAAGCGCTCGGGATGCGTCTGCGTCGCATATTCGGCGCACCAGTCATCACACCAGCTGCCGGCTTGTGCCCGCCGGCACCAGTCGTCGGCTTGATAAAAGCTTGAGCGCCCGACCACGGATACCAGCGAGACGAACTCGCTGTTCTCGGCGAAAACCATCTGCGCGATCAAGCCGCCCATGGAGCCGCCCGTTACTTGCGGGTCCCGTGCGGATGCGAAAGGCAGTGCCATGACCGCGTCGAACAGGTCGGCCGCCTCCTGGCGCGTTTTATCCATCGCCTGACAGATGAAAGCCCAGCCGTTGAACTGGGCGCTGAACCAAGCGTCGGTGGCGCGCTCGCCGTGCTCATAACAATCGGGCGCGACCACCAGGAAGCCGACTGAGGCCAGGCGCGCCTGGCTTTGATCGGGCGTTTCGACTGCGCCTTTGTTCCCGGTCCAGCCATGATAGTGGATGATGACCGGCGATTCGGCGACGCCGGCGTCGCGCAGGGTGACGCAGGGGATCCCCGCGAGTTCCTGTCGTTCGATTTCAATCATTTCCGTTGCTGTCCAACAAAGTGTGGTGCGCGCGGAAGAGCAAGCGCTGCTCGTCGCTGTAACGCGCGAAGGTGCTGGGCAGGATATAGGGTTCTTCGTCCATGGTGCTGTGATTCTGCGATTTCATCCAGAAGGGACCGTAGCCGACGTGCACCGTCTTGCGCGTCTGCCGCGAGTGGTTGGTCAAGCCGCCGTGCCGCAGGTTCTCGGTGAACAGGATAGCGTCGCCGGCTTTGACCGGTAGCCCGATCATGCCCGGTTCCTTGTCCGGGTCGCTTCCTTCGTAGGGCGACGCCATATTGCTCTTGTGGGTGGCGGGCACAACGCAGAACTCGCCCTGACCCGGTTCCACATCGTGCAGGAAGTAGACCATGCGCACCATCATGCAGTTGATTCCACTCGCGTTGTAGTAGTAGCGCAGCTTCAAGCCAACCGGTCCGCCACAATGCGCAGCGGTTTGGTTGCCAGGGTAACGTATGCGTATTTCTGAATTGTTGATTGTCGGTCGTTCCTGGATGATCGCCCGGATGTAAGCCATGGTTGGCGCGTGATTGACCAGGACATCAAAAGCGGAATCTATGTTGAAGAACTCATCGATCAGCAGGGTATTGCCTTGTCCACCGGCGCCGCTGACGAAATAGCCCTTTTCGGCGTTGTGACGGTATTCAAGCCCATAGGCGCTGATCTTGTCCGGCGGACGCTCCACCTGCGCGAGCGCGTCTTCTTCGGCGACGTCGACCGCGGCAGCGAGGCTTGTCACCTCGGCCGGGTTGAGAAAGTTTGGGATAACGAGGTAGCCGAGCCGGTCGAATTCGTACTTTTCGATCTTGTTCATATAAGTCTTTTCTCATGAGTAAATTCTAGAGAGTGAACAACTTTCAATGTTATGGATTCATATCACCTCCCAATAAGGATTTTCAAGTCAATCCGCAAGCTAAACAATAGCGAAGCGCAATGCCTGTGTCAAATATTGGGTCGGGCGACCCAGCGGCTCGCGTCTACAGGCAGCGCTGCGGCGGGCTCAGTGGAAGGCGATGGGGCGGGTCTCGCTGATGCAGTCGCGGTTCGGTTCGTCCAGCGGCGCATTGATGAATTCCAGAGCGATATCGACGGCGCAGCGGTCCGAGCGCAGGACGCCATGCCCGACATGGGGCAAGACGACATTGTAGGCGGTCTTCAAGGTCTCGCCTGCCATGTCGGCATAGACTGGCGGCGTGATCGGGTCGAAGTTGCCCGAGAGCAGCAGGGCGGGCACGTCACTCTCCACCGCTTGGTTGGCGCTGGGCGGGCGCGCCTCGGCCTGCCATATCGCGCAGAGGCGGGGCAAGGCCACCGCCCCCTCAACCGGATAATACAAGTAGCCGCTGAGATGCGGGTGGGCCGCCAGCATGCTAGCATAATCGCGATAAACCGACGCGCCATATTCCTCCTGGCATTGCACCGTATAATGCATGCCGAGGCTGAGCGAGGTCATGGTCGCTTCATAGGCGGCGCCGATGCGCACGGCCTCCTGGGTATGGCCGCGATCGAGATCGAAAATCAACTGCGGGATGCGCTGGATGGAATCGACCTCGTAGAGCCAACTGAAGACCCAGTCATAGAGCCGGTAACCGCTGATTTCGATGTTCAGCGTATTGAAACGCTGCGACCAGTGGGGGGCGATGAGCGGCGTCCGGTTCAAGCGCTCATACAGGCGGTAGAACACCGCTGCCAGGTCCGGATAGCGCGCATTGCAGTATTCGGAAGCGGCGCAGGCCTCAAACAGCACCTGGAGCGCCCGTTCCCCATGATAATAGGAGTCGATATAGATATCGGCTTGGGGCGGATACACTGAATCGAGGATGACGCTGCGCAGGTACTGCGGATGATCGCGCATGATCGCCAGCGCCAGGCGCGACCCGTAAGACACGCCCACCAGGTTCCAGCGTTCATAACCCAGGGCGAGCAGCACATTCACGATATCGCGCGCGTTGTTCTCGCTGTGAAATGCCTCCAAGCGCAGCCCGCTGCCGGTCAAGCGCTGATGGCAGTCTTTGAGGATCGACAGCAGCAAGTCGGCATGATCGGCATGACGGCTCTGCAAGATCTCGTCCAGCCGGTAAAGCACTTCGCCACAATAAAGCGCGGGAATGGACAAGCCGGTGCCGCGTTGGTCGATGATGATGATATCACGCTCGCCGGCGAAGGCGCTCAAATATTTTCGGAAAGAGGTTTGCAAGAGATGGGAGCCGCTGCTGCCGGGGCCGCCAACAAGATAGACAAGCGGGTCGGCTTGCTTCTGCTCCCCCGCGCTGTGGATCCGCGTAAAATAGACGGCGACGCTGCCCGCCGAAGGCGCGTCATAATCCAGCGGCAGCGAGACATAGCCGCAAGTGGCTTCATATCCAGGGGGCTTGTCCTGGCAGTCAGCGCTTTCGACGGCGTCCTGGCCGCTGGTCAGGAGCGGAATCAGCGCGAGGCATATTGTGGCCAGGCAGAATCGCATGGGCATTTGTTCACCTGTAATTGCTGTATCAAGTTAACCATATATCGCCGGACGAATCAATTTTGCGCGGGCAAGGCGCGTGTTTTTCGGCCGCCATTTTCATCGAGTCTGATGTTGGCGGGGCCTGCCATCGGCTCGCCCTTATGCGAGGGATCTGCGGGGCCGGCGGCTGAGCCAGCGGCTCGCCCCTACATTGTCCGCCGGTAAAGAGGCTATAATGCGCCGCATGTCGAACCGGACATCGAATTTGTCGCGATCCTGGCGGGTGCGGGCGGGGCTCGTCATCGGTATCATCGTTTTCCTGGCGGCGGCGCTCGGCCTTGACCTGGGCAACCGCGGCTTGATCTGGCGTTTTATCTGGTCGCAGACCGGCGAGGAAGCGATCGCCGGGCAACTCCGCGGCCTGGTCGAAGTGGCGGGCAACCTCATCCGCCAGCCCCTGGCGGCAGACCCGCTGGCGCCCATCGATCACAAGTCAGATATCCCTTACGGCATCAACACCTTCCTGGAGCAAGAGGTCGAAGGCGCCAAAATTGAAGCCATGCTGCGCATGATCCGCGAGGCCGGTTTCGTCTGGCTGCGGCAGGAGTTCCCGTGGGAAGATCTCGAGGTGGATGGCCGCGGGCAATTCACCGATTCCAAGCACGATCGCGATGGCGACGGCGCCGCCGACACCATCAGCACCTGGACGAAATACGACCGGATCGTCGACCTTACGGAAGCCTATGGTTTGCGGCTGATGGTGCGCTTGAGCAATCCGCCGGCCTGGACGCGGGGCGACCCCGACAAAGGCGACCATGCGCCGCCGGACGATCTGGCTGACTTTGTCAACTACGCCATTGCGGTGGCCGAGCGTTATCGCGGCCGCATCCATTATTATCAGATCTGGAATGAGCCAAATATCTATCCCGAATGGGGGAACCGGCCAATTGATCCTGGCGCTTACGTGGAGTTGCTCTGCCGCGCTTATCGGGCGCTTAAAACGGTCGACCCGGCGATTGTGGTGGTCAGTGGCGCGATCGCCCCGACGATTTCGCTGAATGAGTCGCGCGATTTGAACGATGTCGTCTTCCTGCAGGCGCTGTATGATCATGGCGGCGGCGACTGCTTTGATGTGCTTTCGGCGCAGGGTTATGGCTTGCGCAGCGGACCGACTGATCGGCGGCTGCGGGCCACATCGGTCAACGTCACCCGTCATGTCTATTATCGCGACATCATGGTGCGCAATGGCGACGGGCACAAAGCCATCTGGCTCAGCGAAGCGGCCTGGAACGCGACGCTGGATGCCGATTTGCCGCCGGAGCAGATCAGCCTCTACGGCGCTTATGGCAATGTCACCCAGGCGCAGGCCGCCCGCTACATGCCCGTATTCTACGATCGCATTCAACGGGAATGGCCCTGGGTCGGGACGGTCATGTATTGGTTCTTCACGCGTAAAGATCCCTTCGAGGCGAATCAAGCCTTCTATTATTTCCGCATGGCCGAGCCGGACTACCAGCCCGATAAGCCGAGCTTCACGCCGCTGCCGGTCTACCACAGCGTCAAGGCGCATATCGCCAATGAGAAACCGGTTTTGTATCGCGGGCGGCACCAGGCAGAGACCTGGCAGATAGCGACAGTGGGCGCGTCCGTCGTCGATGCCGGCGCGCGCTTCGGCCGGGCGGTCCGCTTCGAGCGCGGTCTGGACTTCCGGGCGCGGGGCACGGCGCTTGAAATCCGCTGGCGGCCGGCGCGGGGGGCGGACGTGGCTTGGCGGACGACGCGCATCGAGCTGTCCCCCGGGCTGGCGCAGGCGCGGCGCGTCAGTTTCGGCGATGGAGCGATCATCGTTGATGAAATCGCTGTCTTTGACCGCAGCCTGGGCCGGATGCTCTCCTGGCTGGCTCTGGCCGGGGCGCTCGGCTTGGTCGCCCTGGGGGCGGTGGGCGCGGCGCTGCATGAACGCGGGCGATGACTGACGGGCGGCGGAAGGCGCCGATGTTGGCGCTGGTCATCCTGCTGCTATTGCTGGGGGCGGCCGTCCGCTTTCACCGGCTGGGCGCGCAATCGCTCTGGTACGACGAAGGCGTCGCCTACGCCCATGCCACCCGCACGCTTCCCGAATTGATCCCGCTGCTGCAGCCCAATGTGCATGTGCCGGCTTATTTCACCGCGCTGGGCTGGTGGCAGGGCTTGACCGGCTCGTCCGAGTTCGCCTTGCGGTCGCTGTCCGCGCTCTTCAGCATTATCAGCGTCGCCTGGGTCTATGCGCTTGGGGCGCGTCTCGTTCACCCGATCGCCGGTTTGGCGGCTGCGGCGCTCACCGCGCTCAACAGCTTCAGCGTCTACTACGCGCAGGAAGCGCGCATGTACGCTATGTTGTCGGCGATTGCCGGCGCGAGCATGTGGCTGTATGTCGATTGCTTAAGCGCTCAACCCGGCGCTGCCAGGCGCGGCGTTGGCCGGGGCCGTATTGCCGCGTTGGGCTTCATCAACGCGCTCGGCGTCTACACCCATATCGCCTTCGCCCTGGTGATTCTGACGCAAGCCGCTTGGGCGACGTTGAGATTTTGCCTTGCTCTCGCTGGCGAGCCGCTCCTTGAGCATTGGCGGTCGTCCGCGCGCCACTGGTTGAAGCTGCAGCTCGCGAATGCCTTGACCTTGGTCTTGTTTCTGCCCTGGCTGCCGGTGGCGGTTTCTCAATTGGGCAACCGGTCGCATCGCCTGCAGCACGCCCCAGTCGAGCAAATGCTGCGCGAGATTTTTGGCGCGCTCGCCTTTGGCAACACATTCGAATATAGCGCCGGCGCATTGAGCGTCGTCGTCTTGTTCTTCCTGCTGCTCGGGCTTTTGACGCCTCGGTCAGGCCAACGGGCGGGTTGGGACGCGCTGCTGCCGGCCGCCTGGGCTGTCATCTCGACGGTCGTTTTCTTGGCTGTGGGCTTCGGAGATGACTTTCTCCGCCTGCTACTGCCGGCGCAGATGGCGCTGGCTTTGTGGCTGGGGCGGGGCGTCTGGAGGCTTTGGACACTCCCGCGCCGCGAGTGGGGGCTCGGCCTGCGCGCGCTGCCGAGGCTTGCGGCCGCGGTCGCTTTGGGCGCAAACCTGATCACGCTCGGCCGGGGGCTGGCGCCTCTCTACCAGCATCCCGATTTTCAGCGCGATGATATGCGCGGCCTGGCGCAGGACTTGCAGCGGGACCTGCGAGCGGCCGACGCCGTCATCGTCAGCGCCGCCGGCCTGCAGGAGTTGCTGCGCTATTATTATCAGGGGGAAGTGCCCGTCTTCGGCTTGCCGACGAGCGCTGATGATGCCGCGACGCGGGCGCAAGTGCTGGAACTCATCGCCGCCTACGATCGCCTTCACGTCATCTTTTATGGAGCGGAACAGCAGGACCCCAACCGCGTAGTGGAGACGACGCTCAACCTTAACGCCTTTGAAATTGACGATCGCTGGGTCGACGATTTGCGTTATGCGCTTTACTTGGGCGAGCCGAATCTGGCCGAGCCGCAGACGCTCGCGCATGATTTCGGCGGCGAGATTTCGCTCAGCTCGGTATCTCTGGGCGCGGCCAGTCTCGAGCCGGGCGCGGTCTTGCCGGTGCAACTCGTCTGGCGGGTCCTTGTGACGCCCAGGGCCCGCTACAAGGTGTTCCTGCAGCTGCTGAACAGCGACGGCGTCTTGGTCGCCCAGCGCGACAGCGAGCCGGCCGGCGGTTCATCAAGGACGACGACTTGGACGCCTGGCGCGACAATCATCGACAATCACGGTCTCTTCATCCCGCCGGATATCCCGCCGGGCGATTATCAACTGATCGCCGGGCTCTATGACATCAGCGATCCGATGGCGCGGCTTGAGGTTGGCGGCCAGTCACATCTTAAATTGGGCAGGATTGATGTGGGCGGCGCCGGTTAATTGGCGGTGTCGCGCGCGTAGACCAGTTCGCCCGCCACGTATGTCGCCTCAATGGCGCGATCATCGGCGCAGATCATCAAGGCGAAAAGCAGCTCATCCAGCGACTCGGCGCTATCGGCGCGCAGCTTGAGCAAGGGCGTGGCGCGCGGGTCCAGCACGACGATATCGCCGGCATAACCCGCCTGCAGGCTGCCGATGCGGTCGGCCAGGCCGAGGGCTTCCGCGCTCCCCAGCGTCGCCAGATAATAGCTTTGCGTCGCCGTCAGCGAGATGCCGCGAAGCTGCGCCATCTTGTAGGATTCGCTCATCGTCTGCAGCATGGAAAAACTGGTGCCGCCGCCGACATCGGTGCCGAGCCCAACGGTGACCGGCCGCGCCGAATCTTTCGTCCGCGCGATATCGAAGAGGCCGCTGCCGATGAAAAAGTTTGACGTCGGGCAGTGGGCGATATTGGCGCCCGTCTCGTGGAAGCGGCACAGCTCCTCTTCCGACAGGTGGATGCCGTGGCCATAAATCGCCCGTTCATCCAACAGGCCGTAACGCTCGTAAATGTCGGTGTAATGCGCCGCCGTTGGGTAGAGCTCGGCGGCGCGAGCGATCTCGGCGCGATTCTCGGAAATATGCGATTGCAGGCGGACGTCGCCCTGTTCACGCAGCAAGGCGCCGGCCAGTTCCAACTGCTGCGGGCTGCTGGTCAGCGCGAAGCGGGGACTCACCGTGTAAAGGCGGCGTCCGCGATTATGCCAGCGCTCAATGAGCATCTTTGAAACGTCATAACTCGCTTGCGCGCCATTGACCAGGTTCGCGGGCGCATGGCTGTCCATCATCATCAGCCCGGCCAGCAGGAGCATGTTGCTGGGCCCGGCCGCCTCGAAGATGGCGTCCACCGAGACGGGCGCTGAGGTGCAGAATACCGAGGCCGCTGTACTGCCATTGCGCTGCAGCTCGGCGATGAAAAAGTCGGCGATGCGCCGCGCGTGCTCGGCGTCAACGAAGCGGGCTTCGGCCGGGAAGGTGTACTTTTGCAGCCACTCCAACAACTGCGTCCCGAAGGAGCCGATGATCTCGCTCTGAGGGTAGTGGATATGGGCGTCGATGAAGCCGGGCATCAAAATTGAGTCGGGATAATGCCGCAGCTCGACTGTCTCCGTCAGCGTGCCGCGCAGGTTGGCGTAGGCGCCGACAGCGCTGATGAGGCCGTCTCGCAACAGGATCAGCCCGTCAGGCTCATAGACGGCGCAATCGGCTTCCGGGTTGAGGAAGGGGTCGCTTGTCAGGGTGTAAACCGGGCCGCGCAGGGCGAGATCTGTCATCAGATTATGAGGTCACTGGTGGCGAAGGCATTTCAATCCAGGCGCATGGAGGTGATGGCTTCCCAGGCGCCGCTGTTCCAGGAGCGTATCATCGCCTGATGCGCCTCCGCGACAGCGAGGGCATCGGCCAGCCCGGGGGCGCGCTGCCGGCCGTCGGCAACCGCGCGCAGGAATTGCCAGGCTTCGATCACTTTCATGTCTTCATAGCCCAGGCCGCTGCCTTCGCCCGGATTGAAGTTGCCATGCCAGGGATAGCGGTCGCCAGCGACGAGCCGCGTGAAGCCATCGCCCCGGCCGTCTTCGCCCAGATATAGCTGCAGCTCGTTCATCCTTTCGAAATCCCAGTTGATCGCGCCCTTGGCGCCGTTGATCTCAAAAGCCATTTGATTCTTCGGCCCGACGATTGAGCGCGAGGCCTCCAGCGTGCCGCGCGCGCCATTCTCGAATTCCAACAGCGCGCCGACATAATCCTCGTTGCTGACCGCGGCTTTCGGGTCTTCGGGCGCGCCGCGCGAGTAATGCGTGCCCACCCCCGGTATCGGCAGCGGGCGCTCGGCGATGAAGGTGTGCGCGTTGCTGACCAGCCGCTTGACCGGGCCGCAAAGGTAAAGCGCCATATCGGTGGCGTGGGCCATGATGTCGCCCAAGGCGCCATAGCCGGCGAATTCGCGGTCGAAGCGCCAGGAGAGCAAACCCAGCGGGTCGCTGCCATACATGCTGAAGAAGCGGCCGCGGTACTGCGTGATTTCACCCAGCGCGCCGTCGCTGATTAGTCTCTTGGCGTGAAGAACCAGCGGCGCCCAGCGATAATTGAAGCCGACAAAGCTGAGGATGCCCGCGTTTCGGGCGATCGCTTCGATCTGCGCTGTCTCCTGCGGCGTTCGGCCGACCGGCTTTTCGCAGAAGATATGCAGCCCGGCCGCCGCCGCCGCCTCGACGATCTCCAGGTGCAGATTGTTGGGCGCCGCGATGCTCAGAACTTGCACGGCCGGGTGCTCAATGACATCACGCCAGCGCGTTGTGGCCGCTTCAAAGCCGAGCAGGTCGCGCGCGCGCTCCGCTCTTTGCGCCACGTTGTCGGAGCAGATGACAAGCCGCGCCGACAAGCCGCAATCGGGGAATCGCTGGCGCACCAAGCTGTAAGAGCGGGCGTGGACCTGGCCCATCCAACCCATGCCGATGACGCCGATGCCGAGCTCGGTCATGGGTTGTCCGGCGGTTCGATGTGAATACGGAAGCTGGATTTTGGGTTTTCCATGTAAGCCCAGGCGCGCGTCTTGCTGAGCAGGCGGACGCTCACGCGTTGATAGGCATCGCCTTCGTAATCGTCCAGGCGTTCGAGCTCGTCGGCGCTGACTTCGAAGAGCATGCCCTCGACGACCGAGCCGGGGTGGGGCTGCAGGATGGAATAGACCTCGTGAATGCCGGTGAGCTTGGCCAGCCGGTAACCTCGCAGGCTGTCCGGCCGTCCCTCGCCGAGGGTGCGTCCCAACAGCTTCTGCTGCGTCGCCGGGCTGCGCAGCGTGCCGTAGGTGAATAGTTTTTCCATGCGCTCGCCGTTCTCCTTAGCGCTGGCGGCTGGAATGCTACGATTCTACTTTGAAAAGGGAGCAGATGCGAATGCTGGTTTGCGGCGTCAGTCGTCAGTTTGCGGATGGGCGCCGTCGAGATAACCGGCGATCCATTTCATCATATCAATCGAGCCATGCGGGTTCGCCTCGCCATGCTGCAATTGCCGCTCGATGCTGTCTTCGCCGCGGATGAGCGAGGGCTTGCTGCGTTTCTCAGCCATCTGCGTGATGCGCTGGGCCAGGTTGCGCAGATTGTTGGCCAGGATATGGCGCTGTTCCGACGAAAGCCCCTGGCTTACCGCGTCCACTTCGCGCCTGATTGTGTAGGAGTCAATCTCGTGAATATGGGCGGCGTCAAAGGCGTCAGTGATATGCTCGAGGATGGAATTCGTGGTGTTGATGGAATCGGCGAATTCAAGCGGGCTCTGGCTGTGCAGCCAGCGCCGCATCGCCAGCACTGAATAGAGGATGTGCTTTTGCGCTTCCATGCCTCGCAGCGGCGCCAGTTCGCGCTCGAGGCGCTGCAGCTGCGCCAGGCTCAGGCTATGGGTGTAAGAGCGCCACCAGGCATTCAGGTTTGCCCGCAAGGTCTTGTTCAGGAGGATCTGCCGGCTGATGCGCGCCAGGCCATCGACGACAGCGGCCAGGTCTTCCTCGGCCCCGTATTGCAGCAGCAGCTGAGTCATCGAGACGCGCGTCGCGCCTTCGATCTCCAGCGCCAGGCAGGAATCAAACAGCTTCCAGAGATGCCGATAAGACAGCTGGGCATCCGGGTGTTTCGCCAGCAGGCGCGCGAGCGCTTCCATCATGCGCTGGGCAGCCGGCTCCCACTGATAATAATCCAGCAGTGAGAAATAGGTGTCGATCACATCGTGAGGCGTCGCGCTCTTGATGCCGTTGAGCGTATTCATGATGGACAGGGCTTTGTCGAATGGCACCGCGTCGCGTTCCAGCGCTGCGCTAATACGAGGGAACAGCCATTCGCGATCGGCAAAGCACTGCGCCGCCTCGGCGATCAGCTTGCGATCATCACAGAGGATGATGTTATCGAAGAGGAAGTCGACAGCGTCGTCGGTCATTTGATGGCTGGCCTCGGTGGCCAGCAGGCGCGCTATCGTCGGCGGCCGGTACACAGCGGGCAGGTTCACCCGCTCATCCGATACGTACAGGGACCAGAGCCGCTGAGCCGACGCCAGCGTAACGAGGATTTCATTGGAGACCTGTATGCCGTGATACAAGGCGAGCAGGAAGTATTCTGCTTTGTCGTCGATCAAGCGCTCCAGCGAATCGGCTGAGGCGGCCTGCAGGGCGATCCGCACATTGCTTTCCAGCGCGTTGATGAGCCGTTCGTCTTGATACAAGGCAGCGACAATTTCCGGCACGCGGCGGGCGGCGATCAATATCAGGTGGATGCCGAGGTCCGCGTCGGCATAGGCGCGTTCCGTCGCCAGCAAGATGCCCTCGCGCAAGACATCGCGCAGCTGATAGGTCTGCGGCTCATGCGCGATCAACTCCAGCCAGCCGGCCAGGGTGCCGACATCGCCCTCCTGAATGGCGACTTCGAGCGAGAGCCGGGCGGCGGTTTGCAGGCGCGGGATCCAGCTTTCGTCGATGCCAAGATGGGTCAGGCGATTGCGGATGAAGACATAAACCGCGTCGGGTTGATCCTCCAGCATCTCGTCGAACACGCCGGCCAAGACCGCGTCGAGCGCGGCATCTTTGTCGAGCTCTTCCGCCACGCGTCTGCCGGCGGCGGCGTCTCGCTCGCGCAGCGCATTCCGCAAGAGCTTGCTGATGTATTGAAAACGCAGCTCGTCAGAAGGCGGCGCCGCGCTATCCAGGACGCGCAAAATGGCAGCGGTGGAGACATCGTCCGTCGGCTTCCGCAACTGGCGATTGACCCGGAAGCCTTCGGCAATCTGCTGGAGAGCCGCCCCAAGTTCGCCCGTTCCCGCCTGGATTTGGCCGAGCGCCGCCAAGCCCTGGATTTCAGCCGCCAGCGCCGATGCATCGCCGGCCCACAGCGTCCGCAGCACCTCGATATATGGATGGTCCAGCGCTTCAGGCATGACCGCTGGCGCCGCCCAATCATAGACCCAAGCCGAGGCGTCGGGGTCATCATCAGCGAAGGTAAGTTGAGGGCGATGCTGGATTCTCGCTGGCGCTAGCGTAGCGAATGTCAGGCTGCCTGCCAGCGGCCCGGGAATGAGCGCCTGAATGCCGGAAATCAGGCCCAAGCGCCGCTTGAGATCAGGCGGAAACTTGAGGATGACCAGCGGCCGGTCCTTCATCAGCGCGCCCAGCAGGGTCAGCGCCTGCTCGAAGCCCTCGGCGGGCAGTTCGTCCAGGATGCGCCCGAGATTTTCCGCCCGCGTCTCAATCTCCAGCGGCTTGAAATCAGGCGGCTGCAATTGCGGCAATGTCATGTTGACGTCTTGCGAGGCTTCGGGCAGGAAAGCCAACCAGCGCTGCCACTGATTTGCCGCTTCCGCCAGGGCGATGGCGGGCACAAAAACATAGTGATCGGTGAACGCGCCCGCCTGTTCATCTGCCGGCTGGATTGCCGCCAGCAGCCTGCGCGTCCGGTCAAAGTCAAGCAGGGCCAGGGCGGGGCCGAGGTTGCCGTCCGCGTCCGGCATCGGCTGCAAGTCTACCAGGCCCGCATAAAACCGGGGATCCATCGACGGCAGCGCGCCATTGAACAGCAGCAACTTGCGGCTTCTGTCACCGCCCTCGCCAGTATCATGCCCGAGTACTACGTAGTCCAGCGCCGATGCCACATGGGCGCCTTTCCATCTATCGCGACCATTGCAATGTCATATTATTGTGTCAAATAGTGGCCGGAGTTTCAAGGACACAGCTTTGGCGCGCGCGCGGATGGTCGCTGCTCGGCGTGATATAATTAAGGAATTGCTGCAGTGGATGGCCGGGGAAGGATTGCGATGAAGTCTGCACGCGCGAGATTCTTCATACTCCTCATGTTCGCTGCCTTGGCGGCGCGAACGGGCGGGCAGGGCGCGCCGGCGCAAATCAACGCCGCTCTGCAAGACTTGAGCGGGCGGCTCGGCTATACCGTCGTTATCGGCAACTTGTCGAATTGGCGCTGGGAACAGATCAACTTCCCGGACAGCGCGCTGGGATGCCCGAGCCTTGACGGCAGCGGCGGCGCCGTCCTGGGTTACAAATTCCAATTGTCTCACAACGCGAATACTTACGACTATCGCGTCTCCAACGACAGTTCGCTAGTTGTATTTTGCGGCCTCATTGACGCGGCCGGCGCGGCAGCCGCCCCGGAAGCCGAAGCGTCATACAGCAACCGGCTCTGCAGTGACGCGGCGACCGGCGGGCCCTACATGCGCTCGCGGGTCAACGCCGGCATGGAGGTCGAAGCGCTGGCCGGCAGCTTGAATCTGCGCGGCCACCCGTCGCCCGAGGCGCCGGTCTTGCTGCAGATCCCGGCAGGATTGCCATTGCGCATCACCGCCGGTCCCGATTGCGTCGACGGCTATGTCTGGTGGCTGGCAATATTCAATGACCAGACCGGTTACATCGCGGAAGCCGGCGACGGGGATTATTATGTGCATCCCCTGGCGCCGCCCGCCATCCCCAGCCGCGAGGCGCTCAATATCAACCTCGTCGCCTATCTGCAAGAATTTGGCCGGCTTCAGGGCAACTTCCAGTCGGCTCACGGTTGGTCTTCCGACAATCGCTACCTGGCGATGCCGGGGGCAATCGGATCCGACAGCGTCTGGCTCTACGACTTGCGCCAGCCGAATCTGACGCCGGCCCTTCTGGACTTCGATCAAGGCATAACGACGCTGGCTTTCCGGCCGGATCAAGCGCAGGTCGCTTTCGGCAGCGATGCTGGCAGTTTGCATCTTTGGCAAATCGTTGACGGCTCGCCATTGACCTTCAGCGAGCGGCTCTTCTTGAACGCGCATGTGGGCCCGGTCTCGGCCATCGCCTTTAGCCCCGATGGCGAAAAGCTGGCCAGCGCCGGACCGGAGGCCAATACACAAGCCGAAGTGGATCGCAGATTCGCCGCCATCGTCTGGGACCTGCCGTCAGTTTCGCAGGAGTCGATCCTCACCGGAAACGGCGAGTTAATCCACGAACTTGCCTTCAACCCAAATGGAGACAGCATTTTCTCGGCGGGGGACAGCAGTCGGGGCGTTTGGACTGTGAGCAGCGGCGAGCGTTTCGGCAGCTTCGGCGTATCCGCCGTATTGACAGCGGCTGAATACAGCCCGGCCGGTCAGCAATTTGCCTGGGCGCAAGCGGCGCCGGGCGCCAGTCTGGAGATGCTTGATGCGGTCTCATTCGCCAGCTTGGCCAATTACCCCGTGCCGACGGCCAATGTGACAACGCTGGGATTCAGCCCGGACGGCGCCATGCTGGTGGTTGGGGCGGCGGACGGCGTCTTCACGGTTTGGGATACGACAGCGCATCAGCTGCTGACCACGCGCGAAATCGATGGCGCGATCCATGACATCAGCTTCAGCCCGGACGGCAGCTTGATCGCCGTCTCGACTGCGCGGCACAGCTTGCATCTTTATGGCGTGCCGCTGGGCTCCGGCTGATACCGGCGCTTAGCGACTTTTCAGCCAGGCCGGCTCGAGTATATCAATGCCTTCCAGCGTCAACGCCTTTGTGTTGCCGAAGAGCAGGTGAAGGGGACTGCCGTAAGCGGGCGGTATCGACAGGGCGCGCATGGCTGACGGTCGGTCGAGATCGAGCAAAAACAGGAGACCGGGAAACTTCGTCACCGACTGGTAGGCAATCTGCCCGGGCTGGTTGGTGAAGGTGGCGCCCTGTTCGTCGCGGCCGGCCGGGGTCAGGGGGCTGACTCGCCCGCTGGCCAGATCCAGCTTGGTAAGATTCCAGGAGCCCTCGCGAAAGGAATCGTAGACGATTGTGCCGCCGTCCGGCGACCAAACCGTTTGCGCGTCCCAGTATTCGTCGTATGCGCCGTATTCGTCATGGGTTAATGCCTGGCTCGTCCCGCTCGCTATGTCAAAGATGAAGATATCACCGCCAGCGTCAAAAGCCAGCGCGCTGCCATCGGGCGACCAGGACGGGCGGTTGTAATCGGTCACGTTGAAACTGAGCTGGCGCGGGACGCCGCTGTCCGCGTCTATCAGGAAGAACTGATGGACGCCGCGCGGATTGGCTTGGTAGACGATGGCGTCGCCAACCGGGGACCATTGCGGAGACAGATCGTCAAATGAATTGTCGGTGAGCTGACGGGGCGCGCTGTCGCCGAGCCGCAGCAGATAGAGCTCGGCATCGCCGCCCGATCGGGAGGCGAATACGACTTCGCCTGAATGCGGAGACACGCTCGGCTGAAAGACATCGCCGCCAGCTTGGGGCATGGCAGCGCGCAGTCCCCGGCTCAAGTCGGCGATCATCAGCTGAAGCTGGCCGGATGCCCTGGCGACGAAGACCACTTGCTCGCCCGCGTCAAGCTGCGGCGCAAGCGCGTTTGCAAGCAGCACAAAGCCCAGGCTGGCTGGCAATAACAGTGCGCTCAAGCGCAAAATGACGTGAAACATGCCCCCGCCCGCTCAGAAAGATTCACCCATATCCGCACTCCATATTACGACGAAAGTTGTAGGGGCGTTTCGCTGAAACGCCCACAGGATTAATGCGGATGCCGGCAAGGAGGGCGTCTCGGCAAGATGCCCCTACGGCCTGCGAATCGGGCGGGCTGCGATGCGGGTATGTATGTGCTATACTTATGCGATATTACTGTACATGGTTCGCTTGCGCGGCTAGAGGGCATTTATGGAAATACTGGAATTAACGGGCCAAACGATCAAAGGTTACGAATTTGGCGAGTTGCTGGGGCAGGGTGGCTTCGGCGTTGTTTATCGCGCGCATCAGAGCGTGGTCACGCGTGATGTGGCCATCAAAGTGGTCTCGCCCAAATATGCCAACCAGCCGGAATTCATTCGGCGTTTCGAAAGCGAAGCGCAGGTGGTCGCCCGGCTTGAGCATCCGCATATCGTCCCCCTTTATGATTTCTGGCGCGCGCCGGACAGCACCTGCCTGGTCATGCGCTATTTGAGCGCCGGCAGCCTGCGCGACTTGATCGAAGAAGAAGGTGTGCTCGATATCGGCTTGACCGCCAAGATTGTGGAGCAGGTCGCCAGCGCGCTCAACTTCGCCCATAACAGCGGCGTCGTGCATCAAGACATCAAGGCGGACAACATCTTTTTGGATGCAAGCAACAACGCTTATCTCAGCGATTTCGGCATCGCCAAGGAAGTGGGCGCTGATGGCAGCGATGGCGCCGACACGCTTGTCGGCACGCCGGCCTATATGGCGCCGGAGCAAATCCGCGGTGAAGGCGCTGGCCCGCCCAGCGACATTTATGCCTTTGGCATCATGCTCTATGAAATGTTGTCAGGGAGCCGCCCCTTCGCCGAAGAGACGCTGGCGACGCTGGTCTACAAGCACCTCAATGAGCCGCTGCCCATGATTGATCACAATGCGCTCAATCTGCCGCCGGCCTTCAATTCCATCATCCAGCGCGCCACCGCCAAGGACCCGGGCGACCGTTACCCCGACGCGCTGTCGCTGATGATGGAGTTTCAGCAGGCGCTGCGCCAAGGCGACGCCACTGCCGAGCTCGAGCTGGAAGAGCTTGACCTCTCCGAATTTGATTTGATCGAGACCAAAAATCCCTACAAGGGCTTGCGCGCCTTTCAACAAGCGGACTCCAACGACTTCTTCGGCCGCAGCGCCATGATCGAACGCGTCCTGGGCCGGCTTCAGGAAAATGTGGTCGAGAACAATTTTCTGGCCGTCATCGGGCCGAGCGGCAGCGGCAAGTCCAGCCTGGTGAAAGCCGGCGTGCTGCCCGCGCTGCGCAACGGCGGCGTGCCGGGCTCGCAAGATTGGTTTTACGCCGAAATGGTGCCGGGCGAGATGCCGCTGGATGAACTGGCGGCGGCGCTCTTGAGCGTGTCGACTTCGGAGCTGCCCGGCGTGGTCGAGACGCTGCGCGATCATGTGGATGGCCTGGCGCAGGGTGTCTACGAAGCGCTGCCTTCCAGCGACAGCAAACTCCTGCTGATGATTGACCAGTTTGAAGAGCTGTTCACGCAGGTCGAACGGGAAAGCGATCGTCAGCAATTCCTCGATCTGATCCTGAACGCGGTCAACGCGGAAGACAGCCCCATCATCATCATCGCGACCTTGCGCGCCGACTTCTACGATCGGCCGCTCATGTATCAGGGTTTTGGCGAGCTTATCAGAGCGCGCACCGAGCTCGTCCTGCCGCTGAACGATGAAGAGCTGGCCGAGACGATTGTGGGGCCGGCGGAAAATGTTGGCGCCATCATTGAAGACGGGCTGATTGAAATCATCATAGATGACGTGCGCGAACAGCCCGGCGCCCTGCCGCTGCTGCAATACGCCTTGACCGAGCTCTTTGAACAACGCGAAGGCGCGCTGCTGACTATCGCCGCCTATCAAGATATTGGCGGAACGCTGGGCGCTTTGGCCAAGCGCGCCGAAGAAGTGTACTTGCGCTTCTCTGAGGCGGGGCAGAATATGGCGCGGCAGATTTTCTTGCGCCTGGTCACGCTGGGCGAGGGCCAGGAAGATACGCGCCGCCGCATTCTTCGCACTGAATTGCTGACCTTGGGCGCCCGCGAAGTCGCCGAAGAAGTCATTGACCGTTTTGGGCGCTATCGCCTGCTGACCTTTGATCGCGACGATACCACGCGCAGCCCGACGGTCGAGGTGGCGCACGAAGCGCTCATCCGCCGATGGGAGCGCCTGCGCGAATGGCTGACCGAGAGCCGAAACGATGTCCGGCTTGAGCGCGAATTGCTCAATGCCGCTCATGACTGGGAGGCGGCGGACAAAGACAAGAGTTATTTGATGCAGGGCAATCGCCTGCTCACATTTGAAGAATGGTCCGAAAGCACAAGCCTGCGCCTCAATGAACTGGAAATCGACTTCCTTGACGCCAGCTTGAAGGCGCGGGACAAACGCGAAGCCGAGGAGCGGGCGCGCGAAGAACGGGAACGGGAGCTGGAAAGGCAGAAGGCGCGCAACATGCGCATCGCCGCCGGGATATTTGGCGTGGCGGCTGTCGTCGCCGTTGTACTGAGCTTGTTCGCCTTCGACCAGCGGAACAAGGCGGACGAACAGCGGACGATCGCCGAAGATCAGCGCGCTATCGCCGACGAGCAGCGTGAGATCGCGGTTGAAGCGATGCACGAGGCCGAGACGAATGAGCGCAAGAATCTCAGCCTGGCCCTGGCTTCCAACGCGCGCACCGCGCTCAGCGAGAACAACCCGGCGCTGGCCTTGCCGGTCGCCATCGAAGCGCGCCAGGTATTTGATCCGCCGGAAGCCGAAGTCCTGCGCATCCTCGGCCAGGCGACATTTTCGCCCGGCCCGCGCTTCCGCTTCATTGAGTCGCCGCGTTCCATCCTGGGCGTCGCCTACAATGCGGACGGGTCCATCGGCGCATTCGCCGGCAGCGAGGGCGTCGTCAGGTTGTTCGACACCAGCACCGGCGAGCTGCTGCAAAGCATAGAGGCGGGCAGCCCGATTAGCGCGGTCGCCTTCAGCCCGGATGGCGGCGCCATCGCGGCAGCGCTGTCGGACAACACGGTTGGCTTGTGGCAGGTCAGCAGTGGCGAAGAACGAGAGCGCCTGCACGGGCACGAGGACATTGTCACTGATGTCGAATTCAGCCCGGACGGCGCGCTGCTCGCATCGTCAAGCGCCGATAGCACGGTACGCCTTTGGGATGTGGCAAGCGGAGAAACAGCGCGCGTATTGCGGAAACACATCGATTATGTCATCAAGCTGAGCTTTAGCTCCGATGGGGCGCGGCTGGCTAGCGCATCGTCCTCGTTTGGCGTTCGCGATGCAGACCGCACTACCGAGCACAACACAGTTCAAATCTGGGATGTGGCCAGCGGCGAGAACTTGCTCACGATTCCGCCGGATGGCACTGGCTATTACCGCGATGTCGAATTCAGTCCCGATGACAGCCTATTCGCCGCCACCACCTGGAGTTCAGCGCTGGGCGGCACAGCCCGGATTTATGACGCCCAAACCGGCGAAGAGCTTTACCGCTTGTATGCCCACCGGGATACGCTCTCCAACCTCGAATTCTCGCCCGATGGCGAATTGCTGGCGACGGCCTCGAATGACGCGACCGTCAAACTTTGGGATTTTGACAAAGGCGTCCTGGTCACCAGCTATGTTGACTTTCCTTATCGCGTGCAAGACATCGAATTCTCGCCCGATGGCGAGACTATGCTGATCGGTTTGGGCGAGTCCGAGACCTCGGGCCGGCCCAATCCGGAAGATGCGCCGGCCGATAGCTCGGCTTTCCTATGGGACCTGCGCAACCGCATGCAGACGCATCAGTACGAGGGCAATACGAATTGGACCTGGGCCGCTGATATCAGCGACGATGGCAGCCTGATCGCTTCCGGCGCCGGGCCCCTTTTCATGCCGCCTGATCCGGCAGACCTGGACGCCACTGTGCGCGTATGGGACGCGGACACGGGCGAGCCCGTGGCTGTGCTGGAAGGTCATGAAAACACGGTCGACTCAGTCCGCTTTGAACCGGACGGCGTTCACATCCTCTCCGCCAGTTGGGACGGCACGATCCGGCGCTGGGATTGGACGAGCGGCGAGCAGGTCCAACTCTACGAGATCGACGACGCGCCGCGCGTTTATATGATTGAGCTGCTGCCGAATGGCGAGCAGTTCTTTTCGGGCTCGCATGACGGGATTATCCGCCTGTGGGATATCGAGAGCGGCGCCGTGCTGCGCGAATTCATCGGGCACAGTGATCCGGTGAACGGCGTCCATCTAAGCAGCGATGGCGGGCTGCTGGTCAGCGCCGCCGGCAACTGGTTCTCTGACGACCAGACGATACGCCTCTGGGATGTCGAAAGCGGCGAGCTGCTGCAGACCTTTGCCGGGCACGATCACATCGTCAATTACGCGCAGATATCGCCGAATGAAGAGTTCATCGTCAGCACGAGTTGGGATGGCACCGTGCGCATGTGGGATGTCGAAAGCGGCGAAGAGATACGCCAACTCATCGGGCACAACGGCTACACCTTCGGCATCGCCATCAGCCAGGACAGCCAGATCGTGCTCACCACCTCGTCGGATTACACCGTGCGGATGTGGAATACCGCGACGGGCGAAGAGCTCATCCGCTTCGACCAGCATACGGACTGGATTCAGGAAGTGGTCTTCAGCCCGGACGAGTCCTTCGCGGTCTCGGCCGGCCAAGACTTTGCCTTGCGGCGGCGGCAAGTCATGCGGACGGCGGACGAACTGGTCGACTGGGCGCAGAATAACCGCTACATCCGAAAGCTGACCTGCGCCGAGCGTCAATCTTATCGGCTCGAATGCGAACCTTGATCCGGAATTCCCCTATAATGGCAGTGTGCTCGCTGGTGAATTGACCTGAGCGGGACCGCTGCCATGAGCGATGAACCGGTCACCCAACAGCCGAATAATAATGAGGACGAGCCGTCGGCCTCGGCCATTTTCGTCGAATTGATGCGGCAGGCGGCGGCCAAAGCGACGCCCAAATCAAGCGATGCAGAGCCTGACGGGTCCACGACGGCGCCGTCTCTTCCCGCAGCGGCCGAAGCCGAGCCCAGCCTGGCGCCCGTGGAGGCGCCGCATCAGATCCGGCGCGTGCGCAGGCGGCTGGCGCTGCGCCGTCCGCATCCGTCCAGCATGGCGGGCGGTTTCCTCGGCACGATCTTTGTCGTTGTCGTCAGCACGGCGCTGGTGGCGACCCTGCTGATGTTCTTCGTCAATCCAGAATTCCTCAACCCGGCGGTCGTCAAAGGCTTGCAGCTGGACCGCGACGAGATCATCGCCGGCATCGAAGCGCAACGCCCGACGCCGGTGCAGACACCGCAATGGCTGCGCCGCATCGGCATCATTTCCGGGCATCGCGGCCTGGGCACGAACTTGAATCGCGACCCCGGCGCTGTCTGTTACGACGCCTACAAGCAGCCATACCTGGAAGAAGAGACTATCAACTTCGCTGTCTCGCGGCGGGTGGTCGCCAACCTGGAGGCTTTGAATTTCACCGTCGATATGCTCGACGAGTTTGATCCGCGCTTGGATGATTATCGCGCCGACGCGCTGTTGTCGATCCACGCCAATTCTTGCATTGACTTCGGCGAAATTGTCTCCGGTTATATCGTCTCCAAGTCGGACGCGCGCCCGGACGTCGGCGCCGATGTCTTGCTGCGTGAATGCATCGCGCTCAATTATGGCGCGCACATCCCCCTGGAGCGCAGCTTCAACGAGACGGAAGACATGATCAACAATCATGCCTGGCGCAAAATCCATCCCTTGACGCCTGGCGTGATACTGGAGATGGGCTTCATGCTGGCCGATCAGGAAATCCTGACGACGCAGCAGGACTTGCTGGCGCATGCGATCACGATGGGCATCCTCTGCTACATTGAAAATGCCGGCCTGTCCTTCGGGCTGCCGCCAACGGGCGAGCGCTCAGCCGATTACCTGGTGCCGATTCTGGCGACGCCGACCCCGATCTTCGGCCGCTGAGCCGTACACGCCCCAATACAGCGGGGATTGGGCGGGCGGAGGAAATATGCTATACTATGGGCGAAGTGCCAGCAGCGTTTATTCAAGGAGAAGTCGCATAGAGGCCTAGTGCGTCCGCTTGGAAAGCGGATACGGGAAACCGTACGTGGGTTCGAATCCCACCTTCTCCGCCTTGAGGAGCCCGCGCGCCGGGCTCTTTTTCTTGCCGGGAGGGCGAGACGAGTCTCGCCCCTACAGTTGCCTGCTGTAGCGGGTTAGGAGAGAGGCAAGTGACGATGGCCGCAACAGAAGCGATCAGCCTGCGCGTCAACGGCGAGCTGCGGCGACTGGACATTGATCCGACCGTTCCGCTGCTTACCGTCTTGCGCAATGACATCGGTTTGAAGAGCCCCAAATATGGCTGCGGCACGGAACTCTGCGGCGCCTGCAAAGTGCTGATTGACGGCGTCGATGTGCCCTCCTGTCAGCTGCCGGTCGGTCATGCGGCCGGCCTGGAGATAACTACAGTTGAAGGCTTGGCGGACGGCGAGGCGCTGCATCCACTGCAAGAAGCTTTCCTGGAAGAGCAGGCCGGGCAATGCGGCTTCTGCACGGCGGGCATGATCATCGCCGCGCAGGGCTTGCTCAATCGTGTCCGTTATCCGACCCACGATGAAATCCGCGACGCGCTCTCGATGAACCTCTGCCGCTGCGGCGTTTATGATCGCGTGCGCCGGGCGATCAAGCTGCGCGTCGGGCGGCCTGAGCCGGCGCCGATCTATCAAGTCATTCAGCCCGCGCCCCTTGACAGCCCAGAGCATACTGCCCTGACTTCGCCATCGCTGGACGCTCAGCCCCAACTGGACGACTGGATTCGCTTCAACCCCGATCGCAGCGTAACGGTATTCAGCGGCAAAGTCGAACTGGGGCAGGGCATCCGCACCGCGCTGGCGCAAATCGCCGCTGACGAGCTGGATGTCGCCCTGGAGCGCATTCGCCTGGTGACCGCCGACACCGAGCGCAGCCCGGACGAAGGCGGCACCACAGGCAGCCGTTCATTGGAAACGAGCGGGGCCGCCATTCGCATCGCAAGCGCCGAAGCGCGCCATCATCTGCTGTCGCTGGCTTTCGAGCAATTGGACTCGCTCTCAAACCTGGATGAATTGCAGGTAACCGATGGTGTCATCAGCGATCCGCGAAGCGGGCGGCGGACAAATTATTGGGACCTATTGGCCGGCGGGCGCTTCAATCGTCGGATCAGCGGCGCTGCGCCGTCCAAGAATCCGTCAGCGTACAGGCTCGTCGGCAGCCCGGCGCGGCGTCTTGACCTACTGAACAAAGTCAGCGGCGGCCGCAGCTACGTGCAGGATATGGAATTGCCGGCCATGCTGCATGCCCGCGTGTTGCGCCCGCCCGCGTATCACGCCAGCCTGGTCAATTTTGATCGCGCTGCCATACAAGCGCTCCCCGGTGTGGCCTCTGTGATACAGGACGGCCAATTCGTCGCCATCGTCGCTGAGCGCGAGGATCAAGCGGAAGCTGCGCTGACGGCGGCGCGTGACGCGGCCGAGTGGGCCTATGACAAAGACCTGCCGGCGGCGGAAGACACTTATCGCGACTTGCAAGAAAAGCCGGCGCAGTCGAATCTGGTCGTCGATGGCGCCGCCGTCGATGGCGCAATCCCGCCCATCCCCAAGCCGGCGGAAGGCGAAAAGACGCTGCAGGCGACCTATCACCGCCCCTTTCAGATGCATGCCTCGCTGGGTCCATCGGCGGCCCTGGCGCTTTGGAGCGATGGTCTGTTGACGGTCTGGTCGCATTCGCAAGCCGTCTTCACCCTGCGCGGCGCGCTGGCGCAGGTTCTTGAGCTGGACGA
This sequence comes from Chloroflexota bacterium, assembly GCA_011523545.1. GTDB lineage: Bacteria > Chloroflexota > Anaerolineae > Aggregatilineales > Phototrophicaceae > UBA6055. The sequence continues at coordinate 74,307 of WTGN01000028.1, read as the reverse complement.
AGGCCGGATCCGCGTCACTCATATGGAAGGGGCGGGCTGTTACGGCCACAACGGCGCTGACGATGCCGCCTTGGACGCGGCGCTGGCCGCGCGCGCCCTGCCTGATCGGCCGATTCTGCTGAAATGGACGCGCCGGGATGAGCATGCCTGGGAACCCTACGGCAGCGCCATGCTGATGCGGCTGCGCGCGAGCCTGACCGAAGCCGGCACGATCAGCGACTGGAACCACGATGTCTGGAGCTACGCCCATTCGACCCGTCCGGCGCTCGGCTTGCAGACTTCCGGCTTGCTGGCGGCCTGGCATTTGCAGCGGCCCTTTGCGCCGCAGCAGCCGCGACCGATGGGGGGCCATGAATCGGGCGCCCATCGCAATGCCGAGCCGATTTACGCCTTTCCGCGCAAACGCATAGCGCGCCACGCGTCCGCCGAAAGCCCGCTGCGGGTCTCGGCGCTGCGCAGCCTGGGCGCCTACGCCAATGTCTTCGCCATCGAGTCTTTCATGGATGAATTGGCGCTGGCGGCCGATGTCGACCCGCTCGCATTCCGCTTGCGTCATCTGCCGGATGAACGGGCGCGGGCGCTCTTGAAGGCGCTGGCGGCAATGGTCGATTGGCCGGCCTGTCGCGCCTCGACGGCGGCTGACGAAGGCTGGGGCATGGCGCTGGCGCGCTACAAGAATCTGCAATGTTTTTGCGCGATCGCCGTCAAATTGGGCGTAGATCGTCAAAGCGGCGCCGTCGATTTCAAGCGGGTTGTCATCGCTGCAGACGCCGGGCAAGTGGTGAACCCCGACGGGCTGAGCAACCAGCTCGAAGGCGGCTTCGTACAGGCGGCCAGTTGGACGCTATTCGAGCAAGTCGAATTCGACGCGCGCGTCATCACCAGCGTCGATTGGGAGAGCTATCCGATTCTGACCAGCGGGGGCGCGCCCAAGATCGAAACGCTCATCCTCAATCGGCCGGAGCTGCCGATGCTGGGCGCGGGTGAAGCAGCGCAGGGTCCGACGCCGGCCGCCATCGCCAATGCGATTTACGACGCGGTCGGCCTGCGCCTGCGGGATATCCCCTTCAGGCCGGAGAAGGTGCGGGCGGGTCTGCGCAATCCCGCTACCTAAGGACCTGTAGGGGCGACCTACCAGGTCGCCCGCCATCCCAAACGCCTCTACGGCATGTAGAAACTGACGGGTGGGCGACCCACCGGCTCGCCCTTACATTGTCTATGTTAGCTTGATTACCGTCACGTGCTCGTTGGGCGCCGCGGCCGGACCAAGGATTGTCGTGCTGTCGCCGGCGCAATTCACCGATAGCGGCGCGTCCACGCGCGCATCCAGCCAGGTGGTCGATTTGACATCCAGTTCAGGCAGCACCAGGCGCCCGCTCGCTGGCCAGTCGAAAACGTGCAGGTACACGCTGTCGCCCTTTTGCGTCGTTCGATAGTCCGCCTCACCTTGAATCGGTCCCGGCTCGGTGCCATAGATTGACTCGCCATGCACATCCAGCCAGGCGCCCATCGCTTGCAGCCGCTCGACGCTCGGCTCGGGAATCGCGCCTTGGGCATCCGGGCCGATATTCAGCAGATAATTGCCGCCCTTGCTAACGATGTCGACCAGGTTTTGAATCAGCTGCGTCGTCGATTTCCAGTTGTGATCGTGTGTCTTGAAGCCCCAGGTGTCGTTAATGGTGGCGGGCGTCTCCCAGTCGATCTCGGCTTGCAGGTCGGGCGGGATGGCATTGTCCTGGGCAGTGGCGTAATCGCCCAGCTTGTTTCCCAAGCGGCCACAGACGAGACAATCCGGCTGAATCGAGTGCACGAGATTGAGCAGCTCCTGGCTTTGATGGCGCTCGATGATGCGCGGCGTATCGAACCAGATAAGGCAGATCGGCCCGTAGTTCGTCAGAATCTCGCGCACCTGCGGCTTGACGTAGTTGTCGATGTAATCGCCAAAGTCCTGCTCAGATTCATTGAAATCCCAGGTGTTGCCAAAGCCGTCTGGATGATGCCAGTCCTGCGTCTGCGAGTAATAGAGGCCGAGCTTGATCCCTTCGCGGGCGCAGGCGTCGGCCAGGTCCTTGAGGATGTCGCGGCCATACGGCGTCGCGTCGACGATGTTGTAGTCGGTCTCTTCGCTGCCAAACATGCAGAAGCCGTCATGATGCTTCGATGTCAGCACGATATATTTTTGCCCGGCTTGCTTCGCCAGCTTGACGATTTGCTCGGCGTCGTATTTTACCGGGTTGAATTGCGGCGCCAGCTTTTCGTATTCGGGGATGGGAATCTCGGCGCGCAGCATGATCCACTCGCCGATGCCGGGGATATGCTCGCCCTTCCATACGCCGGCCGGGATGCTGTAAACGCCCCAGTGGATGAACATGCCGAACTTGGCGGCGCGCCACCAATCCAGCCGTGGATCTTCGTTGGCGCCCGGCCGCTGACCCCGTTCCGGTTTGAAGTATTCCATTTCTGTCATGATTTCCTGCCGTTCTCCTAATCGAAAGTTGTAGGGGGCGAGCCGCCGGCTCGCCCGTACGCGCGAATGTAATAACGCGGGTTGTACGGGTCAGCCGGTGGCTGACCCTCTGCGCTTGCGGTCAGTGTTTTTGCAGATGTTTGCGCCTCCGCCCTTCATGGTCAAGGAAGGTTAGCCCAACTCAATCGCATAGCAACAAACGAAATCACAGGGTGGCGTCGCCGGCGCCGAGAGCCGCAAGCCATCGTCCCCTTGGCGCCATGTGATCGCCTCGTCCGCGCCCATCATGCGCACGCCGGCGATATCGGCCGAAGCCAGGGACTCGATCAGCGCCTCGCCTTGCGGATAAGCCAGCAGGAAAGCGTAAAGCGTGTTCCCCTTTTTTGTGAAGCGGATATCAGCCGGCGTGAAGGGATTGCGATGCGTATCGGTGAAGGCGCCTTCCGGCACTTCGGTCGGTCCTTCGCCGTAGACGGACCAGGGCCGCGTCTCGTAGATGCCTTCGCCGTTGACCGCGATCCAGCGGCCGATCTCGCGCAGCATCTCTTTTTCGATCTCGGGAATCGTGCCATCGGCGCGCGGCCCGATGTTCAGCAGCAGCGCCCCGTTCTTGCTGACGATATCGACCAAATCGGCGATGATATCGCCGGCGGTTTTGTAATCGTGGTCGGCGATATAACCCCAGCTGTTCTTCGACACCGAGGTATCGTTCTGCCAGAAGAATTTGCGGATATCGCTCAACTGGCCGCGCTCGATATCGAAGACAGCCACGCCTTCGGGATAAGAATCGTACTTGTGATTGATGGCGACGCCTTTGCCCCATTCCTCGCCGCGGTTGTAATAGTAGGCGGCGAAACGCTGCAAATAAGGCTCGAAGACAACCTGCTCAATCCACCAATCGAACCAGACGACCTGCGGCTGATACTTGTCCACCAGCTCGCAGCAGCGGGCCAGCCAATCTTCGAGGAACTTGGCGTCCGGGCGCGGCGTCCAATCTTTTTTCTTCCACTCTTCTTGACTGTCCTCTTCCCCGGCCCAGTTGGGCAGCTTGGAAGCCGCCACTGCGGGCCCATAGAGCGCATCGTTGGCCGGGTCTTGCACATCGGAGGGGAAGGCGCGCCCGCCATCGAAATACCACCAATGCTCGGCGCGGTGTGATGAGACCGCGAAGACCATGCCCAGTTCACGCACGGCCTCCGCCAGCTCGCCGCAGATATCGCGCTTGGGTCCCATTTTGGCGGCGCAGCAATCGGTCAGGTCGCTGTCGTACATGGGGAAGCCGTCATGATGCTCCGCCACCGGCATGACGAAGCGCGCGCCGGCGTCCTTGAATAGCTGCGCCCATTCCGCCGCGTCAAATTTCTCCGCCGTCAGCATGGGGATGAAGTCCTTGTAACCGAATTCGCTGTGCTCGCCCCATGTCTTGCGATGGTGCTCGAAGGCGGGGTCGCCTTGCAGGTACATTTTGCGCGGATACCATTCGCTGCCGAAGGCGGGCACGCAGTAAGGCCCCCAGTGGATGAAGATGCCGAATTTGGCGTCGATGTACCATTGAGGGATCTCGTACTGGCTCAGCGATTCCCAAGTAGGTTCGTATTTTCCGCTCGCTATCGTCATATTTTCGCTCCTGTTACGCGCTCGGTATTTGATTCATTGCCACAGAATGGCGCATGTAATATACTTGCGCCGGTAAACCGGTTGCGGAAAGTCTAGTTTAGCGACAGGCGGCTGTCAAGCAATTCTAGCGGGAGGCAAATTCATGACGGAATTTCCCATGCGTATGCGGCAGATTCATCTCGACTTCCATACATCGGAAGCGATCGCCGGCGTCGGCTCTAAATTCGACCCCGATGAATTCGGCGATACTTTGCAAGAAGCGCGCGTCAATTCGATCACTTGTTTCGCCCGTGGTCATCACGGCTGGATTTATTACGACAGCAAGGCGCATCCCGAGCGCATCCATCCGCAGCTCGAACGGCGCAACCTGCTGGCCGAGCAGATTGAAGCCTGCCATGCGCGCGGCATTCGGGCGCCAATTTACACCACTGTTCAATGGGATCATCTGACGGCGCGGCAGCATCCCGAATGGCTCTGCATCAATGAGGATGGGACTTACCAGGGCAATGGCATGTACGAAGCCGGCTTTTACCGGCGCATCGCTCTGAATTCACCGTATATGGACTTTCTCAAGGCGCATGTCGCCGATATTTTCGCCTGCCTGCCGGCGGTGGATGGATTGTTCTTTGACATCGTGCATGCGGCCGATGACAGCTCGGTATGGACGACGCGGGCGATGCTGGAAGCGGGCCTGGACCCGAGCGACCCGGCCGAGCGCCTGCGTTATGGCGGCGTCGTGCTCGATAATTTTCGCAGCGAAATGAGCGCCTATGTGCGGCAATTCAGCGACGACTGCACGATCTTCTACAACCGTGGCCATGTGGGCCCGCACAATCGCCGTAACATGGGCGCCTTCACGCATTGGGAGCTCGAGTCGCTGCCAAGCGGTCATTGGGGCTACATCCATTTCCCGCTGACGATTCGTTACGCTCGCACCCTTGGGCTGCCGTCGGTCGGGCACACCGGCAAATTTCACACTGCCTGGGGTGATTTTCACTCCTTCAAGAATCAGGAAGCGCTGGAATACGAGTGCTTCCGTATGATGGCGATGGGCGCGGGTCCCTTCGTCGGCGATCAACTGCCGCCCGATGGCCGGATTGAAGAGCATGTCTACAAGTTGATCGGCAGCGTCTATCGGCAGATTGAAGAAAAGGAAGCCTGGTGCCTTGGCGCTGAGGCGATCGGCGATATCGCTGTGATGACGCCGGAGGAATTCACGCCGGCCGATGATCGCGGTATGCAGCCCTCAATCTGCGGCGTGCACAGCATGTTGCAAGAAGCGGCGCATCAATTTGACATTATCGATTCCCAGGCGAATTTCAAGGATTATAAAGTCCTCATCCTGCCTGACGACATCCCGGTTGACAGCGCGCTGAACGCAAAAATCAATGCGTTCTTGGCGCAGGGCGGCGCCTTGATCGCGTCTTTCGAATCCGGCATGGACGCCGAGAAAAGCGGATTCGCACTCGATGCGCTGCCGGTGACGATGCGTGACGAGGGACCGCGCGACCGCTTCGGCGAGCTGGTACGCGGGCGCGCCTTTGAACGGGGCGACTATACTGAGTACATTATCCCCACCGGCGATATCGGCGCCGGGCTGCCGCCGACGGAACACGCCATGTACATCCGCGGCATGGATGTCGCCGCCGCGGATGACGCTGAAATCCTGGCTGAGATCACCCCGGCCGTTTTCGATCGCACCTGGGAGCATTTCTGCTCGCATCGTCAATCGCCAACTTCGGGCGCGCCTGCCGGGGCAGCCATCGTCAGGCGCGGTCAAGTGATATACTTCTCCAGCCCGCTATTCACCCAGTACAGCCGCAATGCGCCGCAGTGGTGCCGCCGGCTATTCTTAAACGCGCTGGAAATGCTGCTGCCTCAGCCCATCGTCAAGCACGGGGGACCGAGCACATTGGAAGTGATGATCAACGAGCAGGCGGCGCAGAAGCGGCAAGTGCTGCACCTGCTGCATTACATCCCCATCCGCCGCAGCCGGGAGATCGACATCATCGAGGACGTCATACCCATTTACGATGTGCCCGTTTCCGTCCGCGCAGATGCAGCTATAGCATCTGTGAAGCTGGCGCCGGAGGGTGATTCGCTCGAATTCGAGCGCATTGGCGGCAGGATCGTATTTACCGTGCCGGAAGTCAACGGGCATCAGATGATCGAATTGCAATTCCAGGAGAGTTGACATGCAACCCGTCCCCTTCGGCAACACCGGACTCATGACCCCGCCCTTGATCTTCGGCTCGACCGCGTTGGGCAACCTCTTCCGCGAGTTTTCTTACGAATCAAAGCTGGAGACGATGCGCGCCATCATCGCGCATTTGCCCAAGCCGGTCGTCATCGATTCGGCGGGCAAATATGGCGCCGGCCTGGCGCTGGAAGTGATGGGCAATTGCCTGCGCGAGCTCGGCGTGGGCGATGACGAGGTCATCATCAGCAACAAGCTGGCCTGGCTGCGCGCGCCCCTGACCACGCCGGAGCCGACATTTGAGCCGGGCGCCTGGTTCGGCCTGGCGCACGACGCCGTGCAGGACATCAGCTATGGCGGCATCCTCAAGTGCTTCCAGCAGGGGCTTGAGCTGCTCGGCGGCGACTACAGCACGCAGCTGGTCTCGGTGCACGACCCGGATGAATATCTCGATGCGGCCGAATCGCCGGCGGACCGCGAGCGGCGTTTTGACGACATCCTCGGCGCCTACACCGCGCTCGGCGAGTTGAAGGCGGGCGGGCAGGCGAAGGGCATCGGCGTCGGCGCCAAGAACTGGCGATCAATCGCCGAGATTGACGCCCAGGTCGCGCTCGATTGGGTGATGTTCGCCAACAGCTACACCCTCTATTCGCACCCGCCCGAGCTGCTGGACTTCATGGATTCGCTGCAAGCCAAGGGCGTCGCCATCATCAACTCGGCCGTTTTCAACGCCGGCTTCCTCACCGGCGGCGAGTTCTTCAATTACGTCAAGCTTGATCCGGCGAATCGGGAACATCAAGAGAAATTCGCCTGGCGCGAGAAATTCTTCGCGCTCTGCCAGCAGCAGGGTCAACTCCCGTCCGAAGTCTGCATTCAATTCGGCAAGTCGCATCCGGGCATCGTCGCGCTGGCTCTGAGCACCAGCCGTCCCGGGCGCGTGAAAACGAATGTCGATGCCATGTCAGTCGAAGTGCCGGCATCGTTTTGGGATCTGCTGAAGGAAGAGGGCTTGCTGGCCGCGGATCATCCGTACATCTAATATCTGGCAGCTTATGGGCGAGCCACCGTCTCGCCCCTACACGCGCTCGAATATATAGGCCAATCTCTGTGCTCTCTGCGCCCTCTGTAGTTAAATGAAGGGAATCCCAATGCCAGACGTACGCCCGAACATCCTCTTCATCATGTCCGACGATCATGCCTCGCACGCGATGAGTTGTTATGGCAGCCGCATCAACCAGACGCCCAACCTCGACCGCATCGCGGACGAAGGCATGCGTTTCGACAATGTCTTCTGCACCAACTCCATCTGCACGCCCAGCCGCGCCGCCATCCTCACCGGAACCTACAATCACATCAACGGCGTCACCACGCTCAGCACGCACATGGACAACCGGCTGCCCACCTTCGTCAAGGATCTTCAGGCGAGCGGCTACCAGACCGGCATGTTTGGCAAGTGGCATCTGGGCCAGGGCCCGGCGCATGAGCCGACCGGCTTCGATGATTGGGCGGTGCTGCCGGGGCAAGGGCTTTACCACAATCCAACCTTCATCTTCAAAGAAGGCGACGGCTCGGCACGGCGGCCGGTGGCGGGTTACGTCACGGACTTGATAACCGATATGACGCTGGATTTCTTGCGCGGGCGCGACCACGATCGCCCCTTCTTCGTCATGTGCCACCACAAGGCGCCGCACCGCCATTGGGAGCCGGACGAGAAACACGCCCACCTGTTCCTCAACGAAGATATCCCGGAGCCAGAGACGCTCTACGACGATTACGCCAACCGCGCGTCGGCCGCGGAAGCCGCCGAGATGCGCATGGGACTGCACCATACGCCGCTCGATCTAAAGGCGGAGATCCCGCGCGACCTGCCCGAGATGGAACTGCGCAAATGGGCCTACCAGCGCTACATCAAGGATTACCTGCGCGTGGTCGCCAGCATTGATGACAATGTCGGCCGCTTGCTTGATCACCTGGATGCCGAGGGTCTGGCCGAGAACACGGTCGTCGTTTACACATCAGACCAGGGCTTTTTCCTGGGCGATCATGGCTGGTATGACAAGCGTTTCATGTACGAGGAATCGTTGCGCATGCCCTATATCATGCGGTATCCCAAAGCCATTGCAGCGGGCGGCGTCAACGAAGATATGGTCCTCAATGTTGATTTCGGCCCGACCTACCTGGAGTTGGCCGGCTTGCCAGTCCAGGAGGCGATGCAAGGGCGCAGCTTCGCGCCGATGCTCGCTGGCGAGCGGCCGGCCGATTGGCGCGAGAGCATGTACTATCGCTATTGGATGCACAAAACGCACCACAATGTCTACGCCCATTATGGCATCCGCACAATGCGCTACAAGCTCATCTACTATTACGCCGACGCCATGGGCACGGAAGGCAGCATCGACGAGAGCTACGCGCCGGAATGGGAGCTCTTTGATCTCGAAGTCGATCCCTATGAACTGAATAACGTGGTCGACGAGCCGGCCTATGCCGATTTAGCGCGTGAACTCAAAGACGAACTGCACCGCCTGCAAGCCGAGGTCGGCGATGAGCGTTATCACCTGGATGTAGATTAGGCGGCGGTTGGCTGTCCGAATTTGACCCCGTCCTGGGCCCTTCCCGAAGGTCTGTGTCTACGCGAACCATTAAAATAGGCAAGGGTGACTCTACTACGGAGTTGTGATTCATGCCGCAATTGGGATGTAAAGCAACACCGATTTCGATGCTCTTTTTGGGTGCTCCCCTTCTCTAGCTCGCTGCGGAAGGGGCCGGGGGATGGGGTGCAAATAACCGTTCATTCGCCCCGGCAATGAACCGCCGGAAGCGCGCCTCCATGTGCGGCCGCGTGAACCAGCCGGACGGGTCGGTCATCGGGCGCGCGCAAGCCGCCAACTCAAACAGGGCAAGGTCAGACAGCCGCCATCCCGCTTCCGCCTCATAGGCGCGCAGAAATGTTTCGGCGGCCTCCGGCAGGCCCTCCAGGAAATACTCCATGCGGGCATAGGCGACATCGGCCGCCGGATGGCCATAGCCGGCTTCCTCCCAGTCGACTACCGCGCTTATTTGATCGCCATGCCACAGGATATTGCCGGACCAGTAATCAGTGTGGGCGAAGCGCGGCTCGACCGGCGTCCAGCGCCCCCAGCGCTCGTTCACCAATTGCCAGACCATCTCGCCATCAGGGTCGGCGCGCATGTAATCGGGGATGCGGCCGTCTTTGATGAACCAGGCGACTTCGACATTGTCATTCATTAGATAGCGCTTGTCGGCTTCGCTGAACGGCGTCTGATGAATCCGCGCCAGCATCCGCGCGTTTGCGTCCGCCAGCTCGCCCCAGCGCTTGGCCTCGGTCGGCGGTTCGATCGGCGCGCCCTTGACATAGCCGGTCACAATCCCGGGCAGGCCCAGCAATTCGCCCGTTTCATCCAGCAGCAGGGGAGGCGGGGCCGGTATGCCCGCCTTTTTTAATAGCTTGAGCGCGTGGAATTCGCAGCGCGCTTTGTCGTGCCCGTCTTCATAGTTGGCCGGGTTGTAGCGACGCAGGACGATGCGCTTGCATGAGCCGTCTTTCAGCTCGGCATTGATTCGATGCGTGAAATTTGAATATGTCGCTGGCAGCGCATGCGTGCTGAATTCGCAGTATTGGTAAGCTAGCGCGTCCAGCACTGCCGATATGGCAGCGGCGGATGGCAGATTGGATTTGAACGGGCTCATCTAAGCGACACCTTCCAGGCGGCGGCCAGTTCGGTCTTGAACCTGTGCTGGCTGACGTCGATGGTCAGGCCGGCCGGCGATTGCCGCCAGCGCGCCGGCTGGTCCGACTCGACGAGGGACACGCGCTCGATGCCAACGGTGTCGTTGAGCGCTTCGAATGTCACCGGCTCCGACGGGATGCCGAGTGTCATCGCGTAAACCGTTCGCCCGTCTTTTGACTGCGTATAGCGCCTGTCATCGGCATTGCAATTGTCATAGATCCAGAATTTGTGCCCGCGCTCATGATGCCAAAGTTTCTCCAAATCGCCTTCGGAGTGGGTCGTCCAGGGCCGCGTTTCGTAGATCGCTTCGCCATTCCAACGCAGCCAGGCGCCCATTTCCAGCAGCGAATCGCGCTGGCCGGCGGGGATCCGGCCATCCGGCATGGGCGAGAGCGAGAGCATCATGGTACCGCCGCGAGCCGCGCAATCGATCAGCTTGCTGAGCAGGGTATGCCCGCTGGCGTATTGCTGATTCTCCACCCAGCCCCAGGATTGATCGCCGATGCGCATGTCATCGTTCCAGGGCCGGTCGTAGCGCAAGGGACGGTCGCGACCTTTTTCAAAGTTGATCACGCCGAAGTCGGGATGGAAGTTGTATTTCATGCTGACCGGCAATTTGTTCAGCACCAGCACGTCCTGGCCGCGGGCTCCCGCTTGATTCAAATAATGCGCCAGGATCTCCAGCGCTGTTTCTTCATAGCCATCATCGCGGAATTTGCCGCCGTCGAACCACATCATATCGGGCTGATACTTGTCTATGACCTCGCGTACTTTCAGCTGCCACTGTATGAAGAAATCTTCGAACTGGCTCGTCTGCTGCACCCAATAGAAATCGGCGTAATCGGGGTCGAAGAGCTCCCAGCCTTCCGCCAGGCCGCGCTCAATGGCGGCCGCGTCAAAGGTTTGATCCCACTGATTCCAGCCGGGCAGGAACCAGTTGAAGCCGCGGATGATGTGAAATGGCGCGACCAGCCGCAAGCCCCGCGCCCGCAGCGCCGCCGCCAGCTCGCCGTAGAGATCGCGCTTCGGCCCCATCTTTCCGACATTCCAGCGGTAGACATCGCTATCCCACAAGCCGAAGCCATCATGGTGCGCCAGCGAAAAACCGGCGTAGCGCGCGCCGCTGGCAGCGAATAGCGCGGCCCATTCATCGGGGTCGTAATGTTCCGCCGTGAAGCCGTCGATGAACCGGGTGTAGCCATAATCGGCGGGCGCGCCAAAGCGCTCAGCATGCTGCCGATGAATCTCATGCGCGGGGTCGTGCATCCATTTGCCGTACCATTCATTGCCGAAGCCGGGCACGCTGTAAATGCCCCAGTGGGCGTACAGGCCGAATTTCCCATCGATGAACCAGGCCGGCGCCTCGTGGCGCGTGAGGGATTCCCAAGTTGCTTGGTAGGTCTTGGACATGTTGTCTCCCATATTTGCATCCTGTTTGTGTTTCGGCGGGCGACATGGTATGTCGCCCCTACAAGGCTTGTCCGGTACTGGGTCATTCGAGCGCGAATCTTTCACCCCATCCCCCGGCCCCTTCCCCAGCAAGCTAGGGAAGGGGAGTTTAGTCGCCAATTGAACGGTCTCGACGGCGAAAAAAGTCTCCCCCCAATTCATTGGGGTCGCGTAGACACTGACCCGTCGGGGGAGATTTATAGGGGGGTGAACCATAGGCAGGCGACCAATATTTAGTTCCGGACAAGCAATACAGTTTCATGGCTGGAAAAGCGGGCGACTCACCGAGACGCCCCGGCAGATTCGAATTTGCGGCGTGGCTCTTGCACCCAACGCCATAGCAGCGCGCCGCCGCCAACGCCAAACGCAAGGGCAAGCGCAAAGAGCAGATGCATCGTGAAGGCGGAAGCGATCCAGCCGGCAAGAATGGGACCAGCGAACGTAAATGGCGCCATCAAGGTGTTTGTCAGCCCGATATAGGTCGGCTGCTCGGCGGGGTCGGCGAATTCAAGCACGATGTTGAAGTGTGAAACCATATCGGCGGAAATGGCGCAGGCGAGGCAGATGAAGGCCGGTATCAGCCCGGCGAGACTGACCGATGACAGCGCGAACAAAGCCGCCAATGCCATCGCCCCGGCCGAGATGACCAGGTTGCGCTTGTGCCCCCAGCGGTCGCCCAGCCAGCCGAAGAGCAGCCGCATGACCGCCTGCGTGCCAATGAAGATCGCGTTGAGCAGGCCGATGTCAGCCCCGCTTAATTCATAGCTGATATTGGCGAATACGATGAAAAAGCTAACCGCCATCATGCTCAAGCGCAGCAGGGCATAGCCGACGAGGAAGCGCCGATAATTGGCGTGGCCGCGCAGAATAGCTGGCAGCTGACGGAAATATTGGCGCAGCGGCGCCGCCTCTTTGGTGACCCCGCTGGGTGGCTCGCGCGTCAAGGACAGAGAGAACCAGGACATGGCGTGAATGAAGCCGCAGACCAAAAAGAGCAGGGCGAACCCGCCCGGATAGTCGACGGCATCCAGCACGCGCCCGACGAAGTAGGCGCCGACGACGCCCAAAAGCAAGCCGCCGCCATCGGCCAGGCCGAAGAAGATGCCGCGCCGCCGCGTCGGTATCACTTTGCCGATCATGCTGAACCAGGCCGGCGTCACGATGCCGCCGCCGAATGCGGCCGTGGCGATGCCGACGAAGAAGAGCATCAGCGCCAGGCCAGGCGCATCAAGGGCGAAGAGCAGAAGCGCCAGGCCGATCAATGGGTAGGGCAGGCGCTGCAGCAGGCCGCTGCCAAGCAGGACGAAAGGCAGCTTGCGCGGCAGGCGCTCGGCATGATTGGCGACGAAGAGCTGCGGCAGCAGGAAGCACAAGCTGAAGATAGCGGGGATCAGACCGACGGCGATCGTTGAATCGGTCAATTTGCTGACCAGCAGCGGCATTATAGTCTCTTGTGAAACCAGGCTGATCGCCAAGGCATAGAACATATTGTCCAGCACATTGACGCTGAAATTCCAATTGACGTTTTCTTCGACCGGGCTTGCCGTCGATTTTGTCACAGCGGTATCCGTTCGCGCCGCGTTGGTTTAGCGCTTGGGCTTGCTGTCGATTGGCGCCGGCGGCAAATGGCGCGGCTCTTGCACCCAGATCAGCAGCAGCAATCCACCTAGCGCGCCGCAGATCGTCATCAAGACGAAGAGCGCGTCGAAACCGAAATCCGCCAGCCAGCCGCCAAAAATCGGCGCCAGAAAGACCACCGGCGCCAGCAAGGTATTGGTCAGCCCAATGAAGGTCGGCTGATCTTCCGGCACGGCGAATTCCAGGATGATATTCAGGCGCGATACATGGTCGCTTCCCAGCCCGACGCCCAACAGAATGAAGGCCAGCGCCAGCCCGGCGATATCGTTTGCCGTCAGCGCCAGCAGCGCCGCCAACGCCAGCGCGAGGCCGGAAATCGTCAGGTTGGCTTTGTGCCCGCGTTTATCGGCCAGCCAGCCAAGCAGCAGCTGCATGGCCGCCTGGCTTCCGATCAATATAGCGGTCAGCAGGCCGACTTCGGCGCCGGTCAATTGGAAGCGCTCATCGCCGAAGACGATGAAAAAGCCGACGCCCATCGTGCTCAAGCGGCTGATGGAATAACTCAGCAGAAATCGCCTGAAGTTCTGATTCGTGCGCAATATCGCCGGCAAGCGGCGGAAATAGTGGCTGAAGGGAATATGGGCTTTGACGACAGGGCTTTCCGGCTCGCGGTTCAGCGCCAGGCCGACCCAGGAGATGCCCATGAAAACGGCGGCGATGAGAAACAAGGTCGCGAAATTCAGCGGGTAGCCGACGGAATCAAGCACGAGACCGACAAAAAACGCGCCGATGATGCCCATCAGCGTGCCCAGGCCTTCGCTGAGGCCGAAGAATATCCCGCGCCGCGTGACCGGCAGGACCTTGCCAATCATGCTGAACCAGGCCGGCGTCGCCACGCCATTGCCGAGCGCGCCCAGGCCGATCACCAGGTAGAGGCAGAGAAGAGCCGCGATCGGCGCGCCCTCCGCCAGCAGCAAAATCGCCAGCCCGGCGAAGAGATAGGGCACGCGCTCCAGCAAGCCGCCGATAACCATGACAAAGGGCAGCTTGTGCTTTAAGCGCTCGGCATGGTTGGCGGCGAAAAGCTGCGGCAGGTAATAGGCGATGCTGTAGATCGCCGGCACCAGGCCGATGGCGATCTTCGAATCCGTCAGGTTGCTGATGAGCAGCGGCGTGATCGTCTCGCGCGAGATCAAGCTGAAGGCGAGCGTGATGAAGGTGATGTCGATCAGATTGACCGAGAAGTTCCAGCGCAGGTTCTTCTCGACGAAGGCGTTGACTTTCGCGCTCAACTCAGCCACCTATGCCACGAATCGCGATAGAATGCGCCGGCGCGTCGGGCAGCTCCGGCAATTGAATCTTCAAGTCGGCACCGTCCTGCTCCCAAGCCAGGTCGCTGTCGCGCCCCAGCAACTGAAGGCTCGCTCCGGCTGGCGCTTCCAGTTGCTCTATGCGGATTTCGCTCTCGGCAGGCGAGCCGAACAGGGTGGCGTACAAGGCGTCTTCGGTCGCGGTGAAGCGTAGGCCAAGCCCCTGGGATGTCTTTCCCTCGGCGCGCCGCCAGGGCCGGGTATCGAAGATGGCCTCGCCGTTGCGGTCCAGCCAGCGGCCCAATGATCGCAGACGGTCGGCTTGATTGTCGGGGATCGCGCCATCAGCCATCGGGCCGACATTCAGCAGCAGATTGCCGTTCTTGCTGACGATGTCGACGAACATGTGGATCATCTCGTCCTCCGCCAGCAACTCGGCATCGCCCTCGGCGCGGTTGTAACCGAAGCTGTGGCCGATGCCCCGGCAGCATTCCCACTTAACATCCTGAATCTCGTCGAAGGTGGCGTATTCCGGTGTGATGTAGTCGTAATGGGGTCCGCGCGGCGACGTCAGCTTTTCGCCCGGCGTCGGCCGCTGATCGCGCGCTTGGGTGAAGCGGTCATTGATGACGCCATCGGGCACGTTGTTGTAATAGTAGGCGAATAGCTCGCCCAGGTCGGCCGCCGCCGGGTAGCCGATATCATTCCACATGATCGAGGGCTTGTACTTGTCGATCAGCTCTTTCCAGTGCGCGACCGAGTAGTCGACGAATTCAGGCGTCTGCACGATTGTGCCCCAGACATCCTGGACTTGTTCGATGCGCGCCTCGTTGAACGCCCAGTCCAGCCCGCCGGAATAATAGATCGCCATGCGCAAGCCCTCGGCGCGGACGGCGTCGGTCAGCTCGCCGACCACATCGCGCATCGTGTGATAGTTCTCCTTGTGCGGGCAGGGGATATCGCTGGGCCAGAGGGTGAAACCGTCATGGTGTTTGCTCGTCAATACGACGTAGCGCGCGTTGACCTCGCGGAAAAGGGAAGCCATGTCGGCTGGGTTCCATCGTCTCAGCCCCGAGTTGAAGCCGGCTTTGAAGTCGTCATAATGGAAGTCAGCGCCGTAACGCTTGTTGTGCCAGGCGCGCGTGGGTCCATCTTCAAACTTGAGCGTATTCAGATACCATTCGGCATAAGAATTAACGCGAAACCAGTCGCTCATATCGCCGCTTTCGAAGACTTCGCCGATGTCTCCGCCCGCCGGCGCCCAAGCCGGCACCGAATACAAGCCCCAGTGGATGAAGATGCCGAGCTTGGCGTTGTGATACCAATCCGGGACTTGGTGTGTGCCTACTGATTCGAGTGTTGGTTCAAATGTCATATCTACGCTTCCTTCCCGCGTCCTGTGATACGCTGCTCATTCTTTGTCAGAATCTTTAGGGCAATTCGCGGGCGACTCAGCGAGTCGCCCCTACAACTATGCGCTTCGGCGGACGATCTTTCAGGCCGCCCGTTAAATTGTCGATTTCTGTCTACGGATTAAAGCGCAACTCGCCGAATGCTGCCATCGGCCATCGCAAGAATGAGCGTCTCGCTGCTTTTGTCCAGCGTTATGCAGTCCACGTTCTCCGCCGCTAATTGATTCCAATTCGCGCCGTCATCTCGCGACAGCAGAACTCCGTCGTCCACCTGAGCGACGATCGCGCCGTCTGGCATGAGCGCCACCGCATTGACCGCGCCCTCGGTTTCCAACAGCGTCGCCCAGCTTAGGCCAGCATCGTTAGAGCGCAGCAGGCCGTGCGCCTCACAGCCGGCGTAAATCGCCCCGTTCCCGGACAGCGCCAGGCTGAGCACCGTTTCATCGCCGGCCGGCATGGTCAAATCCCACCACAGACGGCCGCCATTTTCGCTGCGGTAGACGCCGCTGCCTGTGCCGGCGTAGACAATGCCGTCATGGGCGAACCCCGGCGAGAGCGCCAGCGCGTAGATGCTGTGATCGAACAAGGCGTGATTGACCGCCCGCCAGGATATGCCGCCGTCGGTGGAACGAAACACGCCGTCTTCAAATGTGCCAGCCAGCACGACGCCGTCGTCATCGAAATTGGTCGAAAGCGCCAGGCAGGTCACAAGCGGGGCCGGCGCCCGAAACTGCTGCGCCTCCCAGCTGGCGCCGCCGTCTGCTGAGCGGGCGACCCCGCCCTTGATGCCGGCCAGCAGCAGCTCGCCATAGGCGGCGATTGCCAGGGTCGGCACATCCTGCCCAGGCAGCCAGCTTTCGAAGAGGCTGCGCGAATTGTCCCCGTCCGCGGTCAAGCGATGCAGCCCGCTTTGACGCGCTGCGTAGATTAAATCGTCGGTTGCCAGCAGGCCGTTGGTTCGCTCAAGCGTTTCGATTGACATCATATTAAGGATCCGTCATCGTCTCCGGCTCGCGATGCAGCACCAGCACGTCAATCGTCAAGGCGAGGGCGGCGCTGGAAACGGCGCGTTGCAAAGCCTCGACCTGCACCTGCGCCACATCCAAAATGCCGGCCGCCGCCAGATCGACGATGACGCCTCGTGTCACGTCAAAGCCCGCTTCATCCCCGCAGTGCTGCAAGCGCGCCAAAACTTCGCTCGGCTCATAACCGGCGTTTGAAAGCAACTGGCGCATCGGCGCTTCGGCCGCTTCGGCCATGATCAAACGGGCGGCGCGGCTTTCAAGCTCGTTCTGCGCATCGGCTTCATTCAGCAGCCAATCGCGGCAGCGCAGCAGCGCGGCGCCACCACCGGGAATCACGCCATAAGCCGCCGCGTTCCTCAAGGCGCGAATGCTTCGCTCGGCCACTTCCTTGCGCCCTCTGATTACATCTTCGGCGATGCCGCCCACGTAGACCGTCGCCAGCCCGCCATTGAGGCGGCCCAGCCGTTCGAGCAGGCGCTTCCGCGCGTCATCATCCTCGCTCGCAGCGTAGGCCGCCCGCAGGCCGCGCACCGTCTCGCGCAGCTGTTGTGGATCGCCTTTGCCGCTGGCGAAGCCGAAATTCTTGTCGTCCGCCCAGACCCAACGCGCGTCGCCGAAGTCGCTCTGCCGCACATGCTCCAGCGTTTCGCCCGCCTTTTGCAGCAGCGGTCGGGCGCCGGTCAATAGCGCAATGTCCTCCTGCGCGATGCTCAGGTCGCCCGGATGGTAGGCGTCAATCTTGACAACAACCGTCCTGATCTTATTCTTCAGACGATCATCAAGTACGACCGAAAGGCCGGTTTCAGAAATAGAAGCGACGATCAACAGCAATTGCGTGATGCCCAAGCGCAGCGCCAGGCTCATCGCCGGCACGAGATCGCGCGGTTCCTCAATGTCCATATCGGTGACGAGGATGGCAGCGTCCTGCATCTCAACCACTTGACGAGCGAACCCGCGCAGCATCTCTTTGGATTGGGCGCCGCCTTTCCAATAGCTGCCGTCCACAAAGTTGTATTCCAGGCCGCGGCCATGCCCGGCGCGGACATCGACCTGCCCGTATTGCCCGATCGTGTCGATGACTTCGCCTATGACATCCGCCATTTCCTCGTCATAACAGACCGAGAGCGCCAGCCGCTTCAGTTCCGCTTCGCCACGCAGCGGGCGCGCGTCTGCCAGCAGACGCTCGGTCATGGCGGGCAGAAGCGACATCAGCCTGGCGCGCAGCCGCATCGGGTCGGCGCCGGCCGCCAAGAAACGAAGGCCCTCGCGATAAATGCGCTCATAAAGGACGGCGGTGGTGGCGGCGCCATCACCCACATGCTGATACACATCCCATAGCACCTGGCGCAGCAGCATCGCCCCCACATCGGCTTCCGGCTCCGGCAGCGCGATGATGCGCCGTGCGATCAAGCCGCCATCATCCAAAAGCTCCAACTTGGCCTGATTCTGGGCGACAGAACGGCGGGCGCTGGGTCCAAGCGTTGGCGCGATGGCGCTGACCAGCGTGGCAATCCCCTGCTGTAGCGCGCGTTGAGTCCGCGGTTGATGAATGACTTTGGGTTGTGGCATGAAATCGCTACAAAACTAGACCGTAACGGAAAACATATCCATTGGCGTAAAACAGCGCCAAGCTCGCCAGTATCCAAGCGTAACGGCGACGCTGCTTGACGCGCTCCGAAGATAATAAACGGCTCCGCTCGCGCGAGCAAGGCAGGTTATCCACAATCCAGGCGCCGCGCGCAACCGATTGCGCCAATTTAGACATATGCGCCAATTTAGACATAGTCTTTGACAAATCGCCAATCCTCGTCTACCATAGCAACGGACTTCGCAATCGCCTATGATTTTATTGTGTCCCTGTTTGTTTCCGCGAGGCGCATGTTGAAGGAGGTGCTCCCAGCAAGAAACTGTGTGCAGCAGTATTCTCGTCCGAAAATTGGCTGTAGAAAGGAACGATCATGAAGAATGAAAAACTCTCACGGCGTGATTTCCTAAAGCTGACCGCCGCCACCAGCACCGGCGCCGCGCTCGCGGGCCTGGGCCCCTTGAGCAGCATCGCCGCCGCCCAAGACCAGGTCGAGCTGACCTTCGGCCGCCACTGGGAAGCGGCATTCCGCCCGCGCCAGGCCGAATACGATGAAGGCTTCATGGAGCGGCATCCGGATATCAAGGTCAGCATCACATACAATACCTGGGCCGACCACAACAACGTCGTGCCCGCCTGGGCCGCCGCCGGCACCTTGCCCGACATCATCTACGTACACGGCAGCCGCGCCACGCCCTGGGCCCATGAAGGCATCATCATCGACATCCATGACATCGTCACTGCTGATGAAGAATTTAATGTTGACGGCATGTGGGAAGAATCGGTGCGCCTCTACCGCGTCAATGGCCGCATCCACGCGCTCCCCTATGACCATGGTCCGATCATCCTTGGATACAACAAAGACATGTTTGACGCCGCTGGCATGGACTATCCGAGCGAAGACTGGACGATGGAGGACATGGCGGCCGCCGCTATTGAATTGACCGACGCCGACATGGGCGTCTGGGGCTGGGATGGCCGGCTGGATCTGGGCAACGGCGGTGGCGGCTTCTTCACCGGCGCCTGGGGCGGCGTCCACATGAACGAAGACGAATCTGAGATGACCATGGACACGCCCGAAGTCCGCGCCGCGCTCAACCACTGGTACAACCTGCAGCACGTCGAAAATGCCGGCGCCAGCGGCACTGAGATGGAAGCCTTCCCCAACTCGCAGCCCTTCCGCGCCGGCGTCGCCGCCATGGGTCATATCGCCACCTGGAGCACGCCGAGCATGCGCGCGCTGGCGAATTTCGAATGGGATGTCGCGCCGACGCCGATGGGCGCCGACGGCTCGCGCTATACGGGCGCCTTTGGCAGTGGCTACGGCATCACGCCGACCAGCGACAAGCCGGATACCGCCTGGACATACCTGCGTGAATACCTCTCACTCGAGGGAATGATCTTCATGTGGAGCCTGTCGGGCCGCGGTTCACCGGCGCGTCCGGAGGGCTTGGAAGCTTGGCTGACATCCGACCCGGCGCCGCCCAGCGGTCACTACTTCCTGGAAGCGATGTTCGATTACGCAGTGACGGGCCCGCCCTTCCAGTCGCTGGCGGCCGCGCAGGTCAGCCAGATACTGAGCCGCGAGGCCGATCTGCTGCGCCTGGGCGAGACTTCGGTCGACGAAGCCATCGCCACAATTCAGGAAGAAGGCCAGGCTGCGCTCGACGAAGTCGCCGGTATGTAGTTCGGTATCCTAGATTGCACTGCTTGAGGGAGATCGCCCGGCGGTCTCCCTCAACTCCGTTGGCATAAAGACGAGCGCACTAGTAATGATTCGACGAAAATCGCGTCCCATTTCAGCGGCCGCCAAGCGCGAAGAGCGCATCTTTTATTTGTTCATTCTGCCTTGGCTGATTGGCTTGGTCGTCTTTAGCGCCGGTCCGGTCTTCGGCATGCTGGGATTAAGCTTCACCGATTGGCGCATCTCGCTTGATGATCTGCAATTCATCGGGCTGGACAATTATGTCAAGCTCTTTGACGATCCGATCTTTTGGACGTCGGTTGGTAATACCCTTTACATTGTCGTCGGCAGAGTCGTATTTGGCGTGTCATTCGCCTTGCTGCTGGCGGTCTTGCTCAATCAGAAAGTGCCGGGCATCGCCTTCTTCCGCGCCGTCTATTATCTGCCGACGGTGACCGCGGGCGTGGCGGTGGCGCTGGTGTGGATCTGGATTTTCAACCCGCGCCTTGGCATCCTCAATCACACCTTGAAGCAGATCGGCATCCAAGGTCCGCCTTGGATATTCAGCAAGACCTGGGTTAAGCCGTCGCTCATCTTGATGAGCATGTTCTCTGTCGGTCCTATCATGATTATTTTGCTGGCGGGCTTGCAGGGCGTGCCAAAAGAATTATACGAATCAGCGGAAATCGATGGCGCCGGCAATTGGGCGAAATTCCGAAACGTGACGCTGCCTATGCTGTCGCCGGTGCTTTTCTTCGTGATCATTATTTCTGTCGTGAGTTCATTCCAGAATTTCACCGAGATACGCGTGATGACCGAGGGCGGACCGGGAGAATCCAGCAATGTTTTGATTTGGTACTTATGGGAGAACGCCTTCATATTCCTGCAATTGGGCATCGCCGCCGCCGTCGCCTGGATCATGTTCGTGGTTCTCATGTTGCTGACGGGCGCTCAGTTCTGGGTTGGCAGGCGCTGGGTTTACTACGAGGCTGAAACGGGATGACGACGCGAAAACGCAAAGAAGACGTCGCCTGGCACAAATCGACTCAGGGGCGCCGCACCATCGGCTTTTTGCTTACCTTCGCCTTGCTGGTGCCGCTCGGCATCGCTTTTATGCTGCCCTTCTTCGTCATGGTGTCGACCGCGCTCAAACCGCTCAAGCAGGTTTTCGCTTTTCCGCCGACGCTAATCCCGGAGACTGTCCAATGGCAGAATTTCCCCGACGGCTGGTACGGTCACGGTTATGTCAATTTCACTACCTGCACCTGGAATTCGCTGAAGATCACGATCAACAACATCATCGGGAATATGGTTTCTTGCACCTTGGCCGCTTATGCCTTTGCTCGCTTGAAAGCGCGCGGCAAGAATTTTTTCTTCGCCTTGGTGCTGGCGACCATGCTTCTGCCCAATGAAGCGCTGGTCGTGCCCCAGTATGTGCTGTTCAACCGGTTTGGTTGGTTGGATACCCATCTGCCGTTGATGGTGCCGCCCTGGTTCGGCTGGCCTTTTTTCATCTTTCTGCTGCGGCAATTCTTCTTGACGATCCCGGAAGAACTGGTGGACGCCGCCAAGATCGATGGCGCCGGGCATGCGCGCATTCTGCTGCAAATCTTCATCCCGCTCTCCAAACCGGCCCTGGCGACGCTTGCAATCTTCGCCTTCATCGGCAACTGGAATAATTTCTTCGGACCCTTGCTGTACTTGCGTACACCGGATATTCAGACGCTGCCGGTTTGCCTGGTGCAATATCAAGGCGCCTATGGCAACACCGAATGGCATCTGATGATGGCGGTGGCGACGATCGCGGTCATCCCCGTGCTAATCATCTTCATCTTCGGCCAGCGCTATTTCGTCGAAGGCATCGCCACCTCTGGCGTAAAGCGATAATTTGAACTACAGAGGACGCAGAGGACGCAGAGGATTACTTTGCTCAGATGATGTCCGCTGCCCGCGCCGCCATACTCATAGTCGCCGTGATATGTTTGACAGCCATCGGCAAGCTCGAACCCTTTATCGATGTCAGCGAATCGGCCGGCATCCGCGCCACGCATAGCGGCGACTGGCAGCTCTTTGACAAAGACTTCATCACCGGCTACCTCGGCATCGGCCAAGCTTGGGGCGATTATGACCGTGACGGCTGGCTTGATCTCTATGTCACCGGCAATCGCGACCCTAGCGTGCTCTATCGCAACAATGGCGATGGCAGCTTTTCAGTGTCGGAATTGACGCCCCAGGTTGCGCTTGCTGATGTCGAGACCGGGGGCGCGGTCTGGGCCGATTACGACAACGACGGCTGGCTCGATCTCTATGTGCTCAACCATGGCGCCAATGCGCTCTTCCATAACAAAAGCGGGCGCGGCTTCACCGATGTCACCGAACGCGCCGGGGTGGGCGATGGAGGCAAGGGCAGCACCGCGACCTGGGGCGATTACGATGGCGACAGCTTCCTGGATCTCTATGTCGTCAACTGGTCATGCTTCCCTGAATGCGGCGACCCCAACATCACGCGCGAGCACGACGAAGCCCGCGATACGCTCTATCGCAATCGCGGCGACGGCAGCTTCAAAGACGTCACCCATTTGCTGGATTACGACCTGCTGCTGGGCGCCGGCTTCAGCGCCAGCTTCACCGATTATGACAACGATGGCGACCCAGATATCTATGTCGTCAACGATCAGTTCAAAAATATGCTGGGCAACATCCTCTGGCGCAACGACGGGCCCGGCTGCGGCGGCTGGTGCTGGCGCGAGGTCTCGATTGAAGCGGGCGCGCGCACCTTCATTCACGGCATGGGCCTGGCGGTCGGCGATTACGACAATGACCTCGATCTGGACTTTTACTTCTCGGATATGGTCAATGGCATGGTGCTGCTGCAGAACCAGGGCGACGGCAGCTTTGACGATGTGGCGGAGGAGGCCGGCGTCATGGTCGGTCCCAGCAGCGCCGTCGGTTGGGGCACGATATTCTTCGATTACAACAACGACAGTTGGCTCGACCTGATACTAACCGCCACCGAGTTCATTCAATTCGATATCGAATCCGGTCCCGAAGGCATGATGTTTGAATACCGCGATTTTCTCTTCAAGAATCGCGGCGATGGCAGCTTCGCCGATGTCACGCCCTCGGACTGGCTGGTGGATCTGAAGCCGAGCATGGGCTTGGCCTACGCCGATTACGATCGCGACGGCTTTCTCGATTTCGTATTGGGCAACTGGAACGAGGGTTACGTTCTCTACCGCAACTCCGGCGCGGATGGCGGCGCCAACAATTGGATCAACATACGTCTCATCGGCGGCGGCGATATCAACCGCGACGCCATCGGCGCGCGCGTCTATATCAAGACGGACGACGGGAGGACGCTGCTGCAAGAAGTCAAAAGCGGCTCCAGCCTGGGCGCCGGCAACGACACCGCCCTGCATTTCGGGCTGGGCGAGGCCGGCATTCGCGAGCTGCTAATCCGCTGGCCCAATGGCGACGAAGAGACGCTGCGAGAAGTCGCCGTCAATCAGTTTCTGGAAGTTTCCTATTCCAGATAGACTGCAAATGTAGGGGCGACCTACCAGGTCGCCCGTTGCAAAATTGTTGCGCCGACCCATCAGGCGGCCGGTTGCGGGGTCGTTCAGTGGCGGGTGTGTACGGGCGAGCCGCCGGGTCGCGTAGACACTGACCGCCGCTCGCCCCTACGAATTCTGAAATGATGTTGATTTACGACTTCAAATACAGCTTGATCACGGGCACCTCCGTCCGCGGTTGAATCACCGGCAGTTGCAACGTGGCTGTGCCCGCTTCATCGACGCTGAAGTGAATCTCGCTGCCGTCATGCAGGAACTCGGCGTATTCGATGCGTTCGCCGATGTCATCAATATGCAGATGGCGGAATGGGTACGCGAAGACATGCGCGTAGAGCAGGTCGCCATTTTGCGTCAGGCGGCAATCCTGGGGCGCGGTCAGGGCGCTGGCCGTGCAGCCGTAGATTGACTCGCTGTGCTGCGCCATCCAGTCTCGATAAACGCCCAGCGCGTCCTCCGCCCGGCTGTCCAGCTCGCCCAGGGCCGTCGGCCCCACGTTCATCAGCAGGTTGCCGCCGGTCGACACCGTGTTGACGAGCATGCGGATTAGCTGGCCCGGGCTCTTCCAGGTGGCTTCATCGCGGTGATAACCCCAGGAGCCGCTGAAAGTCTGGCAGGTTTCCCAGACGACCGGCTCGCCATCGACATGCACCCACTGGCGCGGCTGAAATTGCTCCGGCGTGTAGATGTCGGCCGATGACGGCAGATCAAGCCGATTGTTGATGATGATCTCCGGCTGCAGGCTGCGGCTCAGCGTTTCCAGGCCTTCGCTGTCCCAGTCATCGCGCCCCTTGCCATCCGGGCCGGGATAGGAAAAGTCGTACCAGATGACATCAATCACCCCGAAATTGCTCAGCAGCTCGCGCACCTGATTCTTCATATAAGTCCGATACACGCCCATGTCCCGCCCCTCGTTCAGGGCGGCGCGGTCAGGGTGGTTGCGCTGCGAATGCCGCATGTCGACGGTGAAATCGGGATGATGCCAGTCGATCAGCGAATAATAGAAGCCGACCTTCAAGCCGCGGCTGCGAAAAGCGCGAACGACTTCGCCAAGCAGGTCTTTGCCCCAGGGCGTGTTGGTCGCCTTGTAATCGGTATATTGCGAATCCCAGAGGCAGAAGCCCTCGTGATGCTTGGAAGTGATGACCATATACTTCATGCCGGCCGCCTGCGCCAATTCAGCCCAATGGTCGGGATTGAAGCGCTTCGGATTGAAGTATTTGAAGTAGGGCGCGTACTGCTCG
This sequence comes from Chloroflexota bacterium, assembly GCA_011523545.1. Classification (GTDB taxonomy): domain Bacteria; phylum Chloroflexota; class Anaerolineae; order Aggregatilineales; family Phototrophicaceae; genus UBA6055. The sequence goes on along the minus strand of WTGN01000028.1, from coordinate 49,421 downwards.
TCGGTCAGTTCTTCGCGGTTCTTCACCCACTCGTGCCGGGCCGGCAAGGCATAAAGCCCCCAGTGGATGAACATGCCGAAACGGTCATGCGTGAACCAGTCGGTGTTGCCTTTGGTCGGTTTGGGTTGATACATTCGCTCAGTCTCCTTTGATTGAAAACCTGTTGGATTTGGTTCTCATAGATTTTACTGACAGACTTTTTGCCTGTCTTCTTTAGTTTGCCCACTTCCATTTGGCGTGCTAACGCCGCACAAACTTCGTAGCCCAGAATTGAGTTACCCCTCCCTAATGTTTTGGGGAGGGGTAGGCAAAACTACGCCCAGCTCATCCGCCAGCCCGCAGAGATCGGCCCAGACTGAATTCGGCAAGGGTATGCCCGATTTGACGCGTGCGGCGTATGAGCGGGCTTCCGGCTCGCCCGGCGCCAGCACCTCGTCGACGCCTGCCGCCGGCTTTACCGCTTTGACCCGCGCCTTCAAAGCGGCGACCTGGGCGGAGAAATCAGTTTCCTCATCGAATGCGTCCGGCAGCAGCGCCATGAAAAGGGCCGGATTGCCATAATGAAACTCCGGCGAGCTCATCGGCCGGTCGCCGGCCAGCAGATTGGGGATGATCTCCATCATCATCGACAAGCCCGAGCCTTTGTGGGCGCCCATCGGCAAGAGCGCGCCGCCAGCATCCAGCTCGCTCGCCGCCGTTGTAGGACGCCCCGCCTTGTCCAACAACATTCCCCGTGGCAGGGGCGCGCCTTTGGATTGCGCCAGCATGACCTTGCCATGCGCAATGCCCGAAGTCGCGAAATCCAGCAGCAGCGTCCCATCGTCACCGCAAGGCACGGCGAAGGACATCGGATTGGTGCTGAAGAGGCGCTCGCGCCCGCCATAAGGCGCCACAAAACCATGTGAGAAGCCGCCGCCGGCGAAGCCAATGCCGATCAAGCCCTGCTCCGCGATCATCGCCGTGAACTCGCCCAGGCGCCCGACATGCGCGCTTTGCCCCAGCGACACCGCCGCGATGCCCTGCTCCCGGGCCATCTCAATCGCCTGCTCGGCGGCGAAGCGCGCCCCAACCTGCCCGAAGCCGTAAGACAGCGTCACCATCGCCACCGCGCCAAAACTTTTGCGCAAGCGCGGGCGCTGGGCCGGCTGGATCATGCCCTTGCGGATCATCGCGATGTATTGCTTCACGCGCAGGACGCCGTGGGAGTCGTGGCCGAGCAGGTTTGTCGTCACCAGCGATTCGGCGACGACGGCGGCGATATCCGCCGGTGTGCCGGCCGCCCGGAAGATGTCGCGCGCCAGGCCTTGGAGCGGTTCCGCGTGAATGATGATCGTCACAGAACTTACCTCGCTTGACGGCGAACAATCAGTAGCAGTTTAACGGCAGCCTGCTCCAAGTTGTAGGGGCGTCTCGGCCAGGTCGCCCGCCATTCCATGTAGAGGTTTTCGGGCGACTTAATAAGTCGCCCCTACATTGCCATGCGATGTTGGCGCATCCACTGCATTCGACTCTCCCTACAGATCGCGAGTTTGCGCTGACAGCGCGTTACAGGCTATCATTTCCACCGTGACGCTTCTGGCTTGAAAGGCGCCAAATGAAACCGGCCAACCTGCTCTTCATCATCTCCGATCAACATCAAGGCGCGGCGATGGGCTGCGCCGGCCACCCGCTTGTGCAAACGCCAAACCTTGATCGGCTGGCGGCGGCGGGAACGCGCTTCAGTACGGCCTACACCAATTGCGCCATCTGCGTGCCGGCGCGCGCCTCACTGGCGACCGGTCAATATGTGCACCAAATCGGCAATTGGGATAACGGCTTCCCTTACGACGGGTCGGCGCCCAGCTGGGGGCATCAGCTTACAGAGCAGGGCATCAAAGTCGATTCCATCGGTAAGCTGCATTTCCGCAGCGCCGATGACGACAACGGTTTCAGGCGGGAGATCGAGCCCTTGCATGTCGTTGAGGGCATCGGCGACCCGGCGAGCGGCATCCGCGACGGCTCGATTCGGCGCGATTGGCGGCCGGGCATTGACGAAGCCGGACCCGCCGATTCGACCTACCAGCAATACGACATCCGCAACCGCGACAACGCCATCCGTTGGCTGCGCGCTCACGCAGACGATGAGCAGCCTTGGGCGCTCTTCCTTTCATTCGTGACGCCGCATCCGCCCTGGTTCGCGCCGCCGGAAAGCTATGCGCTCTATCCCCATGAGCAGATCAGCATGCCGCATCAGTGGCAGGCGGAGGACTGGCCGCGCCACCCGGCTCACGAGTATATGCGGCGCTTTTTCAGCAGCGAGCGGCCTTTCCCCGAAGCGACCATCCGCCGCCTGAACGCGGTCTACTATGCCATCTGCACCTTCCTCGATCAGCAAATCGGGCGCGTGCTCGCGGCGCTGGACGATTTGAACCTAGGCGATTCGACGCGCGTCATCTATACCTCCGATCACGGCGAGCACATCGGCGCGCGCGGCATCTACGGCAAATTCACCATGTATGAAGAAGCGTCCAACATCCCCTTCATCCTGGCCGGGCCCGATGTGCCACAGGGGAAAGTCGTAGATACGCCTGTCTCGCTGATCGACTGCCATCCAACTATCCTGGATGCCGTCGGCTGCGAAGCGCCGGATGATGGCATCGACCGACCGGGCAGCTCACTCTGGGACATCGCCGCCGCGCCAGAGCAGGACAGAACGGTCTTCGCCGAATATCATGCGATCGGTTCGCGCAACGCCTATTACATGCTGCGCGACCGGCGCTACAAGTACATCTATCACGTTGACGCGCCCGCCCAGCTTTTCGACTTGATCGCCGACCCGAACGAGTTGCATGATCTGGCGCTGGCGCCTGACGCGGCGGCCAGCCAGCTGCTCATCGAATATGAATCGCAATTGCGCGGGATCCTGGATCCTGAAGCGGTCGACAGGCGGGCCAAGGCCGATCAAGCGGCGCGCATCGAGACCCTCGGCGGTCGCGAGGCAGTGATAGCGCGCGGCGTCTTCACCAACTCGCCGGCGCCCGGTGAAACGCCCAAATTCCGCCGCTTAGTCGAGGCCGGCGGTTGAAATCAACTTCATGCAAAGGCAGGTGCTTCAGGGTTTTACGCCGAAAAGCCCGGCCTGGCGTCACGCTATGCATGTCTTCGTGGGCGGGCGACCTGGTAGCTCGCCCCTACGTTTGGCGCGTTTTGGCGGGCGACTCACAGAGGCGCCGAACCTTGGGCAGTAGGCAAAGGAAAAAGCCAGCGCGCGGCTGGCTCTCTGCGTCGTGCCTGGAGAGATTCGAACTCCCGACACCTGGTTCCGTAGACCAGTGCTCTATCCACTGAGCTACAGGCACAATACTGAACTGCATGGTAAAGGACTCGCCGCCCGATGTCAAGTGGAAACTGGCTGGAGAGGCAGTGCTGCAATATGCGCGTTTCGCGACAACGTGCGGTTCTTCAACAGATTCTGACAGGTCTTCTCCGCAAATTTTCGCTATTATGCAACCTCCCCTATAATTGTAAATTGAAGGAAATGGCGTCAGTCGGCGCGCACCAACGCGGCCGACCAGCCAGCGTTCAAAAGGGGAGCCTCAGTCTTGCCCGCCGGGGGAAACAGCAACAGGTGTCAATGCGGCGCTCGGGCATGGCGGCGGGCTTGGGCCGCGCTCGCGCTCTGTGGCCTGCTGGCCGGCTGCAGCCTGGAGGCCCTGTTGCCCGCCACGGCGACGCACACGCCGACGGCGACGCAAGTTCCACCCACGGCGACGCCGTCCGCCACCGCCACGGCCACCGCCCCGCCGACAGCCACCCCGACATTCACAGCGACCGCCACATCGACGCCGTCCGCCACCGCCACCCCCACCGTCACCGCATCGTCCACGCCCACCGTATTCGCCGTCGTACGCTCACAGCAGCGCGTCAATATCCGCGGCGGACCGGGCACGCGCTTTGCCGCCATCGGCTCGCTGGCGCCGGGCAGCGCGGTACAGGTCATCGGACAGAGCGAAGAAGAAGACTGGTATCAAGTGCGGCTGGATGATGGCGGCGAAGGCTGGATTAGCGCTTCTTTGCTGCGGCTTGAGGGCGCGCCGCTTGCATCCGCCGAGCCAGACGGGGAGATTCAGCGCCTCAGCCAGGAAACGCGCATCATCGTCGAGCTCGGAGACGCTGAATCTGGAGCGGAGGATGGCATCCTGGTCATCAATGTGCCCATCGCCGATATTGATGCCATGCAGATGACCGCGACCCGCCTGGCCCGCGCGAACCTGAACGCAACCGCGGCCGCCGCCACGCCCGCGCCGATTGTGCAAACTAGCTCGCCCGCGCCCACCTCGCCGGCCGCGACGCCGCGTTTAGACGTGAATGTCTTCGCCTTTTGCAACGACTCCGCCTTCGGCATCCCGGCGCCCGCCGACCTGACAGCCGGCTCGACGATCAAGGTCTACTGGGCCTGGTTCGCCAGCACCGAAGCCTATCTGCGCCAGCACATGAACAACGCGACGCATGAGCTGCGCATTGATGGCGTCAGCGTTAGCAATGTCGATCAATACCGCCTCAATCCGACCCGCAGCGGTGTTCAGCATGTCGTGTACTGGTATGTGTCGCATGGCCCGCTCGCAGCCGGGCCGCATGTCATCACCTATCGCGTCACCTGGCGCAATCCCATCAGCGATGGCTACGCCGCCTATGGCCCCGGCACCGAAACCGAGTTCGAAGAAGAAAGCTGCAATTTTACCGTGAGATAAGCGTGGCGCCTGCTTCCAGCCCCTGGCATATTACCGAGATGGGCGCCGGCCTTGTTCAGCAGTCAGCGACTGAAACCCGCCTGAGTTTGCCGCCGGCCCCCGCCTCAATCTATCACGACGCCCAAATCAGCGATTACCGCGCGCCCTTGCGCGATTTCGCCAATTCGCCGCCGCTGCGCCTGGAACTGCGCGCCCGCGCTCGGGGAGCAATTTGCGGCACCGCCGGCTTCGGCTTCTGGAATCATGCCTTTGTCCCCGGGCAGCGCGGCTTTCGCCTGCCGCAGGCGCTCTGGTTTTTCTTCGCGGGAGAGGCCAACGACATCGCCCTGGCCAAAGGGGTCGCTGGCCATGGCTGGAAAGCGGCGACCTTCAATGCGAAAAACTGGCGTTTCCGCGCGCTGCTGCCCTTGGCGCCGCTCGGCTTCCTTTTGATGCGCAATCGGCCGCTCTATGAGGCGCTGTGGCCGCTGGGCCAAGCCGCCATCGGCGTCGCTGAAGCCGCGCTGGATCCAAGCCTGCTGGACGAGTTTCATACGTATTCCATCGAGTGGCGCGCGGACGGCGCAGTTTTCGCGGTTGACGGCGCCGTTGCGCTCCGTATCAGGCGCGTCCCGCGTGGCCCTCTGGGTTTCATCGCCTGGATCGACAATCAGTACGCGCTGGTCACGCCGCAGGGCCGGCTCGGGCATGGTTTGCTGACGATCCCGCATGAGCAATCCCTCTACTTGAGCGAGATCTCGATCAGGAAATTGAAGTCCTAAGTCTGTCGCGCAAACAGCGATTGCTAACCTTAAACCTGCTTGGGCTGTGGCGGGCGGCTTGACCAGATTCATCGCGCCGCATTAAACGGGGCGCCCTTTTATTGCATTGGGCGCTGTCGGGCGAGATGATACAATGGCCCAGAGACCGAGAAACGGGATCGGGTCGCACTATGGCTGAACCGCCGAGCGAGTTGCCATTCGCCGCGCTGCTGGATGCGGTGGAGCGTCGCAAGCGCTTGCTGCAGGATTATCTTATGCAGGAGCGCTTCGTCGAGCGTTTTCGGCCGGCCCATATCCGCCAGGCCGTCTACAGTTACCTTAGCAACGGCGGCAAATCGCTGCGCCCGGCGGTGGCCATGCTCGCTTGTGGCGCGCTCGGCGGCGACGAGGGGCGGGCATTGCCGGTCGCGGCCGCCATCGAAATCTACCACACCTGGACCCTGGTGCATGATGACGTCATCGACCGGGACGATACGCGCCGCGGTCTGCCGACCATTCACCGCGACTTTGCCCGACGCGCCGTTGAAGAATTCGGCTGGGGCGCGGCCGATGCCGAACATTATGGCCGGACGATCGCCATGCTCACCGGCGATGTCCAGCAATCCTGGTCCTGGTCGCTTCTGTTCGAAGCCCATCTTGAGCGCGGCGTCTCGGCCGAGGTGCTGCTGCGCCTGGCGCAAGAATTGGCGGGCCGCGTCACGCCGCTGCTGGTCGAAGGCGAAACGCTCGATGTGCAGTATGCCGGCCGCGCCGCTCAACTGGATGAAGAACAGATCATTGACATGCTCTGGAAGAAGACAGGCGTGCTCTATGAATTCGCCGGTCGGGCGGGCGCCGCTATCGCGCTGGATGACGCCGACGCTGGCCGGCCCGAAGCCAAGAACATCGCCCGCTTCTGCCGCCTCTGTGGCACCGCCTTTCAGATTCAGGACGACATCCTTGGCGTTGTCGGCGACGCGAGCCAGCTGGGGAAGCCGGTCGGCTCCGATATTCGCGAAGGCAAATCCACCTTGCTGACGCTGAAAGCCTTGGAGCGGGCCGATGCCCGGCAAAGAGAACTAATCGAGCGCGCCTTGGGCGACGCAGCCGCCAGCGCTGACGATGTGAGGGCGCTCTCGACGCTCTTCCGCGAACTGGGTGTTATCGTCTACGCCCAAGAAATCTCTCATCGCTTGGTCAATGAAGCCCTGGAGCACTTGAGCGCGCTTCCAGATTCAAATAATCGGGCGCTTCTGGCGCAATGGGCGCAGTATTTGATCGAGCGCCGCTTGTAGCCGCCGCGCAAAAGTGGGGCGGGCAGAACGGCGCATGCGCTTGGCCGCGCATGTCCATGGCGACCGATGGCCCGCTTTCACGTATGAATGCTTAGGTCTGCCTATCATTCCGACTGCGAGGGTCAGTCCTTGATAAACTGGATTGTTCTGCTTTTCGCTGCGGCGCTTATGCTTTGTCCGGTCGCTTCGCAGGCGCAGGCGACGCCTGAAACCGAGCCGCAAGCGCTGCTCGACGCGGCCGTAGACGCGCTGCAATCCGCTCGCAGCTTTCGTCTGGGGATCGAGCAGACGGGCGCGCCTTACCAACTGGCGCTGACCTTAGACGGGGTCAACATGCTGCCCGCCACCTTAAGCAGCGCCGAAGCGCAAGTCATCAGCCCGGATGAGCTATACATCAGCGCGCATGTCCACCTGATCCTGCCGCTCGCGCTCGATATCTATTCGCGCGACGACCGCCAATGGCTCAGTTTCCCCAGCGGCGCGCCCTGGCTGCAGCTGCCGGCATTCGAAGGCTTTGACATCGGTCGATTGCTGGCGCCCGACGACGGCATCGACAAGGTGATGACCAACTTAAATGACGCGCAAATCGCCGCTAACAGGGCGCTGGTTGATGAGCGACCCGCCTGGCAAATTCAAGCGACTGCCGCCGGCGACGCGGTCGCGGGGCTGCTCTTCGGGTTCATCAATCCACAAGAGGATGTCGCGGTCGACGCCTACATAGACGCTGAAAACGGCCGCCTGGTTTTGATCGAGATCCTGATGCTGGAAACAGTTGGCGACCCGGAAACGGACCCGTCGGTCTGGCGCGTCAAGTTCTACGATTATGACGCCCCGCGTGACTTTGAGCCACCCGCCGGCTAGACGCCTTCCGCCTCACAAGCAAATCTCAAGAAGATGCTGCACAAAATAAGGAACTTTGTAGGGGCGTGTCGCTGAGACGACCGCTTTTCCAGTCTCATCTGATCGGGCGTTTCGCCGGGACGCCCTTACAGTTTTCACTTAAATTCTGTGTTTGGAATCTCTGAGGTTTCGTCGACGGTCTCGCTACGCCGCCGCTCGCGGATGTAGTAGATAGGCTTGTGCTGGGATTCGTGGTAGGTGCGCATGATCATATCGGCAACGATGCCGGTGCTGATAAATTGCACGCCCAGCACCATCAAAAGCGCCGCCAATTGCAGCAGCGGTCGATCGCCGATTTTGTTCTCGGTCAGCAGCTTGAATACGGTCAGATAAGCGCCCAGCAGCGTGCCGACGCCGCCGACGAGGAAGCCAGCCGCGCCGAAAACATAAAGCGGGCGGCTGAAGTAACTGAGCAGGAAGACGACAACGATTAAATCCAGGATGACCTTGAAGGTGCGGCTGAAGCCGTATTTGCTGCTGCCCCAGCGCCGCGCTCGATCTTTGACCGGCACTTCGGCGACGCGCACCCCCATCTGGCTGGCGAGGGCGGGGATGAAGCGATGCAGCTCGCCATAGAGCTTGACCGCCTTCACCACGTCAAAGCTGTAGGCTTTAAGCGTGCAGCCGTAGTCATGAAGCTTGATGCCGGTGCTGCGCGAGATTAGCCGGTTGGCCATCATCGAGGGGATGCGCCGCAGGAAGAGCGATTCTTTGCGGTCCTGCCGCCAGCCGCTGACGATGTCATAACCCTCGGCGAACTTGTCCAGCACAAGGGCAATGTCTCGCGGGTCATTTTGCAGGTCGGCATCCATGGTCACCACGATGTCGCCGCGCGCCGCGTCAAAGCCAGCCGCAATCGCCGCTGTCTGCCCGAAATTGCGGCGGAAATGAATGATGTGCCAGCGGGCGTCCCGCGCCTGGACCGCGTTCAGCATGTCGTAGCTGCGGTCCCGGCTGCCGTCATTGATGGCGATGACTTCGTATTCGCGGCCGATATCGCGCAGGGTATCGGTCAACTCGCGGTAGAGACGCTCGATATTGCCCTCTTCATTGAAGATGGGAATGACGACCGAAAGCGCTAATTCGGGGCCTTCAACTTGTTCCGGCGCGACGCTCATAGATCTTCTCCGCGGGCTTGCTGCGCACATTCTATCATTGCAGCCGGGGCTTAACCAGATGGCGCGATCATGCTGGTGGTCGAGTCTTGGCGTCCATTCATTTACCGCTCCGGCAGGCGGATGATTCAGCATGAGCGTAGGTCACTCGTCGGCATGGCGTCGCGCAAAACGGCTGCGGCTGTACTATTCTGATAGAATAAGCGCGAGAGCAGCGCAGGAATCGCGATGCCACAAGACCTAAGGCCGCGCGGCCCGGACAGCGAAGCATCCGACGCAACCGAATTCGCGCGGGCCGATGATGAAACGATGACCACCGAGATCGTGAAAGTCGAGCGCGAAACGGACGCGCCTTTTTCGCTGCCGCATGTCTCGGAGCTCGACGAGGCGACCCCGCGCGACGCTCGTAACGAGCCGGCCGCGCGTGTCACCATGCCTGCTTATGGCCACATCGCCCGGCCGCCGGCGGAGAGAACCAGCGAGAGCCCGACCTTGCCGCCAGTTGCTCAGCCGGGTCACGGTACGGCGCCCGGCTACCTTCCGCGGGTGGATGACGCGCCGACGATCCTGCAAGCGAAAACGCCAGTCGCTCCGCCGCCAGCTGCTGGACCGCTACCAGGGCGCCCGCCCCATGATGCGATCCATCTGGCGCGCAAAGCCCGGCGCAAGCGTCGTCTGCTCGGCGCTCCGTTAGGCTGCATTTGGGTCCTGGTCGGTTTGACCTTGACATTTTGCGGTGGCTTGACTTTGCTGACGGCGGGCGCGGCGGCGCTGTTCATCCCGCAAGTGGAAGCCGAATGGACCGCGCGCGTGACCGAAATCGACAATTATCGCGGCTTCGAGAGCAGCTTCATCTTTGATCGCTACGGCAATGAATTGTACGAGGCTTTTGGTGAAGGGCGGCGGACGCGCGTCAGCTACGAAGAAATACCCGATGCGCTGAAACTGGCGACAATCGCCATCGAAGACGATTCATTCTTCACCAACATCGGCATCGACGTGGGCCATACGCTGCTGGCCGCGCTCAACTATCTCGGCGCCGCCGACCGGGACAGCACACCCGGCGGCAGCACCATCACCCAGCAGCTGGCGCGCAATGTCTTCTTCGACTTCGAAAAGCGCGCTGAACGCAGCGTCTCGCGCAAAGCGGAAGAAATCCTGCTGGCGATAATCTTGACGCAGACCAAGAGCAAAAAAGAAATCCTCGAAATGTATTTTAATGAGATCTATTACGGCAACCTGGCTTACGGCGTACAAACGGCCGCGCAGACATTCTTCGGCAAGGACGTCAGCGAGCTCAACGTCGGTGAAGCGGCGATGCTGGCCGGCTTGCCACAAGCGCCCGCCTGGCTCGATCCGCTTAATCCCGACCCGGCCGTGCAAGCCGCTGTCGCGGAGCGCTGGCGTCAGGTGCTGGGCGAAATGGCGGAGGAAGGTTTCATCAGCGAGCAGCAAGTCAAGCAAGCGTTGGCCGAGGGCTTGTCATTCACGCCGGCCAAAGTCTCGCTGACCGCGCCGCATTTTACCGTCTACGCCCAGGGCGAGCTTGAACGGCTGATGCGTGACCTGGGTTTCAGCCCGGAAGATGTCGCCCAGGGCGGTTTGCGCGTCTACACCACGCTCGACCAGGATGTGAACCGTCTGGCGCAGCGAGCGGCCGCCGATCAAGTGGCGCGGCTGCGGGCGAAGAATGTCAGCAACGCCGCCGTCGTCGTCACCAAGCCGGCCAGCGGCGAGATCATGGCCATGGTGGGTAGCATCGATTACAACAATGAAGCGATTGACGGCAGCGTAAATGTCACCACCGCCTTCCGCCAGCCCGGCAGCACCATGAAACCCTTCACCTACTCGGCCGCCATCGAGAGCGGCATGTCCAGCGCCGATGTGCTCTGGGATACGCGCACGCAGATCAAACTGCCCGGCCTGCCCGCTTATACGCCGCGCAACTTCGACAATGCCTTCCATGGCCCGATGACTATGCGAACAGCGCTGGCCAACAGCTACAACATTCCGGCCGTGCAGACGCTGCGCAAGGTGGGCGTGGAGACTTTGCTGAAGCTGCTGCGGCGCTTCGGCATCAGCACGCTGGATGAAGACGCTTCCAATTACGGCCTGTCCCTGACGCTCGGCGGCGGCGAAGTGAGCCTCATCGAACTGACCAATGCCTTCGCCGTCTTCGCCAATCAAGGGAATTATGTGCCGGTTACATCCCTGCTCTGCGTCATCGGCCGCGACGATCAGATCCTTTATCAATATGAAGACGGCTGCCCCGAAGGCCAGGTCAGCGCGCTGACTGTCCAGCGCCGGGCCGCGCCCGCCCGCGTTCTCGATCCGCGCATCGCCTTCCTCATCACCGATATCCTGGGCGATAATCCCGCGCGCAGCCCGGCCATGGGCGGCTACAGCCCCTTGCGCACGGACGATATCTACGCCGCGGTCAAGACCGGCACGACCGATGACGTCAAGGACAATTGGACCATCGGCTACACGCGCAATGCTGCCGTCGGCGTCTGGGTCGGCAACAACGATGGCGACCCGATGATCGATTCCTCCGGCTTGACCGGGGCGGCGCCGATTTGGAATACGGTGCTGACGAGCATCTATGGCAGCGGTGATTTGCTCGCCGCCTTCGCCAGCGATGGCCAATTGCTGAATGACCGGCCGATACCGCCGGCTGGTATGACCTTGCGCCAGATCTGCGATGTGCGCCGTTTGACTCAACTCTCAACGCGCTGCCCGGCCACGATCAACGAGTGGACGCTTGATGGGCCGGCCGGCCTGCCGGATGGCGCGGGCGGTTTGAGCTACCCGCCGGTCGCGCAGCGCTATCCGACGCCCGTGCCGGTTCAGGGTTCGGTCCTTCACGAGCTGTCCCCCGGCGTGTACCAGACGCTTGCCTACCCCTTGCCGCCCGAGCTGGCCGCTGGCATTCAATTCCAGGTGGGCCCGGGCGAAAAGCCGCCGCTCCCGCCGAGCTTCTGCCGCGTTCCCGTGCAAGACGCGCATGAAGCGCTCGCCGCCGGCGCCCAGAACCTCGTCTTTATCACGGGACCCAGCACATCGCATGATGACGCTGTCGAAGCGGAACGTTACGCGCGTGAGCAGGGCCTGGCTTATTTGCCGACGGTGGATTGCTGGCCCGGTGTTTACAGCGCCGGTGAGATCGGGAATGTCGGCGCCAGCTTGCAGATTCAGCAGCCCGCCCCCGGCCAGTCGGTAGACAGCGTGATCCCGATAATTGGCACGGCGCATTTCAATCCCGGCCAGGCCGAGAATTACCACTTCTATATCCGTGGCGGCCAGTTCGCTGATTGGACACCTCTTGGCGGGCCGCATCAGGCGCCGGTGGTGCAAGGCCAACTTGAAACGCTGCATGCCGACGCCCTGCGCCCGGGCAATTATGTGCTGCGGCTGGCGCTGGTTCGGGGCGGCAGCATCGTGCAAGCGGCTGATGTCATCTTCGTCGTGCCTTAGACGCGATGCGACCCTCGGGGAAACGTCTGCCAGCGCTGTCGAATGGTAGGTACTGTGCCATACTTGGCGTGCGTACGGGCGAGCCGGCGGCTCGCCCCTACAGGGCCTTGTTTAAATTGCTTTTGAGCATTGCGACTCAGAGTCGGACAAGTCTAGCCGCTGCGAAACGACCGCCGCACTCCAAGCCGTCGGCAATACATCGCGACTATGCCAGTGTATGATTATAACAAAGTTAGACTCGATGGAATTTGAGCTACGTTAATGCCAGTCAGAACCCGCGAGCCAGTTGACATCCCGGAATCGCTGCTCTCGACCGAGACGCTGCGGCAGGCGCGGGCTATGCCTTGGAAAGCGAGCAACGAGATCCGCCGCCTGCTAATCCTGCCGCTCGCTCACTGGCGGCTGCGGGGCATCGAGATCGGGGCGGGCTGGCGTCTCTATGGGCTGCCAATCATTCAGCGCCACCGCCAAAGCCGCATCTGCATCGGGCGCGGCGCAAATCTGAGGTCGACCTCGCGGAGCAACCCGCTGGGACCGAACCACCCGGTCATCCTCAGCACGCGGCGGGCCGGCGCGCAGTTGACCATCGGCGATGACTTCGGCATGACCGGCGGCTCGCTGGTCTGTGATGAGCGCGTCAGCATCGGCGATCGGGTTTGGCTGGGCGCCAACGCCGTCATCACCGATACCGACTTCCACCCGCTCGACCCTCAGACTAGGCGGGACAGCCCCCTCAATGCGGCGACAGCGCCGGTCGAGATATCGGATGATGTTTTCATCGGCATGAATGCCCTTATCCTGAAGGGCGTTCACATCGGCGCGCGCGCGGTGGTCGGCGCCGGCAGCGTCGTGACCCGCGATGTCCCGCCGGGCGCCATCGTCGCGGGCAATCCGGCGCGAGTCGTCGGCGAAGTGGCGAACCCCATCCCGCGGACCCGTCCCCAATGAATTAGGGCAGGGGCGCATCCCCATGTTGAGATGCAAGGTCTTTTGTGCGGTCGCCGCTATTGGCGCGCCTGCAACTACTCCGGATAGACCAAATCATAAGTGAGCAGAACAGCGTCCCCCAGCGCGATAATATCGCCATCATTCAAGCGCGCGCGCCGGGCAATCTGTAGGCCGTTGACGCCGGTGCCGTTGGCGCTGCCCAAATCCTCAATGTGATAATCCGCGCCCTGAAGCGTCAAGCGCTGATGAAAACGGCTGACTTGCGGATCTCGAATCACAATATCGTTGGCGATATCGCGCCCGATGTTGACGACCTCGCGCTCCAGTTGAATCATCTGATTTTGCAGCGGACCGCGCCGCATGACGATCCAGTAACCCGGCTCGGATGGCATGAGGCGCCTGTCGATGTCGAGCGACTGCCGGGCGCCTGCGGGGGGCGGGCGCTTCTCGGCGGCGGCCGCTTCCAGTTGGCGCTTGAAATCGGCCAGGAAGTGGTCCCAAAAGTGATTTTCATCGCCAAATTCTCTTAAGTCATAGCGATGAATTGTGCTCAGGCGCGGATGCTCAGGCGCCTCCTCATAAATGAGCGCGAAGACCGGGATGCCGGCGCCCAAGGCCAGCGCCCATTCATAGGTCACCCAGGTTGACGCGGCGGAAGCAGCAGTTACCAGCAAGATCAGGGCATCAGCCGCCTGAATCGCCCCGTCCATCTCATGTTGCCATTGCGCGTCCAGGTCCGGCTGCGGGTCACGCCAGGGGCGGAAACCCTGCGCCAGCAAAATACGGCGCAATTCCTCCGCCGCTTCAGCGTCTTCCCGCGCATAAGACAGATAGATGTTTTTCATCAGCGCCGCTGCTCAATTTAGTACATTCTCATAGACGGCGATGGTTCCGCTTATCATGCGCTCGACGCTGAAGCGCTCTTCCAGGCGGGCGGCGCCCAACAGCCCCATGTACTTGCGCAAGGCGCGGTCCTTCAGCAAGACGGTCATCGCCGCCGCCAAGCCGCCTGCATCGCGCGGCTGAACCAAAATGCCCGTCTCGCCGTCGACGACGATTTCGGGAATCGCGCCGACCTTGCTGGCGATGATCGGCACGCGGCGTGACATCGCTTCCAGCAGAACCAGCCCGAAACCCTCGTGCAGGCTCGGCAGCAGGAAGACATCAAAGGCGGCCATCAGCTCGGCCGCGTCCGCCCGCCAGCCCAGCCAAAAAACGCGATCGGCCACGCCCAACTTGCTCGCCAGGCGCCGGAGCTCAGCCGCTTTCTCGCCGTCGCCTGCGATCACAAGGTGGGCGCGCGGCAAGTCAGAACGGATGCGCCGCAGCGCCTCCAGCGCGTAGGGAATGCCCTTTTGCTCCACGAGGCGGCATGCCATACCCAGGACCTGCGCATCGGCCGGCAGCTTCAGCTCATCCCGCAGTCCTTGACGAGCGGCGCCGATGTCTTCGTCGCTCAGCCAGCGGTACTCCATGCCATAGCGCACCACCTCGATCTTGTCGGCGGACGCCCCTTCTATCTCGAGGGCGAAGCGCTTCATCGCCGCCGAGATGGCGATGCCGGCGTCGATCTGGCGCCACATCCGCCGATTGATGCGGCGCCAGCGCGCTTGATAACGGAAGGCATCGTCGAGGTGGCGGCTGCTGACGACCGCGGGCACGCCGGCTGCCTTGGCCGCGAAGTAACCGAAGAGTTCGGCGTGAATCAAGTGCGTGTGCGCGATGCTTGGCTTGATCTCGCGCAGGGCGCGCCGCAGCCGCCAGAGCAGCGGCAGGTCATAATCGCGATGGATCCGCAATCTTGTGATTGGGATGTCACGCTGCTCGGCCGCCGCGACCATGTCCTCCATCGGCCGGTCGCGCTCAACGAGCATGATCAGCCGGGCGTCGATGCCCCGCTCGCGCAGGCCTTCCAGCAGAAAGAGCAGATGGCGTTCGGCGCCGCTGATGCGTGTTACTTTGATGATATGAGCGATGCGCATGAACCCTCGATCACCCGCGATGATTCTCGGCTGCCGGCGGTCTGGCCGCGTCCGACCGCAAATGCGGGCTTGCGGCTTAGCGTGGGACGATCTCGCGAGATAGCGGCCCAATCAGCCCGCGCTCGTCGACGGCGGCGATCGCGATCCCGGCGTAATCAGAAAAGCCGCCCCACACCACCTTGGTCTCATCGAATGGCAGTTGATCGGCATAAATCAAGGAACCCGGCGGGCGCAGCGCGATGATATAGCTGGCCGCCTCCGCCACCGGCTCCCAGACTAGTTCCTTCTTGCCGTCCGCCCGCTCGCGCAAGGCGATGTTGGCCGGCGGGCGCGGGCCGTCGGCTAGGGCGGTGACGAGGGCCAGCGCGGCTTGCGTGGAGCGGCGCAAATAATTCGGCTCGATGAATTCGATCGTATCGGTCGGGTCCGCATTGCGTTTTTCTTCGAAGGCGTTGATGAAACGGATGGCCGGGTAGCCAAATTCGCTGAAGGACTGATGATCGCCCCAGCGGTTCTCACGGTCGACAGCGTCCATCACGCGCAGGTCGATATCGAGGCTGTAATTATGGCCGAGAAAATTGGCTTGCCGCGCCAGCCTGCGCGACGCGGATGTGTCGTTGGGCCCGGCGGAAAAGACGCGCAGGTACCGATCCTCGCGGTTGCCGTTGAAATCGTGAATGTTGCCGATCGTATCGAGGTTGATCATGCCGATCACATCAACCCCGTCATCGTGAATCCATTTGGCGAAGTTGATGCTGCCCTGCCGCTGCACCTCTTCGGCCGAAAAGAGCACAAACATCACCGTCGCCTTATACTGCGCCGCGCTCATGATGCGCGCCATTTCCAGGACAGCCGCCACGCCCGAGCCGTTGTCATTGGCGCCCGGCGCATAAGCGGTGCCGGAATCGCGCGGTGTGCCGATGCTGTCGTAATGGGCGCCGACAATAATCGTGCCGGCGTTCAACTCCGCGCCGCTGATGGCGCCGACGATATTGTATTGTGTCGTCCGTTCATCTGGTGTGGTGTAAGCGTAAAAGCTCACCTCAAAGGTATAAAAGCGCCCGCCAGATGCCTCGCGGAAGATCTCGAATTGATCGTTGATGTATCTGCGCGCCGCGCCGATGCCTTCAGCCGCGCTTGATTGTGTCGAGCTGATATGACGAGTGCGTACATCTTGCAGACTGCGGATATGCGACATCAACCGGTCGGACTCGACCTGGTCGAGCAGCTGGCCCATGACATCCTCGCTCGGCGGCAAGGGCGTGACCCCGATTTCGGGCAGGGCCACAGGCCGCGATTCGGCATAACCCAGGGTGGCTTGCGCCGTAATCGTTGGATATGGCGCCAGCGTTGGCGGCGACGTGTCGCTGGTCCCCAAATTGCAGGAAATCAGCAAGAGCATGAATCCAGCCAAAATGGCGGCGGTCTTGCGGTGGGCGGCTTGCCTGGTCATAAAGGCGATTTTAGCATAGATTCATTTTCGCCGACGCGCCGTAGACAGATCGTGCGGCAGCCGTATGATAGCTTCGCGATTGGCGCCGTGTAGACTTGTTAAGCGTCGTGACAAACATGGAACGGGGAACCGGCACTATGAAATTGCTAATCATCGGCGGCACGATATTCTTGGGGCGCGCCCTGGTTGACGCGGCCCTTGAGCGCGGCCATGAGGTCACGCTTTTTAACCGCGGCCGCAGCAGCCCAGGCGCCATTCCCGGCGCTGAAACGGTCATTGGCGATCGCGATACCGATCTCGACCGTCTGCGCGGACGGCGCTGGGATGCGGTCATCGATACCTGTGGCTATCTGCCGCGGCAGGTCGCCCTGTCTACGGCGGCGCTGCGCCAATCTGCTGATCACTATTGCTTCATCTCGACGATCTCGGTATACCCGGTCGCCGGCCCGCCGAATCGCGATGAATCGTCATCGGTCCTGGCTCTGGAAGACGACTCGATTGAAGCCGTCACCGAGGAATCTTACGGTCCGCTCAAAGTACGCTGCGAGCAAGTTGTCCAGGATGCCTTTCCTCATGCTGCATTTATTATCAGGTCCGGTTTGATCGTCGGCCCCAGGGACCCGACCAATCGCTTCACCTATTGGGTGACTCGCGCCGCACGAGGTGGCGACGCCATCGCGCCGCCGGCGAGGCAGCCGGTGCAATT
This sequence comes from Chloroflexota bacterium, assembly GCA_011523545.1. GTDB lineage: Bacteria > Chloroflexota > Anaerolineae > Aggregatilineales > Phototrophicaceae > UBA6055. The sequence continues at coordinate 32,078 of WTGN01000028.1, read as the reverse complement.
CATTGACGCGCGCGACCTGGCCGCCTTCATTTTGCTTGGGACGGAGGCGCGGCTGGCGGGCGTCTACAATGTGACCGGTCCGGCTGAGCGCATGAGTTTTGGCCAATTGCTGCCAATCGCGCGCGAAGCCTTGGGCAGCGGTGTGCGCTTCCACCACGTCAGCGATGACTTCTTGCGCCGGCAGGGCGTCGCTGAATTTATGGGATTGCCGCTCTGGCTCAATCGGGATGCTGCCGAAAGCTTTATGACCTTCAACATCGAAAAGGCGCGCGCCGCCGGATTAAGTTTCCGTCCATTGGCGCAGACGATTAACGATACCTGCGAATGGGCCCGCACATTAACCGATGACGTCAGTAAACCCGCCGACTTGGCGCCGGAGCGCGAAAGGGCTTTGCTTGAGGCTTGGAATCTCTAGGCGCGCAGTTCTGTTTGGCTGGGAGGCTAATCTAGATAATCGCGCAGTTTGCGGCTGCGGCGGGGATGACGCAAGCGGCGCAGGGCGCGGCCCTCGATCTGCCGAATGCGCTCGCGCGTCAAGCCGAATTTCTGGCCGACCTCTTCCAGGGTGTAGCTGTGGCCATTTTGCAGGCCGAAGCGCAAACGCAGTATGCGCGCTTCACGCGGCGTCAGCGTGTTGAGGAGTTCCTCAATCCGTTCTTTCAAGAGCTTGCTGTAGGCGCTGTCGGAGGGGTTCGGCTCGCGGTCATTCTCGATGAAACTGCCCAGTTCGCTGTCATCATCTTTGCCGACCGGGTGCTCCAGGCTCAGCGGCCGCCATGAGACCTTCAGCATCCACTGCACCTTGCGCGGCTCGCATTCCATCACTTCGGCGATTTCTTCCACTGACGGTTTGCAGCCGGTCTCTTGCTCAAGGTCGCGCGCCACACGGTAGAGCTGGCGGATGCGGTCGGTCATGTGCACCGGCACGCGGATCGTCCGGCCCTGGTCGGCGATCGCCCGGGTGATCGTCTGGCGGATCCACCAGGTGGCGTAGGTGCTGAATCGATAGCCGCGGTGATAATCGAATTTCTCCACCGCTTTCATCAAGCCGAGGTTGCCTTCCTGAATCAGATCAAGGAAGGGCACGCCGCGCGACATATACTTTTTCGCGATCGAAACGACCAGCCTGGTATTGGCTTTTATGAGATGGTCGCGCGCGCTCAAGCCGTCTTGAATCAAGAATTGCCACTCTGCGCGGCGGTCATGCTCCGGCGCCTGCGCCAGCAGCTTTTCGGCATTCAGGCCCGCCTCCTGCCGCATGGCGAGCTGCACTTCCTCCTCCGTGGTCAACAGAGGAACGCGCGCCATTTCCTTTAAGTACAGACCGACCGTGTCGCTTGAGGCTATCTCGCCAAGATCGTGGTCTTCTTCTTCCTCTTCGAGGTCCAGGTCCTCTTCCAAGGACTCGTCAAAGAGATCAATGTCGGCTTCGTCGAAGTAGTACTCCATCGAGTTCTTGTCGTTTTTTTCATCATCCAGGTAGGTCATCAAGTCGATATCAGACTCGTACCTGCCATCAAACTCATCCACAGTTGCACCCCTAACTTGCCGGACGCGCGATCAGCCAGTAAGCCGCGCGCCCGTTGGCTGGTCCTGCTCTACTTCAACAGCTGCTTCAAAACGGCCAATCTCGGATCTATCGCCGCGCCGCCTTCAAGCTGCATCGCCTCGGCCGCCGCTTCACGCTCGTAATTCAGGTTGATGCCGGTATCGGCGCTCAAACCGCGGCAATCATCGCGGCAGAAACTTCGATAACTTTCCTCAATCAGCACCTCCTCCCGCAGCAACGGGGCGAGATCGATTTCGCCGTTGCTGTCAACGCTGAAGGCGCTTATGTTAGCGTCGGGCGGCGATGCAAACAACTCCGCAATGCTCAAGACAAAAGCGTGGTCAAACGCTTCCAGGCAACGGTCACATTCCCGCGCATGGCTTAGCCGCAGGTCTCCCTGAATGAGGATGCCCTCTTTCGTGCGAGTAAGGACCAGGCTGCCGGCGATTGATTCCAGAAAGAGATCGCTGTCCACCTGAATTCGCTGCGGCAGGCTTATCGGCACTTCCCTGGAATTGCCCGGGCCTTCCGTCAGCAAGAAACCGACTTGTAACTTGAGGAGCCGTTTCTTAAGATAGCCGCTGCGCGCAACGGGCAAAATAGGTACTCCTCACAGTCCCTTTACTTGCCAAAATGTAAGATGCACGATTAATCTATGTCCGCGTCATTATATCCGCTCGTTAGCGGTGCTGTCAAGCGCAGGCCTAACGTTGTCGCTTGCGGGCAAACTCCGTGGGCGCGGCTAAGATGCAATTTACTATATGCTATAGTTAGCGCACAAACGTTAACACAATTTCACTCATTTGCCAAGTTTCTTTCGCCTCGGGCTGCTGCGTGAACTCAGTGACGCTTCTCTACGTAAGCAAGGGCAAGGCCTTCGTTAGAGTTGTTAATCAACTGTCCACGTACAATAACATAGAATTGAGCCAGGCGCAATTGTTTACCGACGCCTTAATCGAAAGGCGGGTTGGGCTGGTCTTCGTGGATGGCGCTTTTCCTCACTGGCGCATGCTGGTGCTGGGCGCAAAAAGCAGCGCAGCAACGCGTCGCATCCCGCTCTGTTTCGTCAGCGACGACAGCGGCGCCCGCGCTGAGGCCCTGTCCTGCGGGGCCGATCTCACAGTTGGCTGGGCGGAAGTACACTTGCAGGCCAGCCGAATCGTCAAGGAGCTGGCGCGCATCCCCGAGCCGGCCACCTTGGCGCAGCTGGATTGCGAGTGCCGGGAAGCGCTGCCGGCCCTGGCTCTTGAGGGCCTGCTTGAATTCAACCGCGGCGAGTATTATCGCCAGCATGATTTGTTTGAAGCGCAATGGGTTGAGACGGCCGGTCCCGTTCGTGACCTGTACCGCGCCATTCTGCAGGTCGGCGTCGCCTATTATCAGATCGAGCGCGGCAATTATCGCGGCGCCCTGAAGATGTTGCAGCGCAGCGTCCAGTGGCTCCATCTGCTGCCTGACAACTGCCAAGGCATAGACGTCGAGCAATTGCGGCGGGATTCATACGCCCTGCGCGCCGAATTGCAGCGCCTGGGGCCGGAAGGCCTGGCCCAGCTGGATCGGCGTCTGCTGAAACCGATCCGCTGGCGTTCCACTCAAGCGGACAGCAGGTAAGTCGCGAACCAGTCGAGCATGGCGTCATTGTGCGCCCGCCTAAGATTGACCGCGCCGCTAATCGATGCGCCATGATAACCGGCCGGCTGACGCAGCATCTCGACGACGCAGCCGTTTGCTTTGAGCACGCTGTAGAATTGCTCCGACTGCTCCGCCGGGCAGCGCCAGTCGATCTCACTTTGCACCATGAGCGTCGGCGTGACGCAGCGGTGGGCGTATGTGATGGGCGAGCAGCGTTCATAAATTTCCGGGATCTCCTGCGGGTGGCCGCCCAGCTGCTCGGTAGCGAACCAGATGCCGATATCGCTAGTGCCGTAGAAGCTGCGCCAATTGGTGACGGGATTCTGCGGGATAGCCGCTTTGAAGCGGTCGGTCTGCCCGATGATCCAGCAGGACAGATTGCCCCCGCCCGATGTGCCGCAGACGCCCAGGCGGTCCGGGTCGGCCAGGCCCAGGGCGATGGCGTGATCGACCCCGCTCATCAAATCTTGATAATCCAGATTGCCCCAATCGCCCTTGATGGCGGTGGAGAATCCGTCGCCATAACCGGTTGAAGCACGATGGTTGAGGAAGAGCACACCGTAACCGGCGCCGGCAAGCATCTGAAAATCGAAGTGAAAGCCGTAGCCATAAGCGGCATGCGGCCCGCCATGAATGTACAGGATGGTCGGGTAGGGCGGGGCGCCGATCGCCGGCTTCATGTACCAGCCTTCGACCGATACGCCATCGATGCTCGGCCAGGTCAAGCGCTCGGTTTCCGGCCAGGAGGTCTCAGACAGCATGTCATCGTTGAGCGATGTCAAGCGCTTTGATGCCCCGCTTCCAAGGTCCTTCATGAATAAATCGGGCGGTGCATTCAGGCTCGTTTGGGCGTAGAGCAATCGCTGCCCGCGCCGATCCAGCGGGAATACGGCGCAATCGCCCTTTGTGACCGGTTGGCAGTCTTCCGCGCCTTGCAGGGCGACCCGATAGATGTGGTCCGTGCCGCCGCGCTGTACGCTGGCGAAGGCGACGGCGCCATCATCGGTCACACGCAAATTCTTCTCGCTCAGGCCGCCAACGGGCATGTCCAACGAGAGGCGGCCGCCGACGCCGACGTCCAGGCTGCGTGTCCGGCAGCAGATGTCGCCACGCTCTACCTCGAGCGCATACAGGTCAGATTTTGTACCGATCGGTTTGCCATCATCGGGGCGGCCGATGAAGACGATGCGCGCGCCGTCGGGGGTGAAACTGGCGCCCGCGACGCTGGCCCAGCCCGCCACTAGCGTTGACTGCTTGCCAGCAAGATCCACGGACATGAGGTCCGGTGTCATGGCGCGTGTGGCATCGTCGCGCATATTGGCGTCGTAAAGGATCGATTGCCCGTCCGGCGCCCAGCGCGGATTGCTGTTATTGCTGCGATCGTCGGTCAGCCGCTTGATCTCGCCGCTCGGCACATGCAGGGCATAGATGTCTTGCACCGCGTCGTCCAGATAACCGATTCCATCAAAGCGGTACACCGTCCGATTCAGACGATAGGGCGCCTGCGCGAGATCGGGCGCGTCGGCGTCTTTCACAGCGCAAAAGGCGATCCGGCCGCTGTCTGGCGACCAGGCGATGTCCCCGCCGATCCCGCGCTTAAAGCGGGTCAGTTGGCGCGCCTCGCCACCGTCCGCGGGCAGAAGATATAGCTGCGCCCGCCCGTCCCGGTCGGAAATGAAGGCGATCGACTTGCCATCTGGCGACCAGTGCGGCTGGCTGTCTCGCGCTAAGCCGTTTGTCATCTGGCGCGCCTCGCCCGCTTCGATATCGAGCAAGTATATCGTGCTGAATTCTTTGTCTTTGTCCGCGTCAATCTTGTTGACGCAATAGACGACGCGCAGCCCGTCCGGTGACAGGGCGCCGCCATTGAGAAAGCGCAGCTCGAACAGGTCTTCCTTTTGAATGCAGCGTGGTCCCGTCATGTCCGCCTCAGATTGAAATAACGATTGTCAGCGACCATTGTAGCAGGTTATGGCGGAGTGTTTCGCTGAATCGCCCGAGCTTATGACCGGGCTCGCTCTAGGGCGAGACAAGTCTCGCCCCTACAGATCTTGGTATGATTAAATGGCGGAGGCTGTCTCAATGGAAAATGTCTTGTAAGATATGTCCTGATGCAAATGCAGAGGCGCGAACATGACCGAGCCGCAAGACAGCAAGTCCTTGTCCCAAGCGCGCTACAGCCGCTTCGCCGACGGGTACGTCACCAGCGAGACGCACGCCCGCGGCGCTGATCTGGACCGTCTGCTGGCGATCGTAGCGCCACAGCCGCATTGGCGCGCCCTTGATGTCGCCACCGGCGGCGGCCACACCGCCCTCAAGTTTGCGCCCGCCGTCGCTCATGTCATCGCCAGCGACTTGACGCCGCGCATGCTGGAAAAAGCGAGGCGCTTTATCGTGGAGCAGAAGGGTATCGGCAACGTCAGCTTTGAACCGGCGGACGCGGAAGACCTGCCCTTTGAAGACGACCGCTTCGACCTGGTGACCTGTCGCATCGCGCCGCATCATTTCCCCGACGCTCAGCGCTTCGTGCAAGAATGCGCGCGCGTGCTGAAACCGGGCGGCCTGTTGATGCTGCAGGATCAAGTCCTGCCACCCGAACCAGCCGCGGCCCGCTTCGTTGACGCCTTTGAACGCCTGCGCGACCCCAGCCACAATCGCGCCTACAACGACGACGAATGGATGGCGATGTTCAAGCGCGCCGGCATCAGCGTCGAGCACAGCGAGCATTACCTCAAGCGGCACGATTTTCTCGATTGGGCGCGGCGCCAAGGCAACGATGAAGCCAGGATCGCGCAGCTGGTCAAGATGATGAATGACGCGCCCCCCAAGGCGCGCGCATGGATGGATCCGCAAGATTGGGGCGGCGAGAACGCGACCTTCCTCAATCGGCATATTCTGATACGCGGGCGGGTCGGCTAGCGGGGGCGGATGGCGCCGAAGCTATTTGTCGCGAGCGGCATATTCCCGCCCGAGCCCGGCGGCCCGGCGACTTACCTGGCGGCGATTTTGCCGGCGCTGCAGGACATGGGCTGGCAGCCGCGCGTCTTGACCTTCGGCCCGCCGCAAGCAGAGGACAGCCCCTATCCGGTCACGCGAGTCGCCCGCGCGCCCTACCCGCTGCGCCAGGCGAGATACGCTATCGAGGCGCGCAAGCATCGGGCCTGGGCCGACCTGGTCTATGCCCACACGATTGATTTGCCGCTGTGGGGCTTCCGCGAGCGGCCGCGCGTCATCAAAATCGTCGGCGACCAGGCTTGGGAGCGCTGCATCCGCCGCCGCTGGATCCCGAGCGATATGAGCATTGACGACTTTCAGTCTTACGATGGCGATTGGCGCGCGCGCTGGCAGAAGCGTTCCCGTTCGGCCCAGGTGGCGGCTATGGATGCGGTGATTGTGCCGAGCCAGTATCTCGCGCGCATGGTGATCGCCTGGGGCGTCGAGCCAAGCAAGGCGCATGTGATTTACAATGCGCTGCCGCCCGCGCCGCCAGTGCAAACACGGGAAGAACTCCGCGCTCAGCTGCAGTGGGATGATCGCCCAACATTGATCACCGTTGCCCGCCTCCAGCCCTGGAAGGGCATTGACCACCTGATCGCGGTCATGCGCCATTTGCCCGATGCGCGCCTTGTCGTCATCGGCGACGGGCCCGATAGGGCGCGTCTGCATGGCTTGGCCGAGCCGCTTGGCGATCGCGTCCAATTCACGGGCCGGCTGAACCAGGCGCGAGTGCAGCGGCTGATGCGCGCCGCTGACGGTCTGGCCTTGTACAGCGGCTACGAAGGCCTGTCTCATACGCTGCTCGAAAGCCTTCGCCTGGGCACGCCCGTGCTTGCCAGCGCCGTCGGCGGCAATCCTGAAATCGTCCGCGACGGCGTCAATGGCCTGCTCGTACCTTATGTTGATGTCACGGCGCTGCGGCGGGGCATCGTCGACCTCATCGACCGCCGCGCTGAATTCGCCGCCAATTCCCAGGCCGGTTTGGGACGCTTTCGGATTGAGACGATGGCGCGGAAGACGGATCAGCTTCTGCGGTCGCTGCTGTCCTAAGTTGAGTCAGCGCTTGACAAAGCGATAGCCGACGCCGCGGGAGGTCCGGATATATTCCGGCTGCTGTGGATTGACCTCCACTTTCTTCCTCAAATAGTGGATGTACAGCTTGAGGCTGTCGATGGCATCTGCATATTCTTCGCCCCAGGCATCGGTGATCAGTTCGCCGCGCGCCACGACGCGGCCGGCATTGCGGACGAGCACGGCCAGGAGGCTGAATTCCTTGGGCGTGAAATGTTTGAGTGTATTCCGAATCCAGACTTCTCGATTGATGAAGTTGATGCGGAAAGCGCCCTGGTCGAATATCACTTCCTCGCTAAGGCCGCCGCGCGCTGCACGCCTAAGCCGCGCCTTGATGCGCGCGACCAGTTCATCATCGTCAAAGGGCTTGGTTATGTAATCGTCAGCGCCGAGTTCAAAGCCTTTGATGACATCGCTCTTAGCGGCGTTGGCGCTGAGGAAAATGATCGGCATGTCGGACAGGTCTCGCAGCTGGCGGCAGATATCCCAACCGTCTTGATTGGGCAGGATGACATGGAGCAAGACCAGGTCCGGCTGGTGCTGATATGCCATGCGCAAGCCCGCCTGGGCGCAGACGGCGTTGTATACCTCAAAGCCCTGTCCCTTCAGCAGCTCGGACAGCAGGTCCGCAGTCGGCTTCTCATCGTTAATGATGAGTATCCTGTCGCCCATCTCAACGCGCTCCTCGGTTCGCTAGAAATGCTTGATATTGCCAGATCGCCGATCTGATTGCGTCCACGGAGGTAACGAAAGCCGGCGAATATTGCGCACAATGTACAAGTCTCCCGCACCTTTATAACAAGAATTACGAGAATTGCAACAATCGAGGGGATGAGCGGCGCGACCGCAGCTTGGTTTCGGGGAGGGGCGGCGTTGCGCCAGAGACCCTCAGCTGCTGATGGAGGCGATGATCTGTTCAGCCTGTGTCAAGAAGTTAGGCGATGGATCGGCGGCGGGCTCGACCGAAACCGTGAGAACGACCCCGTTGTCCAGTTGGATCTGGCTATCGCCCGGCGCTTCGAGCGAAGCCGCCTGGACGAGGGAGACATGGCCGCCGTCGGGCGCGACAAAGGCCAGGTGCAACTGGTCGACATCGGCCGGGCTGGCTTTGACCACGGTCCAGGTCGGCGGAAACTCCAGGCGGAACAATCCAGCGTCCAGGCGCCCCTGGCTGACGGTCACAAAAGCGCCGGGCGCATGGGGGCTGGGCGGCGCATCCCCGGCGGGGAGCAGCGGGGCGCAGGCGACAAGCCCGTGCACAAGCGCCAGCAAAGCAGCAAGCGCGCAGATGGAGCGCCATGATCGTATCAAGCGATTACATTTCCGCGATGGAACGCGTGTCGGTCTTGCCAACGCCGTTGACGCGGCGGATCGCTCGTATCGTGTTCATCATCTGCGTAATATCTTCGGATTCGACATAAGCGATGCAATCATCGGGCCCCACAACAAGGTCAGCGCGCCGCACCCCCTCGACGGCGCGAATATCCCGCAGCGAATCGGCGAAATCAACAGCCATGTTGAGATGGATCAGCACATAGGCGGCTGGCATAAGTCATCCTCCCGGTCAACGAGATTTCCCTCATTTATAGACGCTTTCGCTCGCGCGGGCAATTCCGCGCGCGTCACTCCCATTCGATGGTGCCGGGGGGTTTGCTGGTGATGTCATAGGCGACGCGGTTGATGCCAGGCACTTCGTTGACGATGCGAGCGCTGACCTTCGCCAGCAAATCATAGGGCAGGCGCGCCCAATCGGCGGTCATGAAGTCTTCAGAGGTCACCGAGCGCAACACCAGCGCTTCTTCGTAGCTGCGTTTGTCGCCCATGACGCCGACGCTCTTGACCGGCAGCAGCACGGCGAAGCTCTGCGCGGTGCCTCTGCGCAGCAGGCCGGCGGCCGCCAGCTCGCTTGTGAATATGGCGTCAGCGGCGCGCAGTTTCTCCAGCCGCCCCCAGCTGAGCTCGCCCAGGCAGCGTATCGCCAGGCCCGGGCCGGGGAAGGGCTGGCGCCAGATGATCGACTCCGGCAAGCCAAGCGCTTCGCCGATTTTGCGCACCTCGTCCTTGAAACAATCGCGCAAGGGTTCGACCAATTCAAAGCGCAAGTCAGCCGGCAGGCCGCCCACATTGTGGTGCGACTTGATCGTCTTGGCGCTGGCGCCGGCGGCGGCGCTTTCGATGACATCGGGGTAGATGGTCCCCTGCGCAAGAAAGCGGATGCCGCGTAACTTGCGCGCCTCTTCCGCGAAGCGCTCGACGAATAGCCGACCGATTATCTTGCGCTTGGCTTCCGGCTCGGTGACGCCCGCCAGAGCGGTCAAGAATTCTTCGACCGCATTTACAGCGATGAGCTTCATATTCTGCTCATGGCGGAAGACCTGCAGGACCTGTTCCGCCTCGCCCTGGCGCAGCAGTCCGTGATCGACGAATATGCAGGTCAAGCGCTCGCCGATGGCCCGATGAATCAGCGCGCCGGCCACCGCCGAATCCACGCCGCCGCTTAATGCCAGCAGCACGCGTTCATCGCCGACCTGCGCCCGAATCCGCTCCACGGCGTCTTCGATGAATGTCGCCGCGCTCCACACCGGCTGGCAGCGGCATATTCTGAACAGGAAGTTGCCCAAAATCGCTTGACCGCGCGGGCTGTGCCGCACCTCCGGGTGAAACTGCAAGCCGTAGCGATCCCGTTCGAGGTCGCCGATGGCGGCCAAGGGCGAGTTGTCCGACGCCGCCAGCGCACGGTAACCGGCGGGCAGCGCTTCGATGCGATCGCCATGCGACATCCAGACCTGGAGCTCAGCGTCCAGGCCGTCGAAGAGCGGGCTGATGGGCTCGTGCCGAATGACCGCCGGGCCATACTCTCGCTCGCTGGCCGCGGCAACCGCGCCTCCCTGAGCGGCCGTCAGCAGCTGCATGCCATAGCAGATGCCCAGGATGGGGCGTTCAGCATCCAGCAAAAAGGGCGGCAGCTGCGGCGCATCGGCTTCATAGACACTGCTGGGCCCGCCCGATAGCACATAACCCGCCGGTCGATGCTGGTTCATTTGCGAGGCGTCGCTGTGATGGGCGTAGACTTCGGCATAAACGCCCAGCTCGCGAATTCGCCGCGCGATCAACTGCGTGTATTGCGAGCCAAAATCGATGACGGCGATGCCGCCCGCTTTCAAGTCATCCATGAAATCATTGCGCGCCAAACCAGTTGTGCGGTCGCCTTGATCGACTGTATGTGGGCGCGCCAGCTAGAAGAATAGCTTCGCCAATCGCAGAACTCCCTGGCTCCAGGGCGCGCGATGCGATATGCCGGATTCACGCCCGATGGCCTGCTCATTGTCGAGATACCATTGGAAGTTCCGCAGCAAGGCGTCCTTGTTAGAATACTTGGGCTGGAAGCCGAGCTTCGCCTGCGCGCGTTCAATGGAAACGTATGAATCTTTCGCCGCCGTCTCATAGACCCACTTGTACAAGGGCGAGAGATTCAGCGCTTCCAGCTTGCGCAGCAGCCAGATGGCCGGCTCCGCGGGCAAAGCGGTTACCTTCTTGCCGAAGCCGGCATAATCGAGCACCGCCTGATAATCTTCGCTCATCGTGCCGAATTCCGCCGCGCCAATATTGAACGTATCATTGGCGGCGTCGGCGTCAAGCGTCGAGCAGAGATAAATGGCATCGCAGAGGTCTTCCACATCCAGCAACTGATAGCGGTTGCTGCCATCGCCCAGCATAGGGAAGCCGCGCCCGTCCCGCGCCCAGTCATAAAGCAGCGCGAAGACGCCCAATCGCTCCGGCCCCACAAATGACTTCGGTCGAATCAGGGGCAGGATCATGCCTTTTTCGCGATTGTCGAGGCAAATGTCTTCGGCCGCCACCTTGGCTTCACCATAAGGTCCAACGCCGACTCGCGGATCGTCCTCCCGCAATGGATGATGATCGGGAATGCCGTAGACGGCCGTCGACGAAATATGCACGAAGCGCTGCACACAGCGCTGCCAGGCCGATTCGACCACATTGCGCGTGCCATCGACATCGGTCGTCTGGATTTCTTCTGGCGTATAGAGCGGCAAGGCGGCGGCCGCATGCACAACTATATCGACATCCGCCATCGCGCTATCGACAGCGGCGCGGTCGCGGATATCGCCGCGTATCTCTATGATGCGCTCGCGTTCGGGGTAGGCGAAGTCGGCGATATCAAGCGAGACGACCTCATGCCCTCGCGCCAGCAGATAGCGGCACAAATTGATGCCGAGGAAGCCGGCGCCGCCGGTGATCAGAAAGCGCGCCATTTCAGTCTCGTCTCTCGCGTCCGGATAAGGCAGGGCAGGCACGTTATTGACCCTGTGCCCATTCAAGCGTCGCCCAGAAAATCGGCCGCTTGCGCCCAAGCGCCATTGAACACCATGTCGCTCAGGGCCTGTCGCTGCCGCGGCGCCGCCTCCCGTTCACGGAAACGTTCGTCCAGATCATCAAGATCTGCGCTGCGGTAACCCAGCGCGATGGCGGTAAGCGGCTCGAACTCGTCGGGTATCGCATAAACGGCGCGCGCCTTGTCTGGGAAGAAGCCGGCCATTTGGTGCGCATAGACATCGAATTGAAGCGCCTGCATCACCATTTGGGACACCGCAAGCCCGACATCGTGAGACGCGTGCCGGTGATAAAATTCCGGTTTGGGATAACGAAGCGCGACCGTCAACATCAGGACCGCGGCATGCTGCGCCCAGGGTATGTTGCCTTCCTTGAGCACGGAAAGTATCTTGTCGAATTCTTCGCGATTTCCCCGCGGCGCGACGATGAAGCGCCAGGGTTGCAGATTGGCCGAAGACGCAGACCAGCGCGCCGCCTCCAGGATGCTCAAGAGCGTCGCCGGCTCAATGTCGTGTTCGCGGTCAAAAGCAACCGGGCTCCAGCGATGCCGTATCAGGTCATGCAATGGGTAGGCTGTCTGCGGCAATTTCGACGCTGGCGTTTGACCATAAGGCTTATCGGCTTCAGCGCTTCCTTTGGCGCTGCCGTGCAGGGCGTCAAAGACCTTGGGCGCGATCAGCCAAACCAGTTCGCCATCGTCAAGCGTCTTGCCGGGGATGTCTACCCGGGCCAAGCCGCCTTTTTTCATCGACGCGTCCACGCCGGTCAGCTCGCTCACCAGCAGGCTCATATCCGGGTTGTGGCCGACAAACATGACCTCGTCATCCGCGCCCAGGCGACCCGTCAACGAGCGCAGGTCGGCGAGATCAAAGCCGAAGTTCACCGCCTCGGTCAGCGACACTTCCATATCCAGCGCGGCGGCGACGAGCTCGGCCGTTTGGAGCGCACGCAGGCGCGGGCTGCTGAATATCCGGCGCGGTTGGATGCCGAGGCGGGCCATGACTTGCGCGGAGCCGGCGACGCGGCGGCGCCCTCGCTTGGTCAGTTCACGGGCGAAGTCGCTGCTGGCGAGGTCTTCGGCGATGCCGTGTCGGAGAAAATAGAGTCTCATGTTTCCTTACCAATGGGCTGACGCGTCATTTGGAAGCGGTCGCCTTTTCTTTTTTGGCCGGTTTGCTGTCGCTTTTGCTCGCGGTCTTTTCCGCTTTCTTCTCGCCCTCTTTGGCCGGTTTGGCGCTGCCGTTTTCGCCCGCTTGCTTGGCCGGGTTCTTCGCCTTGTTGTTGTCGTTGACGTAAAAGCCGCTGCCCTTGAAGATGATGCCGGCCGGCTGGATGACGCGGCTGACCGCTTGGCCGGTGGTCGGGCATGCCTCCAGCGGGCTGTCCAGGAAGCGCTGCCGGATATCGAATGTCGAACCGTCCTCACGGCGATAGGTATAAACTGGCATAAGGCTCATCCACCACTGAAATATCTAAGTTATGCGTCAAAGCTGTAATCTTAGCCGATAATCGCTGAGAATTGCACAGCCAATTTTCGGTCACAAAGCCGAGCAAAGGTAAATTTTTTTCACCGCAGCCCCTCGAGAATAACGACCCGGCTCGGAGAGAATATCAAACTCGCAAAAATAGGAGCCGGTAGGGGCGTTTCGCTGGAACGCCCAAAAAATGTAACGGGACAAGCGGGCGTCTCAGGCGGGTCGCGTAGACACTGACCGTCAGACGCCCCTACATTGTTCCTTATTCTTGCCCAGCATCTTGGCCGGATGCGCGTCAGGGCTTCACCGCCTCGAAGACCATGGTCTCATAACGCATGGCCGTGTCGCTGCCCACATAATCGCCATGCTGCTCAATGCCGCGCAGGCGCTCATCGGCGCTCTCGCCGGGGCGGGCGCGCGTAATCATATCGAAGCCCGCTCCTTCCAGCGCCGCGACCAGTGTCGGCTCGTCATAGATGAACTTGTGCCGCCAGCCATGGAAGGATTGATTGATTACGTGGGCGGGATTGTACTCGCCGACCTGCGGGCGGAAATTGTCCATGATCCAGCGGATGTAGCCAGCTTGGGCGTCGGCCTCCGGCTGCGTATAAACAGCGAGGATCTGCGCCAGGTCGGGCGTGGCCAGGCGAATGCGTCCGCCGCGTTTGAGGATGCGCGCGCTTTCGCGCAGCATCGACGCCGCCTCGTCGAACTCCAGATGCTCAATGACATGCTCGCTGAATACATAATCAAATGTGTCTGCGGGAATGGGAAAGGGCTGGCTCGCGTCCAGGTAAACCGCGCCCGCCGCAAAGGGGTAGAGGGTGGTGTTCAGCCAGCCGCTCAGCAGATTGAAGCCGGCGCCGATCTGCAGTTTGGGCTCGGGCGCCGTTTGAAGATAAGCGTCAATTCTGCCGGGGGCGATCCAGCGCCAGTAGCGCTGCCGCAGGCGAAAGCGCAAGCTTGCCATGGGACTCCTTTTCATGCCGGTGATTCAGCACCATTGTACAGGCGCGGCTGTAACTGTACCATCGTTGCTGAAGCCAGCCGATTGTGAACGACAGGACGGTCAGCGGAGATGAACTCAGGGGCGCTGCCATGATACGCTGTGGCGTTGACATGATCGAATGCGCGCGAATCGCCGCCGGCATCGAACGGGGAGGCGAGCGCTTCCTCAATCGATTCTTCACCGCTGGCGAGCGCCAGGATTGCGCCGACAAGCCTTATCGCTTGGCCGCGCGTTTCGCCGGCAAAGAAGCGGTGGCCAAGGCATTGGGCAGCGGGATCGGCGATATCCGCTGGGTTGATATCGAAATCCGCACGGCCGAGGCGCGGCGGCCGCGGCTCATCTTGCATGGCAAGGCAAAAGAGATGGCGCGTGAAATGGGATTGGCCGAATGGGATATCAGCTTGAGCCACAGCGAGGCGCTGGCGATCGCCGTCGCAGTCGCGAAATCTGCCGATTAGCTGCCGTCGATATCGTCGAAAAGGCGCATCAGCTTCAGCGCGATCTGTAGGTTTAAGCGCGTCGAAGCTGAAGCGAGATCAACATTGCAGATCGTCTTAATCCGCGCCAGCCGGTAATTCAAGGTGCTGCGATGGATGTGCAGCGCTTCCGCCGTCTGCACGCTGTTGCCGCCGGCGTCCAAATAAGCTTCCAGCGTATCGAAGAGATAGGCAGCCCGTTCGGCGAGCAATCGGCGCAGGATCGGCGCCTGGGGGTTCTGTGACAGGCTGGCCGGGCCGGCGTGGAAGAGCGTATGGATATAACCGAGTTCGTCGAAATGATGCACCGAACCCGCGCTCTTGAGCCGCTGCGCGATATCCAGCGCCTCATTGCACTGCTGATGGGCCGCGCCGACATTGTCCGCCCCGGTCAAGGCGCTGCTGACGCCAATGGAGGCGTCGCCCGCGTCAGCCGCCAAACGTTCAAGCAGCGCCCGCGCCAACTCTTCAACAGGCTGGTCGGCTTGCGCCAGGATGGCCACCTGGCCGGCAAATTGCGCCGCCACCGCCTGCGCCTCATTCTGCGCCAGTACCTGGTTTATCAAGCGGTAGGCGCGGGTCGATTGCGGCGGTTGGCCATTTCTGATACTGGCCAGCAGCATGCGATAGGGCAGGCGCAGGTCGACGCCGTAGCGTAGCGATTGATCGCTCAGGATCGTTTGCCGCCCGCCATCGCCTTCGATCAGCTGCGCCATCAGGCTGCCTTTCAGCGAGGCTTCCGCCGTCTGCAGCGACTCTTGATATAGCATCAGCAGGGCGGCTACGGTGGCGCCGATTTCGACGGCCATCATGTCGATGGGCGAGAGCGCGTGTACATCAGCGATGATCCAGATATAGCCGTAGATATCGCCATGCACAACAATGGGCGCCAGCAGACGCTCCATCTCCAAACCTAGCTGCGGCATGACCGGCAGTTGCACCGGCCGCAGGCTGGCGCGTATCTTCGGCAGGTATTCCACCGCCAGCGCCTCAATCAGCAGCGGATTAGTCCGCCCGTGCTCTATCGTGTAGCGCCTGGCCGAATCAACTTCGGCGATATTCTTGTTGGCAATCGCTTCGAAGCGGTCATTCTCAATGCTGATGGAATGCCCGACCTGATCTGCCAACATCTCGGCGAGCTCGGGGAAACCGCCGCCCTCGAGCACGAGCCGCGACAGACGCTGCTGTATGGAAAGCGCCCGGCTAATCGTGTCCAGATTTTCTTCGGAAATGCGCTCGTTGATGACCTTGGCGATATCAACAAAGCGCGTCTGGTAGGGCAATTCGATCAATGGCAGCGCGAGCTCATCGCCGATAATGCGCAAGTAATCAGGGATCTCGTCGACCAGCATGCCGATGGTGATCACCAGCGCGACGATGCCCTTGTCCGCCAATTGCCGCAGATATTCCCCTTGCTCGGCTGGGGACTCCGGCATGTTGTAAACAGTGGTGAGCACGAGCTCGCCGCCGTGCAGCCAATCGGCGACACTCGGCCCGCCGGCATTGTAGACCCAGCGAATCGGCCGCTCCAGCCCGACGGCGCCGGCCACCACCTTGGCATTGGACAGAATGGGCAATTGCAGAGCGTCGACTAAGGTAAGCATGGTTGAATTGACAGCTGGCCGGGCTCAAGCCATGGGCATGTGATGGGCGGCGGCATAACGCCCGCTGACGTGATGCGAGAGCTGCCGCTCTATATCCGTGAGCAATCCCGAAGCGCCGAAGCGGAACAACTGATTATTCAGCCAGCCGCCGCCTAACTCTTCCTTGATGAGGATGAGCCAATTGAGGGCGTCTTTGGCGCTGCGGATGCCGCCGGCGGGCTTGAAGCCAACGCGGTAGCCCGTCATTTGCTCATAGGCCCGTATCTCGCGCGTCATCGTCAAGCCAACTTCCAGCGTGGCGTTCACCGCTTCCTTGCCGGTGCTGGTCTTGATGAAGTCCGCGCCGGCCATCATGCAGACTTTGCTCGCCCGCGCCACATGCCAGAGCGGGCCGAGTTCGCCGGTCGCCAAAATCGCCTTCATGTGCGCCTCCCCGCAAGCGCGGCGCATCTCGCGGACTTCGTCGTACAGCGCCTGCCATTGCCCGCGCAGGACATGCTCTCGCGATATGACGATATCAATTTCGTCGGCGCCCGCTTCGACTGATTGGTTAATCTCTTCGATCCGCTGGGGGTAGGGACTGAGCCCGGCGGGGAAGCCGGTGGACACCGCCGCGACCGGGATGCCAGAGCCGCGCAGCGCCGCTTTCGCCTCTTTGACGCGCTGGTGATAGACGCAGACCGCGCCGACCTGCAAGCCCAGCGATTCGACATCAAGCGCGTCGATCAGGTCTTGCCGGAGAGGCTGCCGCGCCTTGGCGCAGAGCCGCGTCACCTTGCCCGGTGTATCATCGCCAGCCAGCGTGGTCAGGTCAATCATGGTGATCGCCCGCAGGAGCCAGGCCGCCTGCCACTCTTGCTTGACGCTGCGGCGCGTCCCGAGCGTTTGCGCCCGACGCTGCGTGGCGCTCAAGTTGACGGTTGTCGCGCGCAGCCAGCCCATATCGAGCGGGATGCCCGGATTGCGCGTGATGTTTTCTGAAGCCATGCCCCCATCTCCTGGCCCCTTCCCCCGTGAACAAGGGAAGGGGAAGTCAATGCTATGTCCGCTCAATGAAGGCCAGCACCTGAGCGGCGATCTCGGCGCCTTTTTCCTCTTGCAGAAAGTGCCCGGCGCCCCGAATGGTGATTTCCGGCTGGTCGCCCGCGGTCGGCAACAGTCGGCGGAAGAACTTCGCCGCTCCGCCCAGAATGGGATCGCCATCGCTGAACATGACCTGGGCCGGCTTCCGCCAGCGGGTAAGGGCTGCCCGCGTCGCCTTCATTTCCGCCGCCCCGGGCATCTCCGGCCTGATCGGCACGAGCGACGGAAAAACCGCGGCGCCCGCTTTATAGCTGTCCTCCGGGAAGGGCGCGTCGTAGGCGGCGATGACATCGGCCGGCAATTCATAGTTGCTGATCGTCTGCGCGATCAAGCGCCCAATCTGCATGCGCGTGCCGACTTTTTGGCTGAAGGCGCGCCAATGCATGAAGGCCTCGCTGATCTTCTCTTCGCCTGTCGGCAGAAATGTGTTGAGCACAACCAGTCTGGCGAATCTGTCGCCGTGATTGGCCGCGATTGTGAGACCGAGCAAGCCGCCCCAATCCTGGCAGACCAGGGTGATGTTATGCAAGTCCAACGCGTCGATCAGCCCGACGAGCTTGTCATGGTGCATCTGAAAGCTGTAATCTTCCAGCGCCGGGTATTTGTCTGATTTGCCAAAACCGACCATATCCGGCGCGACTACGCGCTGTCTTACGGCGAGCGGCGGAATCATGTGCCGGTACAGATAAGACCAGGTCGGCTCGCCATGCAGGCAGAGTACTGTCTCCGCGCCGTCCCCCTCATCGACATAGTGCATTCGGGTATCGCCGATGTTGATGTAGTGGGGCGCGAAGTCGTAGCCGGGCAGATTATGGAATCTGTCGTCTGGCGTCCGCAATATCGTCATAGTTGATCCTCATCCGGCGCGGCGTGGGCAGCCTCGCCGCAGTTCTGTCTGTGCAGCGCGGCTTCCGCCTGTATAATGCCCCCTATGTATCGGAAGCCAGCGCGCGCAGCCCCTCTGCGACTCAAGGAATTCTAACAAGTCCGCCCTCGCTTGCACAGTAGCGCCAATTGTGTCAGCGGAACTCACGGCGCTTATCTTCCTCTATTAAGAGTCGCGCAAATTGATTCACCACCGAGAGCACAGAGAACTATGGTTTGTAATGCGACTTGCCCAATTCACAGAATTCGCCTCTGCCCCACATGCCGCCCGTGAGTGGGTCATGTCGCGCCGGGCAGTCGGCGGCTTAATCGAAATGCCAGATGATCGAGATGAGCGAGCGTAATGCTGGATAAACTTGCGGAAGTCGAAAGCCGTTATATCGAGCTGGAAGCCATGATGGCCGACCCGGCGATCTCGGCGAATTACGAACGCGTCGCTGAACTGGCGAAGGAACGTGCGGGGCTGCAAGACATTGTCGACGCCTATCGCCGTTTTCAGCGGCAGGCGGAAGAGCTGGAGGGCGCCCGCGAATTGCTGGCGGCGGCCGATGATGTCGAGATGCGGGACCTGGCGGCGGAAGAAGTTGCCGAGTTGGAGGCGAGCAATGAAGCGCTCCTGGATCAACTGCGGCTGATGCTGCTGCCGAAAGACCCGCGCGACAGCAGAAATGTGATCGTCGAGATACGCGCCGGCGCTGGCGGCGACGAAGCCGGTATTTTCGCCGGCGATCTGATGCGCCTGTATACGCGCTACGCCGAATCAAACAAATGGAAAGTGCAAATGCTCGATGTCAACGAGCAGGGCAATGGCGTCTTCAAGAATGTTGTTTTCGAGATTAAAGGGGCCGGCGCCTTCAGCCGCCTGAAATACGAAAGCGGCGTGCATCGCGTTCAGCGCGTGCCGGCGACTGAAAGCCAGGGGCGCATCCACACCAGCACCGCCACGGTCGCCGTCCTGGCGGAAATGGACGAGGTGGATGTGCAGCTGGATATGAACGATGTCGAGACGCAGGTGTTTCGTTCGCGCGGGGCTGGCGGCCAATCTGTCAACACCACGGACTCGGCCGTGCGCTTGATCCACAAACCAACAGGCCTGGTGGTGGAGATGCAAGACGAGCGCAGTCAATTGCAGAACAAATTGCGCGCCAAACAGGTGCTGATCGCCCGCCTTTACGAAGCGGAAGCGGAACGCCAGCGCAGCGAGCGCGACGCCGAGCGCCGCGGCCAGGTCGGCAGTGGCGACCGAAGCGAGAAAATCCGCACTTATAATTATCCGCAAGGGCGGGTGACCGACCATCGCATCGGCGTCAGCAGCTACAACCTGCCCGCCATCATGGACGGCGAACTTGACGTCTTCATCGATCAGTTGGCGACGCAGGATCAGGCGGAACAGTTGGCGGCCGGCTCGCTCCAGTAGCCCCGCCATCGATGTCGCAAGCTGGCGGATGCGCTAAGCCATGTCCTTCGTCTCAACTGAATTCATCATCTTCGCGCTTCTGGTCATCCCGATATTCTTCATGTTGGGGCAGAAGCGGCGCTGGCTTTTGCTGCTGGTCGCCAGTTATTGCTTCTACGCCTTTTGGATGCCCAGTTATCTCATACTGATACTCTTCTCGACCCTGGTGGATTACCTGGTGGCATTGGCGCTCCAGCACACCGCGGCTGAGCGGATAACTCGGCGGCGCGCCCTCCTCACATGCAGCGTTCTGGCCAACATCGGCGTTCTCTTCATCTTCAAGTACGCCAATCTCTTCGGCCAAACGGCGGAGCAGATGGCGCAGGCGCTGGGCATTCCGCTGCAGGTTGGCGCCTTGAACGTTCTGCTGCCGGTCGGCATCTCCTTTTATACCTTTCAATCGATGGCCTATACCTTTGATGTATATCGCGGGCGCTTGCCGGCGGAGCGGCATTTCGGCGTCTTCGCGACTTATGTCGCCTATTTTCCGCAACTGGTCGCCGGGCCCATCGAGCGAGCGACGAATATGCTGCCCCAATTCCGGACGAAACTCAGTTTTGATTACGATCGCGTCGTCAGCGGTTTGCGGCTGGCGGCCTGGGGCGCCTTCAAAAAGGTGGTGATCGCCGATCGCGTGGCGCTCTATGTCAACGAGGTCTTTGACAATCTCGAGTCCTATTCCGGCTTGAGCCTCGTAATCGCCGTGCTGTTCTTCGCCTTTCAGATATACTGCGATTTCAGCGGTTATTCCGATATCGCCATCGGCGTCGCGCGCGTCATGGGCTTTCGCTTGATGAAGAATTTTCGCCGCCCCTATCTGGCGACTTCACTGCGTGACTTTTGGCGCCGCTGGCATATTTCACTGTCCACCTGGTTCCGCGATTATGTATACATCAGCCTGGGCGGCAACCGTCTCGGCTTCCCGCGTCAGCTGTTCAATTTGCTGCTGGTTTTCGTTTTGAGCGGCCTGTGGCATGGGGCGAATTGGACTTTCATGTTATGGGGTCTGTTTCATGGCCTCGTCATCATCGCCGAGACCCTGTTCAAAGCGCTCTTTCCCAATGCCGCGCTGCGCAACGGGCCGGGGCGGGCCTTCAGTCTCATCTATACATTTGTGCTGGTATACATCGGCTGGATTCTGTTTCGCGCCAATGACCTTGGCGAGATCAGCTACATACTGCGCCATCTGCTGGATTTCTCGCAAGGCGTCGCCGAGCTGACCCGTCCCTTCGCGGCCGGGCTGCTGCCACAGCGCGCCGAATTTCTGCTATCGTTTGGCTTGATCGGTCTCGTTCTCGCGGTCGATATCATTGACGAGCGGCAGGGCATCCTCGCTGTCTTCGGACGACTGTCGACCCTCTGGCGCTGGGCGGTGTATTATTTCCTGGCGATCACGATTTATGTGTCGCTCTTTTATGGCACGACCGTGCAAGAATTCTACTATTTTCAGTTCTGAACCATGATACGGCGCCTTCTCACGAAACTCGGCCTGCTTTGCCTGCCATTGATCTTGCTGACGCTGGCGCTGATCGGCCTGGCCTGGCATGCGGGCGAAACCATGCCCGTATCCGCCATCGTTGAGCGGCAGCAGACTGAAGCCGCCGTCATCTACGCGCCCGCCGTGACGGAGAAAATCTGGGACTACAAGCTGGAGTCGTACCAGGCGCGGCGCCCGGAGATTCTGATCCTTGGCAATTCTCTGATGCTGCAGATTCGCGACGCTTTCTTCAACAAACAGCCGGCAGCGGTCTATAATGCGGGCGTCGGCGGCTGGTGGCTCCAGCAGATCGTCGACTTCTACCAATCGCTTGAGCATTCGCCGGCCTTGATCATCGCGCTGATGGACTTCGGCTGGTTCAATGGCGAAACGGCGCCCGATTCCGCCGGGACTTATTTCGGGCCGCTGCGGGCAGATGCCTACGGTAGCGTCCGGCAAGAGGTTATTGAGACCGCCCACCGCGTCCTGGGCGGGAAGCTCAGCATAGCGCAGATACTGAACCAGCGGGATCCCGTCGCTGGCGGGCAAAGCCTGGGCCTGGAGGCGATCGGGCGCGGCACCGGTTATCGCGCCGATGGCAGCCGGCAGCTAAGCTTCTCGGGAGAAAGCACTTCGATTCAGAACGAAAAGAGAGCCAGCGCGCTGAAGGATTTTAATTTTGCGGGCGCCCGCTTCACCCCGGGCAGCCGAATCAACGAGGACTCCTTCGCGATGCTGGAGGCCTTCCTGGCCCAGGTGAAAGCGGATGGCCTAACGCTGATCGGGCTGACCACGCCTTATCATTTTCTGGTTCATGAGCGGATCCGGGAAGCAGGCAACTTCCTGAACATGGATCTGATATTGGCGCGGATGCAAGAATTGTTTGCCGCTTATGGCTTCCCCTATCACCACTTCAGCGACATGCGCGCTTATGGCGCCAACGGCAGCGAATGGTACGATTCTCATCACTTGAACGAGTCGGGCGCCCTGCTCGTGCTGAGCGTCTTGTTCGAGCGTCATCCGGACTTGTTTGAAGATTATGTAAATCAGGAAGCGGTGAAAGCGCTGTTGGCAAATATGCGCAATCCGATGGATGTCCTGAATGAGCTGGCCAAATGACGACTGTTTTTGCTTGCCGCCGCGAGGCTCAATCCGCGCTGGAATGCTCAGATTCCGAGACAGCCGAGCTCGACGCGCAGACGCTGCTCGCCCAAGCCCTCGGCGTTGATCGCGCCTTCCTCTTCGCCCATGCCGACGAGCGGCTGACCGAGGCGCAGCTGGCAGCATTCCGCAGCGCCCTTGAGCGCCGCGCCTCTGGCGAGCCGATCGCCTATATCACCGGCAGCAAAGGCTTCTATGATCTTGATCTGCTTGTCAGCCCGGCCGCGCTCATACCACGGCCGGAGACCGAATTGCTGCTGGAAGAGGCGCTGCGTCTCACTGAAGAGCGGCCGGCCATCACAGCCGCCGATATCGGGACCGGCAGCGGCGCCCTGGCGGTGACCTTCGCGCGCCAGCGTCCCGCCGCCAGCGTCTACGCCACCGAGATCTGCCCGGCGGCCCTGGCGATCGCGCGGGAAAACGCGCAACGCAGCGGCGTTACTGTAGCCGCGTTTCGGGGCGACCTGGCCGCTCCCTTGATAGCACGCGGCATCCGCGTCAACTTGCTGATGGCGAACTTGCCATATATCGCTACGGGTGAACTGGACGCGCTGACGGTCAGCCGCTTCGAACCGCGATTGGCGCTGGACGGCGGGCCGGACGGCTTGTGTCTCATTCGCCGGCTGCTCGCGCAAGCGCCCGCTGTCTGTCGCGCCGGCGCTTGGGTCTTGCTCGAGATTGGCGCCGATCAGGGCGAAGCCGTTACCCAGTTGGTGAAGCGAGGTCCGGACCTGGACTGCGAAATCTTGAAGGATTACGCTGGTTTAGATCGTATCGCCCGCATTCGGCTGCCGTGACCACTAGCGCTCGAAGCGCGCGACCGCCGTGATGTAATAAGTCTGCGGCGCCAGATCAAGCGGCTGAATCGCGCGCAGCCGGAAGCCGCAATCAATGAGCCGCCTGCTGTCGCGCGCCAAGGAGGCCGGGTCACCGCTGACATAGACGATGCGCCCGACACCCAGCTTGCTCATCTGTCCGACGACATCCTCGCTCAAACCGGCGCCCGGCGGATCCAGCAGCGCGATGTCATATCGGGCGCCCTCGTCGATCATGTCCGCCAAGACGGTTTCGACCGAGCCTTCAACGACATCGACATTGTCGAATTCCGCCAGATTGACATCGGCGTCCGTGACCGCCGGCGGATAACTTTCCACCAGGGTGACCAGATCGGTAGGGCCCGCCAGGAACTTGCTGAAGATTCCCACGCCGGCGTACAAATCGAGAATGCGCGCGCCGCCCGGCGAAAGGGTCGCCTTGAGGACCTCGGTGACCAGGCCGGCAAGCGCGCCGATGTTCGCCCGCATATATGCGCCGGCCGTGACGCGGAAGCGCCGTCCGTCAATTTCGAAATGGCTGTGGGCATCGCCGACGAGGTTGATCGGCTGCCGGTCCGGCAGGAGCAAATTCACGCTGAGCGGAAGAACGGTGGAAAGGGACGGCGCGTCTTCGGCATCAACATCGAAGATCAGCATCAGCCGCCCATCGGAGCCGCGCCGCAGCGTCATTCGTCGGGCGCGCTCATAATCCAGATCCAAATCCTGCAGCAGATCGATCAGATCGGGATGCGCCACATGACACTCGCCGATCGCTTCGATCTGCCGCGCCTGCCGCCGGCGTCCCCATTCGCCGGTCTCCGCGCGCAGTAGGCTGAGGCTGTGCTCGTATGCCCACTGTTCGGGCGCAGGCAAAATCGGTTGCAGCACGGCGTCGATCAGTTCATCCGGCAGCCCGCCCACCCGCGCCAACTGGTCAGCGAGGACGTCTTGCTTCAGCAGCAATTGCGCCGCGTAGTCGATATGCTGCCATTGACAGCCCCAGCAGCGGCCCGGCCCAAAATGCGGGCAGCGCGGCTCGACCCGGTCGCTTGAGGCGGCTTTGAGCTGCAGCCCGCGGCCAAAGCGGACCTTGCCGCGCTCGCCTGTGATCTCGGCTGTGATTGACTCGCCGGGCAAAGTATAAGGCACGAAGACCGGCGACCCGCGATAATCGGCCAAGCCGTGACCGCCATGCGCCATGTCGCGGATGTCGAGGTCAAGCACTTTGCCTTGCAAGGCGCTATGCGGGCGCCGGCTGCGTTTTCTCGTTTTTCCGCGTCTGGCCATAATCAGAAAGTCTGCGTACATTGCGCACGATGCGGCGAGCAAAAAAACAGAATCCTGCCGATTGGCAGGACTCTGGATGCCACAAATCGTCCGCGACCTATCCCGCGGCGCCCGGCTTGTAATCGATGCCGGCTTTCGCGAGTTCGCGCTGGATCATGCGCTCGAAAATGCTGTAGGGCTGAGCGCCACTCAGGATCCGGCCGTTGATGAAGAACCCCGGCGTACCGGTCACGCCGGCGATCTGCCCGTCGAAGCCGTCGATTTCGACCTCGCTGATGTAACGGCCCTCGTCAAGGCAGGCGGTGTACTCCTCGATATCAAGCTCGTATTCCTCAGCCGTCTTGAGGTAGAAGTCGCGCCCCAGCTGGCCCTGGTTATCGAAGAAGGCGGCGCGGAATTCCCAGAACTTGCCCTGGGCGAATGCGCATTGGGCGGCCGCCGACGCCGGCGTCGACTCCGCAGTCAAGCGGGCGAAATCCCGGTAGACATAACGGATGTATTGACCGTAGTTCTCGAGGATCGGCTCAAATGTCAGGTCGAAGTGACGTTTGCAAAATGAACAGAAGAAGTCGCTGAATTCGACGATCACGACCGGCGCGTCTTCTTCGCCAATATAGGGGTCGTCATCCACCAGGGCGAAGCGATCCGGGCCGGCCTCCGCCGCGCTGTCGCCTAGGTCGTATTCATCCAGCACACTCTCGATGACCGCGCGCAGCTGCGCTTCGTCCACGGTGACAGCCTGCTCCCCGGCGGGCGCGAAAGCCCGGCTGCCAATCAGTAGTCCGACTAGGGTGAAGGCGACCGCGATGACGACATAATTCAAGGTTTTGCGCGTCATGGCGGCGGGCAGGTCTCGTTTTTCATGTTGATTGGTCGCGTTGTCTTCCGGCATGCCGACCTCTTCTTCTGGCTTGTCAATTGCCGCATTGTACTACGTAGATGCGCCGCTTGCCTATTCTTTAGTTATTTCGCGGGGCTTAGAAGACAGCGAGCCCGCGACAGCATGGATCTGTAGGGGCGTTTCGCTGAAACGCCCGTGCCCTAAATCGCGCGTGCTCGTAGGGCGACTCACCGAGTCGCCCCTACAGATTTCCCTATGATTGGGGATTCGTTTTGTCAAGGACTGTTTTTCAACTGGCGCTGCTGGCCCGCCCGGACAGCATTTCAGTTGGTTTGGCGGATTCTTCGCTTGGCCATGAACACAAGTTATAATTGCAGCAGGCGGGGCGTCCGCCAGGTTCAAGCGCAGAGGCACTCCATTGGAAGAACAACTCAGCGGTCTCATCGTCAAAGAACAGAGCGGCTTCTACTGGGTCGAAGCGGAAGACGCGAACACATACATGTGTGAGCTGCGCGGACGATTGAAGGAAGAAGCCAAGATCTCCGATATCGCCGCCATTGGCGACCGCGCCACGATCGTCATCCGGCGGGAAGAAGGCACCGATGTCCTGATGGGCGCGATTGAGTCATTGGCGCCGCGGCACAGCGTCCTTTCCCGCGCGCAGCGCACGAGCGGCAAACGCGGCGTCGGCCAGGCGGAGCGCGAGCAAGTCGTCGTCGCCAATGCCGACCGCGCCCTCTTCGTCTTCGCCGCCGCTCAACCCGGCCCGGATTTGGATATGCTGGATCGGCTGCTGGTCGCCGGGGAAAACTCCGGTATCGCCGAGTTGCTGATTGTGCTCAACAAGATCGATCTCGATTACTCGCCGGCGGTTGACCATCACTTCAATGGCTATGAGCGAATCGGTTATCCTGTCTTGCGCACGAGCGCCCTGACTGGCGCTGGGGCCGACAAGCTGCGGCGCGCGCTGTCTGGCGGCATTTCCGTGTTCACCGGTCCCTCCGGCGCCGGCAAGACGAGCCTGCTCAACAGAATCCAGCCGGGGCTGGGGCGGCGCGTCAAGGCGGTCGGGCGCCGCTCGGAAGAGGGCATGCACACCACCCGCGACAGCACCCTGGTGCGCCTTGATGGCGGGGGCTACATCGCTGATACGCCGGGCATCCGTTCCTTAGCCGTCTGGGATATCGAACCGGATGAGCTGGACGCCTATTATGTTGATATCGCGCCTTATGTCCTGGATTGCAAGTTCAGCAATTGCACCCATAGCAATGAACCGGGTTGCGCCGTCTTGCAAGGCGTGAAGGACGGCAAGATCGCCGCCCGCCGTTATCAAAATTACCTCGAATTGCGCGAGGAATTGCGCGATACCTACATCATCTACAATCGCTGAACGCTATTCCTCGAACAAGTTCTCCCCATGCGACAAACGCCGCGCGATGGTGTAGGTTTGCAGTTGCGAGCGCATGGTCGGGGCGTGCGCCGCCAGGTAACGCGCCGCCGCG
This sequence comes from Chloroflexota bacterium, assembly GCA_011523545.1. GTDB lineage: Bacteria > Chloroflexota > Anaerolineae > Aggregatilineales > Phototrophicaceae > UBA6055. Next base: position 5,405 of record WTGN01000028.1, on the reverse strand, counting down.
ATCAACACGTGATTGGCTCGCTCTTCCGACTCTTGACGGATGATGCTGTACTGGTTGAAGGCCGCTTCGATACATTGAATCGTGTGGAAGTCGCGGTCTTCACGCAGCAGCAAATGGCCCATCTTCGCCATCAGCTTCTGTGGCGAGCCGCCGCTCAGCAGATACTGAGCCGCCAGGGCGCCGGCTTGATTCACCTGCTGCTGCAAGTTGAGCAGCGATTCGAATTCGTCCAGCAAGGCGTCGGGCTGGTCAACCGGGTCCGGCGACGGCAGCCGCACCAACGGCAGATTCAGGAAGCGGTCGAGATAGATGCTCATGGCGGCGTCGAAGATGCCGCGCGTCAAGCCGATGGAGTCGACGCGCCCCAAGCCCTGATGCACGGCGTTGGCGAAGGTGAAGGTGTGCAGAGCGGTATCCCAATCGCCGAATTCATTGCTGGTGTGGAAGTGGGCGATGCGGCGGGCGGCGGCATAGGCGACGACGCCGGCCAGTTCAAGCGGCCTAATGCCCTCGCGCAGGCTATTGAGCAGCAGGTCGATTATGGCCTGCGGCTCGTCGCCATGCAGGGTCGGCAGCATCGCGTCGACATTAGCGCGCGCGTCGCGTCCCGCTCCCGCTTCCAGCGCACCCGGCAAGTCGGCAAAGGCGGCTTCCAGCAGGGGAATCAAGTCGATAGGCTTGCGCCAGGCGTTGGATTCTTCCATGCGCCGCGCGTCGGTGAGGTTGGGCACGACGCTTGTGAAAGCCAATTCGGCGTGCTCCCAGCCGGCCAGGTCAACCGATGTCAGCGCTTTGTTGATGAAATCAAGCGTGTGCCCGGCGTCGAGATAACGGTGGTCGGTCGCGGCGCTGAAGAGCATATCGGCGATCTGCACATCATCGGCGCCGGCCCGCAGCGCCGAGACGATGGCGCGTTCGCCCGCCTGCGCGTCGCGCACCTCGACGAATTGCCGGAACCAGGCATTCAGCGTTGGGATGTCCGTTTCATCATTCGGCAAGGGGCGTGGATTGAAGCGCGGCGACATGCCGGCGGTGTCGCTTGCCACATCAGCCAGGCCATGAAAGAGGGCCAGCGGCCGGTCCGGCTCATCCAGGTAAGGGACCAGATTGATTGTGCAGCCCAGGGTTGTCAGGCCGCGCCCCCAATCCATCCCGCGGTATAGCGTGCCGAAGTCCAGGCCGATGCGAAAGGGCTCGCCCGGCGCAACGCCCTGGCCGAGCATGTTGATCACCGCTTTGGCGACCACCAGACTTAGGTTGTGCTGCAAGCCATCGCGCAGGCGATCCCGCTGATGATCGGTCCTGTTGCCGTTGCGGCTTAGATCGACGTAGATTTCGCCGGCGCGCACTTCAACCGGGAAGCTGTCGATATCATCCGCCCACAAGTCAAAAGCGCCGCCGCTGGCCAGGTCAAAGCGGGCGTGATGCCAGTGGCAGCTGAGGATGCCATCTTCGACCGAGCCCTTGTCCAGCGGGAAGCCCATGTGCGGGCAGCGATTGTCGAGGGCATACACTTTGTCGCCATATAAGAAGAGGGCCAGGGTCTTGCCGTTTGGATGAACGGTGATGCAGCCCTTGCCTTGTAGATCGTCAAAGCGGGCGACCGGTACAAATTTGTCTCTCTCCATGACCATATTCCGCCTCCATCTTTCCCACATAATCGCCTGATCGCGGGTCTCGCGGTCCCTGCCAGCGGCAGGGGATGCGCTTGTTCTATGGATGAGCCGGGCGGCAATGCTCTTACATGATTGGAGCCCTGCGGCGCAGTGGAGCAGTCCCATCGGAAGCGGGCGACTCAACGCCGCGCGTAGACACTGCGGTTCAGTCGCCCCTACAGATTTTGGCGGTGGCGGCGCGAGAGATCGCTTGTTTGCCTTCGCCACATTTGCTAGACTCTCAGCGTTGAACCGGAGGAATTTCATTGCCAGAACAAGCCCTCTACCTCAAGTGGCGTCCGCTCTCATTTGACGATGTTGTCGGCCAGGAGCATATCACGCGCACGCTGCGCAACGCCTTGATTCGCGGGCGCATCCGCCATGCTTATTTGTTCAGCGGCCCGCGCGGCACCGGCAAGACGACCACGGCGCGCCTGTTGGCCAAGGCGGTGAATTGCCTGCATGACGACCCCGCCCAACGCCCTTGCAACGACTGCGCCAATTGCCTGGCGATCAATGAAGGCCGCTTCCTCGATCTCATCGAGATTGACGCCGCTTCGCATACCGGCGTCGATGATGTGCGTGAACTGCGCGACAAGATCGCCTTCGCGCCGGGCGAGGGCAGCTACAAGGTCTACATCATCGACGAAGTGCATCGCTTCAGCGGCAACGCTTTCGATGCGCTCTTGAAGACACTGGAAGAACCGCCGGCGCACGCCATCTTCGTCATCGCGACGACCGAGATTGACAAAGTGCCGGCCACCATTAAAAGCCGCTGTCTGCAATTTGAATTCCGCCGCGTTTCGCTGATGGAATTGCTACAGCGTCTGGCTTATATCGTCGAGCGGGAATCGCTGTCGATTGAGCCGGCGGCGCTGGAATTGATCGCGCGGGCGGGCACGGGAAGCGTCCGCGACAGCATCAGCCTGCTCGATCAAATCGTCGCCGATCCGGCTGAAACTATCACGCTTGAGATGACACAGCGGCTTCTGGGCACGGCGCATTCGCTGCAGGTGGGTGAGCTGGTGGATGCGCTCGCTGACGAGGATATCGCGCGTGGGCTGCGCATGATCAACGAGGCGGTCGACGGCGGCAGCGATCCGCGCCAGTTCGGCGGCCAGCTCGTCACTTACCTGCGCAATGTGATGCTGGCGCAAACGGCCAGCGCCGACCTGGTGGAAGCGTCGCGGGACGAACAGGCGACCTACGAGGCGGTGGCGGGGCGGCTGAGTCGCGCGCGTTTGCTCAAAGCCATCCGCGCATTCAATGCCGCGCTTAACGACAGCACCGGCGGTTGGCAGCCGCAGCTGGCGCTGGAGCTGGCCCTGATCGAAACCTTGCAGGCGGAGCCCGCGCCGCCCGCGCCAGCGCCTGCTCCCTCGCCGCCGCCGACTGCGCGTCCGCAACCGCGAACAGAAGCAGCCACGCCGGAAACGGAGACCTATGAGCGCGCCGCGGTCAGCGACCCGGGCGAGCCAGCGGCATACTCGGCGGCGAAGATCGCTCAAAACTGGATGCAAGTCCTGACGCAAGTCCATCGTTACAATCGGAATCTGCCGGCTCTGCTTGAGCACGCGCACGTCCGCCTGATTGAGGGAAACCGACTGGTCCTTGGCGTACCGACCGAGTTCTTCCGTCAAAAGATCACAGCGGCTGACCGGGCAAAGTTTGTTGAACAGGCGATTTACGATTTGCATCAGGTCAAGCTGCGGATTGACGTTCGCGTCGTTGACGCCGCGGTCGCGCCGGAAGCGGCGGCCGAAAGCGAGCAACCGGCGCCGGACGATCCATTGATCGCGGCGGGCAAGGAGCTTGGCGGCGTCGTAGACGAATAGGACGGCGCGATGGCCGGCGGCGGAAATGGGCATGCAGGATGCGTACAAGGCATGAAGGGGCGAGACTCGTCTCGTCCTAATTCAGGCGTGTTCACAAGCGCTCTCGTCTATTCTCGCGGTTCTCGGCGGCAAAGACGTTTACTTCAACCGCATCAATTAGCTCGCCGCGCAGAGCAGCGCTTGCCCCGCCGCGCATCGTGAAAGTATAATCTGACCATAAATCAGTCATTGTCTCAGGAGAAAACAATGTCCAAGCGACGCGGCAGCAGACGCGCTGGTTCAGGAATGCCCGGCGGCGCCAACCCGATGGCGATGCTGCAGAAGATGCAGCAGGACATGGCCGAGGAGCAGGAAAGCCTCGAAAGCGAAACAACCGAAGTGACAGTCGGCGGCGGCGCCATTAAGGTCGTCATCACCGGTCATCAGCGCGTGCAATCGGTGGAGATCAATCCCGATGTCATCGATCTCGACGATGAAGAATGGTTGACCGATTTGCAGGATCTCCTGGTGGCGGCGGTCAACCAGTCCATTGAGCAGAGCCAGGCGATGGCGGCCGAGCGCATGGAAGCGATCACCGGCGGCTTGGGCGATATCCCCGGGCTTGGCGGTTTGCTCGGTTGACCGGCACGCCATCTGCATCGCGCAGCGCCGAGAGCATTGACGCCTGATTGAGACAGGACGCGGGTCATGAGCAGCGCCATCCCTGAACCGGTGACAAAACTGGCGGAAGCTTTTTCGCGCTTGCCCGGCGTCGGCCCCAAAACCGCGTCGCGTCTGACCTATTTTCTCCTTCGCGCGCCGGAGGATTATTCGCTGAGCCTGGCGGCTGCCTTGACAGACCTAAAAGCGCTGACCCGCTTTTGCAGCGTCTGCTTCAACATAACGGTCGATGATCCTTGTCCCATTTGCATCTCCCGCGAACGCGACGCCGACACAATCGCGGTTATAGAAGAGCCGCTTGACCTGATGGCGCTTGAGCGGACCGGCATCTATAAGGGGCGCTATCACGTGCTGCACGGCGCCATCTCGCCCGTCAGCGGCATCGGGCCGGATGATCTCAAGATTCGTGAATTGGTCGCCCGCGTCGAGAATGGCGATACGCGCGAAGTGATCATCGCCACGAACCCCGGCATGGAAGGCGATGCCACCGCCATGTATCTGCAGCGCGAGCTGGCGGGGACGGGCGTGGTGGTGACGCGGCTGGCGCGCGGCTTGCCGACCGGCGGCGATCTGGAATATGTGGATTCGGTGACCTTGATGCAGGCGCTGGAAGGGCGGAGCCAGCTCGCTTAACTGCCTGCAAGGACACAACAATTGTGAGCAAATCCAATCCATTGGATCCTGAGGAAGCGGTCAGGCGCATCGACAAATTCATCGCCGATCATGATGACTGGCGCGGCGAGACGATGGCGCGGATCCGCGGGATCATCCACGAAGTCGCCCCGGACGTGATCGAAGACTGGAAGTACATGGGCTCGCCATTTTGGTCGCACGAGGGGATCCTGGGGCATGGCAATATTTTCAAAGCCAAGGTGAAGCTGACGCTGCACCACGGCGCCCATCTCCCCAATCAGAGCGGGCTTTTCAACGCGAGTTTGAACGCGAGACAGTCGCGCGCGATTGACCTATTTGAAGGCGACGAGATAGATGTAGACGCGCTCAAGGCGCTGCTGCGGGCGGCGATGGATTACAACGCGACGCACGCGGTGAAGCGGAGCAAGGGCTCGCGCGATATTTAGCAGAGCAATTGCTTTCCGCGCTCAATTGCCTTGCTGTGACGCATTGTCACTGAATTGGAAATTGCATCTTGACTTGCGTTTTGGGCGCTGTTAAGATGCTGAGGATGAAAGTGAGAGGGCCTCTCTCGCTTTTTTGTCCCCGAGTGGGGCGAGTGCGGATTAACAGCAGAATAGCA
>WTGN01000077.1 GCA_011523545.1 Chloroflexota bacterium | reverse complement strand
GGGGCCAGGGGGTGGGGTTTGGCTGCCAGCGCGCCGATTCACTTGTCCATGGATTTGTCCGTGACGATGAACTGCAAGGGAATCCCAAGCAGGAGCCGCGTCTGGGCGACCAGGGTGGGCAGCGCCACCACAAACAGCGTCAGGACGAGCATGAATGGAATGCTCAAGAGCTCCATGACGGACTCGGCAAGCGTATATGGCGACACTCGTGGCGGGCGGATGCGATAATCCTGAACCTGGAAGACCACGACCAAAACAAGCATAACAATGCCGGAGATGGCCAGCAGAAGCCAGGCCGGGTGACTGCTGGAGAGGCCCTCCAGCACGTAAGCGAACTTGTCGCCGGCGTCCAACAAGCCGTCAACTTTGACCGGCGCGATTTTGGGATGAAAAAAGACCGGAAGCTGCGAACCGACCGTTAGTATGATCCAACCCGCGCCCGCCAAGAGAATGTCGTGGGCGATGCGCAGCAGCAGTTTGAATGAAGCGAATGACAGAACTTGCGGGTTTTCGATTAGCTTGGCGAGCATATAACCAACTTCTTTGCTGCCCCAGGCATGGCGAAGCGTCTGACTGTAGCGGTTCTTGATGGACTCGAAGATGTTGGATCCGGTGGTTGAGTCGGCCAGGAAGGGCAGGTAAATGTGCTGCAGCTGGACCTGACCGCCGGTGGCAAAATAAGCTTTGATCATCATATGCCACTCATCGGCAATGACATCAGTATCCCAGTTGCCGCTCTGCTCCAGCAGCCTCAAGCTTAAAGAATAGGACGACATCGGCATCGCCATCCACCAGGGCGCGGCCAGATAGGCCAGCTCAAAGGCGGTCGCGTAGGTGTTGATAATGCGCATTAGAGGATTGACCTGCCAGATATTGCCGTGATATCGAATCGGCGCTTGCCAAAAGGTGCGGTGGCGATCTTCGTTGATGGCGAAGTGATAGGTGAGGGCGGCAAAGTGCTTCTCGTGCCAGCGCGTATCGGCATCCATCGTCGTCAGCACATAATGGTCGATGTTCAAGCCCTCTTCGTTCACAATATTTTCGAAAAAGCGGTTGACGGCCCAGGCTAAATTGGCCGATTTACATTGCATCTCGCCGATCAATCCGCGCGGATGCACGGTGAAGTAGATGTTGGCGAAGTGGGCGGCGTACTGGCGGTGCAGGCTTTGCGCCTTCTGGTAGCTGTCCGGCTCGGCCGCTTCCATCGCCAGCAAGACCGATATCTGCGATTGCGCATTCTCTTGCAGGCTCAGTTGATCCAAGGTGCGAATAAGGATTTTCATTGACTCGTTGTAGATAGGAATGATGACCAGGTGATGGACGCTGTCCCAATCGAGAGAAGCGGGCGTCTTGTCTTGAAGATACTTGCGATACCAGTCGATGGATTCCCATTCCTTGATCCGGCGGATGCCTATGGCGTTGGCGATGCCAGCCAGGAAAAAGCGAAACGCGGTGTAAGAGGCGACCAGGGCAGCGGCCAGCATCAAGGTGAGCGGGAAGGCGACCGCGCTGGCGATTGACAGGAGCAAGGCCAGCCAGGCGATGAAGCCGGGGATGCCATCGAGAACGCGCTCCGGTATCGGCGGCAGTGGCGCGCCGCCCCAGATTGAGCGGCCGACTTCTGATGGGCGCGGCGGGCGGGGATCGCTCGAAGAGTAAGGCACAGCATCCCTGGACGGATAACAGTCTTGCGTTCCTGGGCCGTTGCCTCGCCGGCGGTCGGCTGCCTACCGCGCGTTTGCCAATTTCGTCAAAATGCGTTTCCAGCACTACAGACGGCCATGAAGGGAGGCAACGGCCCAATTCGCCGTAATCATAACATAGCGGCGCTTGGGGGCAAGTCAAAGGCGAGAGGCGGCCTGGCCAGACTTGTAGGCTTTATTTGCCGGCTTTGCTGCCTTTGCTGCCGCGCTGGCTGGCCAAATCGACTAGATTGGTCTGATAGTCATAGAGGTTGCGCCGTTTTTCCGCATGCGCGTCGATGGCAAGCTGGACCAGCTTCTGCACCAGGTCGGCGGCTGAGTAGCCATCCTCGCGCCACAAATAAAACGCCAGCGACCCGGGCATGGTGTTGATTTCGTTGAGATACAGTTCGTCCCGCTCCGGGCGGACCAGATAGTCGATGCGCGCGATGCCTCGCCCGTCCATGATCTTGAACGCGGCGATGCTGGCGGCTTTGATTCGCTCGGTCAGCTCGGCGCTTATAGGCGCGGGCGCCAGCCGCTCGGCGCTCTTCATGCCTTCGCCGCCGCGCAGGTATTTGTCTTCGTATGAGAGGAATTCATCCCAGGAGAGCGGCTGTTCCAGCGTTGATGCTTCAAAGCGGCCGCTGAAACCGATGACCGAGCAATTGATCTCGATGCCGTCGGTCAAGGCCGGCTCGATCAGAATGCGGCGGTCGAAATTCGCGGCGATGTCTATGCTGGCGCGCAGCAGCGCCTCCGTATCGGCGCGCCCAATGCCGATGCTGGAACCGAGCGTGGCCGGCTTTATGAAAAGTGGCAACTCAAACCGGCGCAGTATCTCATCGATGCAGGCGTCGGGCTGCTCCAGCCAGGTTTCGCGTGAAAGCCAGTGCTCATCCAGAACGGGAATGCCCGCCTGCCGCAGGACCGTTTTGGTCATGATCTTGTCGTTGGTCAGGGCCGACCCGAGCGTGGCGCAGCCGACATAGGGGATGTCCGCCAGTTCAAAAAGTCCCTGAATGCTGCCGTCTTCGCCATGGGAGCCGTGCAGCGCGGGAAAGGCGACATCGATTCGTTTCATGTCGCTCTTGCTGAAGCGCCCGGCGAGCGGATCAATGATCAGCCCGTGATGGCGTGTATCGGGGGAGAGCAAGCAGGCTTTTACACTGTCTTGTCGCAGAATGTTCTCGTCCTTGAATTTGTCCAACTCCGCAAGCGCGTCCCCGGTGAACCAACGCCCGTCGCGCGAAATATAAACGGGCAGGATTTCGTAGCCTTCTGCCGGGAAGGCATCCATAATTTGATGCCCAGTCACGATGGAGACGTCGTGCTCGACACTGCGGCCGCCGAAAATGACGGCAACGGTTTGGCGGCGTCGACTGCTCATGGCGGCTTCCTCATTGATGAATCAGCGGTCAATAGGTATCGGGCAAGTCGTTCAGGAAAAGCACGGTATCACCCGCCTTCAAGTTCTCTTGATACCAGTCGATCGATTCGCCGAGCGTCTCGACGACTCGGAGGCGCGTCAAATCAAAGGACGTGCTTTGAATAGCGCGGGCGATGGCTTGCGTCTGCGCCTTGCCAATGAGGATTATATCCGTCGCCTGTTCCGCCGCCAGCAGACCCAGCTTATGGTTTTCTTCGTCTTGTCGCTCGCCCAGTTCGATCATGCCCGGGGTAATCAACAGCCTGGCGCCGGTCTCGTGCATGCCCAGGACTTTCAGCGCGCTGACGATACCCTTGGGGTTGGCGCTGTAGGCGTCGTTGATGATGGTGATGCCGGCTGCGGTTCTCTCCTGGACGAGGCGGCTTTCGGCCGGCTTCAGCCTGCGGATGCGCATGGCGATATCGCGCAGCGCGATGCCTTCGCGATGAGCGGCGGCGATGCACAGAAGCAGGTTGGTCACATTATGCTGGCCGAGGATGCCGGTCATGATTTGCGCTCGCTCGCCGGTCTCCAGGCGCGTGACGGTGAAGGACAGCCCTTCTAGCGTCTCATGGATTTCGCTGGCGATCCAGTTGACGCCTTGCGCGCGGGCCGCCTCCGCCGTCAGGTCGCGGCTTACGGTCAAGATGGACTCCGGATAGCCTTCATCCGCCATTTCACGTATGTACGGGTTATCCCAATTCAAGACGGCGACGCCATCGGCTGGCAGATTCTTGACGAGCTCGTATTTCGCCCGTTTAACATTTTCCAGCGAGCCGAAGCGCTCAAGGTGCTGGGGCCCGACCTCGGTGACGATGGCCATATCGGGCGGCGTCAGCTGGCAGATGCGGTCGATCTCGCCCTCGACATAAGCGCCCATTTCGCAGATGAAATACTCCGCGCGCAGGTCATCCGCCAGGTCGCGGTTGATTGCCAGCGAAACGCCCATGAGCGTGTTGAAGCTCTTGGGCGTGGCGTAGGCGCGAAAGCGGACGTTGAGAATATCGCGCAGAAAATTCTTTGTTGTCGTTTTGCCATAGCTGCCGGTGATGCCGATGACTTTGGGATTGATCTTGCCCAGCACCGCCGCCGCCTGCTTCAGGTAACGGCGGCGCAGCGCGCTTTCCAGCGGCTGGGCGAGCAGATTCCCGGCGACAAGCCAGAGCGGCGCCAGCAAAAAGAGGGCGCAGCCAAGCGCGCTGATCACGAATACGGGCACCAGCGAAATTTCGACGGGCAGCAGAGCGCCGCCTGCCCCCAACGCGGCCGCGTACATCATGGCGCAGATGGCCCAGGCGCTGAGCAGCAGCCTCTTCATCCGCGGGGTGACGGCGAGCGATTTTTTCACTTCGCTTTGGCGCGGCGGCGAGACGGCGACGATGGCCGCCAGCAGCGCGACAATCGCTGGTAGGGAGCTACCGGGCGCTTCAGCTAACAGAGCGCCGATGACCATGCCCAGCATCCAGGCGCTGATCGACCGCGCCGGCAGCCATCTCTCGCGCCCCGATGCTACCCAGCGCAGGTAGCGCCCGTTCATATATTCTTCGATCTGATAAAAGCGCGCCTGCCGAACGATGCGCAATCCGGCGCCGACCAGCCAGACCGCGGCCAGCAAGGCTTGCAGAATCTCGGACATGTCTTGTCCCGCTATTTCAGCTTGAAAGCATTATAAGGTGAAAACGAGCCGACGGGAAAGCGGGCGCCGCAGCAGTCCGCCAGGCCTACATCATGAGACGCGGTAAAGCGCGTCGATGATTTTCGCTGTCTTCTGCGGGTAATCCAGGTAGGCGTAATGCCCGGCGCCCTGGTGCACGATGAGGGCGGCGTCGGGGATGGCCGCTTCCAGCGCTTGCCCCATCCAAAGCGGCGTCTCAGCGTCTTCATCGCCCCAGATCAAAATGGTCGCGACCGAGACGCGCCGCGCCTGCTCCAGCAGATCCTGGTTTACAACCTTGATGAGCGTCCCGCGCATGACCGGCGAGGCGTTCAGCAAGTCGACAGAGCCAAATCGTCGATTGTAGGCAGCGCGCCATCGATTGGCCGCTGACTCGGCGCCCAGGCCTTCGAGGCTGCGGCGAACAGACTTGTAGACGCCCAAGCGCATCCGACTGTGAAGCGGCGCTTCCGGTTTGACGCCGGCGCTGTTCGACAAGGCCATCTTTTGAATGCGGTCGCTGTAATCTGAAGCCAGGATGAGGCCAATGCGCCCGCCGAGCGAATGACCGAAGAAATTGACGGCGTCGAGCCCGCGCTGATCCAGATAAGCAATACAGAAATCGGCAAAATCAAATATGGAGAATGGCCGCGGCGGCTCATCGCTTTCGCCGAAACCGGGCAGGTCAATCATGCGGCACTGATAGCCGAGACGGCTCAACGGGAGGGCGAGCGGCTCCAGCAAGTCTAGGCTTGCGCCCCAGCCATGCGCCATCAGCACCGGCGCTCCTTCACCGGTTACAACTTCGCGGGTATTGATGCCGTTTATCGTGATTCGGCGGGAGCGGACCACAAGTCTCTAGCCGATAGCGCTTACGGGAATGGCGACCTGGCGGGCGCGCTGCCGTTCGCTTATCGGCGTCACCGGCGGGCACTCCCAGGCCATGTCTTCTGTGGTGGAGCGCTCCTTGGCGAACTTGGGCAATATGCCGCAGGCGAAGCATTTGTCGCGGCAATCGACCCGTGTTTCGCGCTTGATGCTCATCAAGTAGTCTTCCCGCAGGAATTTCTTGTGGATGCCGACATCAATATGATCCCAGGGGAAGACTTCCTCCAGGCCGCGCTCGCGGAAGTTGTAAAAGCTGGGATCAATGTCGAATGCCTCGAAAGCGGCCAGCCACTTGCGGTGCTGATGCTGATCGCCCCAGGCGTCAAACTTGCAGCCTGATTCCCAGGCGCGCCGGATCACGCGGCCGAGGCGGCGATCCCCGCGGCTGAGCCAGCCCTCAAACTCGCTGTCTTCGATGTTGTTCCAGCGCAGGTGCATCCCGCCGCGGCGCATCTGCGCTTTCAGCAGGCGCTGCTTTTCTTCCACGTTGGCGCGCTTGTCTTGCGGCGCCCATTGGAAAGGCGTATGCGGCTTGGGAATAAAGGTGCTGACGCCGACGTTTAGCGTCGCTTTCTTGCCCAGGATCTTTGTGCCCTCGCGCAGCGTCAGGTTGCACAAATCGACGATCGCCTGGACGTCCTCCAGGGTCTCGTCCGGGTGTCCGATCATGAAATAGAACTTGATGGTGCGCCAACCCCGCGAGTAGACATCTCTGGCGGTTTGCAGCACCTGTTCATCGGGCACGTACTTGTTGATCATATCGCGCATTTTTTCGGTCGCCGCTTCGGGCGCGAAGGTGAAGCCGCTGCGGCGGGTGCCGCCGATCTTCTCTAACAGATCAGCGCTGGCGCTCTCGATGCGCAGGCTCGGCAAGCTGAGGCTGAGGCCGGCGTCCTTGTAAACGCGATTGACCTCTTCCGCCAATTGCTCCACCCAGACATAATCGGAGGAGGACAAGCTGAGCAGGCTGATTTCTTCAAAGCCGGTGTAGCGCACGATTTCATCGATGGCGGCCATGATCTCGTCCACTGGCCGCTCGCGCACCGGCCGCGTCACCATGCCCGCATGGCAAAAGCGGCAGCCGCGCGTGCAGCCGCGCATGATCTCGATGGGCGCGCGGTTATGCACCGTGTCGATGTTGGGCACAATGAACTTCGTGAAAGGCTTGGGCAGCGTGATGACGATTCGCTTCAGCACGCGTTCGGGAATGCCCGGCTCGTTGGGCGATATTGAACGGACGGTCCCGTCAGCATGGTATTCCACATCGTAGAAGCGCGGCACATACATGCCCTGTATTCGGGCGATATGGCGCAGCTGCTCATGGCGGGGCAGGCCGCGACACTTGGCGATGGCGCTGGCGATTTCGACGATGATCTCTTCGCCCTCGCCGATGACAAAGGCGTCGATGAAGTCGGCCATCGGCTCCGGATTGAAACAGGCGTGGCCACCGGCGATGACCAGGGGATAGCGCGCATCGCGCTCCCGGCTCAGCACTGGCATGCCGGCCAGATCGAGCAAGTTTAATGCGTTGGTGTAGAGCTGCTCGTATGGCAGGCTGATGCCCAGCAGGTCGAATTCAGAGACTGGATGCTTGGTCTCGAGCGAGTACAAGGGGATGCCCTCTTGCCGCATGAGCGCTTCCATATCCAGCCAGGGCGAAAAGACGCGTTCGGCCAACATGTCCGGCTGCTGATTCAGCTGGTGGTAGAGGTTCATAATGCCCAGATTGGACATGCCCAGGTCGTAGATATCGGGGAAAGCAAGCGCGACCTTTACATCCGCCCGCCCCCAATCTTTGACGACGCTGTTGTATTCGCCGCCGACGTAGCGACCGGGTTTCTCCACTTGCAGCAGATGGCGTTCCAGTTGTCGCTCGATTGACTGCGGCCGCATGGGCAAAACCCCGCTGTGGAATTTCGGATTGCGTTGGCACGAGTATAGCGCAGATATACGTCGTCGAACAGGTTCGGCGCGTCATAGGCAAGCGCGGGGGCGACTCTCACAATTGTCCCTCGAATGTCTCGACATGGCTGAAACTAAATAACAAACCGTCATATTCGGGAATCTGTAGGGGCGAGCCACTGGGTCGCCCGTCCCCACTGTAATTTGCATTTTCGGGCGACCTAATAGGTCGCCCCTACACCTGCTGGAGCCGGCGAGCGACATAATTGGCCATGGGGCGCCGACTTAGCTGCGACTGAGCTCAAGCGCGATTTCGCCGGCGATGCGCGCATTATTGACCAGCAGGGCAATGTTGGCCGTCATCGATGCGCCATTCGTCAGTTCGCTCACGCGATTCAGCAGAAATGGCGTTGCGTCTTTGCCGCTGATGCCGGCTTCTTCCGCTTCTTGCGTTGCTCGTGCGATGGCCGCTTCGGCAGCCTCAGCATTGAGTTCGCGGCCTTGCGGCACGGGCGCGGCGATCAAGATGCCGTGCTGGGCGCCCAAGGCCTGCGCGGCTCGAATGATTGCGGCGGCTTCGGCGGCTGATTCGACGCGCTGGTCGATCGGCAAATCCGTCCGCGCGCTGTAGAAGGCCGGCAATACATCCGTCCGATAGCCGAGGATAGGCACGCCTTGAGATTCAAGCACCTCAAGCGTCAGGGGCAGATCGAGAATGGACTTCGCGCCCGATGAGACGACCGCCACCGGACTGCGGCCTAGTTCGATCAAATCGGCTGAGACATCCTGCGGCTGGCCGCGGTGTACGCCGCCGATTCCACCGGTAGCGAAGACTTTGATGCCCGCCATCTGCGCGACGATCATCGTGCCGGCGACCGTGGTGGCGCCGTCCTGCTTCAGGGCTGTCGCAATCGCCAGATCCCGGCGGCTGCATTTCCTGACGCTGCCGGGCGGCATTTGCGCCAATGCTTCGATGTCGCCGGAGCTGATGCCAACGGTGATGTCACCCTTGAGTATGGCGATGGTCGCTGGAAGCGCTCCCGCTTCACGTACGGCCGCTTCCATCGCCAAGGCCGTCTCGACATTGCGTGGATAAGGCAGGCCATGCGTTATCAGCGTCGATTCCAAGGCGACGACTGGCCGACCGGCGTCAAGGGCGGACTTGACTTCGGGATTGATCGTCAGTGGATGTTGCATGTGTTGTCCTTCTATCTCCGCGGCGGGCGACTTGGTAAGTCGCCCCTACATTTTCGCATTGGCGGACGACTCACAGAGACGCCCCTACATTTTTGCTTTGACGGGAGACCCATTATTCTGGCAGAAGATGGAGCTTGTAACGATGGGCAGCGTAATGCAGGCCGGCCAATCCAAGGTGCTCGATCAACTGATCAGGACGCAGATTGCCGCGCTCGCCGACCGAGAGATGGGCGATCAGGACATTGTCGGCGTCTTGACGCAGATCCAGAATCAAGGGGCGGATATCCATGACGCTGCGCTTGCGCCGGCGCACACGGTCGACAATGATGGACTCGCGTTCAAGCAAGTCGTCTATCCGTCGACGCAGTGTGTCCCGGTCGATGCCGTCCTGAAATCGAATGCGATATTCCGCGCTGGTGATAAGCGAATGCAATGACGGCGCTCGCGAGTCGACTTCAACGATGTCGCCGACTGTCAGTCCTTGAGGCGCGACGGCAAGCAGTTCTTCGCGCAAGTCTTGATTGCGGAGCTCAATCTTCTCCCGCAAAGCGATTTCGAGGATCTCGCATTCGCTGGAGATGCCGAGCGGCAAGGGCATCGCCAGCGATATCCGCGGACGCGTGTTGAAGCCGCGAGTGTACAGAATCGGCAGGTCCGCGCGGCGCAGCACACGTTCCCAAATCTTGGCCGTGTCTAGGTTGCTGGTATATTTCAGCGGTCCCGCTTTGCCGAAGGTGACTCTTAGACGCTGCTGGACGGGCGAAAGATGGCTCATTTGTTCGCAAGCTCGCCTGGAAACTGACTGCCGTCTACGGTAAGATATTTTAAGCGGCGGGCGCAAAAGATGGAAGGCGTATGCGGGAAGAAACCGTGCAAGCGGGAGAGCCTGGCCGATTGCGAGATCGCGAACCGGCGCGGGCTGAACGGCGGCATGTTTGGCGCAGCGTCTTTTTGCCATTCGCAGTCGTGTCGCTAATAGTTGTCGCTGTCATCGGCACGGTGTTTTCGCTGCGGAAGCCGGTGCAGGTGTCGCTGTTGGCGGATTCGATGTTGACCGTGCTGGTCGTGTTGCCGCTGGTGCTGTGCATGTTTCCGCTGGTGATTCTGAGTCTGGTATTGGTGGCCCTGCTGAGCCGCTGGCGCGCCCGGTCGCGCTCGCCATTGAGGCGTTTGGAGGCCTGGACGGCGCTGACGGAGCAGCATGTGGAGAGTTGGTTGGGGGATGTGGATGAGCGCGTGCTCAACTGGGCGGTGCGGCTCGCGCCTTTTCGACAGCTGCTGACCATGTTCGACGCGCCGGCAGCCGAATCTATGGATGAGGGAATCGAATGAACAGGACCGAAACTGAAGAGCGCGTGCAGGATGACAAAGCGCGCGTCATGCTTACCGGCGCCGTTTTGGGCGCTTTATTAGGCGTCGTCTCGAGTTATCTGTATACGCGCGCGGCGGAGGAGAATGGCAGCCCGGATGGGAGCGCGCGCGGCTCGGTGTCGACCGGTCAGCTGCTGGCTGTGCTGCTGGCGCTGCTCGGGCTCGTGCGGCAGATCGCCGAGCTGGGCAAACCCAAAAAGGAGGACAAGTCGGGAAAGGATTAAGTTATGTGTGGACGTTATACCCTAACGGCGGACCCGGATGCGATTCAGCTTGCCTTTGCGCTTGACAGCGTCGATGGCCATGATATGCCGCGCTACAACATCGCCCCGTCGCAGCAGGTGGCGGTCATCACCGATCGTGAACCAAAGACGCTGTCAATTATGCGATGGGGACTGATCCCCTCATGGGCCAAAGACCCCAAGATCGGCAACCGCATGATCAACGCTCGCTCGGAGACGGCGGCGGAAAAGCCATCCTTCCGCACCGCATTCAAGCGGCGGCGCTGCCTGATTCCCGCCGACGGCTACTACGAGTGGATGAAACGGGGCAAGAAGAAGGCGCCGGTCTATATTCAGCATGTCGAGCAAGCGATATTTGCTTTTGCCGGGCTGTGGGAGAGCTGGAAGAATCCGCAGGGAGAATGGCTGAACAGCTGCACGATTTTGACGACCGAAGCCAATGAAAAACTACGGCCGATTCATCATCGGATGGCCGTGATCCTTGAACCGCCCGACCAGCACTTGTGGCTGAGCCCGCGCGAATTGCTGCCGGGAGAATGGCTGCCCCTGATGTCGGGGCCGGAAGCGGAGCAATTAAAGCTGCACGAAGTGTCTACCGACGTCAACCGCCCGGTGAATGACAACCCGACCTTGGTGGCGCCCGTTTCGTCGATTGGGCAGCAAAGCCTGCTATGAGCATTGTCATGGCGCTTGCCCAATCATGACAGCGATCAAGAGCAATACGGATACGATGGCCACGGCAAGCAGGATGATGGCAAGCGCAGTCGAAGGACGGGCGCTTTGATTGGCCGGGTAGCGGCGCTCTTCCATTATTGGCGGCGCCGAGCGCTGACAGAGATTCGCCATATAAATCGCGACCGCGGTGGGGGTTGAGGCGGCGTAATCGGCCATTTCGTCCGTCAGCGTGCTGTCTTTGTGGTGGCCAATGCCGCTGACGATAAAGGTGTTGCACTCACAGACGGCGCGGGCGATCTCGTAGCTGTTAAAGGCGGCGAAATTCTCGTAACGCCCGCCGCCGCGGATGATCGCGATTGCGTCAATCTCCGGGTCTTTGTCCAGCGCGATGATGGCATCAAGAATCGACTGTATGGCGCGTTCGCCTTCGAGCAACGCGTATTTCCAGTTGACGGGCGCCAATACCGCGCGCTGGCCGGCGCTCTGGTAAGCGCTTTCGAAGTCGCCGATTGCGCGGCTGCTTTGCCCCGTGATGATGCCGATGCGTCGGATCCGCGAGGGCGGCTGTCTTTTCGTCGGCGGATAGAGGCCTTGCGCGCGCAAGCGCTCAATAACGGGCAGGACGCCGTCGGATCCCTCCGATATGCGCAAATCGACGACGTTGATCTGTGCTTCCGCCCGATCTTCGAAAAAGTGAACATCGCCGAAGACGTCGACCTCGAGATGGTTATGCAGGTCAAACGGGAATTGCGCGCTTCGCTCTTCCCGCAGCATGCAGCGAATGCGGGTTCTGTCGTCGACCAGGTCGAAATAAACATGCCCGCGTTCGGACTTGTAGAAGCGGTCGATTTTGCCGCCGGTCCAGAAGAACTGCTCAAGCGTCTCGGCTTCGAGTATGCTGCGAATCATGCGGTTGACCTGGGCGATGCTGCGGTGGTTTTCGTTGGCGGAAGCGGTCATTACCCAACCGTTTAATACAACTACTGCTGCGCCTTAGTATAGCGCTCAAAGACGTAGTTAAGGGGGTCAATCCCGGGCGGGATGGTGATTTTTCTGCTGCGCCCGCCGCCAATTTCTTCACCGACGACGCCAAGCTCCGCCAATAGGTCCATAATGCGCGCCGCCCGCGGATACCCGAGGCCGAGCCGCCGCTGTATCAAGGAGGCCGATGCCTCGCCGCTATCCACCACAAGCTTGAGCACATCTTCCAGCATGGGGTCGGTATCGACGATGAACTGACGGCGCTTCAGGCTTGTGTCCCAGGCGGCGCCTTTGCCGCCAGTGACGGCTGATTCGTCCGCTTTTGCGCGCCAGTGATCCACAACCATGCGGACATCATCTTCGGAGACGAAGCAGCCCTGGATGCGCCGAGGCTCGGCCGCGTCCGAAGACAGGAAGAGCATATCACCGCCGCCAAGCAAATGTTCAGCGCCGCTGCGGTCGATGATGACGCGCGAGTCGGCGCCGGATGCGACTGAAAAGGCGATTCGTGATGGAAAGTTCGCCTTGATGAGCCCGGTGATGACATCAACGCTCGGGCGCTGGGTGGCAATGACCATGTGCATGCCGACGGCGCGCGCCATCTGCGCCAGCCGCGTGAGCGCGCGTTCCACCTCATCCGGGCTGCTCAGCATCAAGTCGCCGATCTCATCAATCATGATGACCAAATAAGGCAGTGTTCGCCCGGCATCGCCTTTGGCCAGCTCCGCTTCGTTGTACATTTTGATGTTTCGGGCGCCGGCCTCTTCCAGGAGTTTGTAGCGGCGGTCCATCTCGGCCGTGCACCAGCGCAGCACGCCGATGATTCGGTCAGGATGAATCTCGACCGGACCGACAAGATGCGGTATGCAGTCAAAGCGCGACAATTCGACCATTTTGGGATCCAGCATGATCAACTGCAATTCCGATGGCGCAAATTGCATGAGCAGCGATGTGGCGATGGCGGCCATACAGACTGATTTGCCGGACCCGGTCGCGCCCGCTATGAGCAGATGCGGCATCTGCGTCAAGTCAAGGGAGACCGGTTCGCCGGTGACATTTCTGCCAAGCGGAATGAGAAGCGGCGAGCGCCGTTCCGCCTGCTGATTGATATACTGCTCGCTTTCCATCACATTGCGCAAGGCCACCAGGCCCGGTTCTTTGTTCGGCACCTCAATGCCCATGTAGGTGGTGCCGGGCACGGGGGTCTCCATCCGCAGGCGCTTGGCGGCGAGGGCGAGCGAAAGGTCGCGGGCGTAGGAGGCGATGCGGCTCATACGTATGCGGTCGCTGCCGTCTTCTTTATGCGGCTGCAGGGCATAGCGCGTCACCGTCGGGCCGACCTGGACATCGACTACCGTTGTTTCGAGATCGAATTCGAGCAAGGTGTTCTGGATCAGCATGGCGTTGCGATTGATTTCATCTTCCTGCGGCAAGGTCAGATCGGCGGCGGTCAGGCAATCCATATCGGGCAAGGATGCCGTCCAATCTCGCGCTCCGCCGGCCGGCGCGTCCGAGGGCGCTGTCGCTTGCTCGAATCCATCTTGCGGCGGCGATGACGCCTCCGGCGCCAAGTCGACATCAGAGTTAGGACCCTTTGAATAGGCGCCATTTTCGGCTCCGCCATTTGAGGCCGATGCAGGCGGCTCGTTTGGACCCGGCGACGCCGATTGCGGAGATCGTACTCTGGCTATGTCCGCGTCATTCAGTTTCTTGGCTTGACGATTCGCGCGAAGATCACCGGGCATGTTCTCAGGGTTGGGGCGAATTCTCATGATTTGCACGCGGAAGCCCGGCGTGCCCGCCAGACGGCGGTAAAGGGAGCGCGACTCATCGCTTGTTTCGTTCTCGGGCGCAGTCCGCCGGCTCTCGCTGAATTGGCGCAGCGCCCGGCTGAGTCGGGTCAAAATGACCGAGACATGGCGCGGGCGCAATCCAATGAAAGCCACCGCGCAAATGCCGATCAGTATTACGAAGAAGGCCAGCGCGGCCGGCCGTCCCATTATCCAGAAGAACGGGTAGCTCAATCCCCAGCCGATGAGACCGCCGCCCTGACCGGAGCGAGCCAAGGCGCGCAATTCGCCTTCGCTGTTGCCGAGATGCAAGAGCGCGAGGATTGACAGAAACATGAGCTCCAGCGCCAGCAATCTGGCCGCGCTAATGCGGAACCGCAGGCCCGCTTTTGGCAGCCATAGCACGACGCCCAAAGCAAATAAAGACCCGGCGACCAATATGGAGCCACTGCCAAAAAGGGCCGTCAGCATATCGGCCCAGGTCACAGCGACCAGCGCATCGGAGGAGATGTAAAGGGAAATGAATGACAGGACGCCAAATACAATGAGCGCGAAGCCGACAATCTCGTCTATCCAAGGCGGCATGCTGTCCTTGAGGTCTTCCCAAAAGTCGAAGTCATTCGTCGCTTCGTCCAAGGGTTTGATCACCTCTTGCGCAGACGTCAAGGGCGCCTCGGCGTTGATTTCGGCTGAAGGCCCCGCCGGGGGCGCGCGCCGTTGTTGTTCCACTTTCGCTTCCGCCACTGCTATCCTCGAATGTTGACACCAGTATAGACAAAATCAAGGAAGTAAATGTGGAAAATCAAGAGCAATACCGAGAGACGGGGACGATGAGAAATGAGGGATGCCGATTATTCTCGCAGCGCTTGTTCCTGCTTCAATATCAGGTCGGTGACGGCCAGAATCGCGATGCGCTGCTTGCGATAAAGATCGGCTTCACTCATGCTGAGGCGCCGCGCGACTTCGCGCACTTTTCTATTTTCGAGAAAGCGGAGTTGCAAGATGTTGTAAAGGGTCCATTCCGGGCTCATCATTTTGCGCTCGCCCGCCGGTTTGAGCGCCGCAATCGCCTCTTCCAAGAGCTTGCGCAGGGCATTCACGGGCGATTGCTCGCCGTTCTGAAGCCTGCTTTGCACCGATCGCAGCATTATCAAGTTGCTCTGTGTAATGCCGGAGCCGCCCCAATAATGACGCAAGGCGGCGCGCACCTGCTCGAAGATTTCGTCGCGGTCAGGCAAATCCTGGACGCGTGGGGGCAGCGCGCTTGACTGCCGGTATTCGACCTGCAAGGCGCGCGACCGGGTCATCTGAAATTGTGGCAGCAGGCCTTCAAGCAGATTGTACATCTCTGTTTGCAGGCGCATGTCGTCCAGGCTGGTTTCCACGCGGCTGACGAATGCATGCAAGCGGCCGGCGGGCGCGCCCAATTCCTCCTGCAATGCGGCCTCGTTGTTGAACAATCCCAGCAGGCCAATCGTCAGCGCTTCTGTGCCGTTGCCCCCAACGCGGCTGCTGTTGAGCGGTATCAAAGCGAAGCCGCGCCACTGCAAATAGTTGGCGTCCTGCGTCGTGAAGCGCATCTGCCTGACCTGATCCAGGAGCTCGCTCTGCTTCAAGAGCTCATCGTATTCCTTGTCAAAGGCGCCCACTTTGCTGACAAACTCGGGCTGGGCGCCTTCGAGACTGATGACAAATGCCTTGTCGATTCGCAGGTAATCACAGATGGATTCCGTGGTCGCCATAATCAGCTGCGACAAATCAGTATGCGTGAGGACGCGGTCGCTTAAAGTCTGCAGCTTGGTGATCTGCTCGTCATCTTCGTCGCGGTAAATGAAGAATTTTTCAAAGTAGGGCAGGGCCAGCGAGACAAACCATTGCCAGAGCAACACGGCGCCGACGACGGCGGGCGGTGTGAATGCTTCGCCCGGCAAGCTCAGAATGCGGGTGGCCTGGGCGGTGAAATTGACTACAGCAAGCGCGATGAGCCCGGTCGCTGGCCCGCGCAGCAGAAAATCGAGCAGTTGCTTCTTGACCAGGCGATCAGGTTTGTCTGAGCCGAAGAAATAAAGCGGATAAGAAAGGAAGAACAGCATGAGGATGATGATCACGTTTGCCGTATTGATCACCAGCAAGCCGAAGAGTGAAGACTCATCGCCCGGGTTGAGCAGCACGGAGTAGGGGAATATCCCAAGAGCGGGCGTCAAGAAGGCGATCTGCAGATAAGCCATGCGCCTGGCGCTCGCCGGTGTGAGGCAGCGTTTGCGGGCGCGATGCACGTTGAAATAGGCGAATCCGTTCGCGAGCAAGAAGTAAAGCGCGTAAACCAGGAAAGCCGCCCCCGCCTGTATGCTGATTGACTCCTGCGCGGGGACAACGAGAATAAGGGAATCGCCAAATGCGACCGCAAGCAGGAAGGCGGCGCCGGTCAGATAGAGGAGGCGGATGGCGCGTTTGCGGCGCCCGCGCGACGGCAAGCCGGTTGTGGCGAGCAGGGCGTCCGACAAATGATAGATGGCGGCCGGTATGAAGGCGATGCCGATCCATTGCAGACGGGTCGCGATCTCATGCGCGACATTATTCGGCTCCAGCGAGATGAAGGCGTCAGCCACGTAGGAGACGGCCACGCAGGCCAATACGGCGGCCGATGTCTTGGCGACGCGGTTGTTCAGGTTACGCGTGAGGTTAAAAAGCAAGAGCGAAACCGCGATGATGGCGTTGCCGGCGGTCAGGGTTTCGTTTACAGTGAGAAGCAAGGTGGTGAGCAGACTCAAGTCAAGCCCTTCATCGTCACGGAGCTATCAATAGTCTAGCAAAAAGCAAATCAAATATTGAGGCTAGACGGACAGGCTGAAGAAGATGGCGATCTCACGGTTGGCGAAATGGTGATCGTTGAAGCCGCAGAAGCTGAAGCCCATGGCCTTGGCAAAGAGGATGCAGGGGAAATTAGTCGTGGGGATCTCAAAGAGAATCTGGCGCAGACTGTATTCGCCAGCCCAAACCCGCGCGACATGAACCAGGCGGGAGCCGAGACTGCGGCGGCGGTAAGGCCTGTCGATCACGATATCTTGCAGATAAGCGACCCGGCTCCCCTCGTCAACTCGCATCGAAACATAGCCGAGAATGTGATTGCTGCTCTTGTCTTGAACAACAACAAAGCAGTATTGACGTAGCAGGGCTGATTCCAGGTGATGCGGATCGGTGACATGGCGTGATTGCAGCTGGCGCGGCAGCCGCTGCTTGCGGCAGTTGACCTGAATCTCGTCGCCGATTTCTTGCACGGTCATCTGCCAGACGTGATCACTTTCAAAATCGCTGTCCAGCGCGAGACAGTAGGGGATATCCGACTCGACGCCGTCGCGAAAGATCAGTTGTGATGGATCGAATCGCGCGCTTTGCATGTCCCGGTTTCTCCCCCTGGCGCGCTGTAAAATAGCTCGTGCGCGTCAGATATGTGCATGATTATGACAGCAAATGCCTTGAGCGCGCCGCAATTTTTGTGGAAATATTCCGAAGAAAGTAAGGCGTATGTGGCGAACGATTCCAAAACCGCTGGCGGGCGGCGAAAGCGCTGCTTGAACAATGGCACAAATGAGAAGAGGGCGACCCGATCGGTCGCCCCTACGGATTGAATCCGGCGGGCGGGGGCAGGACCTTACACTTCGTACAAGTAGTCCTTGAGGATGACATGCGCCGACGACTGACGCAGCCGGTTTAGCGCCTGCGCTTCCAACTGCCGCACGCGTTCCCGCGTGACGCCAATCGTATGCCCGACTTCCTCCAGCGTGTAGACGCGGCCGTCGGCCAGCCCGTAGCGTAAACGCAGAATCTGGGCTTCGCGCGCCGGCAGCTTGTCCAAGGCCTGCTGCAGCTGGACATGGAGCAAGTGGGTGGCGACTTCTTCCGATGGCGCCGGGCTGTTGCTGTCTTCGACAAAATCGCCGAAGGTGGAGTCGCCCTCGTCGTCGATCGGCGTCTCCAGGCTGACCGGGCGGCGCGAGATTTCCAGCAGATTTTCGACCTTGTCGGGCGTGGTATCCATGCCCAAAGCCAGTTCATCGATCTTGGGCTCGCGGCCCAATTCCTGAAGCAACTGCAATTGAACGCGGCGCATGCGATTCAACTGATCGCCCATGTGAACCGGCACGCGAATCGTCCGCCCTTGATCGGCCACCGCTCGGCTCACCGCCTGGCGGATCCACCAGGTGGCGTAGGTGCTAAACTTGTGACCGCGCTGATACTCGAATTTGTTGGTCGCGCGGATCAGACCGATGTTGCCTTCCTGAATCAGATCGAGGAAGGGCACGCCGCGACCGATGTATTTTTTGGCGACGCTGATGACGAGCCTGGCATTGGCGCGAATCAGATGTTCCTGGGCTTTCTCCCCGTCCATCATCGTCACGCGCAGGCCCTGTTCCTGGCTCCAGCTCAGGTCGACAATGCCGTCGGCGTCCTCAAGGCGCAGGCGCGCGAATTCCGCCGCTTCCATGCGTTTGGCCAGAATCACTTCTTCTTCGGCGGTCAGCAAGGGTACGCGGCCGGCTTCTTTGAGATAGAGCCCGACAACATCATCCGTATCGAGAGCGGCCTGATAGCCTGCGTCCGCCGTCAAGTCCTTCTTCAGGACCATGAGCAGGGCGTCGCGCTCATCGGCGTCCTCATCGTCCGGTTCGCTGATCAGGGTGTCGGAATGCGGCTTCGGTTCTTTGCTTTCATCCTCATCAGGGGCGCCTTCGGTGGACTTCGCCGGGCCTGGAATCACTTCGATACCAGCCTCGACCAGGTTGTCCATGAGGTCGTCAAGCAGGGCGACATCGCCCTCGACGTCCGGCATCACCTCGAGGATGTCACTGTAAGTGACAAAGCCTTGATGTTTTGACTTTTCGATTAGCTGCTTCTGCAACTCTTCGCGCTGAGTCAAATTATTGACGTTTTCCAATACCGCTACCACAGACAAGCCTTTCTACTGACAAAAGTTGGTCTATCCACCTGCCTCGCACACGCAATCTTAGCTGGACCCCGTTTCCTGCGCCAACGAGACCCTGAGACGAGAGCTTGGATGTCCATGTACCACCATTCTAATTGATATACGGCATTCGGCAGTAATGGTCTTGCTAGCAGCCCATTGTCTTGCCCGTCAGATGAACTGACGTAGGATACAAATTGACTGCTTGTTCGACAAGTTCAGCCACAATTTAACGCGTATTCGATTACTTGTCAAGTTTTTCACAAAGTCCGGGAATTCCAATCATCGCCTTGGGTCGTCCCGGTGGCGGAGATGGACCAGTTTTTCAGCTGCGAAGCCATCACGAACAAAGAGGAAATGATCTAAAATTGCGTGATATCTTCGTGCAGATTGCACAGAGAAAATTCAATAGTGCATAAGGCTAGCCGGGTCGGTTGACTTATTGGGCTTTTGAACCTAGAATCTCGTCATAGTCGGAGCAAGGAAATAGTGATGCCTCAAAGAAACAGTGGCAGCGGACATGGCAGGCGTCGCATACTCGCGTGGATCGAGTTCAGTGCGAGCGGTCTTTGTCTGTGACAAGATGTCTGGCCAAAAATGAAGCGCCCTGATCTCGACATAACGATCAGGGTTTTTTGTTTTATGGGGAGGAGGCGACAGTGAGCGGAATACGGGCAGGCGTGTTTGGCGGTTCGGGTTATGCCGGGCTTGATCTGGTGGAGATATTGCACGGTCATCCGCGCGTTGATCTGGTCTTTGCGACTTCCAACACTTATGCCGGCGAGGCCGTACCGGGGACGGCTTTGACTTACGTTCCGTCCGCCGACGCCGATATGGAGCAGGTTGATGTGATCTTGCTGGCGCTGCCTCATAGAGCGTCGGCCGAAATGGCCAGGCGAGGCCTGGACGCGCGCGTTAAGGTGGTCGACCTGTCGGCGGATCTGCGGCTCGATACGCCGGAAGCCTATGAAATGTCTTATCATACGCCGCACCCTCACCCCGATTTGCTGCCGACGCCTTATGGCTTGCCGGAGATCAATCGCGAGAAACTCGCGGGCGCGGAGCTGGTTGCGACGCCGGGCTGCTACCCGACGACGACCCTGCTGGGCCTTTACCCCTTGCTGCAGTGTGAAGCGATATGTCGCGATGCGCCGATTATCGTGGACGCCAAATCGGGGGTCACCGGCGCCGGACGCAAGCCATCGCTCACTACGCATTTTGCCGAGGTCTACAGCAACCTGATCCCGTATAAAACCGGGCGCTCGCATCGTCATGTGGGCGAGATGGAACAGGAAGCGCGCAAGATTGACGACAAGATTGGACCGATCATATTTTGCCCGCACCTGTTGCCGGTCGACCGCGGACTGATGTCGAGCATTTATATCAGCTTGAACGAGACGCTGGACAGCTCACAGGTTCACGATCTTTATGCCGAAATATATGGGGGCGAGGCGCTGGTGGATGTCTTGCCTCTTGGCGAGCAGGCGACGCTGAAACATGCGGTGAAGACGAACAAATGCGTGATCAGCATCACGCCGGTATTGCCGCGGCAGGTTCACATCTCCAGCGTGACGGACAATCTGCGCAAAGGGGCGGCCAGCCAGGCGGTGCAGAACATGAACTTGATGTTTGGCATTGACGAGACCTTGGGGTTGATCTAGTGGCTGAGCGGATCACAGTTGTCAAGGTCTCCGGGCATTGCCTGGATGATGACGCCTTGCTGCGGCAGTTCGCGGACATCGTGGCGCGGTCTGACGACGCGCTGGTCATCGTTCATGGCGGCGGCAAAGAAATATCGGATTTGCAGCAGAAGCTGAATATCGAGCCGCGTTATGTCGACGGCTTTCGCGTCACCGATGCCGACTCGCTGGCTTTGGTAGAGATGGTGCTCTGCGGCAGCGTCAACAAGCGACTTGTGCGATACTTGCTCGCGGCGGGCGTGGATGCTCAGGGCCTGTCTGGCGTGGACCGCTGCCTGGTGCGCGCGCGACAAATGCAGCATGAATCGATTGATATGGGATATACGGGCGAAGTGGTCTCGGTGCGGCGCGAGGTGATCGCCGAGTTGCTCAAGCGCGGCGTGACGCCGGTCATCGCGCCGGTCAGCGTCGGTGAAGGCAGCAACTTCAACCTCAACGCCGATCCGGTTGCGGGGGCGATCGCGGCGGCGATTGGCGCGCGCTCGGTCGTTTTCATATCCAACGTCGCCGGCGTGCTGGCTGATGGGCTGCGCATCGCCAGTTTGACACGGGCGGAGGCGCTGGATCTCATCGAATGCGGCGTCATTCAGGGCGGCATGATACCGAAAGTGAGGGCGGCTTTGGATGTGCTATCATCGGGCCTGCCGCAGGCGGTGATCACGGACCTGGACGGCTGGGCGGGCGATGGAGGCACGACATTTTTGGGGGCGAGCGCGGGAAGCGCATTGAAAGGGGAAGCATGTCAATAACAGCGGAAGTCATTCAAAAAGACAAGCAATACAGTGTTCCGGTAGCGGGCCGGCCCGACTTTGTGCTGGAGCGGGGCGAGGGCGTCACGGTATATGATACGGAGGGCAAAGCCTACACCGATTGGGTGGCGGGCATCGCCGTCAACTCGCTGGGTTATGGCGATAAAGAACTGATGAAAGTGGTCGCCGGCCAGATGGACACCGGCTTGATCCATGTCAGCGGCCTGTACCATACGCAGGCGCTGGTGGAGCTGGCCGAGCTGCTTTGCGCCAATTCATTCGCCGACAAGGCTTACTTCTGCAACAGCGGCGCCGAAGCCAACGAGGGCGCGTTGAAATTCGCGCGCAAGCTCGCCTATGTCAACGACAGGAAGAACAAAACCAAGACGGTCAGCTTCAGCAAAGCCTTTCATGGCCGCACGATGGGGGCGCTTGCAATCACGCCGACTGAGAAATATCAGGCGCCATTCAAGCCGATGATGCCGGGCGCGGTGGTCGGCGAATTCAACAGCGTCGACAGCGCCAAAGAAGTCATCGACCAGGATACCGCCGCCGTGGTTGTCGAGCCGATTCAGGGCGAAGGCGGCATCAACATCGCGAGCGCGGAATTCTTGCAAGCCTTGCGCCGGTTATGCGACGACCATGACGCCGTTTTGATTTTCGATGAGATTCAATGCGGATTGGGGCGCACCGGCGAGCTCTGGGCGCATTCCTTCAGCGGCGTATCGCCCGATATCATGACCCTGGCCAAGCCACTGGCCGGCGGCTTGCCGATTGGCGCGATATTAGCCACGGACGAGGTGGCGGGCGCGATGCAGCCGGGCGACCACGGCTCGACGTTTTCCGGCGGGGCGGTTGTCATGCGCGCCGGCGAAATGGTCGTCAAGCGCGTGCTCAGCGCCGGATTCCTGGAACATGTCAAGGAAACGGGCGATTATCTGTTGGAAAGACTGTCGGAGATCAACAGCCCGCATATTAAGGATGTGCGCGGGCGCGGCCTGATGGCGGCGATCGAGCTGGATGTGCCGCCGGGCGATATCGTTGCGCAAGGCTACGAGCATGGGCTGCTGCTGGTCAACTCGGGTCCGGACGCGATTCGCTTTATCCCGCCCTTGATCGTCGAGAAGCGGCATGTAGACGAGCTGGTAGAAAAGCTGACGCTTATCCTGGAGGGCATTGATGGGGACGCTTAGTGCTTCGATTGATTCCGTACGCGGTTTTCAAGTCGCTGGCGTACATGCGGGCTTGAAGAAGGAAGGCGCGCTGGACTTTTCGCTGATTGTCAGCGAGGCCAATTGCGTCGCCGCCGGTGTCTTCACGCGCAACAAGGTCAAAGCGGCGCCGGTCTTGCTAGATCAAGAGCGGCTGGCGGAGAACCCGAAAGCGATCCGAGCGGTGGCCACAAACACCATCAGCGCCAACGCATGCACGGGCGCGCTTGGGCTCAAAAATGCGCGGGCGACCGCCAACCTGGTCGCTGACGCGCTGTCCATTGTGGCCGAGCAGGTGCTGGTCATGTCGACCGGCGTAATCGGGACGCACTTGCCGATGGACAAGATTGCGCGGGGCGTCGAGCTGGCGGGCACGAGTCTGGGCTCGGACTGGCGCGCAGCGGCGGCGGGCATTATGACCACCGATACGCGACCAAAGCTGGCTTCGATCACGGTCGATAGCGAATCCGGATCCTACACCATCGCCGGCATCGTCAAAGGCGCCGGCATGATCGCGCCCAACATGGCCACCATGCTCAGCGTCATCGTGACCGATGCGGCGCTGGGCTTGCCCGAAGCGCAGGCGTCCCTGAAAACCGCGGCCCAGCAAAGCTACAACCGGATTGTCATTGATGGCGATACCAGCACCAATGACACCGTTCTGCTCCTGGCTAACGGGATGAGCGGCGTGGACGTCTCAAGCGGCGATGAGCTGGAGGCATTTCAAAGCGCTTTGAATGCGTTGGCGCGATACCTGGCGCAGGAGGTGGTGCGCGATGGCGAAGGCGTCACCAAGTTCATCACGCTGAACATCGTCAATGCGGAATCGGGCGAGGCGGCTGAACGAATTGGCCAGACGATAGGCGCTTCGGTTTTGACCAAATCGGCCTTTTACGGCAGCGATGCCAATTGGGGCCGCATCGTGGCCGCGGCCGGGCGTGCGAACACCGCATTCGACCCCGACAGCACATCGCTGAGGGTGACGGCCGGAGAGCGGTCAGCGGGCGATGCAGCCGGGCTTGAGATATTCAGCGCCGGCATGCCGACAGAATACCGCGAAGAAGCGGCGGCGGCCATCATGGCGGAACCATCGATCACCTTCACGCTGGATTGCGGGATCGGCAATGGCGAAGCGACTATCTGGACCTGCGATATCAGTCACGAATATATCTCCATCAACGGCGATTACCGCTCATAAATGAGGGGCGCTTAATGACGGCAGTGCTGGTACTGGAGGATGGGCGCGTCTTCCCGGGCGAAGGCTTCGGCGCTGAAGGCATAACCACGGGCGAGATCGTCTTCAACACTTCGATGACGGGTTATCAGGAGATACTGACGGACCCGTCCTATCATCGGCAGATCGTCGCCATGACCGTGCCCCATGTCGGCAACACCGGCGTCAACCTGGAAGATCCCGAATCGGCCAAGGTCTGGGTCGCCGGGTTTGTCGTCCGCTCCCTAAGCCCAATCGTCAGCAACTGGCGGAACCGCGGCGATCTCGCTTCTTACCTTGAAGTCAACGGCATCATTGGCATTTCTTCGGTGGCCACGCGCGCGCTGGTGCGGCATATCCGCGAGCTGGGGGTGATGCGCGCGGCGCTGGCGCATGGCCGGGAGGCGGCGAACATTGACCGGCTGGTGGAAATGGCGCGCTCGTCGCCGGATATGGCCGGCGCCAATCTCGTCGATGATGTCAGCGTGGAAGCGCCTTACGATTGGGCCGAGGCCAGCGACGATGCCTGGTATGGCGACCATCGAGAGAGCGTCAAGCGCCCCTTGGTTGTCGCTTATGATTACGGCATCAAGCGAAATATCTTGCGCATGATGACCGACCGCGGCTTGCGTGTCAAAGTGGTGCCAGCCTGGACGCCGCCAGCTGATATCCTGAGCATGGAGCCGGCGGGCCTTTTCTTGAGCAACGGACCGGGGGACCCGGCGGCGGTCGATTACGCCATCGCCAACGTCAAATCGCTTTTGGGCCAAGTGCCGATTTTTGGCATCTGCCTCGGCCATCAGATCCTGGCCCTGGCATTGGGCGGCGAGACGGAAAAGATGCGCTTCGGGCACCGGGGCGGCAACCAGCCGGTCAAGCATCTCGCTAGTGGCGAAGTCGAGATCGCCTCTCACAACCACGGCTTCGCGGTCTCGGCGGAGAGCAACCTGAATGGCGGCGAGGTCACCCATCTCAACTTGAATGACAATACCGTTGCGGGCTTGCGGCATGGCAAGTTGCGAGCTTTCAGTGTGCAGTATCATCCGGAAGCGTCGCCCGGCCCGCATGATTCCTTTTATCTCTTTGATGAGTTTGTCGACGCCCTAAGCGCCGGCCGGAAGAAATAGCGGCCAGAGCCCGTTTATGCCCAGACGCAATGATATCGAAAGCATTATGATTATCGGCTCGGGGCCGATCGTCATCGGGCAAGCCTGCGAGTTTGACTACAGCGGCGTGCAAGCTTGTAAGGCCTTGAAGGCGCAGGGCTATCGCATTGTGCTGGTCAACTCCAACCCGGCGACGATCATGACCGACCCGCAGTTCGCCGACGCGACTTATGTCGAGCCGCTTACCGCCAGCATCTGCGAGAAGATCATCGCGCAAGAGAAGCCCGATGCGCTCTTGCCGACGGTCGGCGGACAGACCGCGCTCAATCTGGCTGTGCAATTGCAGGAGTCCGGCCTGCTGGACAAATACGGCGTCGAGCTCATCGGCGCCACCTTGACCAGCATCCAATTGGCCGAAGACCGCCAGCTCTTCAATGACACGATGCGTGAAATTGGCTTGAAAGTGCCGGACAGCAAAGTGGTCCGCAGCGTTGAGGACGCGCTCGACTTCGCCGCTGAAATCGGCTATCCGATTTTGATCCGGCCTTCTTACACGATGGGGGGCGCCGGCGGGGGCGTCGCTTATGATGCCGGCGAGCTGCGGCGGGTGGCGGCCAATGGCATTCATCAGAGCCCGGTCGGCGAGGTTCTGGTCGATAAGAGTTTGCTCGGCTGGAAGGAATACGAACTTGAACTGATGCGCGATGCAAGTGGCAACTTCGTCGTCGTCTGCTCCATTGAAAACCTGGACCCGATGGGCGTGCATACCGGCGACAGCATCACGATCGCGCCGGCTCAGACGCTCACGGATAAAGAAGTGCAGCGCCTGCGCAATATGTCGCGGGTGATATTCGACCGCGTCGGCATCACCACCGGCGGCGCCAATGTGCAATTCGCCATCAATCCCCATGATGGCGAAGTTTACGTGATCGAAATGAATCCGCGCGTTTCGCGTTCGTCGGCGTTGGCGAGCAAAGCGACCGGCTTTCCAATCGCCAAAATCGCCGCTTTGGTCGCGGTCGGTTTCACTCTGGACGAGATTCCCAATGACATTACCTTGAAGACGCCCGCCAGCTTCGAGCCGTCGCTGGATTACATCGTGGTGAAGATTCCGCGGTGGGATTTCAAAAAGTTCGCCGGGGCGGACCCGGTTCTTGGCCCGCAGATGAAGGCGGTTGGCGAGGTCATGGCTATCGGGCGGACCTTTCCCGAAGCGCTGCAGAAGGGCGTGCGCTCGCTGGATATCGGCATGGACGGGTTCGGCAGTCAGCTGGATAACCACTTGACGCCGGAGGTCCTGGGCGTGCCGACGGCGCAGCGTCTGTTTCAAGTCGCGAGCTTGATTGCAAGCGGCGTCGGCTTCTCGGAAATCGTGGAGCGGACGCATTTCGATCCCTGGTTCGTCCAGCAAATGGCCGATCTGATGGGCATACATGGCGTTGTTCTGAGCAAGGCTTTGGGCTTGGGCGATCTGGACGCCGTCGACCTGCGCAAACTCAAACAGAGCGGCTTCAGCGACGCCTACATCGCCGGGTTGGTGGGCGCAGACAAACTCGCCGTGCGCGATTATCGCAAGCAGCTGGGCGTCACCGCTAATTTTTACCGCGTGGATACCTGCGCCGCCGAGTTTGAAGCGCTGACGCCCTACCTATACTCAACGTATGAAATGGAAGATGAGGCCTGGCCGGGCGAGGGCCCGAAGGTGATGATCCTCGGTGGGGGGCCCAACCGCATCGGCCAGGGCATCGAGTTTGACTATTGCTGCGTCCATGCCTGCTTCGCGCTGAAGGAGCTAGGCTTCGAGACCATCATGGTCAATTGCAATCCAGAAACGGTCAGCACCGATTATGACACGGCCGATCGGCTATATTTTGAACCGCTGACCGCCGAGGATGTGATGAACATCGTCGACCGTGAGAAACCCGATGGCCTGCTGGTGCAATTCGGCGGGCAAACGCCGCTCAATATCGCGCGCGACCTGGAAATGATGGGCGCGCCAATTTGGGGCACGCCGGTGGATACGATAGACCTGGCAGAAGACCGGGAGCGCTTTAACGCCTTGATGCGACAGTTGGGCATCGCGCAGCCAACCGGCGCGACAATCTCAAGCCGGGATGAAGCGGCGGACGCAGCGGGCGCAATCGGTTACCCGGTCCTGGTGCGGCCGAGTTATGTGTTGGGCGGGCGCGGCATGGCGATCGTCTTTGATGAACGGCAATTGCTGGAATGGCTGGACGAAAATGTCGAATGGCGCGGGCATCCCGTGTTGATTGATCAGTTTCTCGACGATGCCTACGAAGTCGACGTGGATGCCCTCTGCGATGGCGAGCAGGTGACGATCGGCGGCATCATGCAGCACATCGAGCAGGCCGGCGTGCACAGTGGCGACTCGGCCTGTGTCGTCCCGCCATACAAAATCAGTTATTTTCACCTGGATATCATCCGCGAACACAGTCGGCGGATCGGCCTCGCCTTGGGCGTTAGGGGCCTGTTCAACATTCAGTTCGCCGTGAAAGATGACGAGGTTTTTGTGCTTGAAGTGAACCCGCGGGCGAGCCGGACTGTGCCTTTCATCAGCAAGGCGACCGGGCATCCCCTGGCCAGTTATGCGGCCAAGATTGCAGCCGGAGCGACGCTGGCCGATTTGGAATTTCCTGAAGAGCCGCCGGCGACCGGCTTCTTCGTCAAGGAGGCGGTGTTTCCCTTTCAGAAATTCCCGGGCGTCGATACACGCTTGGGCCCGGAAATGCGCTCCACTGGCGAGGTCATGGGGCACGCGTCCAGCTTCGGCCATGCCTTCGTTAAGTCGCAAGCCGCGGCCGGCTTGCCCTTGCCGGAGCGCGGCACGGTTTTCATCAGCGTCAACGACTTTGACAAACCGGTCGTAGCCAAGATCGCGCGCGACTTGGCCAAGCTCGAATTTGATGTGATCGCCACCGAGGGCACGGCGCGCTGGCTGAATCAGATGGCTGTGGAAGCCTGCCGCGTCAACAAGCTTTCGGAGGGCAGACCGCATATAATTGATGCTATGCAGCAACGACAGGTGGACCTGATAATCAACACGCCGCTTGGCAGCCAGGCTCACGAAGACGGCGTGACCATCCGCAGCCAGGCATACGCGCTTGGGATACCGATTGTCACCACGATGAGCGCGGCGGCCGCCACCGTGCAAGGCATTAAGCGCATGCGCGAGAAACCGCTCAGCGTGCGCAGCTTGCAGTCGCATTACGCTGCGGCAAGTCAAAACAGGCCGTAGCGAGGATCGGCGCATGCCATTGGAATACGAGAAATATCTCCAGGAAGTCTTGATTGATGAAGCGAGCTTGCAAAGCAGAATCGCGCAGCTCGGCGCGCAGATCAACCTTGATTATGCCGGCTGCAAGAATTTGCTGCTGCTCTGCGTACTCAAGGGCGGCGTAATGTTCCTGTCGGATCTATCGCGCCACCTCAACGTGCCGCACATGATCGACTTCATGGCGGCCAGCAGCTATGGCATCGGCGGCCGTCAGTCAGCCGGCTCGGTGCGCATTGATATGGATATGCGCCTGGATGTGAAGGACAAGCATGTGCTGGTTGTCGAAGACATCATCGACAGCGGCCACACGCTGGCCTTTGTGTTGAAGACCTTGCGCAATCGCGAGCCCGCCAGCCTGAAGCTCTGCGCGCTTCTCAACAAGCAGTCGCGCCGTGAAGTGGATATCAAAGTGGATTACATCGGTTTCGATATCGAGAACAAGTTTGTCTTCGGCTACGGGCTTGATCTTGATGAGCGCTTTCGCAATCTGCGCTTCGTCGGGGTGGCGCGGGCGGATGCCGCAACCGATGAATGAGGCGCCCCGCCGGCTGCTGTGGCCGGATTTCATCCACGAAATTGCAGAACTGATTCGAAGATCTCCAGCGCCCCCGCCAGTTTATATCGTGGGCGGCGCCACGCGCGACGCCTGCCTGGGCCGGGCGATCGGCGATATTGATTTGGCCGTCGACGGCGATGCCATCGCCTTGGCGCGCTGGGTCACCGATGCCTGGCAAGGCGACATCTATATCATGGATCGGGAGCGAGGCGTTGCGCGGGTCTTCCTCAGCCGCGGCGATCACAATATCACGGTCGATTTCGCCAATTTGCGCGGGCCGACCCTGGAAGCCGACCTGCGTGATCGTGACTTCACGATGAATGCGATGGCGGCTGATCTGCTGGGAGATCCAGGCCGGCTGATTGATCCGCTCGACGCTGCCGCCGACTTGAAAATGAAGATTTTGCGTCGCTGCTCGCAGCGATCCATCGCGGCCGACCCGGTGCGTGCCTTGCGCGCCATTCGCTTGAGTGTGCAATTCGATCTGAAGATAGAGCCGGATACGGCGCGGGATATCCGTCAGTTTGCCAGCGAGCTGCGCCAGACATCGCCCGAGCGCATCCGCGACGAGTTTTTCAAGCTGCTGAGCTTGGAGAATGCGGCGCGCGGCCTGCGTGTGCTCGGCCACATGGGCTTGCTCGGTCAGGTTCTGCCGGGCATTGCGCTTGACAAGGTTTCGCGGCAAGCTGCTGCAGCCCACATTGACCACTTCGCCGTTGTAGAGCGCATGAGCGCGATCATCACCGCGATCAGCCGCCGCCGCAGTGACAACACAGCGGCCGCCTTTGAGCTCGGCACGCTGGTGATACAACTCGATCGCTTTCGCGCCGCGCTTGGGGCGCATATTGAGGGGAAGTTCGGCAACGGCCGTTCATGCGCTGCTTTGCTGGCGCTGGCGGCGCTGCTTCATGACGCGGGCCTGGCTGGATCAGATCGCGGCGACGGGCCTGCTGCCGCTGCGCAAGCCGTGCGGTCGCTCAAGCTGACAAAAAATGAAGGGCGTATTCTGCGTGCCGCGGTTGGGAACTTCCGGCAAATCATCGCCGGGCAAGCTTGGTCGCGGCTGGATGCGCATCGCTTCTGGCATGGGCTGGGGGCGAGCGGCATCGACGCGATCCTGCTGGCTATGGCGAGCGCAATGGGGCGGGGCGGCCAATTCAATCAGCAAGACTGGCTGCAACTCGTGGAGCTGGCGACGAACTTGCTTGATGCCTATTTCAATCGCTTCGATGAAGTCGTCAATCCCAAGCTGCTGCTGGATGGAGTCGCTGTGCAGGACTTGCTTGAAATCGGGCCCGGGCGCGAGGTCGGCCGGCTGTTGACATCGCTGCGCGAGGCGCAGGTCACAGGCCTGGTCCAGTCCCTTGAGCAAGCGCGCGAGTTTGTGTTGCGGTCGTCGGCCGGCGACGGCGCGTAAATTGCGGCGGCTTAATGCCTTCACCCTTGCGGGAATGAAGCGCTGTCCACAAAGCGATAGAAGATCAGCATCGTACGACCGTAGCGGCGCTGGTCGAAGCTTTCGAGATGGCCGAAGCATTGAGTCTCGTCGAATTCGTCGGGGTCGATCTGCACGATGATTTGACAGTCCTGATGGCGCCAGTGCGGGCTGGCGTCAAATGCCGCGAGCGACTTCTGCCACATACTTCGATACTGAGGCGGCGCCACGAATATGTAGCGAAAGCGGCGCGCCGGCCCGCGAGCAATGAGTTTGAAAGCGTCGCTTCGGGTGATTCGGGCTTTTTCCGCCAGCCGCGTATGAGCCAGGTTCTCGCGGATGGTAAGGAGCGCCTGCGGATCACGTTCGTTGAATTGGGCGAAAGCTGCCCCGCGGCTTAGCGCTTCAATGCCGACGCTGCCTGTGCCAGCGAAGAGATCAAGGAAGTTGGCGCCGTGTATATCGGACCCGATGATATTGAAAAGCGCTTCTTTTACCCGGTCCATGATGGGGCGGGTGCTGGCGCCGGGCACGCGTTTCAATCTCATGCCGCGCGCTGTGCCGGCGATAACGCGCAGGGACAACTTAGCCCGCGCCTTCCACAACGCTGCGTACTGCGCGAACATTGGATATCGGCATTGTCACATAGCCGTCGCCGCTGCCGGACAGAATCAAGCGCCTGTTGTCAGTTTGCTCCAAGGCATCGCGTATGACCGCGT
This sequence comes from Chloroflexota bacterium, assembly GCA_011523545.1. Taxonomy (GTDB): domain Bacteria; phylum Chloroflexota; class Anaerolineae; order Aggregatilineales; family Phototrophicaceae; genus UBA6055. Next base: position 85,658 of record WTGN01000077.1, on the reverse strand, counting down.
GAAGCAGGGAGGGCGTTCCTCGCAGCAGGTCCTCGTCGTCGTGGAGGCCGCCGCAGGTAGCGCCGCTATACAGACCGTTGATATGAGACAATTGCATGGCGCTCGCCCGCGTATCCCAATTGAAAGCCTGAACCGGCAGTTCACTCATCAGCTTGAGCATGGGCGAAACGCCGGCCACCTGCACGATGTTCAGCCACCAATGCGCGGGCAGGGTGGACAGGATGCTTTGGAGATGCGGCAGGGCAAAAGCGCGATATTCTTCTTCCGACAAGATGTCGTGGCTGGCGAAACCGGTCACCATGAAGACGCCGGCGACGCCCCGCTGCGCGCTCAAGGCCTCCAACAGACGAAGCGTATTCTCCACGATTCGATTCAAGCCGGAGCGAAGGCGGTCGGGCCTGACGCGCATGTCCCGCAAGACCTTGTGCCGCCCGGCCAATTGCGCCGCTTGCAGCAAGGGGCTGTAAATCGTTTGGAGGATGGGCACCTCGTCCGCTTGCAGCGCCTGCCCGATGAGGCGGAGGCACTCGATTTGCTGCGATAGCACGCCGCGCGCCGGCGACAGGGTCCGCAGCTCGGTCCAATCTAGCGAACGCTTTATCAGGCGTTTCTTAATCCTGCGCGTGCCGGTCGGGTCGCCCTGCCAGTCGTCTTGCAGGCCGTAATCAAGCACCTGAAAATTGCGCGACGGCATTACGCGCACAAAGTCCCAATTATAATCGTGCTGAAAATCAATGGTTGAGCGGGCGAGGTCAGCGTAGCGTTGATCGTCGCCCGGCCAATGCCGCCAGAGCGCAACCGGCGGGCGATCGACCGGTTCGCCTGCGATCGCGCGTTCAAGGCGCTCGCGTTTATGCATTGCCGCTCTCAGGCGCTCAGGCCGCCGACATCATCGATGCGCTGTTTCAGCATGCGCGTCAGCATCATGTAACGGTCGTCGAAGTTCGATTCGAGATCGTTGGCGCCGTGCTGCCCTTCGGCCTGGGACGTCGTTTGAACGGCCGTAAGCGCGCTCTCGGCGATTGTAAGCGCCTGCTGGAATGAACTGGCCGCGGCAGCAAGATCGCCATTGGCCTTTTGCGCCAAGCCCTTGCCGTAGAGGGCATCTACGCTGTCGGGGCTGGCGGCGATCACTTCTTCAAAGGCGCGAATGGCGCCCAGGTTATCGCCGTCGCGGTGCATGCGCCAGGCTCTGCCAATTTTTTCTGCCGAGGGTAGCGTGGACATGTGAACTCCTTCTGAGCAATCGACTGCTGATGGGCTCTGCCGCTCATCGTCGAGCGCGCCGATATTGACGCATGACTTATTGTACCGAAAAGTCGCCGCTGCGCGCCATGCTGAGCGTGAGCGTAGGGCAAGCGGCGCCCCCGGCCCGCAATGGTTCTCGTCTTGCTGCTGCCCCGCGCCGGTGTTATGCTTTTTTGTGAGTTTAGATTTACGATCAGGAGTCATGCAGATTCGATTGGCCGTTCCCGCCGACCTGCACGCCGCCGCCCGGCTCTGGCAGGATCGCATGGCCTTGCTGCAGCAGACCGACACCAGCATCAAGCTCTTGCCGGATGCGGCTGCTCGTTGGCGGCTGGAAGCCGAACGCTGGATCACTTGCGATTCGGCCGCCTTCTATGTCGCCGAAGCGGACGGGGACCTGGCCGGTTTCGCCGTGGCGCAAGTTTTGCCGGGCCGGCCCGGTTTGCAGCCGGCGCGCCTGGGCCTCATCCTGGACATGGCCGTCGATTTGCACAGCACGCACAGTGGCTTGAGCGAACAGCTGCTGGGCGAGGTGAGGCGCTGGCTTGCGAGCCGGGGTATTCATCATCTCGAGATCGACGTGCCGGCGCGCTACCCGGTGGAAGAGGCGTTTTGGCGGGCGCGGCGAGCTTCAATTCGGTTTAACAGGTACTGGCTGGAGATATGATTCGGCTGGCCGAGGCGAGCGACGCCGAACGCATCGGGCAATTGTGGTCGGAGATGGTGGCCTATCATGCCGAGTTTGACGCGCAGACCTTTCGCCCGGCGGAGCGCGGCGCCGAGTTGTATGCCCGCGGCATCATGGACCGGCTGAGTGATCCGCAGGCGCGGGTCTTGGTCCTTGAGATCGATGGCGAAGTTGAGGGTTTCATCAATGGCATCATCGCGGATATCACGACTGAGATGTTCATGCCAATGCGCTGCGGGCTGCTGGCCGATATCTACTTGCGGGCGGCATATCGCCGGCACGGATACGGCCGGCAATTGGTCGAACGCCTGGCGCTCTGGTTTCGCTCGCAAGGCGTGACGCATTTTGATTGGCAAGTTAGCGCGAGGAACGAGGCGGCGCTGGCATTCTGGCGTTCGCTCGGCGCGGAAACCATAATGCTGCGCATGCGGGCGGCGATCGGGGAGGAGGAAGCATGACCGAGTTGCTTTACTTGAGAGACAGTTATCGGCGTGAATTTGAGGCGCAGGTCCTTGGGCATGATGTCGAACGGGGCGCGGTGCTGCTTGATCGAACGGCGTTTTACCCCGGGGGCGGCGGCCAACTTCCCGATCAAGGCTGGTTGCGGAACGGCGACCTGCAGTATCGGGTCAGCACGGTCAAGCGCGGGAATGCGCATATCATCGCGGGGGAGCTGCCGCCGGTGGGCTGTCAGGTGACGGGCAGCGTCGATTGGGAGCGGCGATTCAAAATCATGCGCACGCATACGGCGATGCACATACTCTGCGGCGTCATCTGGCGCGATTATCAGGCGAGCGTCACCGGCGGCAACATGGATATCCTGAGCGGGCGGATGGATTTCGAATTCGAACGGCTGGCGCCCGATGTCATCGCCGAGATCGAGCAGAATATCAATATCGAAGTCGAGGCGGCGCGCGATGTCAAAATCGAGATCCTGCCTCGCGAAACCGCCTTTCAAATTCCCGACCTGATTCGCACCAAGATCAATCTGCTGCCGGCCAGCATTCAGGAAGTGCCTACGGTAGAAATCGTCGGTCTCGACTTGCAGGCGGACGGCGGGACGCATGTCGCCAACACGCGTGAAGTGGGCGCGATCAAGATTGCCAAATACAAGAGCAAAGGCGGCATCAACAAACGGCTCTACGTCGAATTGAGCGATTGATGCGTTATTTGCATCCTGTGCAAGCGCATGAGCGGTTTATGGCGAGTGGCTGTTTCCGCTTTGCCAAGAATGGCGCCGCCTTGCAGAAGACAGAATCCTGGACGATACATAGTCATGCCGATGGAGAGACCTTCGTTCGCGTCGATTTGGACGCGCGCGTGGAAGAGGGCAAGTCGATGCTTGTTGAAGCCCTGTTCAGTCAAGACGGCGCCTTGGTCCGGCTGGACATCCGCTACGAAAACGAGAGATTTGAGCTTGGCGTGAAGACGCTGCGGGCGACCTACCAGCTGGCGGCAGACCGGCTGCAGGTCGGCTACAGCATGAATGGCGGCGAGCGCGACTACACTGAAGTTGAATTGCCGCCGGACACGCTTATTGATGTGCCGCTGCTGGTTTTCCGCGGCGGCGCAATCACGAGGCTGGCGGCGCAGGCTGAGGGCGCGCTGCCGATCTATGTGCCGATGTTCGAAAATGCCCAGCTCTTTCCCGGCGTTCTGCAGCGGATCGCGTCACCGGTCGAATACATCGCCGACGATCTGCTTTTGCTGGGCACACGGGAAATCCCGGCGCGCCGCTACCGTTACGTCGACAAGGCGCTGTCCTACTGGATCGATCAACATGGCATGATCCTCAAGCGCGTCAACAGCTTCAAGCAGCAAGAAATTGTCGTTCAGATCAGCAACTATGCGGCGCCTAGAGTCTAGCGCTGCTACGCATCAGCCTGATCGGGGTCCGTCAACATGATAAAGCGATTTCGAATCTTTTTGGGGCCGCGCCGCTTTCGCGCATTTATCGCGCTGCTTGTGATTACCGGCCTTGCCAGCCTGGCGCTCAATGTCATTGGTACGCGCTCGCCGCTGGTCACGGCGGCTCAAACCGGCTTGCTGATCATATTCCTGCTCGGCGCGTCGCTGATGGTGCTGGGTCGTCTGCCGGTGGAAGAACGCCTGCGCTGGCTGGCTATCATAGTGCCCTCTGTCCTGGGCATCGTCATCGGCTCACTTGCTCTGCCGCAGCTCAGTGGCATTTTTCTGGGGGCGGGCTTGGGTTGGATCGTCGCCGGCATCTTCATCTTCGGCGATTTCCGCGGGCCGCAGAATTATCGGCGGGCGGTCAAAGCGATGCGCAAGGGCGACTACGGGGCCGCGATCGCCAGCATGACGGCGGAGATTAAGGAAAAAGCGGCGCAACCGGAACACTATCGCTTCCGCGCCGAGTTGCATCGCTTGGCCGGCGACCTGCCCGCGGCGCGCAAAGATTACCGGCGGATGACCAAGCTGGACGAGGCGTCGGCGGTCGCCTTCAACGGCCTGGCCGAGGTTGAGCTGCAGGCGGGAAACCTCGCCAGCGCGCGAAAGGCGGCGGTGAAAGCGCATGAACTGGCGCCCGATGAATGGGTAGCGGCTTACAATTTGGGTATGATAGAGGAGAGGCTGCGGGCGGACGACGCTGCCCGCGAGCATCTGAGCGTTGCGCTGCGGCTAGGCATGCCCGATTCTCGACACCGCTTGCTGGCGCAATTATACTTGTGGCGCATTCATCAGCGCCGGGCGGACGAGCGATCCGGGCGGGAAGCTTTGAAGGCGCTTCGACGCGAGAAAGCCGGCCTGGAAGAGTGGCAGGTCATCATGAGCGCGGATGAAGCGGGGGCGCTCCGCGATGTGCTTAGCGGTGATATAGACGAGGCGCGCAGTCTGATTATGGGCGAGAAGGCGCATGTACCGCAGTAATTGGAGGCCCGACATATCTTTCCGCCGGCTGCTTGGCTGGGCGGCGGTTTTCATCTCGGTCGCGCTGGCGGCTTTGGGTTTCATCGTCTTCGTGCTCGGTGTGCTTATCGAATTGGCCGATGGCATCACCGAGCCGCTGGACCCATACATTTCGCCGGTGGCGCAGATGTCCCTGGCCGGGCTCTGCTTATCGGCCAGCATGATTCTGCTTGGTTTCCTCTTGGTGGGTGTTTTGCTGGCGCGCCAGTCACGCCAATATGGCGCCGGTTATGGCGAAGCCTACCGCTTGATGCAGAAGTTCAAATTCCCGGAAGCGATCCAACTGCTGGAACGGGTGCTTGCCGGTGGCAAGATCACGCCGGATCTGCTGATGCTGTTGACCAGCGCCTATGCCTACAATGGTCAATTGGCGAAAGCGCAAGAGACGGCCGACCGCGCCGTGCGGATGTTCCCGCGCGATGCCGGCGCCTACATGACCTTGGCGAATGGCTACCGCATGCAGGCCAGTTATGGCGAGGCGGCCATCGCGCTGCAGACCGCCGCGCAGCTCTCGCCGGCGCAGCCGATCATTTGGGCGGAATTGGGCTTCGTGCAGCAGCTTGCGGGCGAGCACGATTCGGCGATGGAGTCCTTCAAGCATGCGGCGCTCTACTCGATGCCGTCAATGTACGCCGTGCGGGTGAACTACTATCTGTCACGCCATTATTTGAAAGTGGGCGAGCGGGAGAATGCCGAGCGCGCGACCGAGCGAATGGTCGCGACCCAGCACGGCCTGCAAGCTTGGAAATCGACGCTGCGCGCCTTGGAAGGCACCGCATACGGCAGCCTCCTCCATTACGAGATTGAGAAAATCGAAGAGGCGATCGACGAGACCGAGGGCAAAAGGAAGCACGGCGGATGATGTTCCGGCATCTCGCCCGCGATCTGACGCGGCGGCTGCCAGAATGGGACGCATCGGCCAAGATTGCTCTTGCAATCGCCATATTGCTCCTGCTGCTGCTTTTGGCGGTGGGCTTTTTGGGACCCAGCGCTATTCGGCTTCCGGCGCGTTTCGGCGCTTTTGGCCTGCTGGTCAGCATTCAACTTCTCTTACTCTGGGGCAATCGGCGCGACGCCTCGCCATATCACCAGGCGCAGCAGCACTTCATCGCCGGGGAATATCCGGCAGCGCGGGCGCTGCTTGAGTCCGTGCCCGAACGTGGGCGCGCTTCGGTCGACCCGCTGGTATTGCTCGGCAACACCTATCGCCATCTGGGTCAGTTTGAACTGTGCCGGTCGGCATTGAGCCGGGCGCTGGAGCTCAAGCCAGGGCACAGTTTAGCCCGCTACAGCATCGGCAAGCTTGAGCTCGCGCTAGGCAATTACGGCACGGCGAGCGACTGTTTTCAGGGCGCGATCGCCGCGGGCGCGCCCGACATCGTCGATTTCGACTTGGGGCAGGCGCGCTATTTGGCCGGCGATGGCGATGCCGCGCTGACGAACTTGACGCAAGCGCGCGCTGCGCTGGCGGAAGACCCGGCCCAATTGCTGCTGCTGCAATATTACATGCATGCTTTGCACGCGGGCGCATGGCCCGACCAACAGCTGATTGACGAGAATTTGAAACACTGGCGGGACGAAGCCGACAAATATGCTGAGACGCCATACGGCCGCCATTTGTCGGCGGTGGTTGGCCGGCTTGACGCTGAGCAAGAGAGAGCGGATTGAGCGATATCAGTCTAGATCGCTGGCCGCCACTTAACCCTTTAACCAAGTTGCGATATACGTCATAATCGCTGCGGATGCGCGCTCCCCATTGGGATGCGGTATTACAAGGAGGTGCTTACGTGGTGTCACATGCAAACGTGTACACACCGCGGGTCATTGCCGCTTGATACGGTTTCCAGGTCTTCTGGCAAGTTATGGCAAGGCAGATTTCGTATCAATCCAGTGGAGCAAGTGACTATCATGTTTAGAGCAGTAAACTCGCAGGTCAACAGCGACGTCATCAATAAACTCGAGCAGCAGCAGCTCGATTTTTGGCGCTTCAATCGCGTCTTTGAGCGCAGCACCGAGGGGCGCGATGATGCGCCGCGTTATGTATTCTACGAGGGCCCGCCGACCGCGAATGGTCAACCCGGCAGCCACCATGTGCTGTCGCGCGCCTTCAAGGACATGTTCCCCCGTTACAAGGTGATGCAAGGCTATTACTGCCTGCGCCGCGGCGGCTGGGACACGCATGGGCTGCCGGTCGAAATCGAGGTGGAAAAGGAACTCGGCTTCGACAACAAAGGTCAAATCGAAGAATATGGCGTTGCCGAGTTCAACGCCAAGTGTAGGGCGAACGTCTTTCTGCACATCAACGAGTGGGAGAAGCTGACGGAGCGCACCGCCTTCTGGGTCAATCTCGATGACGCTTACGTCACCTTCTCTAATGAATACATCGAGAGTGTCTGGTGGATTCTCAAGCAATTCTGGGACAAGGGCTTGCTCTATCGCGGTTACAAGGTCGTGCCCTACAGCCCATCATCCGGCACGCCACTCAGTACTCATGAGGTGGCGCAGGGCTACAAGACCATCGTTGACCCGAGCGTTTATGTGCGCTTTCCCGTGCGCGACCGGCCGGGCGTCTATCTGCTGGCCTGGACGACAACGCCCTGGACGCTGCCGGCGAACGCGGCGCTGGCGGTCGGCGAAGATGTTGACTATGTACAGGTGGAAGGGCCGGCAACCGACGGCGAGGGACTTGAGCAGCTGATCCTGGCCGAAGCCTTGATGGACAAGGTGCTCAGCGACGGCGACGACTACAAGGTGGTTAAGCGCCTGAAGGGGAGCGAACTCGTCGGCTGGCGTTACAAGCCGCTGTATACCTTCTTGCCCGTGGAGCAAGATTACGCCTATGTCGTAGCGGCCGATTATGTGAGCACCGGCGATGGCACCGGCATCGTGCACACGGCGCCCGCTTATGGCGTCGATGATTTGGCGACCGGGCGCAAGCACGATTTGCCCGTCTTGATCACGGTCGATGAAACCGGCTGCTTCGTTGATGCCGTTTCGACCTTCCGCGGCATGTGGTTCAAAGATGCCGACCGGCATATCATCAGCGATTTGACCGAGCGCGGCCTGATGTACCGCCAGGAAACTTATGAGCATGCTTACCCGCACAATTGGCGCGACGGCTCGCCATTGATGTATTTCGCCCGCGAGACCTGGTTCATCGACACGCTCAAATACAAGCAAACGATGATTGACCTCAACAAGACCGTGAATTGGGTGCCGGGGCATATCCGCGACGGCCGCTTTGGCAATTGGCTGGATGATCTCAAAGAATGGTCGCTGGGGCGCGAGCGCTATTGGGGCACGCCGCTGCCCGTTTGGGTTGACGAGGAAAGCGGCGAGATGATCTGCGTCGGGGGAGTCGATGAGTTGAGCGAGCTGGCCGGCCGCGATCTCGCCGACCTCGATCTGCACCGGCCCTATGTGGATGACATCACCTTCGAGAACCCGAATGGCGGCGGCGGCATCATGCGGCGCGTGCCGGAAGTGATCGACGTCTGGTTTGACAGCGGCGCCATGCAGGTGGCGCAGTGGTCCTATCCGAAGTTCAACCCTGACATGCTGGCAGAGCAGCATCCCGCCGATTACATCTGCGAAGCGGTCGACCAGACGCGCGGCTGGTTTTACAGCCTGCACGCAATCGCGGCGATGCTGTTCGAAACGGTCTCCTTCAAAAATGTGATTTGCCTTGGGCACATCCTGGATGAGAAGGGCCAGAAAATGTCCAAGAGCCTGGGCAATAGCGTTGACCCCTGGATGGTTTTGGAGCAGGCGGGCGCCGATGCTTTCCGCTGGTATATGTATACATCGGGGCCGCCGGGCGAGCCGCGCCGCTTCTCGATCAACCTCGTCAACGAAGTGATCAAGAAGTTCTGGTCCACGTTATGGAACACGTACAGCTTCTTTGTCACCTATGCCAACATCGACGGCTGGACGCCATCGCAGGCGGCGCCGGAAGCGAACGAGCGCGAACCGCTTGATCAGTGGCTGCTGGCCGAGCTGCATGCCTTGGTGCTGACGGTGACGAATGCCTTTGAAGCTTATGATGCGGTCAACGCGACGCGCCCGATTGAAGACTTCGTTGAGCGCTTGAGCAACTGGTACGTGCGCCTCAGCCGCGATCGCTTCTGGAAGAGCGACGTGGACAAGGACAAGCTGTCCGCTTATGCCACGCTGTACGAGGCCTTAACCACGGTTGCAAAGCTCTTGGCGCCGACGATGCCCTTCCTAAGCGAGGCGATGTATCGGAATCTGGTTGCCGAGCAGAATGGCGCCGAGGCCGACAGCGTCCACCTGTCGCGCTGGCCCGCCGCCGATAAATCGCTGGTCAACGAGGGCCTCATAGGCGATATGGCGCTTGTGCGGCGGCTGGTCAGCCTGGGCCTGTCCGCCCGAAACGCCGCCCAGATTGGCGTGCGCCAACCGCTGGCGGATGCCCAATTCGCTCTGCGCGATGTGTCCGAGGCGCCCGTGCTCGAGAGCTATGCCGATTTGATCAAGAGCGAGCTCAACATAAAGTCTCTGCGTATCATGGGCGCGGACGAAGCCAGCGCTTTCGCGTCGACGACAATTTACCGTCTCAATCCACTGCCACGTTTCCTGGGCCGCAAATTTGGCGCCGACTTCAAAGCGATTCAAGCCGCCTTGCGCGATGGCGATCAAGCATTCGTCCGCCCATTTGCCGAGCAGCTGCTGGCGGGCGAAGACATCACCCTCGAATTGGATGGGTCCTGCTTCGAGATTCTAAACGAAGAATGCGAGGTCAAGGTCAGCCTGCAAGCGCCGGAGGGGGCGATAGAAGACGGCGGCTATGTTGTGGCGCTGAACACGCGCTTGACATCCGATCTGCTTGCCGAAGGGCTGGCGCGCGAGCTCATCCGCCGGATTCAGAATCTGCGCAAGCAGGCCGACTTCGCGCTGGATGACCGCATCGAGATCGTCTACGCCGACGCCTCAGACGGGATCGACTCCGTGATGCTGCTGTACAGCGGCTACATCAGCGCCGAGACATTGGCGGACAGCCTTCAGCCCGGCGACATCACGCCGGAATATGCGCAAGAAACGGTTCAGCTGCGGGGAGAGTCCTTGACCATCGGGCTAAAACGCCGGCAGTAACTTGTGAAAATATACCAAGGAAGAGGACAGGGCGAATGACCACGTGGGGTTCGCCCTGTTTTATTGTGCTAATCTCATGCTAGAATTGGTGATAACATACAACTCTAAGGCAACTTCTTGTTGAATATGGCAATTGCATGCGTGTACGCGTCGCAATGAGTCAAGAACACGATTGGGAAACTGGTTATGTCTGATAAGAACGCAGCTTCACTTCAATCCTTGCTTCGTTACTCTTTACCATTGGGCGCCAGCATTGTCGCCGGCGACCCTGAAACCGAAGTGAATTGGTCGGTGACGATCAGGGCGCAGCCACCGGTCTTTCCCGATTTATATGGCGGCGAGTTGGCGCTGGTGTCGATGGATGTACTGCGCAGTTTTGACAGCCGGTTGACGCTGTCAAGCGTTCTGCGGCAGTTGGCGGGCTTTGGCGTGAATGCTGTCCTGGCGACCGGTTCGGTGGGGCAGGATGCGGTCGAAGCGGCAAATGAAACAGGCGTCGCGCTGCTGTCGGTGCCGGATGATAGCAGCCTGACCACGGTGGAGCGCGCCGTGAACGCTTTGATTCTCAACCATTCCGCCCGCTTGACCGAACGCGCGATAGAGATTCAGCGGCAATTGACGCGGCTGGCGGCTGAAAACCGGGATTTGAGCAGTCTGCTGCAAGTTATGTCTCGCTCCACCGGCAAGCCAATCGCGATTCATGACGAGGCTGGCACGCTGATCGCGCAGATTCGGCCTTATCTTGGCCGCCGCGGCATGAATGGCCGGGCGGCGCCAGCGCGGCATGAAGAGTTTCAGCAGTGGCTCATGCATGACGCGCCGTCCATGCTGGGCATGATCAGCGCCAGCCCGCTGGGTCATACAACGGCGCTGCAAGTGGAGAAGCGGGTCGCCGGCTACCTGTCTGTCGTCGACAGCGCCAACAGCTTAACCGAGTTTGACCGTCTGGTGCTGACTTATGGCGCCGATGTTTGCGCGATTGAAATAGCGAAGAACCGCGCCATTGCCACGGCCGTTGAGCAGACGCGCGGCGACTGGATTCAAATGTGGTTGAGCGGCACGCCGGCCGATGACGATCTCTTGCGCACACGCGCGCAGCGTTCGGGTTTCCAACCGGGCGCTCAATTCCTGGTGGCGGTTTACCGGGCTATGGAAGGCTCAGGGCAATCGGCGCCTTTCGAGTCGATGATCTCGCTGGTCCGTGACGATATGTCGCGGCGGGCTGTCAGTGGCGCGGTCGGGCAATATGTGGATGCCATCGTCGCATTGTATCCATTTGACGAAGAAGATACGGCCGCTTTAATGCGGGCGCGCGCGTCGATTGAGGCGATTCGGGCGCAGCTGGCTGTGCGCATGTCGGGCGGGGCGGTGTCGGCCGGTATCAGCCGGCCTGCCTGCGGGCTTTCCAAATTGCGCGACGCCTATCGCGAGGCCAAGGATGCGGTCGGCATCGCGCAGGAATTGAGCGATCATGACAGCACGACATACTATGGCGATCTCAAGCTGTATCAGCTTCTGCTGGCCTTGAAGGAGCGCAACCTGGACAATTTGCAGCGATTCAGTCAGGATGCGCTTGGTCCGCTGATTGAGCACGACAGCCGCAAGCAGAGCGACCTCGTCCGCACCTTGAGCGGGTTCTTCGCCGCGAACGGGAATCTGGCGAAGGCGGCGCAAGAGCTGGATGTGCACCGCAATACCCTGGTCTATCGTTTGGAGCGGATCGCGGAATTGACGAAGCTTGATCTGGACGACTCAGACAATCGGCTCATCTTGCATCTGGCCTTGAAGACGCAGCGCGTACTGGCGACAATACCGGGCGAGGCGGCGCCACCCTAGCCTTGCCACGCGCCCGGGGCCGCCAATTGAAGCGCCGCCGACAAGCAGTCAGCGGCGTTTTTCTTTCAGCTTTCGTTGACGATCTTGCGCGCGTCCGGCGGCGCGATCTTGATGAAGTGATCGCTCGGGCGCTTCAGCAGCGCGTAAAGCGGTTCAGCCGCCTGCGACTGGTGGTTTTCTTCGAGCGTGCGGATATAGACGTTCAACAGTTCGCGCACGTCGTTATGCCCCTCGTCATCAAGCGCTTGAATCTCAACAACCGAGCCGGCTGCAAGTCGATGGCGAATCGCATCAACGGTAAGCCCCATCTCCGGCTGAACGCGCTGATAAACGACGCCACCGGTCATGCCGGCGCAGATCCAGGGGCCGGGATCGCCCAAGACGACGGCGCGGCCCGAAGTCATGTACTCGAATGCGTAACCTTTGAGGTTGGCGCGCGCGCCCAGGCCGCCGAGGCTGTCATTCAGCGGGGCGCTGATTTCACCGCCAAAAACGACATCGGCGCCGCTCATGCGGATGCAAGCGCGCGTATCAGCGTCTCCCTGCACGATGAACAGCCCACCCTGCGCGCCATAGGCGAAGCTCTTGCCGACCGAGCCATCGACCCGCCGTCCCTTATGGTTGAGGCCTTTGAGAATTGAGACTCTGCTGCCGGTGGCGCATTTGCCGACGCCGTCTTGCGCGCCGCCTTCCACCAGGACGTTGACCGGATCATCAATAAAGGCGGCCAATCCATTGCCCGGTATCGCCGAATTGCTGAAGGACAGGTTGACCGCTTGAATGCGATTCGCCTGCGGCAGGGCCTGGCGTTTGATGGCGCCGGAGAGATGCGTGCCCAAGGCGCGGTCCATCGCCATCACCTGCTCGTCATCGTAGGTCAGCTCGTATTCGCCTTTGGCCACGTATTCGGTCACGATATCGGTAATTTGCTTGCTGACGGTGTTGCGGGGGCGGGCGATGCGCCGGCCGCCCGGCTGCGCTTGCGTCCGTTGGCCGAGCGGGACCGATTTCAACAGTCGGCTGAGATTAATGCGGTCGTGATGAGAGCGCTGATAGAGCAGATCGGCCCGGCCGACGATATCCTGCAAGTTTGTGACGCCCATCATCGCCGCCCATTTGCGAATATCATCCGCCAGCGCGTCAAACATGGTGACGATGCTATGGGGCGATCCGCGTTCTTCAAAGGGCCGGAAAGCCTTGAAATCCCGCTTTTCGGCTTCTTCTTTGGTCTTGACGTGGGTGGTGATGCCGACGTGGCAGGTGCCATCCTGGCAGCCGCGGCAAATCGTGCAGCCAAGCGCCACCATCGCCAGAGTGGCGAAGCCGACGCGGTTGGCGCCCAGGCAAACCATCTTGATGACATCGCGCCCGCTCTTCATGCCTCCATCAACCCATAGCTCGACATCATCCCGCAAGCCGCTTTCGATCAGATGCCGGTGCGCCAGCCAGACACCGATTTCCGCCGGCAAGCCCACGTGACGCAAGGCATGCGCGCGCGCGGCGCCGGTGCCGCCGGTATATCCGGTGATCGTGATGATGTCGGCGCCCGCTTTGGCGACACCGACAGCGATGATCCCGATGCCGGGCACAACTGGCAGCTTGACCGAGACCTTGGCGTGGGGGTTGGCGGTCTTGAGCTCGTCAATGAGCTGGGCCAGGTCTTCAATTGAATAAAGATCATGATTGTTGCTGGGCGAGATTAAGCCGACGCCCGGCGTCGTGCTGCGCACGGCCGCAATTTGCTCCGTCACTTTGTAACCTGGCAGATGGCCGCCTTCACCCGGTTTCGCGCCTTGCCCGATTTTGATTTCGATGTAATCGGCCGCGTTCAGAAAGGCGATGTTGACGCCGAATCGCCCTGAGGCGACCTGCTGCCCGCGATTGCGCGGATGTTTGCCCAGCAGCTCATGAATCTCGCCGCCTTCACCGTTCATGCAGATGATGTTGAGCAAGTGCGCCGCCTCAGCATAAGATCGGTAGGCCAACTCGCCTTGCGAGCCGAAGGACATCGCGCTGATTAGAACGGGCATGTCATAGCCCTTGATGCTGATATCCACCTCTTCGGCATTGATTGGCGACTGACTTTCGTGCAGCCCCAGAATATGCCGCAGAGACACCGGCATCCTCTCTTCCAGGTTGAGCAGGGTCTCGGTATATTCGTCGAACTCCAACTCGCCATGCGCGACCGCCTCGGCCTTCTTCCACATCTTGGGGTAGAAGCGGTCGGGGTTCTTCAAGCGCGCGCGCGTCTCACCGCGGAATTCCTGGGCGCGCTCATGAGCGTCATCGGTGAGCGAGGTCCAGGTGAGCCCGCGACCGGTCGAGCCGAAATAATTGGGCGTGCCGAGCAGGTTGGCGATATTGCGCGACAAACCGATAGAGCTGAAGCTGTGCCCGTATCCGCGCAATTCGTGGCAGCCGACTGTCGATGTGATCTTCTGCAAGCCCGCGTGGATCGCCGTCAGCGTGTTGCCGAGCGCCGTCTCGACCTGTTCCGTCGTCAAGGGCTTCCGGCTGCCGCGCGGCGCTGTGCCCAAGCCCACGGCATACAGGGCATAAGGAAGGATAGCATTCGCCCCCAGGCTCAGGCAGATGGCCAGGTCATGCATATCGCGCAGGGCGCCGGTGCGGATGACCAGCCCAACGCGCCGGCGCAAATTAGGCCCATAATCCGCCAGGCGCAGAGCCCGGTCCACCGCCGCAATCGCAAGCAGCGGGTCGATATACAGTTCCTCGCCCGAAGCGATGGCGCTGTCGTCGAGGATGACGCACTGAGCGCCGTTCAAGACTGCCTCGACGACGCGGTTTTGCAGCGACTCGACCGCCTGGTCGACCGTTGTATCCACTGGGCAGCCCATTGAAAAGAAGGCGACTTTGTCCTCGAAGACAGCCGCCAGATCTTGAATGAGCATCGTGCCCTTTTTTGATGCGATATCTCTTATGCAGTCGATGTCGTCAAATTCGGGAATGGCTTCCAGCAGGAATGGAATTTCCAATCTGATCAAGGTGGCGTCTTCTTCACGGCCGGCGGCGACCTCGGGGCGGCAGCCGATCAAGACTTGTGAGGAAAACTGCGCCTGCTCACGCTCGCGGTCGATGGACGGATTCGTCACTACGGCGATGGTCTCTTTGAAGAAGTCGGCGAGATTGGCGCGCGTATTGCTGATGGCGGCCAGGGGGCCATCCCAGCCCAGCGAGCCCATCTGCTCTTTGCCGCTGTCGGCGAGCGTCTTCACAATCTCGACGTGGTAGCGTTCCCAACCAAAGCCGGACATAACGGCGGCGTTGACCTTGATCGGTGAATCGGCCCAAGGGAGTTCAATCGCTGACTTCTGTGATTCGGCGGTGCGTTCGAGGACAGCGACGGGCGCCGTCTGCGCTTGCTGCTGCCCGCCGCCGTTCGAGGTCGGCTGGATGGGGAAACTCACTGTGGGCGCCGGCGCGGCCGCTTCCGGCCCGGAGCGCCAAATGCTGCCGGCTGCTGGATTGTATGGCTGCCGGTCGCGATATCTGCTGTAAACGTATTGCTGAATCGCCGGATAATCCATCACCTGGATGGGCTGGCCGGTGTTGACCGTCATCGCGATTTTTTCGCCCGGAGCCATCGGTTTCGGGCTGACCGACATCGAGTCCAGGGCATAGACGCCGCGTTCCGAGGTGACGAAGTATTCTTTCTCGGTTTCGCCAAACCACAGGGGGCGCAAGCCCAGCGCGTCGACGCTGAAGACCGCTTGATTCCCCAAGCGCGCGACAACCGCCGCCGGTCCCTGCGCAAACGGGCCGAAGGATTGACGCAACTCGGCATACATATCGTGAATCTCGGGCGCATTATGGATTAGGTCATGCTCAAAGGGCGGAAAGATATGTTCCATCGCTTCGATGAGATCCAAGCCGTAACGCATGCACAACGCATAAATCGTGCGATCCACATCCTGCGAATCAGAGCCGTCATCCACCATGGGAATGTCGAGCATTTCCGATTCCAGGCGGAAACGCGAGATGGTGTTGAATTCTCCGTTATGCTCGATCAGATTGAAGGGCTGCGCGCGTTCGAAAATCGGATTTGTGTTGGTGCTGTAGCGCGCGTGCCCCATCGTGAGGGAGGAGGCGTAATTGGGATCGCGCAATTCCGGATAATAGCGGCGCAAAATCTCGATCGTGCCCTGGACCTTGTAGACGACGCTGTGCGCCGAGAACGACGGAAAGTGAACTTCCAGCTCGCTCTCCAGTTGAACTTGCAACTCGAATAGTGTGCGGTCGAGCTTCTCCGCCGCCACTTGCCCGTTGATGCCGGCGATCTGCCAGAACACCGGCTCGTTGGTCTCGGCATTGGGACCCAGCACCGTTGAATTGACGCGACCGGCGCGGTCGACCAAAATATGCAAGCCTACTTCGCTGATCTGCCGGCAAATCTGATCGACGATGTATTGAGCGCGTGTACGGTCGTGAGCCGGGATCATAACATGCGCGACCCAAAAGCTGCGGTCTGTCGCCAGCGACGAACGCAGACCGGCTTCCGCCAGCCATTTCGTCCAAAGCTGACGCGGGATGTCTGTCAGCACACCGACGCCGTCGCCTTCTCCATTGATGTATCCAGTTCGATGGCCCATACGCGTGAGCGCTTCGATCGTGCGCTTGACATTGCCGTGCGTCGCCTGCCCGCCTTTGCGAACCGAGCAAATCAGCGCGCAAGCGTCGCGATGCTGCCTGTCGATGGGATGGAGGTCGGCGAAGGGATCGTCCTTGGATGGATCGCGTAAATCAAACATGTCTCATCCTTCTATCGTTTGAGCCGGTCCCTGCAATAATGCTATTTGGGCGGACAAGGCGGCCAAGCTCACTGTCGCGCTCCATGTCCACATACGCTTGATATTACCTTGAATTGTCAAACTATTCTACCAGAGTCGGTTCGGCGAAGCATTGCATGATGTTATGGATAAACTGCCTGATTGCCTGTGCATGTTGTACAAAGAACCCTCATAAACGCTTGGCGCTTGTTGACAGGAGCGATGAGAAAACGGCTGCTGCCGGGTCTCGTCTGGCGGATAGGCCGCCGGCTAACCGAGGGACAGCAGTCGGCGAATCGTCAGCGCCAGATGCAGCGCCAGCCTGGTCTCCGGCCGGTTCAGGTCGATGCCGGCGATTTCGTTGATGCGGTTCATGCGATAAAGCAGCGTATTCCGGTGCACGATCAGGGACTCGGCCGTTTGAGACAGATTGCCATGGCAATTGAAATAGGCTTCCAGGGTCTTGATCAGGTCGGCGTTCTGGCGCATGTCGTATTCGGTGAGCGCGCCCAGCGTATAATCGCAGAAGTCAACCAGTTTCTCTCTGTCAGAGAGACTGAGGATCAACTGATAAACCCCCAGATCGCCGATGAAAAGCGGTATGTCGGTTTGCAGCCTTTCCGCCAATTCCATGGCCTGCACTGCGTCGCGGTAACTGGACCGCCATACGTTGACTTCGCGCGCCACCTGGCCCAGCCCAATCGCCACATGATTGAGCGGAAACTGCCTGCCGATCTCTTCGCTGAAGGCGTTTGACAGCGCCAGACTGTGGTCGATTGGGTCATCAAAATCAGTGGCGTGGAAAACGACCACTTCGCCTTCCCGTTCACGAATCCAAACCAGGGCGGCCGCTTGCTTCTGCGCGATAACCGCGTTGACGATGGTCTCGAGCCGGCGGAGCGACGGCTGGTTCTCCCCGCGCCAGGAGAGGACGAAGGCCACATGCGTCAGGGTCATGTCATGGTCGAAACGTTCCCCCTGGCGGATGGCTTCCTGCTGGCTGACATCACCCAGCAGCAGGCGGTCCAGGAAGGTGCCGCGCAGGCGTTTTTCGGTTTCGTTCACCGCTTTCTGCTTGGCCATTTCCAGGGCGCAGGCGGCGGCGCCGTGCTCGCAGACGAGTTGATCAATCTCATCGAGATCGCTTTCGCGCCCAATGATCGACAGGTAGCCCCGGCCCAGGCTCTTGGTGATTATCGGCGCGACCAGCCTGGCGACGCCGGATACCGGCAAGGCTTGCATGAGCACAGGCGGGTCGACTTCGACAACCCGATGGCGGTCATGCAATTCGACCGGCAGGTTGTCCTGCTTCTTCAAGAAGTATTCGATATCGTCCCAGATGCCGACGAACTCGGGCTGGAGTTTATGCGAAAGGGGGTGCAGGCGTTTGTCATGCACGATGACTGTTTTCTTGGTCAAGCGGGCCATCGCGCCCAGCAGCCCGTCCATGCCCTCATTGCGCGAAGAAATCTGCGTCAACTGGCGGTAAATCTGCGTGCCCCGCCTTTCAACCTGTCCTTTACGGTTCACCAGCAAGCTGATGATCGTCTTTTCGACATCGCGGATGCGCACGTCGCTCGCAAGCGAAAGAACGGGCATATCATGTGATTTGGCTTCGGCGAGCGCGGTTGGGCCGACGCCGCCGCAGAAGACGATGGCCGACGCGCCGGCGCCCGCCGCCCATTGCACCAGCTCGGTGTCGTTGTGCGCCTTGGGCGGATTGCTGACCGGCGCGATGAGGATCAACTCACGATTTTGCACCGATTTGGAGGCGATGTCATCTTCCCGGTGAATGATGGTCGTCCAGGATATCGGCCGGTCAAGCAGGCCCTCGCCGGAAAGGATATGCGTGCTCAATGGCAGCGCCAGCTTGCGAATCTCTTCAACCGTGAGTTCTTGCGTTCGTGTGATGCTCATGCGCCCGCCGCAATTGACCTGCTTGAAATCATTAGTCAGCTTCCCCGCGCGAAGGCGCCGCGGCCGATAACAATTATGGCGATGACAACGACGGGCAGGAACAAATCCAGCTCGGGCCGGCCAAGAAAACTGAAGGCGGCCATGCCCAGAAGCAGCGCGCCCGCCAGCCAATTCATGTAGCGCGCGCTCAAGCCCCGCCGCCACTGGACCGTTCCCGCAAGAAGCAATATGAGACCGGCGGCCAGCGGCGTAATGCCGTTGTGCGGCGCAAGCCAATCGCGGAACGCGCTGGTGATGATCAAGACGCCGACCAGGCCAAACCAGGCAAGCCGCTCAATGCGATGCCCGTCCACCGGCACAATTTCATTTGCCGCTTCGGTTGACATGCCGCCCGCGCATCTCCCCGGCGCCGCTGAATCGCCGCTCGCCCGCACAAATCCATAAGCAGACATTGGACATATTATACAAGTCCTCATACAAGTTGCCTAGTAAGCGCCGACTAAGTGGACGCTGCCCGGCGCCGGACGCGCTGGCGGCTGACGAACGTGGAGCGGGAATGTGCCTCGAGGGCCTCAGGCGTCGCTGTCGCCGATGAGTTTGCTGTAGGCGCCGTTCCAAGCGGCCGGATCGCGGGTCATTTTCTTTATCTGGATATCGGAGAAGTGGGGATAGAGTTTGAGCATGGTCTCGGGCATTTTGTCCCAGTCGTTGTTTCTGAGCAACGCTTCAATTGCCTCGGCCATGAGGGGAGACCACCACCACTTCTGCTGAAAGTCGGCGGCTTTTTTCCAGTAGCCGCGCTTTTCCCAGGCGATGACCGATTCTTCGACGGTGTTGTCTATCGCGCGCAGGCTGAGCACCAGCATGGCGACCATGTCCTTGGTCCGCTCATTCACTTCACGCTGTTGGCTGAGATGGCGCAGAATCTCGGCGATGGTGCGCATGTGGGCGTTTCGCCGCTTGCCGGGGCTATTGGTGTTGATCACGCGCGCCATAGCTTAACTTTCAGCCGCGACGCCGCTGCGGAAGGGTCTGATACCGCGGTAAATGCGGACACCGCCGATGGTCTTGAGGATTGTCGAGGCGTCGCGTCCGGTTGCTTTAGCCAGCTCCAGCGCGTTCAGCGGATGGTTGTCGTTGACGAGCAGCGCGCGAAACACGCTGTCGATCAAACCGATGCGGCCGGTGATGAAATCCTGGCGTTTGGATGATTCGCGAATCGCCAGGCCGAGCGCGTCCACTTGAAAGACTTCGCCCGTTTCCGGGTGAACGTAATCAAAAACTTCGCGCAGGTCTCGTTGCTGGAGCGCCTGCTGCTGCTCAGCTGTCAGATGCGTGAGAAGATAAACTTGCAGATCATCCCGGCTCTGCTCCCACCAATCGAAGTCAATATAGAATTTGGTCTCGACGCTGGGCTTGATCAAATAATTGACGGGCATTCGCATTCCTTCCAGCTAACTACTGAGCTTCCAGTAGTTGCCGCCGACGTACTCAAAGTCGGGGTTTGAGGTCAGGGTGGCGAACATCGGACCGGGCGGGCAGCGGCGCAAAATATTCAATGTGCTGTACAAGACTTTTGAATGCACCGTGCCTTGCGGCGTCTGTTTGCTCAGCTCGGCCAGCAGACTCCGCAGCAATTCGGACAGGGTCACGCGTTTGGTTTGAATCTCATTGCCAAGTTTATCGACCTCTGGCAAATCCTTGACACCGACGATAATGAGATCATCGTAGTCAGCGCCGATCGCGCGTTGCGCGGTTTCGAAGCGCAGCCTGTCGTTCTCGGTGCGTTCGACCAATGGGATCCATTCCGTCCGCGGGCGATAATTGTCGAATTCGATTTCAATGCGGCTGCGATCTTCGGTGCGGTTGAGGTAAACGTAGGCGCCCACCGGCAGATGATGCTTCTGGTAGATCGCCGCCAACCCATAGATATAGCGAAATTCATGCACGACCCAGCACGGGTATTCTTCTTTGTCTATCGCGTCCACAATCGTGATGGCGATGCGCGGCGTCTTGGCGGCCGGGAAAATATACCTGGTCTCGGAATTGATGGGCAGCGTGCCCACGCGCCGATGCGGATAGGTCAAGGTCAAGCTGACTTCGTCTTCGGGCGGCGATGATGTCACCGGCGAATGCTCATCGTCCAGGTCGTACTCAAGCTGCCTCATTTCGCGCGTGAGCAATGTGCGATCGTAGTCAATGGCCCGGTACTGCAAGATGGACGGCACCTGGCGCACCATACGCGGCAGAAGCCGTTTCAAATGCCAGAGGACTTGGCCGGCCGGCCCGACTTCTTCAAAGCGCTCGTCTTCATTCATGGCGTAATTGAGCGAAAAGGCTTGCAGCGACATGAGCGCGTCGCCCAGGCCGCCGATTTCCTTCAGAATGCGCTCGGGCGCCAGGGGCCCGCCCCCATGCATATCCAGCACGGCTTCCGCCAGATGCAGGCTTCCAATATCGACATCGACCATCAGCTCGCGCACGAACCAGGTCCCGGCGATGCGCACCAGGTCCGGATTGCCTTCCAAAGCGTCATTGACTTGCTCGACAATGTTGGTGGACGGATCGCTGAGGATCTCGTCGACCGTATAGTCGGTGTCAACCAGGCTGGGATGGCGGTTGAAGTCCGTGTTGTTGAGCGGGTGATCGCGCTCGTATTCCACCACGAACTCGCGCGACTGGTCAGGATGCCGCTGGCCATCTGCGTCGAATTCAACGGTGGCGATTCTGATCGGGCTCAGGTCAGCGCTCTGCCCGGTTCTGAGGCCGACCACACTGGCGGTGGCATAATCAAATTGCGCAAACGTCAGGCGGTCGCCAACTTCGAAGCGGTCGGCCGGTTTGTAAATCTTGGTGTTCTGAAATTTCTGTCGCAACTGTTGGCGGATCTTGCTCTCGCGCTGTTTGATGATTTCTGTCGCCAGCTCCACGGCCCTCAGCGGCGTTTCTTTTTCCAGCAAGAGATTCGTGATACTATCAATATCGTCAGCGCCGATAGAAAATCTGTATGCCCAATGTTGTGCTGGGAGCAAGGCGACACGCCTCCCGTGCTGGTTCTTCACTTGTGAAATCGTGGCAAATGATTGCGGGCAGCGGCTTCACAGGATTCTCGACCAGGCAATCCTACTGTATCGCCGCCAGTACAGTCAAGCGGTACTTGGGCGACTCGCCAAGCAATCGCAGCATTCTTTGCGGGCGGCGAGCAAGTCGCGCGACAATGCCAGAGTCGAACTGTCCATGTGGACGAGCAACTAGGCAGCCGGTCAGTTGATTTTCCTATAATAGGTATCATGAGGGCGTTTCAGCGCAACGCCCATACCGCGCGTTGAAACTCGGTTGCAGTTATGCTGGCGTTAGAAGCATGAATTGATATCGATTGCCCGGGCCGCGGTCACGCTGCGGTTGACCAGCGGCAAATGCTGAACTATACTTGCCTTCTGTGTATGAGGGCAATTCAAGATAGAGGCTGAATAGATGTCAACGAAACGTACCTGGCAGCCAAAGGTTCGCCGACGCAAACGTGTGCATGGTTTTCGCCAGCGCATGAGCACGCGCGGCGGACGGCGGGTGCTCAAAGCTCGCCGACAGCGCGGGCGCCATCAACTCGCCGTGACCTTTAACCATGTCAAAAAGACAAATTGGAACGCCAGCTAATCAATGAGATCCGCATTGAGGCTTCGCCGGCCTGCTGATTTCGCTCGCGTACAGCGCAGGGGCGCCGTATATCGGCATCCAGACCTGTCGCTAGGCGTCCGCAAGAATGACCTGTCACACAATCGTTATGGGATTGTTGCGGGCAGGCGGCTGGGGAAGGCGGTTATCCGCAACCGATGCAAACGCCGTCTGCGGGCTGTTCTGATCGGCCTGCATGCTTCGCTTCGGCAGGGATTTGATGTTGTGGTGGTCGCGCGGCCGGCGAATGCATGGCAACCGTTCAGCGAGCTGCAACGTATACTGAGAGAGCTATGCTTGCGGGCGCGGCTGATTGGAAATCGCTGAGATGTTAAAGTGGCCCTTGCTGCGGCTGATATCGGCTTACAAGCGTTTTATCTCGCCCTTGCTGCCCAGCGCCTGCCGATTTACACCGACCTGTTCAGTCTACGCCTATGAGGCGATCGAAGCCTATGGCGCCGTGCAGGGGAGTTGGATGGGATTCAGACGGATCTTGCGCTGTCATCCATTGAACCCCGGCGGTTACGATCCGGTCCCGCCCAAGGAGTGATTCTTGCCCACAATGAATACCAGGCGTTCTTCGTTTGCAGTTTGTCTGATTATGGCGATGCTCGTCTTGACGGGCTGCGTCGGCGCGCGCATGGGCGTCAGCTGGCCAGCGGTCGGGCTGATTGACTACAACGGCGAACAGAACATCGCGCTGGCTTACAACAATAATGTGGCGATTTTGAGCCCGGTAAACGGCGCGCCGCTTCGCCTGATCAACCCGCTGAACGGGAGACCGATCCTCGACAGCGAAAACAATCCGCGCGACTGGGTCTTGCAGGGCTCGGCCAATAATGGCGCGCAATTCTACGCTCTCCCGACTGTCCTTGATGAGGAGACGGTCCTGGTTGCCGCCAACAACGGGAACCTGCTGCGGGTGGATTCGGTGCTCTTGGAAGTGACGCGCACCATCCAACTTGACGACAAGGTTGTCGCCAATGTACTCGTCGTTGATGACATAATTTATGTGCCATATCAGAACGGCGGTTTGAGCGCCCGCTCAATGGAGGATTACCGCGAAATTTGGCGCTTCCATACGGAAGAGGGCGTCTGGGCGCAGCCGCTTCTGGTGGGGGAGATGTTGATTGTCGCTTCAATTGATCACCACGTGTATGCCCTCGACCGCGGCAGCGGGCAGCTCATTTGGTCGCTGGATTTGGGCGGCAGCGTCGCCTCGACGCCTTTGCTGGCGAATGATCGTTTGTATGTGGGCAGCTTCAATAAGATGTTCTTCGAGCTTTCGCTCGACGGGCAAATCCTCAGCACCTACAGCACGCAGAACTGGGTATGGGGCAGCCCGGCAATTGACGAGCGGGGCGTCCTCTATGTCGCGGATTTGAGCGGTTATGTGCACGCGCTCGACAGCGAACGAAACTTGCAAGAGCTCTGGTCCAGCCAGGTTGCGGAGCGCGGCATCCGGTCGGGGCCGGTGGCCTATCAAGACCGGGTGATCGTGGCGTCCCGCGATGGCAAGGTTTATTGGCTTGACCGGCGAGACGGCGTGCTCATCAACGCGCGGGAAATCGACAACCGGCCGGAGCTGCTTGGCGATATGCTGATGCTGGAGCCGAGTGAATCACTGGATATTGATGCGCCGCTGCTGATCGTGACTTCGGTCGACGAAGGCCGGCTGCTGATCGCGTTTGAGCTCGATGGACGCCAGACCTGGGTCTATCCGCGCTAATCCATCGACGGGGGCATGACCGAATGTGGGACTTAATCCTCAATCCGTTTGTGACGATCCTGGCCTGGTTGTATGCCGCCTTGAACCAGGATATCGTCCTGGCGATCGTTGTATTGACAGTCATCATCCGTTTCCTGACTTATCCCCTTTTGGCGAAGCAGCAAGAATCCTCGCGCAAGATGCAGCAGGTCCAACCGCAGCTGAAAAAGTTGCAGGAGAAGTACAAGAACGACAAAGAAAAGCTCTCGCAAGCGCAGATGAAGCTCTACAAGGAGAACAAGGTCAATCCGGTCGGCGGCTGCTTCCCGATGGTGATTCAGTTTCCGATTTTGATTGGTCTCTACCAGGCGATCTTTTTTGCCTTGGCGGCTACGCCCTTCCAACTGGTCGATCTGTCAGAGCGCTTGCTGATCCCGGGGTTGGACTCGCTGATCCCGCTGCAGCGGATGTGGACGCCGATCCCGCAGCTGGCTGGGCTGTTGCCCGAGCTGGATTTGACGCTGGCGCCAACAGAGAACCCCCATTATTCGCTGATTCTGCCGCTCCTAGTCTTGGTGACGACCTGGGCTCAGCAGAAGCTCACCATGGCGACGACGGGGCAGAAGGCAGCCAAGAAGGACGACGATGAGGACGACAAACCGGCCGGCGGCCAGGCGCAAATGATGAAAAGCATGACCACCATCATGCCCATCATGTTCGGCTTTTTCTCCTTGTCCTTTTCGGTCGGCTTGTCGGTTTACTTTGTCGCGTCCAATTTGATCGGCATCATTCAATACAGCCCGCAAGGCCGCAATGTATTGGACAAGCTCTTTCGAAAGAAGCAAGTTGAAGAAGCGCCGGTTGAGATCGTTCTCGAGCCCGATGAACCGGTCAAAAAGCCGCGTAAACGCAGAAAGAAGAAGCCGCGGAAGAAGTAACCAGTTGCCGCGCTTGCATCACCGACAAAGGACCTGAACTATGGAAATGATCGAAGTAACCGCCAATTCTGTCGATGCGGCGATCAGTAAAGGTTTGACGGAACTCAACGCCAAGCCCGCTGATGTAATGATTGAAGTGCTTGAAGAGCCGAACACCGGTTTATTTGGCTTTGGCGCGCGCGAGGCGCGGGTTCGCATCGTATTGATTGGGCGGCGCAAAGCCGACGAACGCGAAGAGCCGCAAGTGGAAGCGCCCGAGGAGCGTGACCGGCGCGATGCTGTTGCGCTGCCGGCCGTGCCTGAAGACGAGCTCGACGATGACGCCGCCGTCGGGCGGCAAGTGCTTACGGAGCTCTTGGAGAAGATGGGGCTTGACGCTCAAGTCAATGTGCATCTGACCGATGATGACGACGAGGGCGAAGAGCCGCACTGGATGCTGAATGTGACGGGCAAACGCATCAATCGACTGATTGGGCGCCGCGGCGAAACGCTGTCCTGCTTGCAGCACATTGTGCGCTTGATATGCAGCCGGCGGCTGGAGCGGCGCGCCAACATCAGCGTGGACGTGGCCGGCTACAAAACGAGCCGATCCAATCGCTTGCGCGGATTGGCGCAGCGCATGGCCAAGCAGGCGGTGCAGCAGGGGCGCACGATCACGCTGGAGCCTATGCACGCCAACGAACGCCGCATCATCCATCTGACGCTTCGCGGCCGGCATGACGTCTCGACCCGCAGCGTGGGGGAAGGGCGGACGCGCAAAGTGACCATCGTGCCCAAATAAGCGCCGCTTCCGGCCCCCCATAGCGGCAAAGCACTGTGGGCGGCGGCGCGCCAGCATGACCCGACGAGACGCTTCATTGACCACAAACATCGACATTCTTCTCATCGGTCACATGACGGTTGACCTGGTGCCCGGCGGGCGGATGCTGGGGGGGACGGTGGCCTATGCCGCGCCGACCTACGCCGCCTTCGGTCATCGCGTTGGCATATTAACCAGCGCCGCCCCCGATGAACCGCTGCTCGCAGGCCTGCGGTCTTATGGCCGCCCTGTGGTAGTGCCGAGCGAGCAATCTCTGACCTACGAAAATGTCTACAGCGACGCCGGCCGTCGGCAGTACGTGCGCGCGACGGCCAGCCCGCTTCGCTTGCGCGATGTGCCAGCGCAATGGACCGCTGTGCGCTATGTTCATCTGGGTCCATTGGCGGCCGAGCTCGATCCGCTGGAACTGGCGCACGGCTTCCCAAATGCCACCATCATGCTGACTCCGCAGGGATTGATGCGGCGCTGGGGCGCTGACGGTCTGGTGAAGTTCCGCCGCTGGTTCGATGAAGACGCCTTGCGGCTGATCGACATCGTTGTCTACAGCGAAGAAGATGCACAGCAGTTTCCACAATTGACCGAGGAGATTCGGCGCGTTTGCCGGCATCTGGTGGTGACCAACGGGCGCGCGGGCGGAACCTATTATCACGATGGCGGCGCGATGACCTACGAGAGCATCGCGGTTGAAGCGCGCGATTTGACCGGCGCCGGCGATGTCTTCGCGGCCTCGCTTTTGGGTTCGCTGTCGGCTGTGAATGGCGACATGACGCGCGGGCTGCGGTTGGCTGGGCGCCTGGCCGCTTATTCGGTGACAAGAAGCGGGCTGGCCAGCGCGCCCACAGCTAATGAAATCGCCCAGGAACTTCGCATGGTGAAAGAGGGTTAGCCAATGATTCAGGCAGTGCTTTTCAACGGCAATATCATCACGCTGGACCAGCGGCGGCCACGAGCGCAAGCGCTGGCCATCAGTTATGGCCGCGTGGTGGCGCTGGGCGGGAACGCGGAAATCCAGCGGCTGGCTGGCGCCGATACAGCCCTCGTCAATCTTGACGGCAAGACCGTCTTGCCCGGCTTGACGGACGCCCACCTGCATTGGGAGGGTCAAGCGCGGGCGCTGCGCTCGGTTGATGTCTTTGAGCTGCCGGACAAAGCGCTGGCGCTGGAGCGGGTAAGAGAGCGCGTCAAGGAGACGCCCGCCGGCGACTGGGTGACCGGGCAGGGCTGGGCGCAGGAGCCTTGGCCTGGCCGCGCCTTCCCGACCCGGGGCGACCTTGACGCAGTCGCGCCGCAGAATCCCGTATATTTGAGTGCCAAGAGCGGGCACGCCGCCTGGGTCAATTCGCTGGCATTAGAGCGGGCCGGCATCAGCGAGAGCACGGCGGACCCCGAAGGCGGTCATATCTTGCGCGATACGGAAGGCGCCGCCACCGGCATCTTGCTCGAGACAGCGATGGACTTGGTCAGCGACATGATACCGAAACCGACCGGGGAGCAGCTGGCGGACATGATGGCCGAAGCGCAAGATCAGGCGCTGCGCTGCGGCATCACCATGATCCATGACTTTGACGAGCCGTCATGCCTGGCCGCGCTGCAAATCCTGCGCGAGCGAGGCGAGCTCTCGCTGCGCGTCCTGAAGCAGATCAATCAGCAGTGGCTGGATGCCGCGGTCGATTCGGGCATACGCGGCGGATTCGGCGATGACTGGATTCGCATTGGCGCGCTCAAGCTCTTTGCTGACGGCGCCCTGGGGCCGAAGACCGCGCTGATGTTCGCGCCATACCAGGGCGAACCGGACAACTTTGGCATGGCGGTGGTCGATAAAGAAGAAATGGTGGAATACGTCAGCCGCGCCAGCGCATTTGGCTTGCCGTCAAGCATCCACGCCATTGGCGATAAAGCCGTTCATGACGCCCTTGATGTCTTCGAAAGCGTGCGCCGCGAAGAAGCCAGCAGAGGCGAGCCCACCGCCGATCGGCGGCATCGCATCGAGCATGTTCAGATTATTCATCCCAGCGACGTCGGCCGGCTGGCGGCGCTTGATATGATCGCATCCATGCAGCCGATCCACGCCACATCCGATATGGGAGCGGCCGATCGCTATTGGGGCGAGCGCACCGCCTACGCCTACAATCCGCGCATGCAGCTAAATCATGGCGCGCGCCTGGCATTTGGCTCCGATGCCCCGGTGGAGCCGCTTGATCCTTTCCTCGGCATCCACGCCGCCGTCACCCGCGAGCGCAACGGGCAGCCCGCTGGCGGCTGGCATCCGGAGGCGAAGCTGTCGCTGCACGAGTCCCTGCTTGGTTTCACCCAGGGTCCGGCTTATGCCGCGGGCATGGAAGACCGGCTGGGCAAGCTGGACGAGGGTTTCCTCGCAGATTTGATCGTGCTTGACCGCGACATTGCCGACAGTGAGCCCGAGGAAATCCTCGAGCTCAAGGTCTTGGCGACGATGGTCGGCGGCCAGTGGCGCTTCCGCGATTTCGACTAGACGCTCGCCGCCTTAGCTGAATTCGGCCGTGCTGAAGACGACGCGGAAGGGCACGCAATAGATCACGACGCTGCGATACCGGCTCAGGTCGATATCAGCCGGCACATCGTAGTTCTGATTGCCGACATTGCCTTTCAGCGCGCCCAGATGGATCTCGTCAGCGCCTAGCCCGGCGAATGTGCTGGTCGGCGCTTCGGTGGACAGGTAGACGTGCAAGTCCGGCCCATTCTTCGAGCGGAAATCCTCAAAGCGCAAGACGCGGCTTCCATCTGGCAGTTGGTAGATAGTTGCGCTGCCCTCAGCGCTGTGGATCGGGTCGATTTCGATGAAGGAACCCATGACAAGCGCGGTGGGTTCGTCGGGCATATCGGGCGGCATCGCCTGTTCGGCTTGCGGCACGACCTGGTCGTCGCCGATCTGCGCGATGGCAGTGTCTTCCATCATTTTGCGGGTTTGCATCGCCATGTCGATCAATGCTTGTTTCTCGTCTTCCGGCATATTGGCGACCGCTTCCCGCTGGGCATCTGTCAATCCCGGGAATGCCTCGTTGACTTCACGGTTGACAAAGTACAGCCAGGGTCGCGTAACCGCCAATGCCACGGCCACAATCGCGACGATGACGGCGATGATGATTAGCTTGCGCCACATCGGACTTCTCTCCTTTCGACTTCGGTCAATTTGACTTCAGTTTAACATCTTGATAGTCAATGTGATGCGCCTATAATCTTATGATAATCGATTTTGATGTTGAGAAGTGAAGGAGGCGGCGAAATGGCGCGCAAAGGAATGATGGTTGGCGACAGCGAACACAATATCCAAAAGGAGATGTTGGCGGTCGGGGCGGCGGCGCCCGATTTCAATTTGATCGCTAACGACTTGAGCGGCCGGTCGCTGGCTGATTACGCCGGCAAGGTCAAGATCATCAGCGTGATCCCGTCGATAGACACAGGCGTCTGCTCCGATCAGACGCGCCGCTTTAATGCCGAAGCCGCCGGGCTGGATGCGACCGTCGTGCTGACGGTAAGCGCGGATATGCCCTTCGCCTTGGGCCGCTTCTGTGGCAGCGAAGGCATCGAGAATACGGATACGCTTTCCACACAACGCGATATGGCCTTCGCCGACGACTACGGCGTGCATGACACCGATTGGCGGATTTGCCAGCGGGCGGTATTTGTGCTCGACCGCGACAATGTCTTGCGTCATGTGGAATACGTGCCGGTCATCGGCGATGAAGTCGATTTCGACGCGGCGCTGGCTAAAGCGAAAGAACTGGCTTGACGCGGCCGATTGATTCGAGGAATAGCATGAGTGATAGTAGACGGCGCAGGCTGGCTCAGTTGCTGGTGAATTATTCCACCGCGGTGCAGGCGGGCGATTGGGTCGGGATTCTGGGCGAGAGCGGTTCACTGCCGATTCTGCGCGATGTGTACGAAGCGGTGATCGACGCCGGCGGTCATCCCAGCTTGATGATCGGGGATGACCAAATGCAGCGCGCCTTCCTGCGGCGGGCCAGCGACGAGCAGATGAACTGGATTGACCCGAGCCTGAAGCGTTACACCGAAGAGGCTGATGTCTACATTCGCGTTGGCGCGCCGGAAAACACCCGGGCGATGAGCAATATCAGCGCGAGCCGGATACAGGCCTGGCGGGCGGCGCAGAGCGAGATCTTGCAGACCCGCCTGGAGCGATCGGCCCGTGGCGAGTTCCGTTGGGTGGGCGCGCTGTATCCGACGCAGGCGAGCGCGCAGGAAGCCAACATGAGCCTGGAAGAATATGAGGATTTTGTCTATGGCGCCTGCTTTTGCGATGCGGACGATCCAGCGGCCGAGTGGCGCAAGCTCAGCGAAATGCAGCAGCAGAAAGTGGATTACCTGGCGGGCAAGAATCAAATCAAGCTGCGCGGGCCGCATATCGACCTCGAACTGAGCGTTGCCGGCCGCAGCTTCATCAACAGCGACGGCAGGCGCAATATGCCAAGCGGCGAGATCTTCACCGGGCCGGTCGAAGACAGCGTCAACGGCTGGGTGCGCTTCAGCTACCCGGCGATCGTCGGCGGCCGGGCAGTGAGCGGAATCGAGTTGAAGTTCGTCGATGGGGCGGTGAGCGACGCGACCGCCGAGATGAACGAAGACCTGCTGCTGGCACAGCTGAACACCGACGCCGGCGCCCGCTACCTCGGTGAATTCGCCATCGGCACAAACTTCGGCATCAATCGCTTCACCGGCATGATCCTCTATGACGAGAAGATCGGCGGCACCGTCCACATGGCTGTCGGCATGGGTTATCCCGAGACGGGCAGCCGCAACAAGAGCGCGGTGCATTGGGACATGATCTGCGATATGCGGGAGGACAGCGAAATCCACGTCGATGGCGAGCTGTTCTACCGCAACGGCTCCTTTGTCGTCTAAAGCATTCCTCTGGGCGGGCTACCAGCTCGCCCGCACAATCTCTCGTCTGAATGGAGTCGCCCGAGGGCGGCTTTTTTTTGCGCCGTAATCCGCCTGCCAAGTCAGGACTTTGCGGTAAACTGACAGTTGCAAAAGCGCTCCCATTATCCGATTTGTACAGCCCGGCGAGAGGCGTCTCCTGTGAGCAGCAATTCATCCGTCCCGAAGCCTGATGATGCCGGCAGCGGCGTGATTGCAGTCGCCAATACGCAATCAGCGCTCAGCAACATTCGCAGCGGCCCGGGCTTGAATTACCGCGACATCGGCGATCTCATGGACAACGCGCTGGTTGTCTATTACCCCGATTCCAGGACGGCCAGCAATTGGATCTGGATCGAGAAGGGCCGCTTGAAGGGCTGGGTCTACGCCGGTTATGTCGAATTCATTCACGCGATCGGCGCGCAGCCCTCGCCACACAAAGCGACGCCTTATGATGGCAAGGTGGCGGTTTGGCACTGGAAGGGCTCGGTTGTACCGCAGAATAACGCCAGCGAGCTGCTAAGCTACTTCAAAACGAATGCGCCAAATGTCAGCCAGGTCTGGGTCAAAATCACCAATGGCACGAACTGGATGAGCGACTATGACAACAGCGATATGTCCATCAGCGGCGCGGACAGCGTCGACCAGTGGGTGAGCGCCTGCGCGGCAGCCGGTCTCGAGTTCCACGCCTGGTGCGTGCCCAAAGGGCTGGATGTTCAAGCGGAAGCCGCCATCATCGTCGAAGCTTGCTCGCGGCCGGGCGTACAGTCGCTCATCCTTGACATCGAGCCTTACGCCGATTACTGGCAGGGTGGCGCCGAGGCGGTCCGTCCCTTCATGCTGGAGCTGCGCCGCGGCCTCGGAACGCGTTTCCACATCGGCATGAGCGTCGACCCGCGCCGGCAGCATTATCACACCGTCTTCCCGGGCGAGTGGAGCCCCTTTATTGACAGCATCCACCCACAGACTTACTGGAGAACATTCAGGGTGACGCCGGAGGAGGCGCTGTCTTCAGTTTGGACGGTTTGGGGCGGCTTCAACAAGCCGATCATTCCCGTCTTGCAAGGCAATGCGCCGGCGACAGAGCAGACCGAGGCGCATACCCTGTCGGTGCAGGTGCATGGCGCCAAGGGCTTGAGCTGGTGGCGGCATGGCGTAATCGCGCAATGGGCCGGTGTCAACAAGGCGATCGAATTGACGACATCGCCAGCCGACGAAGAATCGGACATCCAGCAGAACTTCACCGACGAGGTGGTTATTTTGCCGACAAAATCCGGCTTCCGCAGCGGGACATACACCGGCAAGCCCGAATTCAGCGCCCGGCAAAACACCTGGGGTTGGGATTATCTATTCACGTCAACCGAAGAGCGGACGAGCAAAGTCTGGGCCGAATGGCGCGATGAGCTGCCGCAGAATGGTCTCTACGAGATTTCAGTCTTCATCCCCAATCGCAGCGCAACAACAACGCGCGCCCGCTACAAGGTCCACGGCATTGTCGGCACAACGACCGAGGTGGTGCTGGATATCAACCAGCACAGAAACCGCAACACCTGGGTGGCGCTTGGCATCTTTGATTTGGACCGGAACATGGAGAATGCCGGCCGCGTTTTCCTCAACGACGTCACCGGCGAAACCGACAAAGAGATCGCCTTTGACGCGGTCCGCTTCCGCCGCATCGTCACGACCCCGCCCGGCTACCGGCCGGCGCCCGATCCAGCAAGAGGACCGCGCCCGACTATAGTCAACGGCGTCTATGTGGCCGATGGCTACGATTCGCCGGTCGGCACCAGTGAGCAGCGCGCGGGCGAAAGAGTCTGGCCAAAGGGCTGGCTGGATGCCTCGCCATTCGGCAAACTGTATTTTATCGGTACGCCGATGCAGGCTTACCACACGGGCGCGGATTTAAATTTCGGCAGGCCCTATGAAGACAAAGGAATGGCTTGTTACGCCTGCGCCAGCGGAGTCGTGACCTTTGCAGCCAGGCTGGGCGTCTGGGGCAATCTGGTGGTGATTCGCCACGATCCGCTTTATGAGCCGTCGGGGCAGGTGATTTACAGCCGTTACGCCCATGTGCAGAATATGCGCGTGTCAGTCGGCGAGCGTGTGGCCCGCGGGCAGCGAATCTGCGAAATCAGCGATGCCTTCGGTCGCTACGTGCCCCACCTGCATTTTGACTTGAGCGCGACGACGCTCCTGGAGAACGCGCCCTACAACTGGCCGAAGATGAACTATGACCAGTTGGTCAAGCATTATATTGACCCGCGCGATTGGATCAATAGGCATCGGCCCTAGCGCCCCGGCCCTTAGAACAAGCCCCAATCACTGGCGGCGCCCTCTTCCATCATGCTGGGATCCCACATTTCCATGCCCATTTCGATGGTCGTCGGCAGCCCCAGGAAATCCTGCGCGGTGCGGCGGGTCTGCTCGAGAAGCTGCGGCGCGTAAGGGCAGAAGGGCGTCGTCATGATCATATTGACATGGGCGCTTTCTTCCCCGACCTCAACGCCGCGTACCAAGCCCAGCTCAATGATATTCATGCCGATTTCCGGGTCGATCACGGCCCGCATCGCATCGTATAAGCCGGCCTGCTTGTCGTCCATTTGCTTGTCCTCTGTCACGTCCGTATTCCCCATAACTCCCTATTGGCGCCGCGCCTGAGCCTGCGTGCTCCGCCGCGCAAATCGACGAAGGCCGCAGCAAGCGCGCTGACGGTTGATTAAGCATAGTACAGCGAATTGGCTCTGTCAATTTGCTTAATTGCTGGCGTTTCTGACGTTATTCTTGTATTGCTATGCCAGGCTTGCTTGTACACGTCCCTCATTATTTCACCATCAACGCCCGCGTGATCATTTGACCGCCGCCGCTGTTGACAAGGGTATGGGGGGCTGTTATACTGCCAGTGAATTTGAGTCGGTTACAAAGTAAGTTTAACCGACATTAAATCGATAGGAGAGGAGACCCGCTTCGAATGACCGCTACTTTGGAGATACGTAATCTGCACGCGAGTGTGGATGGCGACGAAGACATGATTCTGCGCGGCATAGACTTGACGGTCAAGCAGGGCGAGATTCACGCGTTGATGGGTCCGAATGCTTCCGGCAAGAGCACGCTGGCGAATGTGCTGATGGGCAATCCAGCTTATGAAGTGCATGAAGGCGAGGTGCTGTTGGATGGCGAGGACGTGCTGGATATGGAACCTGACGAGCGCAGCCGCGCCGGCCTGTTTCTTGCTTTTCAGTATCCGGTTGCTATCCCCGGCGTCACGCTTGCCAACTTCTTGCGCCACGCAATCAACGCGCGCCTCAAGGCGAAAGATCCCGAAAGCAAAGGCATTCCGATCCCCAAGTTTGCGCGTCTCATGCGCGGGAAGATGACCCAACTGCATATCGATCATTCCTTTGCCGGCCGTTATTTGAATGAAGGTTTCAGCGGCGGCGAGAAGAAACGGGCCGAAGTCTTGCAGATGGCGGTGCTGGAGCCGCGGATCGCCGTGCTGGACGAGACCGATTCCGGCCTGGATATTGACGCGCTGCGCATCGTGGCCGACGGGGTGAATGCCTTGACCGGGCCGAATATGGGCGCGCTGGTGATCACTCACTATCAGCGCATGCTGAATTACATCAAGCCCGACTTTGTGCATGTGCTTTATGGCGGGCGCATCGTCGAGAGCGGCGGCCCGGAGTTGGCGCTGGAACTTGAGGACAAAGGCTACGAGTGGATACGCGAAAAGCATGAGGCCTTGCTGCAGCTCCACGCTTAACATGGATTCTAGGACGAATACATGGCGAGCGAAGCGAACATTGAAAGCCAGGTGGCTATCGCGCATGAAACGCGTATTGCGACGCTCGAAGCCGAGCGCGAACATCTTGCGACAAAGGATGACCTGTCGCAAATGGAAACACGTCACATCAAGTGGCTAATAGCGACACAACTTGCGGTGATTGGCTTCCTCCTCAGCACACAACTGGCCTTGGCCGCCTTGGTTGTCCACATGACGCAGTAAATAGCCGATTCCGGGGGACAGAGACATGGCAGAAATGATCCAGAGCGAAAAGCAGCTCACACAGGAAGAAGAGGCCTTGAAGGATGTCGGCTTAAGCTACGCCGAGAAATACGGCTTCCACGATGATGATGTGGAATACACCTTCAAGAGCCAAAAGGGAATCAATGAAGACATCGTGCGCCAAATCAGCGCGATGAAAGACGAGCCGCGCTGGATGATGGAGCGTCGCGTCGAGGCTTACCATATCTTCATGGACAAGCCGACGCCCCAATGGGGGGGCGATCTGAATCAAATCGACTACGACGACATCTACTACTACGTGCGCGCAACCGACAAAACAGAGGATGATTGGGACGAGGTGCCGCAGGAAATCAAGGACACCTTCGACAAATTGGGCATCCCCGAGGCGGAGCAGAAGTTCCTGCACGGCGTGTCGGCGCAGTACGATAGCGAATCCGTCTATCACAAGATCCAGGATAATCTGGAAGAGCAGGGCGTGATATTCCTCGATATGGATTCGGGCTTGCGCGAGCATCCCGAGATCATTGAGGAATATTTCGGCACGGTGATTCCCTCGAACGACAACAAGTTCGCCGCCTTGAACACCTCAGTCTGGTCGGGCGGCAGCTTCATCTACGTCCCGCCCGGCGTGCATGTGGAAATGCCGCTGCAGGCTTATTTCCGCATAAATACGCAGAACATGGGCCAGTTCGAGCGCACCTTGATCATCGTCGATGAAGGCGCTTACGTGCATTACGTCGAAGGCTGCACGGCGCCGATTTACAGTTCCGACAGCTTGCATAGCGCCGTTGTCGAGATCATTGTGAAGAAGGGCGGCCGCTGCCGCTATACCACCATCCAGAATTGGTCCAACAACGTCTACAACCTGGTGACCAAACGGGCCGTCGCCGAAGAAGGCGCGACGATGGAATGGGTCGATGGCAACCTGGGCAGCCGTTTGACGATGAAATATCCCGCGGTGATTCTGCGCGGCGAAGGGGCGCATGGCGAGGTGCTTTCGATCGCCTTCGCCGGCGATGGCCAACATCAGGACGCCGGCGCCAAGATCACGCATTTGGCGCCCAACACGACCAGCCAAATCATCAGCAAATCGATCAGCAAGAATGGCGGCCGAGCGAGTTATCGCGGCTTGCTCAAGATCGACCAGGCGGCGCGCAGCAGCAAGAGCAATGTCGTCTGCGACGCGCTGCTTCTCGATGACGACAGCCGGTCGGATACCTATCCCACCATTGAGATCGACGCCAAGGATGTCACGATGGGGCATGAAGCGTCGGTGAGCCGCGTCGGCGAAGATCAGCTCTTCTATCTGATGAGCCGCGGCATCAGCGAAGACGAAGCCAACGCCATGATCGTGAATGGCTTTCTGGAACCATTGGTGAAAGAACTGCCGATGGAATACGCGCTGGAGTTGAATCGGCTGATTCAGATTCAGCTCGAAGGTTCAATCGGCTAGGCGCCTGCCCTGCATTTTGCCCTCAATTTTCGGAGTCTGTAGGGGCGTCCAACCTGGGCGCCCGACTCACTGACCGAATGTGATTGCGGGCGACTTGATAAGTCGCCCCTACAAGTTTCGAAATCTCAGCAGGATACACTTGGCAGGCTGACCGAAACATTGGCGACGGACTTGTGACCATGCGACATCGCACAACGGCAAGTCGTCCGCGCCCTATATCTGAAGATTCAAAGGAGAACACCGGTGGCAGTAATACGAAGGCGATCCGCGCTTCCGCAAGCGCCGCGTTACAGCTCGGCTGACGTTCAGAACTTGAGCGACGCGCATGACGAGCCGGCTTGGCTGCGCGCGCGGCGGATGGAGGCTTGGGAGATTTATCAGCGTACGCCGATGCCATATCTCGAGGAAGAATGGCGGCGGACTGATTATCGTCACATTCGCTGGGCGGAAGCGGAACGCATCATCCAGCCCAACGGCGCCACATCGGCCCTCGTGCCGGCCAAGAATCTGGCGCCCCTGACCGGCGATGCGCAGGGCGGGCTGCTCGTATTTGTCAACGGCAAGCTCGTCCGGTCGGAATTCGCCGATTCGCTGGCGGCGCAAGGCGTCGTCTTCACCGATCTGCGCACGGCTCTGCGCGATCATGAAGCGCTGGTGAAAGAGCGCCTGATGACGCAGGCGGTCCGGGCAAGCGATGGCAAATTCGCCGCCTTGCATGCCGCGCTATGGAATTACGGCGCATTCGTTTATGTGCCGCGCAATACAATAGCGGACCTGCCGCTGCATGTGGTTTGCTACAACAGCGCCGCCGGAACCGCCATGGGGCATGTCTTGGTCGTCCTGGAAGACAATGCCCAGGCGACGATGCAAGTTGAGTATGCGTCGGCTGAAGACAGCGAACATTCAGCATATATCGGCGCGACAGAATTGATCGTCGGCGCCGGCGGGAACTTGCGCTACGTCTCGCTGCAAGATTGGAATCGCGAGACCTTCGAATTCAGCCACCAGCGCGGGGTTGTCGGCCGCGACGCCCAACTGGACTGGGTGAACGGCGTGATGGGCAGCCGCCTCACGAAGGCCTTCATTGAGGTTGACGCGGTCGGCGCCGGCGCAAACGCCCGTGTCAGCGGTTTTTTCTTCGCCGACAGTGGGCAGTTTTTCGACCTCGATACACAGCAGAACCACAACGCCCCGCTGACAAACACGGATCTGCTGTTCAAAGGCGCGGCGCGCGATGACGCGAGGACGCTCTGGCAGGGCATGATCAAGTCCCTGCCGCAAATGCAGCGGATCGACGGCTATCAGGTCTGCCGCAATCTCTTGCTGAGCGACGAGGCGCGCATGGACAGCATTCCCGGCCTCGAGATCGAAGCCGACGATGTCGCCTGCTCGCATGCCGCCACCTTCGGCACGCTTGAGGAGGAACCCATCTACTACTTGATGAGCCGCGGCATCACGCGCCCGCAAGCGCAGTTGATGATCATCGAAGGCTTCTTTGATGAATTGCTTCAGCGCGTCCCGTTTGAACGCGTTCGTCAGCGCCTGATGGATGAAATCGAAGCCAAAATCATCGGTTAGCCGGGTCGTCAGTGGGTAAGTCGTAAGCGCTGCGGGCTCGGCATCCATTCAGCTTTCGCGCATATTCCCGGCGGAGAGGCTATAATAGCAGGCGCAAGGTGAACGCGCGCAATTGGGATTGTGAGCGGGGCCGGCCATGGAAGATATGTATCGTGAGCTAATCCTGGATCACGCGCGCAACCGGCGCAATTGGGGTTTGCTCAAGCCCAACGACTTCGATCACGAAGAATCCAACCCCCTTTGCGGCGATGTCCTGCGCCTGACATTGCGCCTGGACGGAGACGGCACAATCACCGCGGTCGGCTGGGATGGTGAAGGCTGCGCGATCAGCCAGGCATCGGCCTCCATGTTTGGCGAGGAACTGATTGGCATGACTCTCGCGGAAGCGCGGACGATCGACAAGCAGCAGCTGCTGGAGAATATCGGATTGCGCTTGAGCATCAACCGCGTAAAGTGCGCGCTGCTGCCGCTGAAGGTGCTGATCATCGGCGCATATGATGGGGCGGGCGCTGAGCAATGGATCGAGTTCGAGAATCTCTGAGGTCAGAAATGCAAGAGTGGGTCACCTTGTGCTCCGTCAGCGAGCTCGGGCCGGGGCAGCGAGAAGTCTTCGGCGTCGAAGGTCGCTGGATCGCCGTCTTCAATGTCGGCGGGCGCTATTATGCCATTGAGGACTTGTGCACCCATGATGGCAACGTGCTGGCCTTTGACCTGCAAGACCGGCCCAGCAAACTGGTCGACTATGAAATCGAGTGTCCGCGTCATGGCGGGCGCTTTGATATTCGCAGCGGGAAGGCGACGCGCAGCCCGGCTGAAATCGATGTGCCCTGGTTTCAGGTTCGCGCCGAAGGCGGCAACCTGCAGATTCTCGTCTAGGCGCCATATCAAGCAGGCCGAGCATGCCGTACGCTACCATAACTGAAGCCCTGAATTCGGGCCAGACGCTCGTCTTTGGACATCGCGGCGCGCTGGCCCAGGCGCCAATGAATACGCTGGCCGCATTTGACTGCGCGCTGCAGCAGGGCGCCGACGGCATCGAACTTGATGTGCAGCTGTCAAAGGACGGTCATCTTGTCGTCATCCATGACACTACAGTGGACGCGACGACAGACGGCCGCGGCCATGTCGCCGAGTTGACGCTGGCCGAGTTGAAGCAGCTGGACGCCGGCGCCTGGTTTTCCGCGGATTACAAGGGCGAGCGAATTCCCACGCTGGACGACGTGTTCGATGCCTTCGGCGACAAACTGCTGATCAATGTCGAAATCAAATCTTCGCCGGCCTGGGGCTATCGCGCCGACAAGGTGCTCGCCGAATGCGTTCGGCGGCACGGCATGAGCGAGCGCCTAATTGTCTCGTCATTTGATCCGGCGCTAATGGGCGGGCTGCGGCAGATGATGCCCACGGCGATGTTGGGCTTCCTCTACCAGCCGGATATGCCGGCGTCGCATTATCTGCCGCTCAAGCGATTGTGGCATCAAGCGCGCCATCCGCGGCAGGACATGGTCGACCAGGGCTACATGAACTGGGCGCGGGCGCAGCGCTACTTCGTCAATGTCTGGACGGTCAACGATGGGGCGCGCGCGCTTGAGCTCAGCCGCCTCGGCGTCAACGCCATCATCACCGATGAGCCCGCGGCCATCATCGGCGCCCTCGAGAAATGCTAAGGGCGTTCTGGCGTTTCGGCTTTCGGCTTCTCTACAACGAATGCGCCTTCACATATGACCTTGTGAGCCGCGCGGTGTCGCTCGGGAAATGGCGGTGTTGGCAGCGGAGCGTGATGCAGTTTCTGCCGCCGCCGGATGCGGGCCCGGTCCTTGAGTTGGCGCATGGCACGGGCGACTTGCAGATTGACCTGCAGAAGGCCGGCTATCGCACGATTGGTCTGGATCTGTCGCGCAATATGGGGCCGCTCGCCCAGCGAAAGCTGTATCGGCATCGATTGCGCGCCGCGCTGCTGCGGGGGGAAGCGGCTCGCCTGCCTTTTGAATCGGCTTCGGTCGCTGCCCTAGTCTGCAGTTTTCCGACATCCTTCATCTTCGATCGGCAATCCACCGCCGAGATTCGTCGTGTGCTGAAGCGCGGCGGTTTGGCGGTCATTGTATTGAACGGCCTGCTCACCGGTAACGGAGTCATCGAGAAGTTCATCGGCGGCCTCTATCGATTTTCGGGCCAGGACTATGGCGCGATTGACGAGGAGGGCATTTGCGAGCGCTTCCGCGCGTCGGGATTATCGGTGGAGGCGCATACGCTGCCCATGGAAGGCAGCCTGGCTCAGATTGTGTTGCTCAAGAAGGTTTCTGCTGAAGCGAAAGCGGAATGCAACGAGAGCCTGGATTTGGCGCGCGAATCATGATATATTACGAGTTGGCATGGTGGATGTAGCTCAATGGCAGAGCACCTGATTGTGGTTCAGGCGGTTGAGGGTTCGAGCCCCTTCATCCACCCAAGCGCACAGCGATGACGTCCGTTAGAAACGGGCGTTTTTTCCTTGGCGGACCTGGCTCAATGAAGCCAGCGCAAACAGCCAGGCCCGTCATCAGGAGTGCGTTCGCAAGTGCCTTCTGCGCCGCCGGACCTTGCGCCGCCAGCCCGAGATGCCGCTGACAACACTGCGCTCATCCGGTTGCCGGGCGCTGCTTTCAGGCGCCGGATCTGCTGCTGGCTCCCCTAAGCCGATGTCTTGGGAAGCGGCCAAAGGGCTTTCCCGCATCGGCATCAACTCTTGCATATCATCGATAACTTCGCTGGGCGGCCCTTCCTGGGCGCGCGCCTCGCTGGGTTTCTGCAAACCGAAGATTTCGAAAACACTGAGATTGGCCCTGTCTTCGCGCTGTATGGCCGCGCTCTCCAACGGGGGCGGTGGCGTCTCAGCGGCGGTCTCCTCTACCGGCGGCGGCTCTTCCGAGGGCGCCGGCTCAGCCGTTGGCAAGATGTCGGCGGATGGCAAGGCGTCAGCGTGTGGCAAGGCGTCAGCGGGTGGCAAGGCGTCGGCGGATGGCAAGGCGTCAGCGGGTGGCGACAGATCCGCCAGCAGCGTCTCCACCTCCACCGGCCGCGTGTCATCCAGGACGGGTTCCGGCTCATCAGCCGGTAGCGGCTCTATGCCACTGCCCAACACGACCGGGTTCGGCTTGGTATCGGTTTCGATCACCGCGGGCACGGCTTCTGGCTCGATATCCAGATCATAAATGAGTGGCAGGCGCTCGGAAAGCGAGGTGTCTTCATCGACGGCGACTTCGTCTTCCTCCGCTTCGTGAAAGGCCAACGGGTGCCGCGGTTGATAGCTCGATCGCTCATTGACGTCGGGGGCGCTTTGCATAGTCGCCTTCGCCACATGCGTCGAGATGCCGCCCGATTCCTGTACGATGAGTTGGTGCAGATTTCTAAGGCTGTCCTGGATCTGATTGCTTGCACCGCGTTTGAGGCGCATCGCATTGCGCAGGCCGCCGAGCACGCCGCTCGGTTCATACTGGAAGGTCCAGCGCACCATAGTCCCGTCCGAGACTTCGTGCAGGCGTACGCGCCCCTTGTTTTCGCTATAGGCGGTGCCATCGACGATGCGATACTCATAACCCAAAGTATCGTACCAGGCGCTGACTTCAATGATGATGTCGCTGCCCTTGACTGTCGAATGACGCCAGCGGGTTCCCGGCCCCTCGCGCTGCGTCGATAGAAATGATATCGAAACCACATCTTCCTGCCATTGAGGGTTGATGGCCAGGTCGCCCATGAAACGCCAAATAAATTCCGGTGAGGCTGGAATCAGAATTTCGAGGTCAATCACGTTCATGGATTGGGCCGAGGAGATGAGACTGGACGCGCATAATATGCTACACTAACATAAGATTTTACCATCGGATAACTGAATCGCAAACTCGATGCCAAATCCGGTAATCATTTTCGCTTTTGTCATCGCCAGCATGTACGGCTTGGGCTTTCACGTTGTCCTGGGCGGGAACGCCCGCCGCATGGTCTTATTCGTCGTTACCAGTTGGGTCGGCTTTCTCTTGGGGCAGTACATCGGCGGCTTTCTAGAGATCAATCTGCTGCGTATCGGGGTGATTCATCTTCTGCCGGCGTCAATCGCGGCGGTCGCTCTCTTGATTTTTGCGCACATATTGACGGCCGAGCCAACGACGCCAGTGTCACGGCGCTGACCATGGCCGAAAGCGAAGCGAATTCGCGCCGGCTGGCCGCGGGCGATTCTCCAGAATCTTCCGGGCCGAATATCACACGGCTGATCAAGCTGACATCGGTTTCCGGCATTCTTATCATTCTAGCGTTGCTGGCCGCCGCCATGGTTGCCGCCCTCACGGCTGCCGAAACCTGGGCGCCTTTGGTTCAGATTTTTCGCGATATTTTGCTGCTCATCCTCTTGCTGGAGGCCGTCCTGGTCATCACCGCTTTCGCGATTCTGATGCTGCAAGCGGCCGGCTTTCTGATCATGCTGAAGACTGAAGTCAAGCCGATCCTGGACAATGCGCGCGAGACGACGCGCCTAAGCAGGGCGACGGCTCAGTTCATCAATAGCAATGCGGTGGACCCGCTGATACAGATCAAGAGCTTCTTGTCAGGTCTGCTCGCTTTCTTGCGTGAGTTGATTCGCATACACAAGTTAGTCAGCACCGATGATGGGCGCGGGGATCAATCCGATGAGCGGCAAGCGTCCTAAGCTGGATGAAAACGCGACCTTTGTCGGCATCCTGCTCGGCATGCTGCTCGGCGCGCTCTACGCCCTAATGCGCATCAAGCATCGGGGCTCGGTGCGCCGCAAAGATATCCTCCAGTTCGGCGCCGGCAGCGCGGAAGCGGAAATCGAAGCGAGCCTTGATGAAGCTAAACGCGCCGCCAAAGCGCGCCTGACTGAGGAAAGTTAAGACGCCTCCAAGCGGGAAAAAGCCCGGCCCAGCGCCGACAGGACATCTCCGGCAATGACGCTGCGGCTGCTGCCCAGGGATTCGGCCGCGATCAAGCCGGCGGCCGCATGCACATAGGCGCCAAGCCGCGCGCTGTCAAAGGCATCGAGCCCCTGCCCGCGAAGGCCAGCGATCAACCCGGCCAGCACATCGCCTGTGCCTGCCGTGCTGAGCGCGTCCGTCTTGATGGGAATGACGCTGATGCGTCCATCGGGCGCGGCGATGAGTGTATGCGCCCCTTTGAGCACGAGCAGGACCTTCCATTTCGCGGCGCATTCTCGCGCAATTGCCCAGCGATCTTGATTGATGGCTCGCGCGCTCTTGCCGGTCAGACGGGCCAATTCGCCCGGGTGAGGCGTCAGAATGCTGTCATCTGGCAAGCGTTCCCACCATCGCGGCAGCTCGCCCAAACTATTCAATCCGTCGGCGTCTATGACCAGGGGAGGCGTGGAAGCGCGCGACACATGAGCGCGCACGAAGGACCGCGTGCTTTTGTGCCTGCCCAGGCCGCAGCCGAGGAGCAGGGCATTATAGCCGGTCGCCCGCGCAATGACCGTCTCAGCGGCGCCGGCGGCGATGCATCCGTCCAC
Source organism: Chloroflexota bacterium (assembly GCA_011523545.1). Classification (GTDB taxonomy): domain Bacteria; phylum Chloroflexota; class Anaerolineae; order Aggregatilineales; family Phototrophicaceae; genus UBA6055. Next base: position 42,523 of record WTGN01000077.1, on the reverse strand, counting down.
ATCGTCAAGCGGCAGCCAGGTGGGTTCGCGAAGGTTGCCCGCGACAATGTCAATCAATTTGGCGGTTGTGGCGATGGTTACCAGTCCCGCGCCGGAGCGATAGGCCGCCTCTCCGGCCAGCGCGATCGCGCCGATGTACTGCCGCGAGCCGGCGACAATCATGACTTTCCCGAAACTGCCTTTGTGGCCATCGAGCGGCCGCGGAGGCAGAAGCGCAGTCGCGAACCGCGCATCCACCACCGTCGCCTGGATTCGGTCCAGCTCAGGCAAACTCTCGGGGATGCCAATTGGCGCAACTGTCAGTTCGCCCACGTGTCCGGCGGCCGGGAAAGTGAAAAGGCCGGGTTTGCCAGCGATAAAAGTGATGGTGGAGTCGGCGGATATGGCGCGGCTGTCCGCTTCGCCGGTGTCGCAATTGATGCCGCTGGGGCAGTCAATCGCCAAGATGTATGGGCGGGCTCTGCTTGATGGGGATCGTGGACATGTCGTTTGCGCAGCGCCTTGATCCTGCGCCGCCAGATCGCGCAGGCAGTCATTGACTGTCTTGAGCGTCGATGCCGCCAGCCCTCGAAGCGGCAATCGCAAGCCGATTCCCAGCAGGGCGTCGACGATGATGTCAGCGCCGGCGACGAGGTCCCGCAATAACCGGCCATCAGGGTCCTCCGCCGCCTGCGTAACAGGTATGCCTCTGGCAGCGACGGCTTGAAAGTTCTCGTCCCTTGCCGCTCGCGGCGCCAGCAGATATAAAGCGATGACGGCATCGGTGGTTTTCGCCAGATCATTGGCCATCACCAGGCCGTCGCCGCCGTTGTTGCCTTTCCCAATCAAGAAAACTATCCGAGTTCCCGAATTGAGGGCGCAGCGCCGCCGTAAATGCTCGCAGGCAGCCCGGCCGGCATTTAGCATCATCTGCTGATAGCTCAAGCCGGAACGATCCGCGGCCGCCTCGATTTCACGCACTTGACGCAGGCTTGCTACTTTCATCGGGGTCCTCATAGCGCGGCGCCTCTAAATCAAAAAGCGCGTACCGATATGATACACGCCTCGAAGCGCCGCCACGTGTTCGCGCTCATTTGTCGCGCTCGACCACTTGCCGCGCCAGCGTCGCCAGCGCTGATTTTGCCGCCGAGTCATCCAGGATCGTCAAGTTGGTCATGGCGCTGTCAATGAGCAAATGCGCCTGCTCGCGCGCCTTCCCGATCGTATCGCCCTCCATCAGTTTCTGCCGGATCGTGGCCACGGGATCGATCACGTTTGTGCCGCCGCTGCCGTTGCTGCCATCCAGCGCGACGGCGACGCCCCGACCTTGCGGAATGTCAATGCCGCTGCTTTTTCCCAGCTGGGCCTCATTTTGCACCAGATCAAGTATGTCATCGACGATTTGGAAGGCGAGGCCGAGATTAAAGCCGAAATCGGCCAACTCATTCGTCTCGGTTTGGCTGGCCCGCGCCAGTTTCGCTCCGATCGTGCTGGCGGCGCGGAATAGGGCGGCGGTCTTGAGGGCGATAATTTGCATATAGGCTTCGCGCGTGAAAGCATTGTTCTTGACCGCGCTCGCCTGCAGCGTTTCGCCCTCTACCAGAGCGGTCGCGGCCTTCGCCAGGTCTATGTTGAGGTCATGGTAGGGCGCCATCAACTCGTAGACCGCGGTGAACAGGAAGTCGCCGGTCAGGAGGGCGAAAGTCCGCCCCCAGAGCGCGTTCACCGATGGACGGCCACGGCGCAGAATGCCATGATCATTAATATCATCGTGAACGACGCTGGCGGTGTGCATCAATTCAATGGCGGCAGCCGGCTTGCTGACGTAGTCGACGTCGCGCCCGCCAAGCGCCAGATATGTGAGCAGCAGCAAGCGGGGCCGGATTCTCTTGCCGCCGGCGTCCAGGATATGGCGGCTGGCGTCGCGCAAGATGTCAACATCGCTGTCCGTCACCGCAAGCATGGCGCGCTCAACAGCCGCCAGCCCGTCCTCAAGCAAGTCGTTCAGCTCCACACGGTCGACTGTTGCGCCGGACATATCGTCCTCCAAATCAATTATTGTGAAGTTCAGAACTATCTAAACGTATTGTACAGTAAGTACGCCATTAGTCAAACAGAATTCGGCGCGCGTCGGCGAATCGCGGCAGCAGCAGTCAGTCGGCGCATTTGCCCAGCGTTTGGCAAAGCTGCGTGATGTGCAGGCGGTCGTGCTGCGCGGTGAAATGCGCCATTTCCAACAGATTTGTCAATCCAAAGATGCTGTGCCGGGCCGGGCGCCGCCATTGATGAGGCGCCAAACCTGTCAAGAGCTGGGTGGTGTCCTCACGCGCATCGTGAAAACAGCGCATCACATGATGGCCATCGTCGTGGCAGGGCGGAATATGCGGGCCGGGCGGCGCCGGCGCGGCAATAAATGGATCATCTTGCGCCAAAATGGTCTGCAGGCGCTGCAAATGCACGCTGGTCTCCGACTGCCACAAATGACAGAGGATCTGTATGATGGACCATTCATTCGGGTCCGGCAGCTGATGCCACTGATGCGCTTTCACCTCCGCTAGCAGACCGTAGAGCGCCGCGATGTTTCCGCCGTATTGCGGCAGAATCATGCTGTCTTGCAGCTGACGCGAATGATAAGCCTCCTGCCAATTGACCTGTCGAACATGATCGATTATGCCACCCAGAACGTCATCGCTGCCGACTTGCCAGCTGTGGATGCCAATGGCCTCCGCCGGGGCGATATCGTTGACATAGCTGTCGCCAATGACCAGCGCCTCGTCGGGCTCGACGCCGACGCGCGCGACCGCCTCGGCAAAATAAGCCGGGCTCGGTTTGGCGAAGTGCATATTTTCGCTGTGGGTGATGAAGGCGAATTCCGGTATAAAGTCGCTCAAGCCGGCCCAGCCGATGCGCTCTTCGACAGCGGCCGCCGGGAACAAGGGATTTGTGGCGATCGCGACCAGCATATTCTGATTGAGCAGGCTCTCCACCAGTTGCGCCGCCCCGGCGACGGGCGATGTGTGGGTTCTGAGGCAGATGTAGGCGCCGTCGTAGAAGTCGGCGATCGCCGCGGAAAGGTCCTCTCTTGCCAGCGCCAGCTCTTGCGACAGCGCGTCTAGCATTGCGGCGGCGTTGCTGCGGTATGTGGTCCCCTCGCCAGTCAGGCGATAAATGGCGACGCGGAGGGCTGCGGAGGCGCCTTCGATGGCGTGGCGCGCGGCGAAGTGCCGATCCCACTGCTCGCGAAAAGCGGCGACCCAAAGCCGATCGGGATTATGCAGCAGCGTATTGTCCAGGTCGAGCAGGACGGCCTTAATCATCGCTGCCTTCCAGGGCCTGGCGGAAGATGTCGAGCCCGGGGTGGTCATCCGGGCAGCCGACGTAGGGGTCCACCTTTTCGCCGTTCTTCAAGCAGATCGCTTCCACTTCAACACGGCGGATGAAGCCGAGGAAACCCGCCCGGATGGTGAGCACGAGTTTTGTGTCTGGGCTGGCGTTCGCCAGGACGATATCAGGAACGGGACACTTGACGCAATCCTTGGGGTGCCACTGTTCGGAATCGGGATTGCGCTTGGCCAGCCGGCATTCCTCAATATCCCGCGTATGGCGATTGTGATCGGCGTAGAAATGCGGGCACTCGCGCCCGGCTGGCGTTCTCATAATCAGCGCTCAAGGTCCATCAATCCAGTTGGAGGCGACCTGCGGCAGGTTTTCCAGGCTGCCGAATTGTACTGTGCAATCGGGTAGGGATTCAAGAAAACTGCCGCCGTAACGCTTGCTGATGACGCGGCTGTCAAAGATTGCGACGACGCCCCGATCGCTGCGGCTGCGAATTAGACGGCCGAATCCCTGGCGGAAGCGCAGAATTGCATCGGGCACGGCATAATCCTCAAAGGCGTTGCTGTAGGTGTCCCCGCGCGCGGCAAAAACCGGGTCGGACGGGACGGCGAAGGGCAGCCGCGCGATGACAAGCGCGCTGAGATCGGCGCCCGGAATATCGACGCCCTGCCAGAAGCTGCGCGTGCCCATCAGCACAGCTTTCTCGGCCTTCTTGAAGCTCTCGAGCAGCACGTCGCGGCTGCCGCCGAAGCTTTGATCGTAGACGACGATGTCGCCGAGGGCGAGGCGTGGCGTGACCGCGCGTGATGTCTCGCGCAATTGAGCGTAACTGGTGAAGAGGACCATCACCCGTCCCTGCAATGCATCGGCCAACTCAATGACGCCACGCTCGACCATGCGCTGGTAGCCGCCGCGCCGGCCAGGCTCGGGCATGTCCTGCGGGATGTAAACCAGGGTTGACTGGCGATAGTCGAAAGGCGAATCCAGCGCCACCGAACGGTAGTCGTCGGTGTACAGCCTCTCCGCAATATGATCGAAGTTGCCCTGAGTCGTCAATGTCGCGCTGGTCAGGATGATGCTCTCCATCCGCTGGTTGAGGTATTGCTCCATCATGGGACCGACATGCAAAGGCGAGACATGCGTTTGCAGCCTGTCGGGGCTGTCGCCCGGGGTTATCGCGTAAATCGCGTTGTCCTCGGGGTCGTTGGTGAAGTGTTCAAGCGCTTCGTGCAGGTCGGCCAATGAGCGCCAGATGGCCCTGATTTCACTGTTGTGGTCGGCGAAGTCTGGCATGTGGTATTTCTCATAGTGGGGCAGGGCTTGGCACAGGTGCTCCATGGCGTCGGTCACCGCGAGGAAGTAAGATGCCAGCCCCGTCCAGGCGGACTTCACCGGGGCGAACTTGCCGGATTCCCGCTGCGAGGGCAGCAGACGCTTGGCGTATTGACCGCCGCCGCTACGGCCGCTTGCAAATTCGTGAAGCGCGCGGAAATACAGCCGCACCTGGACCCTCATCATCTCGACGGCGTCGCTGATGTTGACGATGAAGGCAGCGAGCTTGTCGGCTTCTTCCTTGGGAAAGCGGTCGCGGGCTTCAGCTAGAAATGCGCCCAGCGTGCCGCGCTTTGTATTCCCAAGGTCGCGCAAGCGCGTCATGATCAGCTGCTGGTCGATCCGCCGGCTCAAGCCATTGGTTATTGCGTCTTCAAGCTGATGGGCTTCGTCGACGATGAGGTTGTAATAGGCTGGCAGGGCGCGATTGTCGATCCTGGCGTCGGCGATCAACAGCGCGTGATTCGTGATCAGGATATGGGCGGCTTCAGCTTTCTTGCGCGCCCGATAATAAGGGCAGGCGCCGTCCATTTCGCTGGCGCAGCGATAGGTGGTGCAATCTTCGTCTTGCGCGCTTAAACGCGACCAAACCGCCCATTCGCCCGCCCGCAGGCTGATCTCGCCGCGGTCGCCGGATGAGCCGGCCTCAAGCCAGACGAGAATCTTGGCGAGCGACCTGAGCTCGTCGACTGTCGCCGGCCCGCGCCGCCGCAGCCTACCCAAGCGCCGTGGGCACAGATAGTTGCCGCGCCCTTTCATGAGCGCCGCGCTTAAGTCTTCGCCGACAATCTGACGGACCAGGGCGATATCCTTGTTCAGCAGTTGCTCTTGCAAGTTTATCGTGTGCGTCGAGACTGTTACTCGCTGGCCATTTGACAGCGCCCAGAGGGCAGCGGGCAGGAGATAGGCGATCGATTTGCCGGTGCCGGTGCCAGCTTCGATCATCAGGCGCTCGCCATGATTGAGCGCGCGCGTCACGTCTTGCGCCATTTGCAGCTGCTGGTCGCGTTGCTCGAAGCGGGCATGCGCCTTCGCCAGCCCGCCGTTCGGGGCGAAGACCTGGTCAACCGCGGCCGGCGCCAACGCGCTGTGCCCCGCCTGCGCGATATCCAGCGGAGGGGCGAAGGAGGACGCAGGCTTGAATGGATTGCGCGCTGTCCTCGCGCCGTTCCGCCGCAAGCCCGCCGCCAGCGCCGCCTGAAAGACTTCCCGCAAGTCCCAGGCCATGCCGCTGCTCGCTTGTATGATTTCGCTCAGCAGGCTCGTTGGCAAATCACATAACTTCTCCCAGAGCTGCCAATAGAGATGGCCGGTCGCGAGCGCGTCGTCAAAGGCGCGGTGAGCGCGGTCGAGCGTGATGCCCGCTTCCCGCGCCAGGCTGCCCAGGTTGTAGCGCGCCGCCGACGGCAGCACGATCGAAGCCAGTTCAAATGTGTCAATGGTGAGATTCGCGCCGAGCGGCAAGTGTTTGCCCAAAAAGGCGACATCAAAGCCGGCATTGTGCGCGACCAGCGGCGCGCCGCCGAAGTATGGGCCAAGCTCAGGCAAAATTTCTTCAATGCTGGGGGCGCCTTCGACATCTTCTTGATCGATGCCGGTCAATTGTGTTATCTCAGGAGGAATGGGCACCGACGGTTTCACCAGACGCTGGTATTGGTCAACGAGCGCGCCGTCGCGAAAACAGGCGATGCCGATTTCAATTATTTCATCGGTTGCGGCGTCCAATCCCGTGGTTTCGAGGTCAAAAGCGGTGAAGTCGCCATGCATGCCGGTCTCCGATCTGGGCGACGCGCGAATCAGAAGCAGTATAGCATAGATTGCGGCCGGCGATTGCGAGAGGCCGCGAGCTGGCGCGCAGGGATGGGCGGGAAGGGCAGCTTATTCGCTGTCGCCTTCGGTCGTTTCGGCGGGCGCGTCGGCTGCAGCCTCGCCCTCGTCTTCGGCAGTTGCCGCCGAGGACATGGCATCCGCCTCGGCAAACCAGCCTTGCAAGTCTCGCCGGGCGTCGGCAAGGTCTTGCCTGGAAGCGCCGACGAATCCCTCGCGCTCGAGGATTGATCCGCTATCGTCGCTGTACAAGGACCAGAGATAAGCCTGCGTGTTAATAGCCCCGAGCGATTCCTGGCGGATCAGCAGGCTGGCCGGCCGAGACAGCGGGTAGCTGCCTTCTTGTATGCTGGTGGGCGAAGGCGTCACGCAGCCGGCGCCGGCATCAACAGCGACCAACTGAATGTTCGCCTGCTCGTTGGCCAGCACGCGCTGATAATCACGCCAGTTCATGTAGGTCAGCGCGCCCGGGACATTGCCAACGGCGGCGGCCCGATACAGTGGATCGAAGTCCGTTTCGGTATCACGGCGCACCGGCGGCCTTAGCCCCCTGGCGGTCTGAAAGAGGATGTCGGTGTGTTGGTCCAGGACTGACAAACCAAAGAGGGTGATGCGCGCGGCCGGAAAGGCCGGATCGACCATCGACCAATCGACCAGGCTTTCGGCGGATTCGGCGCGCCAAATGCTAACAATTTGCTCCGCGGTCAAGCAGGATGTATAGGCGTCGGCGGCGTTTCCCAGCAAGACGGTTGCTTGCGTCCCCAACTTCGCGGGCCTGGTGATGATGGCGCTGTCGGCGCAGGCATCCAGCTCACCGCCCGTCAAGTCCGCGTCCAGCACAGCGATATCAGCCTCGCCCGCGCAGAGCCGCTCCAGCCCATGAGCGCGTCCAAGGAAGTTCAGCGTAATCTCCAGGCTGTCGTTGCCTTGATTGAGCGACTCCGCCACGCGATCAAGCACTTCAGCGGCGCTGGCGGCGCCAACTATCTGCAGGCCGCCGCTGAGGCTCGGCGGCATCTCGAATCCAGCCAAGTCGCCAGAGGCGGCTTCTTCATCCGCGAGCACTCGCGCGTTCAATTCGTAGGTTGCTTGGCTTGGAGCGCTGACGCCGGCTGCCTCGATCAAAGGCGCGTTGACTGCGTCGGTGACGAAGCGCATGAAGTCCGCCAGCTGCTCGTTTCCGCCGAGGCGGGCGCGATTGACCAGCAAATACATCGATAGCGCCGCGCCGTAGCTGCCGTCCTCGACGCTTTCGACGGACGCCGCCGCGCATTCGCCGTTGTCGTTTCCGGAGAATTCCAGTAGCGCGATAGTCTCATCCCCCGCCAGGCCGCTTGACCAGGGCAGGAAGCCAAGCGCTCCCTCGGTATCGCGGATTGCCGCGAGCGCCGCGCCGGCGTCGGCATACAACTCCACATCTTTGCGCAAGCCATCGCCCGCCGCCAGCGAATCCAAAATCATGTGATCGATTCGCCCGTCAGCCGGGACGAAAAGCGTCAGAGGCAGGTCGGCCATGTCCGCGTCGTAGAATGACCAATCGGCCGAGAGGTTGCTCGCCGTTGGCTTCAGCGCCTCATTCAAGTCACTCGATGTCAGGCAGGCGGCTGGCGCATCCACATGGGCGGCGAGCGCCAGAATATGATGACCGACGAGGAACTCGCTGAAGACGACATCGTTCGCGCCGCAAATTGCCCGTTCCGCCGACGTCGCTGCGCGAATCGATGTCGCGATATCAACATCGCCGTTGCAGAATTCGTCTATGCCAGCGGCCGTGCCCACGGATTCGATTTGCAGGGCGCTTTGCGCGCCGTCTTCGGCCAGAACCTCAATCCAGGAATTGACGATCCCGGAGCCGATGACCTGGAGCGGTTCGGCGCCTTGCGCGAAAGCTGGAAGGGACATCAACATTAGAAGCGAGAGCAAGCCCGCCCAAAACCTGTAGTGTCGCATAAAACGCGGTATCCTTGCTGGCATGTGAAGTTAACGCATGGATTGTACTGTCGCAGCAATGAATGTAAAGTCATAGTTTCAAGCGAGAGCGGCGGATCTGGCAGGGACGGAGAGCAACGCCCGCGACCTATGGCGCTCAAGGATGACGAACCGCATATGACTTACAAGCCTCGAAGCGTATATGACTTGCTGGATGGCGAAGAACAGCTGCGCCAGATGGTGGATGCCTTCTATGATCAGGTCGAGCGTGATGCCGTCTTGCGCCCGATGTACCCGGCCGACCTGGCGGAATCCAAGCGCCGCTTGTTTCTCTTTCTGGTGCAGTTCTTTGGTGGCCCAACACGTTACAGTGAAGAACGCGGCCACCCTCGCTTGCGCATGCGGCATTTTCCTTTTGCCATCGACCGCCAGGCGCGCGATCACTGGCTTGATCACATGTTGCGGGCAATCGACGTGGCAGGCATCAGAGAACCGGCCCGCACCATGATGCGCGATTATTTCGAGCGCTCCTCGGCCTTCCTCATCAATCGACCGGATGAAGATGATATTCAGAAATAATCCTTGTGTACTTGGCGGCGCCAGGTTGGCCGCGTCATAACGCGACCTCGCCTGGGAAACTCCCCTCCCTGATACGTCGGGGAGGGGCCGGGGGAGGGGTTATGATGCGAAACGCCGGAATAGCTAAGTTCTACTGATCCGACTCCAGGATGTACTTCTGAAAGGCTTCCGCCGTCCAGGGCAGGGCCGCCTTAAAGAAATGTTGGTAAATGGCTTCCGCGTACGCTCTAATCTCATACTGCGCGTCGCCCGCCATGCGCAGCCGCAAAAAGTGCATCAGGTTATGCGCGTCAATCTTCGTCACCCAGGTGTAATAAACGCTGAAGCCGGGCAAAAACAAGCGCGCCATTTCCTTGGACACGCCTCGCTCAAGCGCCTCGGAATAGAGCCGAAATCCTTCTTCATAATGCGCGAGCAGCTTCTGCGTCAAGTCGTGGCTGTCCGGCTTCGCAAGCGCGCCTTCGCTGGCCTGCTTGTTATCCGCGCTCTGTTTGCGCCAGGGAGCGGGCACATAAAAGTCGCTTTCCTGGAAGGGCGTGTAACGGCCGGATTGCGCGTTCATATTCCAGGTGCGGTGCCGTACCCATTGCCACCATGTTACCAGCGGCGCGCGGACGCGAAACTTGAATTCGACCATCTCAAAGGGCGACGTGTGGCGCTGCCGCAGCAGAAAGAATAGCAGCCTCTTGTCTCGCTCCGGTCCCTTGCTCTCGCCGAGGAAGCTGACGCGCGCCGCATTGACGATGGCCAGGTCGCCAGGCACATCCGATGCCGGGTGCGGCATAAGATCGACCAACTCGATCCAGCCTTTGTCGAGCACCTCTACGCGCTTGCCGATCAAACTGTCAGACATGCTGCCTCCCTCGGTCGAGGCTTTGCTATTGCCGGCTGCTCGCTGAAGGCCCCGGCATGGCAATCCTTAGGCGCCAAGGCTCTGCAGCGCGATCAAGACGCGCTCTTCAACGCTGTCAGGCGCGTCCAGCGGAATGTTCTGAATCGCGGTCTGCGCTTCAACGACACTGTAGCCGAGCGCCGTCAGCGCGTCCATCACATCGGCGCTGCTGTCACCATCGGCGCTTGCAGGCATGGCTTCCAGCGTTGACGGCACCTTGTCCTGCAATTCAAGCACGATCTTCTGCGCCGTCTTCTTGCCGATGCCGGGCACCCGACTGATGATCTCCGGGCGATCATTGCGGACGGCGCTGCGAATATTGTCCACGCTTAAGGTGCTCAGTATGGCAACCGCGAGCTTGGGCCCGATGCCGCTGATCTTGAGAAATACATCGAACAATTCGCGCTCGGCGGCGGTCGCGAAGCCGAATAGCGTCAAAGAATCTTCCCGAACCACCAGGCGCGTAAACAAGAATACACGCTCCGAGTTCAGTTTTTCAAGCGTGCTGAATGGCGCAAAGACTTCGATCCCAATGCCGCCCAAAGCAATGATCACATGATCGGTCGCTTTGCTGGCGAGGGTCCCTTCGAGCGTCGCAATCATCGGCGGCGGCCTTGCTCACAAATGCTGGGCGAGTGTCAGGCGATAACTATGGAGGTCGGTAATGGCGACCGCCAGCGCATCGGCGGCGTCGTCCGGCCGCGGCCGCTTCTCCAGCGCCAGAAGGATGCGCACCATCTCCTGCATCTGGGCCTTGTCCGCGCCACCATATCCGCTGATCGAAAGTTTGACCGCGTTCGGCTTGTACTCGGCGATGGGCAATCCCGCGTTTTGCAGCGCCAGCAAGACGACTCCGCGCGCCTGGGCGACTGTGATCGCGGTTGTGACGTTGCGGGCGAAGAACAACTCTTCGACGGCGGCCCGGTCCGGGCGGTAACGCTCGATTAAGGCGGCAAGCTCATCGTGTATTTGCTTCAAGCGTTCGGGCATCGCTGTATCGGCGTTCGTGCGGATGACGCCGTATGTCACCGTCTCCAGGGAACTGTCGGCGCGCTCTCTGACGAAGCCATAACCGAGCGATGCCGTGCCGGGGTCTATGCCGAGTGTGAGCATATTATGCGCTAAAAGCGGCCAACAATTCATCGGTGATGTTGAGGTTGGAAGCGACGGTCTGCACATCATCCGCTTCTTCCAACTGCTCCATCAGGCGCATATTCTGCAAAGCCTTGCCCGTTGGAACCTGCACTTCGTTCTGCGGGAACCAGCGCAGCTCGCAATCAGCGAATTCATAGCCGGCCGCGCTCAAGGCCGCTTCGACGGCGGCGAAGTTGTCTCTGGCTGTATACACCGCGATGACGCCATCTTCATCAAGGACATCATCGGCGCCGGCTTCGGCCGCTTCCATAAACAGGTCGTCGAAATCCACTTCACCCTTCAGCGTTATGAATCCCTTTTGGTCGAATTGCCACATCACGGCGCCATTCGTTGCCAGGCTGCCGGCATATTTGCTGAAGGCATGCTTTATCTCCGCCAGCGCGCGGTTTTTGTTGTCGGTGAGGATCTCGACAATATAGGCGACGCCTTCCGGCCCATAACCTTCATAGAGCATTTCGACGACCTCGCCGCCGGCGATTTCACCGGTGCCTTTTTTGATCGCGCGTTCGATATTCTCTTTGGGCATGTTGGCGGCGCGGCCTTTGGCGATGGCCAGCTTGAGTTTGGGGTTGGCGCTTTCGTCGCCGCCGCCCTCACGCGCGGCAATCATGATGTCACGGCCCAAACGCGTGAAGATTTTCGCCCGCTTGGCGTCCTCAGCGCCCTTTTTGCGCTTGATCGTCGACCATTTGCTGTGACCAGACATAATGGCGCGTCCTCCGATTCACCGCCGCCGGATGCTCTGCCCGCATTATAGCGAATATCGCGGCGACAAAACAGGATGTGAATGTTATAATGAATCAGCCATAACTATTCCAGGTCTTCAAGAATTGGACATCACTGAGCAGGCTGAGCAGGTCATAGAAGCTGCGACAAGCAGTGAATCGACGTATGGTTTTGGCGGCACGAATGCGCCCGAACGAACGGCCTGGATTGTGCTCATGGGCGCTTTTGCCCTGTTCTGCACAATGACGCTCACCAGCATTTTCGGCGTTTATCATTACCTGTTTCGGTCAACGGTGCCGATGCCGGCGATCTTGCACGTCGCCAAGGGTACGGTGGGCATCACCGGGGCAGACTTGCGCGAGACCGTCGAGCGGGAACGCGAAGAATTGACCAATACAGTGACCAGTATCAGCACCGATTCTTTGTCGCAGGCGACAATTCAATTCCGGGATATTGAAGATGCAAATGCCGACTCCGCCAAGCTCTTGGCCGCTGTTACGCTGCAGGGAAACACTTTTGTCACATTTAACCACGCTATTCGCCCCCGGTTTGATTGGAGCCAGGATCCGCAGCGTGTGCAGTTTTCGCGGCTGAATGGCCAGCTTGACGTGCTGGTGACCGGTGTGCGCGCGCATCCCTTTTTGATGGACATTTACACCGACGACCTGAATACCGACAAGGGCATTCACATCCAGTTTCTGTCGAACGGTCGCTATCGTCTCACCGTGTCTGAGGATGAAGTCCGTGTGCTGAACCTGGCTGGCGAGGTCAGCGCCTTTTTTGGCGACGATCGCGCGCTGCGCAACCCGATTGCGCCAGGCAAGGAACTGGTTATCAGAAGAGGCAATCGCAGCATCCGAACGCTTGACACGACGAAGGACATCTCAAAACATGGCGGCTTCAGCTTGCAGAGCGCGTCAGTTGGACAGATGTACGCGCCGGGCGAACCGCTGAATTGGGATTGCAGCGGGCTGCCGGGCCAGGTTCCGCCCGGGTCTTCTTCCCTGGTTGAATATGATGGCCGCGTGGGCGTCGGCCTGCGCCGCTACAGCAACGCCAGCACACACGGCGAAATCTCCTGCATTCAGGCCTTCGACGATGAAGGCCTGGACGCGCGGGCTTTTGAGTCTTTGAGCGTGCTTGTCACATTCAGCCTCGATTATCAGTCGCTGAGCTTGTGCGGCACAAAGGGCAGCGAATGCCCGCTGATGGTGAATATCAATTACACCAATAGCGCTTCCCCGCCTGACAACAAAAGAAATTGGTTCCGCGGCTTCTATTACGAGGGCCAGGCCGCCAGTTCATACAAGAAACGCTGTTCCAGTTGTTTGCAGGATCATGTCGATACCAATGCCTCCGTCTGGTATACCTTTGATTCCGGCAACTTGCTTAACTTAATCCCGGAAGACGATCATCCAGCCTTCATCAATTCAATCCGGTTTTATGCCTCCGGTCACCAATTTGACGCGGTCGTGAGTGAAATGATGTTGCTCGCCGTCGAATCGTCCGATGCGTTTGCCGGCAGCTAGCGCGACTGAATTACCGCTCTGACGATGGTCTTGGGAGACTGACACATGCCTGAGGGCTTCGACGATATCCTGCTGGTCGCGACAGTTTTTGTAGTGGTCATGCTGGCTGCCTTCTGGCTGGCCATGATCATTTGGGCTTATCGGGATATGCGCTCCCGCTCGCGCGATCCATTGGCGCACATGCTCGTCGCCATCATTGTTTTCCTGCTAAACGCGCCCGGGCTGTTCATCTATATTTTGCTGCGCCCGCGGGCGACGCTCTCGGAGACTTATGAACGTTCGCTGGAAGAAGAGGCGCTCCTGCAAGAGATCGAGGAGCGGCCGACATGCCCGGCTTGCGGCCAGCGGGTTCAGCATGATTGGCAGGCTTGCCCGCATTGCCACCATCGTCTCAAAAAGGCCTGTGTAAACTGCGATTATCTGCTCGAGCTGCCGTGGAATATCTGCCCGCGCTGCACCACCAGCCAGGTCAACTACACATCAGACGGCACCATCGCCACCAATTCCCGACACGTGAAACCGTCTGAACCGGCGCCGATTGATGCGAAGTGGGTCGCTTCGCAGGACGTCGAATAGCCGAAATCCGATAGATTGCCCTGTCCGATTCTTCCGCCTTCAATCATATTGAAAGCCGTAGGGGCGAGGCGGTGACTCGCCCGAAAGACTCGTGAGGGGTTGCGGTAGTGACGCGGCTGCGCGGCGCGCTAAATCTCGCCTTCCTCGCCGACGGTGTGGATCTTGACCAGATTTGTTTGTGCATCGATGCCGAAGGGGACGCCGGCGATGATAACTAGCCGATCGCCGCGCTCGACCAGCCGCTTTTCATGCGCTGTACGCACGATGATGCTGATCATCTCGTCGATGGTGGTGAATTCCTGAACCTGCAGGGAGGTGACGCCCCATACAAGCGCCATGCGTCGCTGGGTCTTCGTGTTCGGGGTCATGCAGAGGATCGGCGTGCCGGGGCGCTCTTTCGCGACGCGCCGCGTCGTATTACCTGTCATAGTCGTTGTTACGATGGCCGCCGGGCTGAGCGCCTGTGATATCGCCGTGGTCGCCTTGCTGATGGCGGCCGAAATGTCCGCGCTCAGTTCGCCGCTGTCCTCGTCTTCAGCCGGCGCGGCGTTTTGATATGCGATGTTCTGCTCGGCAATGTTCGCGATCTCGCTCATAACTTCGACCGCGCGTACCGGGTAGGCGCCGCTAGCGCTTTCCGCGCTGAGCATGATCGCGTCCGTTCCATCCAGGATCGCATTATAAACATCGCTGGCTTCGGCCCGCGTCGGTCGCGGATTCTCCGTCATCGATTCCAGCATCTGCGTCGCGGTGATGACAGGCTTTGCCGCCACATTGCACAGCTTGATGATGCGCTTCTGGTGGAATGGCACTTCTTCGGCCGGCGTTTCGATGCCGAGGTCGCCACGGGCTACCATGATGCCGTCGCAGACAGAGATGATCTCCTCGATATTCTCCAGCGCCTCACCCATTTCAATCTTGGCGATGACGGCGGCCCGCCTGCCAATCTGTCGCATCAGGCCTTGCAATTCGCGGATGTCAGCCGCCGAGCGGACGAAGGACATCGCCATATAATCGCAATCCTTCGCCAAGGCAAATTCGATGTCTTCGCGGTCTTTGTCGGTGATTGCCGACAGCGTCAGACGAGCATTCGGCGCCGATACCCCTTTGCGCGATTTCAGAGGGCCGCCGACGACGACCTCACAAACGAGATTGCTGCCATCGGTCTCATGCACGCTGAATTGCAGATTGCCGTCATCCAGCAGCAGCGTGGCGCCGGCCTCAATGTCGCGGAGGAATTCGGGATGCGGCAGCGAGACGATGCCGTTGCCGCCAACGATCTCCTCCAGCGTGAGCGTGATGCGGTCACCGATTTCAAGCATCATCGGCTCAGCCCGCACTTCGCCAATTCGAATCTTGGGCCCTTGAATATCGCAAAGTACAGCGACGACCGTATCTTCTTCGGCAGCCAGCCGCCGAATGTCGTCGATGGTTTCTCCGTGTGTTTTGTGGTCGCCATGTGAGAAGTTGATGCGGGCGACATTCATGCCAGCGCGGATCATGGCGCGCAGAACATCGGGATCTCGCGACGCGGGGCCGATGGTCGCTACGATTTTGGTATGTTTGCTATCCAAACTGAGGCGCACGCGCGTTTCCTCTTGCAACTCAATCAGCTTGTCATCCGCCCGCCGGGCAGACCGCAGACGAGAGCATCGCCTTTATTCTACATCGCGATTCAGGTTGGTGAATGCCGCTTTGCCGGCGTATCGGGCGGCGCCGCCAAGCCGCTCTTCAATACGCAGCAACTGATTGAATTTCGCCGTTCTGTCCGTCCGGGCGGGCGCGCCGGTTTTGATCTGTCCGCTGTTCATAGCGACAGCGATATCCGCGATCGTATTGTCTTCTGTTTCGCCGCTGCGATGGCTGGTCACCACGGTCATGTTGTGCCGCTGGGCCAGTTGCCCGGCCGCGAATGCCTCGGTCAAGGTGCCAATCTGGTTGACTTTGAATAGCAGCGAATTAGCCGCCTTTTCTTTTATCGCCCGCTTTACTTTGTCGACGTTGGTCACCAGAAGATCATCCCCCACGATTTGCACCCGGTCGCCAATTTGGGCGACCAACCTTGACCAGTTATCCCAGTCGTTTTCGTCCAGCCCGTCCTCGATCGAGATGATGGGATAACGGGCGCACCAATCGCTCCAGAAATCGACCATCTCCTCACCGCTCAGTTGGCGTCCTTCTATTTCCAGATTGTAGACCCCGTCCTGGTAGATTTCGGACGCCGCCGGATCAAGCGCGATAAAGATATCTTCGCCGGCGCGATAACCCGCCTTATCGATAGCTTCCATGATCACATCAAGGGCGGCCTGGTTGCTGCCCAGGCTTGGCGCGAAACCGCCTTCGTCGCCGACTGTGGTTTGATAGCCCCGGTCATGCAAGACATCTTTCAGCTGATGGTAGATCTCCGTGCCCCAGCGCAGCGCCTCGCGAAAACTTGGCGCGCCCACCGGCATCACCATGAACTCCTGAAAATCGGTGCTGCCGAGCGCATGTTTGCCGCCATTCATGATGTTCATCATCGGCGTGGGCAGCTGATGGGCGTGGATGCCGCCCAGGTAGGCGTAGAGCGGCTGGCCCAGGCTGTTCGCCGCCGCATGCGCCAGAGCCATCGACACGCCCAGGATCGCGTTGGCGCCCAGCCGGCTCTTGGTCGGGCTGCCATCAAGCTCCAGCATCAACTCATCCAGGGCCTTCTGATCAAAGGGCGGCAGGCCGAGAAGTTCCGGCCCGATACTGTCATTCACCGCAGCCACAGCCTTCAAGACACCTTTCCCAAGATAACGCGCCTTGTCGCCGTCTCGCATCTCGAGGGCTTCGTGCTCGCCCGTGGACGCGCCGCTGGGCACGATCGCGCGGCCCATCACGCCATTCGACAGATGGATATCGACTTCTACGGTTGGGGTGCCGCGGGAATCAAGAACCTCGCGGCCTTGCACCTTGGCAATCACTGGCATGTTAAGGCGCCTCCAGATACGGGCGGACGATGAGCTTCGGTTCGGGATGCTATGCTGGAATGTGTGGGTATCATAGTACATGAACAGGGTCAATTATACCTGCAATCGCTTGGCGCTCGCGCGGCGCAATCAAGCCTGCTTATTGATGAACGACCCTGGTCTGTTTTAGAATGAACAACATAGGCAGCTTCAGACGCGTGCGCGCTTTTGCGAAGCGGCATCTTGCGTCACGGCGGCGCGGGAGAAACACAATGACAGGCAGGCGAGACGTATACCTCGATTATTCAGCATCGACGCCAGTTGATCCGCGTGTGCTTGAGGCAATGCTGCCATATTTCAGCGAAGTTTACGGCAACTCGACTTCAAGCCACCGACAAGGCCGCCGGAGCGAAAGCGCAATTGAAGACGCCCGCGCGACTGTGGCGCGGATATTGAACTGTCGGCCTTCCGAAATTGTGTTCACCGGCTGCGGATCGGAGAGCGACAATTTGGCGATACGGGGCGCGGCCTGGCTGGCGCGGCGGCAGGGCAAAGCCATGCGCTTGATTACATCGCCCGTTGAGCACGCGGCGGTCTTGAATACTGTCAGGCAGCTCGGCGACCTGATGGCTATCGAAACGGTCATCGTACCGGTGGACGAATATGGCAATGTCGAGCCCGATCGCTTTGCTGACGCGTGTCATGAGGGGGCGGCGCTCGCCAGCGTTATCTATGCCAACAACGAAGTGGGGAGCGTGAATGATCTGCCTTGCCTCGCCGCGATTGCGCGCGAGCATGATGTCTTGTTTCATAGCGATGCGGTCCAGGCCGGCGGGCAGCTGACACTTGATGTCGAGGAGCTGGGCGTCGATATGCTGAGCCTGTCGGCGCACAAGTTCTACGGACCCAAAGGGGTCGGCCTGCTCTACGTCAGAGACGGCATTGACTTGACAAGCGTGTCGACGGGCGGCGGCCACGAAAACGGCTTGCGCGCCGGCACCCATAACACCGCTCTCATTGTGGGCTTGGCCAAAGCGCTGGAGTTGGCTTATGCGGAGGCGGACGCGCGGCTGGCTCATTTTCAGGCGCTGCGCGAACGACTTGTAGAGGGCATCTTATCTCGAATCGACGGCGCCAAACTAAGCGGGCATCCGGTGGAACGCCTGCCGTCTCACGCCAGTTTTGTGCTGCCCGGCATTGACGCCAACGCGCTGCTGATGCACCTGGACATTAACGGTATCGCCGCCAGCAGCGGATCAGCCTGCAAGACAGGGGATCCCGAACCGGCGGCAGTCCTGCTGGCCCTGGGATTCAATCCCGCCGAGGCCAAATGCGGCTTGCGCCTGTCAGTCGGCAGGCATACCACCGCCGCGGACATTGATTATGCGCTGGATGTCCTGACGAATGCGGCGAGTAAGCTGCGCGCACTGAAGCGAGCGCTGGCGACATGAGCAAGAAGGACAGCCGGGTGCTCGTCGCCATGAGCGGCGGCGTCGACAGTTCAGTCGCGGCCGCTCTGCTTGTGCGCGCGGGCTACGATGTCGTCGGCATGATGATGCGCTTGTGGTCGGATGAATCGATGGGCGGCGCCGAGCACAACCGCTGCTGCACGCCCGATCAAATGCGCGACGCGCGGCGTATCGCCGATAAACTTGGCATCCCGTTCTATGCGCTTGACAGCAAAGATGTCTTCCATGATCGCGTGGTGCAGTATTTCATCGACGGGCACCGCGCTGGATTCACCCCCAACCCCTGCCTCGAGTGCAATCGCCATATCCGCTTTGATTGGCTGCTGCGTCATGCGATAGCGCTTGACGCTGATTATTTGGCCACCGGCCATTATGCGCGCATCGCGGAGAGCCCCGAAGGCGGCTGGCAGCTGCGCAAAGGGCTGGACCCGGGCAAGGACCAGAGCTACATCCTCAGCGTGATGGGGCAGGAACAACTATCGCGAACGCTGTTTCCGGTTGGCGAATATCCCAAGGCGGAGGTGCGCCGCATGGCCGGGGAGTTGGGTCTGGATGTCGCCAATCGGAAGGACAGCCAGGATCTTTGCTTTCTGGGCAACAACGATTATCGTGATTTCTTGCAACTGCACGCGCCGGATGTGATGGCGCCGGGCCCGATTCTAACCAGCAGTGGGGAGCTCTTGGGCGAACACAAAGGCCTGGCCAATTACACCATCGGCCAGCGAAAGGGGCTTGGCATTTCATACAGCGAGCCGCTCTACGTGCTGGCGATGAATTCATTCGCGAACGCTCTGGTCGTCGGCACGCGGGACGAGCTCGGGCGCGACCAGTTGCTGGCCGAGCGCGTCAATTGGGTCAGCGGCGTTGCGCCGACGGAAGCCTTCCGCGCCGAGGTCAAGATTCGCTACCGGGCTCAGGCAAAAGATGCGCTGGTTCAGCCGCTTGGGGAAGGGCAAATGCGCGTCACATTTGACGAGCCGCAACGGGACATCACGCCGGGACAAGCGGCAGTCGTCTACGATGGCGATGTCTGCCTTGGCGGTGGCGTGATCGCAGTGCCGGAGGCCTTGCCCGTCGCCGCTGGCGCTGTCCAAGCCGGCTAAGCGCTGCTAGTCCTCCGGCAGCAGCTCAGCCAGTTTGCCCAATGCCGCGCGATCACCGGGCAGGCGTTCATACTCCTGCGTCGCCTTCAGCCGGGTTGCTCCGGGTTGAGAATACATCCCGGCAAAGAGGCTGATGTCATTCTTATTTGACAGCACAAGCCGATGCTCCGTGGCTACCAACTCCCCGGCATCCCAAATGAAGGTCGGGTATTGGCCATTCCAGGGCCGCATGTCGCTCTGCGCCGCCAGCGCGCCGGTCTCATCTTGCGCATGGACGAAAACCGTGGCGTCTATCGCCGGGCGGTCAACGCGAGCAGTCCAATACAAGGTGATTTCTATGAAATCCGCGGTAGCAGCGCTCACATGAAAATGCGTCAGACGAAACGCGTCGCCGAATGTCACGTCCGCCTTGAGCGCGGAAGGCGGTATCGCTGGCGCGCTCCGCTGCGGGACCTTGACCCAGCCTATGCTGGCTGCGGTCGGAATCTCCTCGCCGACGAAGCTCTCCGCCTTCATCAATCCGCCGTTGACATGCCAAGCGCCGGCAGCGAGCCGATAAGCCCCGGGCGCCAGATCGCTGGTCAGATCCAGCGCAAACTCGACCGTAGTGACCGCATTGGGCGTCCATAAAAGCGTCGGATAGAGCCAGCGATAGAGCAAGCGATCTTCGCCGGCCAGCGATTGCCATTGGGGGGTGTGCAGCTGCAGGAAGGCCCCATAGCGATGGCTTACCGAGCGGTTGACGGCGAAATCAAGCGTGTAGCTGTAGGCGCCCGGCCCGCTTATCGAGTCTGGTCCATGCCAGCCCAGAAGCTCCAATTCTTCATTGAATCGTGCAACAGGCTCTTCAGCTTTAGCAGGCTGATTGAAAGCAAGCTGATGATCCGATTCAAGCGCGAAGTATTTTGCCAGGACCGGTATGCTGCCAGCCGGAGAGCGCAGTGCTTGCGCCTCGGGCCGCTTGAGCCGCAAGCTCGCCTGAGCGTCATGCGTCAGCGGAGGCAGCAAGCGGATTATACCGCCCTCAAGCAGGGCGAAATGCGTCGAATCGTCAAGAAAGGCGCCGCGCTCTAGCGACCAGGGAATGACAACTAGCGTATCCGCAGCCAATTCGACCGGCCCAGCTTCAGCCCAAGTGATCGGAAAGCGGGACATTAACAGCGCCCGTTGCGCCGGCGCGTTCAGTTCTTCAATCGGCACGAGCACAGCATGCTCTTGCGCCTGGATCCAGTCGATGAGAAAAACGCGGTCCGTACGGAAGAACCACTCTTCCAGCAAGAGATCGCGGTCGTATATCCGCCAGCTGCGTCCCTCCCCGCGCGCTTCATCCCAGTAGCCGAAATAGCTAGACCAGGCCAGCGAACTGAGCGCCGCGAACAGGCAGATTTCCGCGATCAGAAGCAGAACTATCGCCGCCTTGACGGAAATGCCGAGCCGACCGAGCAAGTGAACGACCGGAAAGAGGCCCGCGCCGGCGACGATCGGAATGATGGCGAAGACGCCATAAATGCGCAAACCGTGCGGGATTTCATTGCTCAGCAGCGCCGGTATCGCGCTCAGCAAGAGCAGCCCAAGAATGACCGCAGATTGCGGTCGCCGGTAGCGAAATACGAAATAACCGATGCCAAGAACAAAGAGAGGCGTGACCAGGGGATCGATCAAAGGGGCGTCAGCAACATTGTATTGTGGGTTGCCATCGCCCTGGACGACGAACTGGCGCAGCATTTTCCCGATGCTTTGAATCATGTCGGCGTCCTGCGCTGCCGCGACATCGCCGGCGCGCGCCAACAAAGCGCTGGGCTGGGTCAGCAATAGATAGGCGACCGGCGCCGTCAACAGCAGCAGTATGGCGCCGCTTGCCAGAAGGCCGGGCAGCCAACGCCGCAATTTAGCCCGTTGAAAGCATAGAAGTGACACAAAAATCAGCGCGTATATGAGAGGGACGATCAAGGCGCTGGTATAGGTGTAAATGCCCAAGGCGATGAAGCAGCCGCCGGCGATGAAATCTTTCATGCTGTATCCGAGCAGCGCCTTGCACAGGAAGCCAAGGGCCATGACGACAAAGCAGGTGAGCGGAACCGCGCGATAAAGGCTCCTGCTCACCGTGATATGCCCCAGCGATGTCGAGACGACCACAACGGCAAGCAGAGCGGCCAGATTACGCAGCTGAACAGGTTCGTCGGCGAAGCATTGACGGCTCGCCCAATAAACGGCGGGCAGCGTAAGAAAGCCCCACAGGGCGGATGCAAAGCGAAATGCCCAGACCGTATTGCCGAAGAGCAAGGAGCTAAGCCAGCCGTTGAATTGATAAAAGGGGTCGGGGCGCGTTCCATCTTCATACAGGGGGACGCTGCCCGCCTGCGCGATATGAGCGGCATCTATCAGGTTTTTGGCTTCATCATTGCTCACGCCCGGCGGGAAGGCGGCGAGCTGCGAGGTCCGCAACAAGAAGGCCGAGAGCAGCAGGATGACCAGCGCCGGCAAAAGAACGCGCCATGCGTATGAATTTGTCACGTTACCAGTTGAACAATTGGCTGATCGGGTCATGCAGTATCAACACGGCAAAGGTTGAAGCCAGAATGCAGGGTCCATACGGCAGTATGGCAAAGGCTTTGTACTGGCGAATGATAAAAGCATAGCGAGCGAGAACGAGCAGCGCCAGGAAACCGGCGCTGAAAACGGCCAGCAGCATGGCCGCCAACACCTGCGGGAAGCCGACAATCAAGCCGCCGATTGTCATCAAGTAGACATCGCCGAGGCCGAAGACCGTGTCCGCCGGGCGCCGCCGCCAGAAGCGCGCCGCCAGACGCCCGAACAGCCGGCCGCCCAGGTACACGAGCGAAAACACCAGCCCGGCGCAAAGAGCGCCAGCCAACATTGAAGCGAAGGAGGGTGTGGGTTGGCCAGCGGCGCCAGCCCCGAAGATTACGACCAGGACGGTGACGAGCATCGGCGCAACCGGTATCCGCCGATGTTCAATGTCAACGACAGCTATCAGGACAAACAAGATGATCAAAGCCTGCCAGATCAGCATCTTTTCGGCGGGAAGCGATGGCCTGCCGCGCGCCGCGGCATAGGTCAATGCCATCAATATGGCTAGCGCCAGCTCAACCAGCGGATAGCGCCATGTCAGCGCGTGACAGCCAGCATCAGTTTTCGCGGACGGGGGCGCAACAGGCGGCGCGCGTCGCAAACCAAGCGCGAAGGCGCTTATCCCTAACCAGGCGGCCAGCGGTCGTCGGCCCCCGTCGGGATACCTGGGCAGGCCGAGCCGCCGCCCGGCGGGCAGATCGTCGGCCAGCGCATTGACGACGCCGCCCAGCAACAGACCGAGCAGCGCAACCAGAAGAATGTCCACGTCCGCCATCCTCGATTGCTTAGGGCGCGGGCATGATGTCGGGCGCGGGAGGCAGCAGGCTAACAGATATGAGCAGAATAATCAGCAGCGCGACCATGCCGACGATGATGACAGCCGCTTGCTGCGACGTCGCCAGCGGTCGGTCTGGGGCCGGCTGGTCGACCTTGTCATAGCACAGATCGATTGGTGTCACCGAAAATTGATCCAGGCGCCACAGCTTCAGTTGTGGTGTGGCCCGCTCAAGCGAGACGATCAGATGCAGCAGGCCGGCGTCGGCGCAGTCCCGTATGTCCGCTTCCGACGGTATCGGCGCGGACCGGGGATGAGAGTGGTATACGCCCAGCCAGTTGAACTCGGCGGCGTCAATCGCCTTGAGCGCGCGCAGCTGTTCCTGCGGGTCCACTTGAAACTGGGTCTCGGGCGCCGTCGCCATATTTCGTAGCGGGTAGGCCGCCGCGATATGATTGGACTCGCCCGCGAGCAATCCGCAGGCTTCTTTGGGCGCTTCCGCTTCCGCATGGTCGGCGATCTGCCGCGCCACCGGATAAGTAATGGATACAGCCATCGCTAAGCATCTTCGGCCGGGATTACAAAGTCGACCCGGCGGGAATCTTGCGGTGGGTCGCGCGTTTCGTAATAGAGTTCAGCGCTCAGCGAGTAGGCGCCGGCCGGGTCCTCCACCCCGCGGATATGCATGGTGAACTCATTCTCGTAATGCATTGTCGCGATAACATCCAGGTCGCTCACCTGCAGGCCATCCGACCGGCGCGCGGTAATTACCAGATTAGGGCGCTCCAGAAAGGGCGTCAGCTTGAGATTCACCTTGACGCGAAACCGGTCGGCATACGGGCTGACATGGAATTCCTCAATCCGGATCTTGCTTTTGGGCTGCGGCGCCAAGCTGGCGTCGTTGAACAAGTTTATTTCCATGCCGTAACGCTTTCCTTTTGATACTGGTGCAATGCCTGCATCGCCTTGTCGAAATCCTGCGCCGGCACCAGAATGTGATCGCGTGAATAAGCGGCGACGCTCAAAAGCGGAATGCCTTCTGCCGCCAAAATTTCGGCGATGCGCGCGATGAAACCGACCAGGTCGGGATCGAGCTGCACGTCAAGCGTTATGAGACGATAAGTCTGCTCGCTCACTGCCGCCCGGCGCAGGCGTGAATCAAAGAACGAAATCGCCTCCTCCGGCAGAATAAGCGTCACCTCGTCCTTATCCACGATCAAGGCGGCAAATGCCTGGCCGAGCTCCGCCAGGACGCCGGCAGCGAGGGTGATGGCCTGCGGCGGCAAGCGCAGCATCCGATAATCTCGTTCGTCGCTAATCAGCCTGGCTTGGCGGAGCAGCGCGTCTGCTAAGGCGGTCATCGTCGGTCACTCGTCAAAATGATAAGTCGCTTCGGCATAATAGCGGACGCTGCGCCGCCCATATTGTTCGCGCAGCCAGTCCTGCAGGCGCTGATTCTTCTCCGCCAGTGACATCTCCGAGCGCAAGCCCTCCATCGGAAAGTTGAGATTCAAAGCGCGGCCGTGGATCATGTGCCGGCTGACGCCCGGCGGCAAGTAAGCCTTTTGCAGCGCCGCGTCGATGATATCCTGCGGCTGATAAGGTGGAAACATCACCAAGGCGACGCCGCTGGGGAATAAAGTCCAGATGAGCCCGGGGTCCGTCAGCGGACTGCGGTATAACGCGGCGTTATTGTGATATGATTCGACGACCTGGCGCAGCGTCGCGTTGCGCTCTTTCAGGCTGTCGACGCCGGCGTGAATGCTATAAACCGGTCCATCGCGCAGCAGCGCATGCGCCACCGCCTTGGCATTCCAACCTTCCTTCAAGACGATATTATCCATGGCTTCCAGGTTTTTCATAAATCGCTGAGAATCCCAATCGGCGACAATATGCTGCCAGACGCCGAGCTCAACGCAATCCGATTCGTAATCGGCAATTTGCACCAGAATATGCTTGAATCCCAAGGTCTGCAGCGAAACGTGACGGTTCGAGCCATCCATCAGCACATAATTGTCTTGGGCGATCTCGGCGACGACCGGCGGATTGGTGAAGTGTTCCGCCCGCCTCAGGCGCTCCGTCAAAGGCTGCGACCTCTGGACATCGCCTTTTTCATGCGGCCGTACATCTTCGACGCGCACGATACGCAAGTTTGGCGGCGGCGCGCTCACCGGATTCGAATTCATCGCAATACCTAGTACAATGGCTCTATGTGCGCGCATAGCGTAACATGAACGTGAGCAGCGGGCAAATGTGCGGATAGGGGGGAGTGGTGAATTCAGAGGACATGAAAACCACGCCAGGCAAACAAGAAAACTCTGTGCCCTCTGTGTCCTCTGTGGTTAAAAGACCCTGTGTTGTATTCGCCAAATAATGTACTCGCATGAACATTCGGTCGCCAATGCTTCTTCAGGCAGCGCTATCCTGTAAACGTTCATCCAATCGGTCCATCCACGCTGGCTGGATTGCGCGAAAATCTATCCGCCATGCAAACGCGATTCCTGCCTGCTCATGACCTGAAATGCTTGCCGGCAGAGCGATTGAGCATTTGCGCCACCGACGAATCCATTTGCGCAATTCGCGCAAATGCGCCAATATCGCGGAAGTGGTGAATTCAGAGGGCGCGAAAACCACGCCAGGCAAACAAGATAACTCTGTGCCCTCTGTGTTCTCTGTGGTTAAAAACCTGTCTTGTATTCGCCAAGTGGGGTGTATCCACGTTATTCACCACTCCCGATTGGGCAGGAGCGCGCGCGCATGGGGGCGGAAGAGCAGGGCGCGGACTTCACGAGCGATCGTTGGCTGACGCTGCCGCGGACGCTCTGCTTTGTCATTAACGGCGACGATGTGCTGCTCATGAAGCGAGCCGCTCACAGGCGCGTCTTCCCCAATCAGTACAATGGCCTGGGCGGGCATATTGAACGCGATGAAGACCCCTACAGCGCCGCCCTGCGCGAGATTGAAGAAGAAAGCGGTCTGCAAGTCCATTCACTGCGCCTGCGCGGCATCCACAATATCGACGCCGGCGGTGAAACCGGCATCATCTTGTTCGTCTATACCGCCCTCAGCGATACGCGCGTGATAAGCGAAGATTGCGCCGAAGGCAAACTCGAGTGGATTGCAAAGGAGCGAATACAGGACTTGGACCTGGTAGAAGACCTGCCGGCGCTGCTCCCGCGGCTTCTTGAAATGGACGATGACCAGCCACCCTACCATGCCCACGTGAGCTATGACGCATGCGACAAAATCGTGCTCCGCATTCGAGATGGCTGACATGATTAGCGCTAACAGGAGAATAGCGGCGGAAGCCTTGTCCGAACCCAGCCGTAACCGCATCCATGCGTATCACCTTCGGCGTGAAATAAGACGGCGCCAGCCTCCTGTCTTGGGCGCCGGCTTGAAAATGATCGATTGCTTGCAACATGACTGAACCAGCGGACAAGACAAACTTGGAGCAGCCAGCGCTGGGCGAAGCTCCCGCGCTCGCCAAAAGACGGAGCCGAGCCCGCCGGTTCGGATGCGGCCTGGCGCTGCTGCTCTGGTTCACGCTCCTGATGACGCCCTGCGCCCTCTTTTACCTGGCGGCCAACGGCGAGATTAGACTCGAACATGGCGACATCCCACAAGCGCACGCCCATCCGCTGCTATTGCTCTCGTTGATAAGCGAAAGGGACGATCGCGGGCTGCGCATCGAAACATCGCGGATCGCAACTGGCCAACCCGCTGGCTTGACCCTCTGCGTCGAAACGGCGGTGCGTTTCTTGCTTTGGCAGTACAGTGGTGGCAACCAGAATGTCAGCTATTGCGATTGCTATGCGCGTCAAACGCCGGAGGCAGCTTGGGAGCTAAGCAATACTTCCGGCGAAGGTTGCTCGCCGACCCGGTAGGGCGACTGGTTTCGCTGACGGAGAGATCCGATGGAGTTGCTGCAAAACATAGATCCAGCGCATGTTCCCTTAATTGCAGTCGGTTGTGCCTTGCTCTGCGTCGTGTTTGTCGTCATCGGCTTTATCTTGCAGGCGCTTAGCGGTCTATTCGATGTGATTATGGGCTTAATCGAGATTGTGGCGGAAATCGTGCAGGGCGGCCCGGTTGCCTGGTGCGGCTGCGCGCTGCTCGTCGCCATCGGGCTGGCCGGCGCCGGCTTCGCCTTCCTCTACTTGAACGCGCCGGAAACCTGCGCCGCCAATCCGACGCGCTTCTGCCAATGGTTCGGTTTCATTCCTTGACTACCCCTTCATCAGAACATTGTAAATTCGGAAATTTACTTTGCGTTGCTAAATAAATTCTAGTATAATCTGGCTAGCTAAGCAGGTCGGAGATTAGGCTATGGTCACCTCGGCGGTCACGCTGAGCAACGCAGAATTATACGCAGCCGAAATAGACAAGGGCAACTACTGGCTGCGCAATCGGCGCTGGGATTTATTCTTCATCACACTTAGCGTGGTGGTGGTGCCGCTGCCCTATCTCCTGTATTTGTTCGGCATCGAGGCGGGGCTTGAAGACGACATCAGCCGCAACCTGGTCAACACCTTTGTGGCGGTTGCCATCGGCGGGCCGCACATGATGTCAACCTTTTTGCGCACGGGCCTCGACGAGCGCTTCAAGGAGCGCTACCCGACGCTGGTGCGCTCTTCAATTATCATTCCGATTCTGGTGATTTCGCTCGCCTTTCTGAATATGAGCCTCATGCTCACATTCTTCTTCTTCTGGGCTTCCCTGCATGTTTTGCATCAAGTGACGTATATCGTTGAGCTTTACAATCATAAGGAGGCGAAATTCGTCCGCCGCAGCGCGCTGAGCCCGCTGTCCCGCCTCATTGATTACGCGATTGTTCTGACGAGCCTTTTCCCGGTCGCCATGTGGAAGATCAGCCAGGGCGTCTTTGAAATCGGACAAAACGATCTGGGCGAAGCGATCCCCGATCTGTTTCAGCAGCCGGACAACCCCTGGTTCTTCGTTCTGGTAACTCTTGTATTCGGCGCTGCGCTGGCGTCTTACCTGGTCAAGAGCATCTACGAGTATTATCACGGCATACTCAACATACCCAAGTTCGCCTTCATTTCGCTCACCGTGCTGGTAGCCTTTTGTACGCCGCTCCTGCCCAATTTGGACACGGCTTTCCAAGGGTTAAACACCTGGCATTCATTTCAATACCTGGCGATCACATTTTATATCATTAAGATTCGGCAACTGGCGGGGGAGCTTGAAGAGAACGCGCCCCTTGTCGCGCGGTTCAGCCGGCGCACAAAAGACGCTCGCGCCTTATACGGCTTCAGCGCGGCGCTGCTGGTCGGGTCCGCAGTGATCTTTGCCCTGGTTTATGTCTTGGCGGGCATTGTTCGGCCGGGCATCGACGGCAACAGTCATTTCGATATCGCCTACTATACGGCGATTCTGTCCTTCCTCTGGATTCATTATTACCACGACCATTTTCTCTTCACCGACTTTGAAGCGCTGGACGGCGCCTACGCCAGCTAAGCGTCGTGTCGGCGTCCTGCGCTGTCCGCTACTTAGGGGAAAACTTCCTGCACCCATTGCATGGGGTCTACATTGACGCCGTTGAGCCAGGCTTCCCAGTGAAGGTGCGGTCCGGTACTGCGGCCGGTTGATCCAATAGCGCCTATCACTTGGCCGCCGGCCACAGCAGCGCCCGTTTCCACCAGGGTTTCGTCTTGGTGCGCATAGAGCGTGTACAAGCCCCAGCCGTGGTCGATTAGGGTGGTGATCCCGCGGATTTGCAGGCGGTCGACCATGACAACTGTGCCGTCTGCCGCGGCCAACACCGAAGTGCCAGGCGCGCCAGCGAAGTCGACGCCGCCATGATAACGATCAAAGGGGCTGCCATTGTACGAACGCAGCGTGCCAAACACCGCGTTGATGGGCGCGGCGGCGGGCAAGCTCAGCGAATTCGACCACGATTGCAGCGAGGTGAAGCGCTCGGTCAAGCGCCTTATCAGGGCAATCTCGGCCTCTTCCACCGCCGGCGCCAGCAGTTCGCTGTCGTTGATTGTGATCTGCTGGCGTCCGTATCCGCCTGAAATGACCTGCAAGGTGGCGGAAACGGCGCTTGACTGGCCCGACTGGTCCCGCACCTGAAGCGTGAGCGGGTAGACATTCATGTCGGTGAACATCGGAATGCCGATGAGCATATTGTGCCGCCGGCCTGCGTCGCGCTCAATCACCACAAGTTCGCGCCCGAGGAACTGGCCGCTGACCACGACCGGCTCGCTGGTCAATAACTCAATTCGTCCACTGCGCCCCGCCTCGAAAACTAGCGGATCAATTGTGAAGGATGTAACCGCCGCCGGCGAGGGCAGCGTCAAACGCGGCAGTTGAATCCCCGGCACGATCAATCGCTGGCCAATGCTGAGAAAACTTGGATCCAGCAGACCGTTGGCTTGGGCCAGCGCATTTATGGTCTGGTTGTAACGCAGCCCTATCGCGGATAGGGTCTCGCCGGATTGCACGACATGTACAAAATCAGCGGGCAGATCACCGACGCGAGAAAAGGAGTGCCGCTGGCCGGCGCCCGTGTCAGCTGTCGGGACCAGCTCAGGCGGACTTTCCGCCTGCGTCGCATCGACTGCGGCACTCCCCGATTCTATTGTCAAGACCTGGCCGACGTATATGACATCGGCCGATGTCAAGTCGTTCAATGTCATCAAGTCAGCGATGGTTTTGTCATAGGCAGCGGCGATGCTGGCCAGCGACTCTCCGGCCGAAACAGTGTGGCTTTGCAGCGGTTGAATCGGTTCGACGGCCAGCGGTATGATCAACCGTTGACCAATCGCTATGGCGTCGCTGTCGCTGATTCCATTCGCCTTGGCGAGATCCTCCGCGAACAGGCCGTATTGCAGCGCAATTCTGAATAGATTCTCCCCACGCTGCACCACGTGGACAGATAGGGCCGAACCGGTCGATTCTTGCGCCCCGGCGCCGTTCCCAATCAAAATGACGCACAATACAATGGCGAGGGCCCATGCCCTGAAGTACCGTTTCAAGTTATGGCCTCGGCTTCCTGTTAATACGGGCCGGGCGGAAAACGAAGCCTGACTTCTACCGAAGTCAACTCGATTCCGACCGTCGCCGGGCGTCGGCTCAGTTGGGGATTACGAGAATCTGACCGACGCTTAGCCGATCATAATCTACGATGCCGTTGACCTGAGCCAATTCCACAATGCTTACGCCATATACCGCGGCGATACCGCCCAGCGTGTCTCCCGGCTGCACAGTATAAGTTATCGGAATGCTTGTTGGGAGGGGCGTTGGCGTCGGCGCCGGCGTGCTCGTCGCCGTCGGGACGGATTCTCCGCCTTGCTGGCCGTTTGACGTACCGCCGGCGGACGGAATCTTCAGTTCCTGGCCGGGGTCTATGCGGCTTGGGTTGGTGATGCCATTTAACTGCACGATCGCATTGA
This sequence comes from Chloroflexota bacterium, assembly GCA_011523545.1. Lineage (GTDB taxonomy): Bacteria > Chloroflexota > Anaerolineae > Aggregatilineales > Phototrophicaceae > UBA6055. The sequence goes on along the minus strand of WTGN01000077.1, from coordinate 12,370 downwards.
CGGTGGTGTTGTGGTCTCTCGCGATCTCGTCAAGCGTGTCCCCCGCTTGCACGACGTAAATAGTGTACGATGTGCCTGTTGTCGGCTCAGAACTGTCATCCTCTTCCGGAGGTTCATCGGTAGGCGCGAGAGTGGCGGTTGGTATGGGCGTTGCTGTCGGCGTTGGCGGGATTGCAGTGGGAATCAGCAGCACTTGACCGACATCTATTTGATGCCGATTGTCGATATTGTTGGTTTCGACCAGCAAGTCTACTGTAGTGTCGTACAAGGCGGCGATATCGACCAATGTATCGCCCGGCTGAATCTGATAAGTGATCGGCGTCGCCGTCGGCGTCGGTGTGGACGTTGGCGAAGGCGAATGCGTTGGCGTCGGCGTCAAGGTGGGCGCGGCCGTTGGCGTCTCGCTGGGTGTAGCACCGTCTGGCGTTGCCGTCGGCGGCAAGTTGATCGGAATGATGAGCCGCTGCCCGACCACGATCAAGCCGGACGGGTCCAGTTCATTTGCCCTTTTGATGGCGTCGACTGTGCTGTCATACTGTAGCGCCAGCCCGCTGACCGTATCGCCGTCGACGACGACATGCACAATTGTTTCCGAAAATTCACCTCGCGCGATCGCATCGTCGGCGTCATCAGTTGGCGCCGTCGTCGGCGTCAACGTAGGCGTGACTGTCGCCGTGGCGGTCGCGGTCGGGGTCGGTGTTGCTGTATCTTCCAGCACTGGAGGCTGCTCTTGCTGACCATTGCCCGCCCCAGGGTCACTGTCTGGCGTATGCGTCGCTGTCGGCGTGGCTGTCATCGTCGGCGTCGGTGTGGGCGTGTCTGTGTCCGCATTGCCCAGCTCAGCATTTAATTCTGAGGTCGGTGTCTGTTCAATGACGACCGTTTCGCTAGCGACCTCCAAGACGGCGTCGTCCAAATATATGTAGTTGTTCGCCCGCGGCTCACCCACCGTGGATTCAACAAATACGGTAATGGTTGAGCTTTCCGCGGTCGCGATGACGGCATACTGGCGGTAGGCGTCGTAGAAAAAGGTCGCCGCCGTCGACCAGATGATATCCTCGCTCGTACCGTCCGTGCCGCCGTTGGGGTCAATGCCGACTCTAACCACGACAAAGCCGGGATCTTCGCTAACTTCGGTGTCTTCAAAGCTGGAGGACCAGACGTAGGCATAAATGCTGAAGCGATAAGTTGTGCCGCTGGTCAGCGAATCCACCTCTTGATAGATGCCGCCCTGGTGTGTGGCGAAGAGCGTGAAATATTTCTGCGCTTTGCCCTCTTCATCAAGGCGGATTCTGTCTGTTTCTTCATCATAATTCGGGTCATGATTGGCGAAGGAGGGGCTGGTTGCGCCGGCGGGCACATGCCAGGGCGTCCAAGATTCGGCGACATTCCGGGGATCTTCGCCTTCCAGGTCTACAAAATTGCCTTCAAAGTTGCCGTTCTCCAGCAAGTTGTTTACTGTAGTGTCCTGGCTGAACGCAACCGTCATCATTAGCAATAACGACGAGATGAAAAAAATCGCCGATCGATTCTTCATCGCCTTCTCCCTTAGCCGTAAGACGTGGATCATTTCTCTTCGCGCTTTCATCTAGTCTACTCAGAATTGGAATCACGCACAAAGGAATATGCGGGCATTCCACACGGGATGATTCTCACTTGAGATAACGCCGAGTATGTCGTAATCTAGCGGCGTTTGCGCCAAGGCGCTATGAAGTGTCCTGTGTTGCCGGCTGATTTCGGCGGGCTGAATCTTGCCGGTGCAGGCGCCGGGGCGCTGCATGATTCCGATATCAGATAGCTAACATCCTGAACCCGAACGCGGTTCCATATTCGCGATACTTTGCCGGAGTCGATCATGGCTCCCGCCCGCCTGTGAATGGAGGTCGACGCTTTTGAAGCTGCATGAATATCAATCCAAGTTCTTGTTTCGAGATTATGGCATTCCGATACCTCAAGGGCAAGTCGCCGCGAGCCCGGCCGAGGTCTATGACATTGCGAGCGAGATTGGCGGCATTGCTGTCGTTAAGGCGCAGGTGCATGTCGGCGGACGCGGGAAGGCCGGCGGCGTGAAACTGGCGCGTGACGCCGAAGAGGCGCGGCAGCACGCCGAGAACATCATCGGAATGAACATCAAGGGCCTCACCGTCGAGCGCGTCCTCGTTGACCCCGGCGTCGATATCAAGCAGGAAATCTATCTGGCCATCACCAATGATCGCGGCGCAGGCAAACCGCTCATCATCACCTCGATGGAAGGCGGCATGGATATTGAGGAGCTGAGCCGTGAGCGCCCGGATGCCATTATTCGCGAGCACGTCGATCCCATCTTGGGACTGCAAGATTTTCAGAAGACCTTCATCGCCAGCGCCATGGGCATGCCACGCGCGCAGTGGCGGGCTTTCGGCAAGATTTTGAGCAGCTTGTATCTGTGCTACAGCGAGCGCGATGCCGAATTGGCCGAGATCAATCCCCTCGTCTTAACCGGGCAGGGCGAATTGCTCGCGGTCGACGGCAAAGTGATCATCGATGACAACGCCCTCTACCGGCAGCCGGCTTTGACCGCTGAACGCGACACAAGCGGCGAACCCGACTCTGAACGGCAGGCGCGCGAAGCGGGCATCACCTATATCAAGCTTGATGGGCAGATCGGCTGCATGGTTAACGGCGCCGGCCTGGCGATGACCTCGATGGACATGACCAAGTTATATGGCGACGCCGATGGCATTGGGCCGGCGAACTTTCTGGATATCGGCGGGGGCGCGTCGCCCGGGCAGGTGGCCGCCGCGCTGCGCATCATACTCTCGGACGAAAACGTCAAATGCGTACTCTTCAATATCTTCGGCGGCATCACGCGCTGTGATGAAGTGGCGCGCGGCATACTGACCGCCTACAACGAAGTGAAGCCGGATGTGCCCATGGTCATTCGGCTGCAAGGCACCAATGCGGCCGAGGGCAACAAGTTGATAGACGACGCGCGCATACCCAATCTAATCAGCGCAGAGACACTGACCGAGGCGGCGCAGCGGGCGGTTGCCGCGGTGAAGGAGGGGGGCTGATATGTCAATTCTCATCGACAAGTCGGCGCGTGTTTTGGTGCAGGGCATCACCGGGCGGCAGGGCGCGTTCCACGCCAGGCTGATGATGGAGTACGGTACCGATGTCGTCGGCGGCGTCACGCCGGGCAAAGGCGGCGAGTGGTTCGAGGGCAAGCCGGTCTTTGATACCATGCGCATGGCGGTGGAAACGACCAACGCCGATGTCAGCCTCGTGACAGTGCCGGCGCGTTTCGCCGCGGATGCGCTGATGGAGGCGGCCGACGCCGGCGTCAAGCTGGTGATCTGCCTGACCGAGCATATCCCGGTCGCCGATATGATGAAGGTGCTCGCCTTTTGCCGGCGCCGCGGCACGCGCTTGATTGGACCCAACTGCCCGGGCGTCATGACACCGGGGCAGGCTAAAGTCGGCATCATTCCGGCGATGGTGGCGACAGCGGGCAATGTCGGCGTCGTCTCCAAGAGCGGCACGCTGACTTATGAAGTCGGCTTCGCGATGAAGAATGCCGGCATCGGCATGTCGACAATTGTGGGCATCGGCGGCGATCCCGTCATCGGCACCACATTTGTTGATATCTTGGAGATGTTTGAGAACGATCCCGAGACGGAAAAAGTGGCGCTGCTGGGTGAGATCGGCGGGAGCGCGGAGATCGCCGCTGCTGACTTCATCAAGAATTCGATGACCAAGCCGGTCGCCGCATTTGTGGCTGGCCGCAGCGCGCCGCCGGGCAAGCGCATGGGCCATGCCGGCGCTATCGTAGACGGGGGCGAGGGCTCAGCGGAAGAGAAGATTCTGGCGCTCGAAGCCGCTGGGGCGCGCGTCGCCGCCAATCCGGAAGAGATTCCCGGTCTCCTCAACTAAGGTCGTAGGGGCGAGGCGGTGACTCGCCCGCGCTCCTCACCGGTGTATCGCGCCGACGTTCAGTTGGTGGCCGGCGGCACATCATGATGCTGACGGCAGCGCGCCTCGTAGGATTCTTGCGCGCCGACGAGAATGATCGGGTCGTCATAAGCCGCCGGGCGTCCGTTGACCAGGCGCTGCGTGCGGCTGGCCGGCTCGCCGCAGACAACGCAAATCGCCTGCAGCTTGGTCACATCTTCCGCAATGCTTAGCAAGCGCGGCATGGCGCCAAAGGGTTCGCCGCGGAAATCCATATCCAGCCCGGCGATGATGACACGAATATCGAAATCTTCCGCCAGGCGCTGCGCCACCGCCACAATCCCATCATCAAAGAATTGCGCCTCGTCTATCGCGACAACGGTGGACTCGCCATTGGCCAGCTCGAGAATATCGCCGGAAGAGGCCACCGGCCTGGCGTCGACGGATTGACCGGTGTGGCTCGTGATGCGCTGGATGCCGTAACGGTCATCCAACTCCGGTTTGAAGACCTTGACCTTCTGCCGCGCGATGATCGCCCGGCGGACGCGGCGGATCAACTCTTCCGTCTTGCCGCAGAACATACTGCCGCAAATGACTTCAATGCGGCCTGCATGATGGTTCAAGGTCCTGTTTCCTGGGTCACCGGTGAGGCGGGACGCGCGAATTTAAGTTGCTCTGGATGTGAGCCTGAGGCAAGCCAGTCCAGGGCGGATGCGCCGGCGGACCGCTTTCCCTGTGGCGGCTTAATGGCTGAGCTGATAACCGCGCGCGCGCAAATTCTTTCGCATATCGCTGACCACTTTGCGCCCGATGCCCTGAATGGCCAGAATGCTGTTGTCGTCATCCTCATCGCCCAGGCGATCGAGCACGTCCGAAACAATCTTGATTCCGTTGTCTTCCAGGATATTGGTGTAGCGCGCGCCGATATCAAGTTCGGTGATTGGCAGATCCAGCGGCGTGCGGTCGGCGGCGGCGTTGTCGAGGGCGGTACGAATCTCATCGCGCTGCTGCAAGCGCTTCATGAACTTGTCGACGCGCCCTTCCGTATCGACGATGCGCTGCTCGCCGGTATAGAATGGATGACAATTTGAGCAAATTTCGACCGTCAGCGATTCGACCGTCGAGCCCGTCGTCCAGGTGGTGCCGCAGGTCATGCAGCGCACCGGCGTTTCATGCCAGGCGGGATGGATAGCTTGTTTCATGGCATTCCTCCGCGCATTTGCGGCTCTCTCGAGTAGCGCAAATGACTTTTGCCGCTAAGTCAGTTGACCGCTTGACCGGCTTCCGGCTGCGTCGTATGAACGGAAATTCGTTTCTGCCCCTTGCGGCCGCGTATCCGTTCAAAGGTTACGAAGCCGGCGCGCGTCGCAAAGATCGTGTAATCCTTGCCCATGCCCACGCCCTCGCCCGGGTGAAATTTGCTCCCGCGCTGGCGGACGATGATGTTGCCAGGTATCACGTATTCGCCGCCATAATTCTTGACGCCGAGCCGCTTGGAGTTACTGTCGCGCCCGTTGCTTGACGAGCCGCCGCCTTTTTTATGCGCCATTGTGAGCCCTCTCCTCCAGCACTGCCTAAACTTGAATATCGTCGATGCGGAGCCGCGTGTAGTGCTGTCGATGGCCCAGTTTGCGGCGGTAGCTGGTGCGCTGACGATATTTGTACACGATGATCTTCTTGCCGCGGAATTGTTCGACCACTGTCGCCCGGACCAAGGCGCCATCGACGCGCGGTTGGCCGATGCGCGCATCGACGCCGTCCGCAACCAGGAGCACATCGGCAATCTCGATCGAATCGCCGATATCCTGGGGCAGGCGATCGACGTCTATCGTCGCGCCAACTTCAGCGCGGTACTGTTTGCCGCCACTTCGGATGATTGCATACATGATTCTTCGCTCCAACCTTCACTTCGCTTTTCCGCCACAGAAGCCGCCGCGGGCTCCGTACGCGGGGAAAATTGGCTTTACACTAAAATACCCCACTTCAACCGGCAGGGCGTCACACATTTTAGATGACAATTCCGGTCGCAGTCAAGCGCGAGATTTCGCCAGGCCCTCAGCTGATGAACATGGCGTCGCCGAAGGAATAAAAGCGGTAGTTCATCCTTTTCGCCTCTTCATAAGCCTTGAGCAGGGTCTCGCGGCCGACGAAAGCGCTGAGCATCATCAGCAGCGTGGAGCGCGGCAGGTGAAAGTTGGTGATCATGGCGTCGACGGCGCGCCAGCAATATCCCGGATATATGAACAGACTTGTGTCCAGCTCAATTGCGCCAAGCGGGAAGCAGTCCCCTTTGTCGGCAGACCCAGACGGGTTGCTCAGGCAGCCGCCCGCGCTCAGGATGGCGGCCGTCTCAAGGGTGCGCGCCGATGTCGTGCCAACCGCGATGATCCGCCCGCCGGCGCGTTTTGCCTCATTGATGATCGCAGCATTGGCTCGGTCCAGCGTCGCCTGCTCGCTCTGGATTTTGTGATCGCAGACCCGCTCGACAGACACCGGCTGAAACGTGTCCAGCCCGATGCGCAAAGTGCATGTCGCCAGTTTGACGCCCATGCGCTTGAGCTGGCGGAGCATATCAGGCGTGAAATGCAGGCCTGCGGTTGGCGCCGCCGCCGAGCCTTCAATCTCGCTGTACACCGTCTGGTAGCGCTCGCGGTCCGGCGGCGCTGAGTGAATGTAGGGCGGCAGCGGCACTTCACCGTGGCAAGCCAGGACATCTTCGATGGGCCGGCTGAAATCTAACAGGCGCTGGGACTTCTCTAATTCTTCGACGACTTCACAAGTCAGGTCGCTGCCCGGGATGAGCAAGCGAATGCCGGCGCGCACGTTTCTGCCCCCGGCCAACGCCAGCCAGCGGCGCTCGCCCAGGCGCTTCAACAAGAGGATTTCCACTTTTCCGCCCGTTGTCTTGCGCGCCGCCAAACGAGCCGGCATGACCCGCGTATTGTTGAGCACGAGAACATCGTTCGCCGCCAACAGATCGAGAATATCCGTGAACACACGGTGCGACAGCACGCCCGTTTCACGATCCAGGTGCAGAAGTTTGGCTGAATCTCTCGGCTCGGCCGGCGTCTGCGCGATGAATGACGCTGGCAAATCGTAGTCGAAATCGCTGAGTTTCATAGGAGGCGCTGCCGACCGTCCGCGGGATCTTCGGTGTAGTCGATGCCGAGGTGATGATAGGCGTGCATGGTGCAGGTGCGGCCGCGCGGCGTGCGATCAATGAAACCGAGTTGAATCAGGTAGGGCTCGTAGACATCCATGATGGTGGCGCTGTCTTCGCTGATGGAGGCGCCGATCGTATCCAGGCCGACGGGACCGCCATTGAACTTCTCAATGATTGTCGTCAGGATGCGTCGGTCGATATCGTCCAAACCCAGATGATCGATCTCCATCAGCTTCAGCGCTTCCTGCGTGACCGGCATCGTGATGACGCCGTCCGCGCGCGCTTCGGCATAATCCCGCACACGCCGCAGCAGCCGCAAGCCCACACGGGGCGTTCCGCGGGCGCGCCGGGCTATCTCGACCGCCGCCTCTGCTCGGATCTCCACATTGAGCAGCTGCGCGGCACGCAGCACGATGCGCTCGATGGCCTCCGGCTCGTAAAAGTCAAGCCGAAAGCGCGCGCCGAAGCGGTCCCGCAAAGGCGAAGCCAGCAAAGCCAACCGCGTCGTCGCGCCAATCACGGTAAAGCGCGGCAGGTTGAGCCGAAGGGTCTTTGCCGCCGGCCCTTTGCCGATCACAATATCGAGCACAAAATCTTCCATCGCCGGGTACAAGATTTCTTCGACCGCCTTGCCCAAGCGATGCACTTCGTCTATGAAGAGGATGTCGCCCATTTTCAAGTGGGTCAGGATTGCGGCGAGATCGCCGGCGCGCTCAATGGCGGGGCCAGCCGTGACGCGAATGTTGGCCCCGACTTCATTGGCGATCACGTAAGCCAGCGAGGTCTTGCCCAAGCCCGGAGGCCCGTAAAATAAGATGTGGTCAATCGCCTCCTCGCGGGCGGCGGCGGCGTCAATGATGATGCTCAAATTCTCGCGCACGCGGTCCTGGCCAACCACATCGGCCAGGCGCTGCGGGCGCAAGGCGATATTGTCTCGGTCGGATTTTTTCGGTTGGCCGCTGACGACGCGCCGATCCTGGGACATGATTTATTCGTTCGATTTCCCCACGATTAAGTGCCAGTATAGACGAGTGGATTGCGGTTTCAATCCTCGCTTTATAGAATCAGGGGCAGGGCATCCCGGCCAAGTTCAAGCATGGCAGAAAGGGGCGCTTATGCGCTTGCACGTTTCCTCCCACCCGCTGGTCAAGCACAAGCTGACGCTGCTGCGCGACACATCGACCGATCATCGCAAGTTTCGCGAGCTGGCGCGCGAGCTGGCGCTGCTGCTCTGTTACGAAGCGACGCGCGATCTACAACTGAAACCGGCCACCGTCAATACGCCGATGGGTGACGCCGAAGGCTGGGAGGCGAGCGAGATCATCGGCCTGGTGCCAATACTGCGTGCTGGCCTGGGCCTAGTCGATGGCATTCAGGAGCTGCTGCCCGCGGTGCAAGTCTGGCACATTGGTTTGTACCGCGACGAAGCATCATTGCGCCCGGTTGAATATTACAACAAGCTGCCGGATGAGCCGACCGTGCAAGTATGCCTGGTGCTTGACCCGATGTTGGCGACCGGCGGCTCCGCCATTGCCACCGTCAATATCCTGAAGCGCTGGGGCGCGCGGCGCATCAAATTCCTCGGCATTTTGGCGGCGCCCGAAGGCGTCGAGGCGCTCTCCGCCGCCCATCCGGATGTGCCGATTCATGTGGCGGAGCTGGACGAGCGCCTCAACGATATCGGGTTCATCGTTCCCGGCCTGGGCGACGCCGGCGACCGCATGTTTGGGACCTGATGCTAAGACTGTACGCCTTTGTCATCGTATTCAACACCGCGCTGGCGACTGCGCTTTTGGTGGCGCCGCTGGCGCGCGCGTTCAGCTTCCGCTATGGCCTCACATCGACGCCCGGCGGGCGGCGCCAGGAACGCGCGGCCATGCCCAAGCTGGGCGGCATGGCGATTTTCCTGGGCTTCACGGTCGCCATAATCGTGGCGCAATTCCTCCCGATTGAGCGTCAGGATCCTTACGAAGTCTTTCGCCTGGCCGGGTTAACCATTGGCGGCACGGTGATTTTTCTCCTCGGCGTCCTTGATGATTTCCGCGGCTTGAACTGGTTTCAGATCTTTCTAGGCCAGATCTTCACATCAGCGATCGCCATCATCTTTCAAATCTTCATCGCCTTCTTCAATAACCCGTTTACCGGCGCCCAGACCGGCGAGTGGTCGCCAGTTGTGACCGTGACGCTGACGCTATTCTGGCTGGTGCTGATGATGAATACGGTCAATCTCGTCGACGGCTCAGACGGTCTGGCGGGCGGCGTCGCGTTGATCGCCGCCATTGTGCTCTTTCTCAATAGCGCCGTGCGCCTCGAACCGCCGCAGACGAGCGTCAGCCTGCTGCCCCTGGCTTTGGCCGGCGCCCTGACTGGTTTCCTGATCTACAACTGGTATCCGGCTCGCATTTACATGGGCGGGAGCGCCTGGTTCCTCGGCTACGCGCTTGGTACGCTGAGCATCATCGGCGGCGCGAAGATGGCGACGATACTGCTGGTGATGGGTCTGCCGCTGATGGACCTGGGCTGGCAGATCCTCAACCGCATCCGGCATGGCAACAATCCGTTTCGCGGCGACCGCGGGCACCTGCATTTCCGCCTGCTGGATAATGGCATCTTCAGCCCACGCCAGATCGCGCTCTGCTATTACTCCATCTGCGCCTTTTTTGGCTTTTTGACTTTGGTGACCACGAGCCAGATGTTCAAATTCATCGCCTTTGCCTTCATGCTCCTCTGCATCGCGACCGGGTTCGTCGCCGTGGGGCGGATATCAGCGCTTCAAGATGATGAGCGCTCATCGTCGAATATGTCCTCGTCATCCAGGTAGAAGTCCTCGTCATCCAGCGATTCATCACTGATTTCGTCTAAGCTGGCCCGCGGACTATGTTCCTTTTCAGGTCTCGAGCGCGAGTGGAGGTTTTTGGCGCGCGGCGCAGCCTCGCCATTGGCAAGCCGCTCATTTTAGCGGTCCGCAGTCTTGGCGCTTTCAGTGGCTTCTTCGGTATTCGGCCGGGTCTTCAAGCTGAAGGGCCGTGGAAAGCCACCGGCCTCCGCCAGCCCAAGGTCATCCTCTCCGCCGCTGTCGACGCGATTGCGCGCCGACTCCCCCTCAACGAAGGGACGGCTGAAAGGCGCGTGCTCGCCGTCGGGCGCCGCCGGGGGCACTGAGCTTGAGTCAACCAGCGGACCTATCGCGGGAGTACTCGCCGGTTTGATGCTTTGCGTCGGGGCGCTCGCGGCCAAGCGATCTTGTGGCTGGCCCTCAACATGGATTGCCGGCGCTGCCGACGGCTGGGCAATTTTGGAGGCGGCTTGCTTTTCCGGCGCCGAGGCGACCGCGTCATCATCAACATTGACAACGGCGACCACACTTCGGCTGACAGGCTCTCGGCCCGGCGGTCCGGGTATCGGCAGTTTCAAGTCATAGACCGATTTGATGATATCGGACTTGCTTTGGGCTGGCTGAGCCTGGCGGGCGGCCCGCCGCGCTTCCGCCTGCGCCGCTGTATGTTCCCGCGCTTCAGCCCGCGTCATGGTGATCATCACCCCATCGGCGAAAGCGGCGCTCTTGCCGGTGGCGCGCTCAATCAGGGATTCCGCCGCGCCCAATACGATGACGCAGACGACATTCATGATGATGATTTGTACAGTGACCAGCGCCAGATTTCCAATTAAGCTCTCGACGCCTAGCGCGATGGACGGGTCGAGCGCGCTGCCCAGCCACCAGATAAGCATGAGGCACCCAGCGGCAGACATCGCCAAGCGCGCCAATTGCCCGGCGCTCAGCTTCTTCGGCAATTCCGGGAACATCGTGTTGGCGACCGTAAACGCCAGATAAAACCAAAGCCAGAAGTCAGCCGACCTCAGCAACTGCGAGACGGCCAGCGCCAGACCATCGATCGTGCCCATTGCGGCGGCAGCGGCAAACTGATCCAGATTCAGAACATGCCCGGAGATGGCCCAAAGCGCGGCGATGCCGGCGAGGAGCGGCGCCAGCTTTATCATCGTCAGCTTGATTTGGCCCGTCTGCGCCGACACTCGGATGAAGTTAAGCCGAAGTTCGCCGATTTCTTGCTGCTCGGGGAATTGAATCGCCCGCTTCGCCCGAACATTGAGCAATCCAGCCGCCAGCCATAGCGTCGCTTCGTGGAGCAGAATGCCGGGCAGGAAAACGATGTAGTAGAGAACGGTGGTGATTTGGTAGTTGTTCGTCAACAGCCAGCCGACTTTGAATATGTGTTGATGCAGCCAGCGCTCGATGTGACGAAACAGCGCGAGCAACGGGCCCAACGCCAGGACCAGGGCGAGGAAATCGAGCAGGCGCAGAATCAGGGTCCCTTCACACGGGCGGCGATTTCGACCAGGGCGGCAAAGTCCTCAACATCCAGCGATGCGCCGCCGACCAAGGCGCCATCAATATTCGGCTGCGCCATGTATTCTTCCATGTTGCCCGGCTTCACGCTGCCGCCGTATTGAATGCGCATGGCCTTCGCGATGTCGCCGCCATACAAGTCTTCCACAGTCTCGCGAACAGCCGTCTTGATGATTCCCTCCGCCAATTCGCCGCTGGCGCTTTTGCCGGTGCCGATCGCCCAAATCGGTTCGTAGGCGATGACGACATCGCCCATTTGCGCCGGCGAAATGCCGACAAGCGCCGCGCTCACTTGCGAGCGGACAAAAGATACGGTCTCGCCCGCTTCATTCTGGGCCAGGCTTTCACCCACCGCGATGATCGGTTTACGACCACTGTCCAGTATCGCCTTCGCTTTGAGATTCACATTGGCGTCGGTCTCGTTCAGATATGCCCGGCACTCTGAATGCCCGATGATAATGTAGTCAACATAGGGGCGCAGCATGGATACCGACACCTGCGATGTATAGGCGCCGCTGGCATCCCAATGGCCGTCTTGCGCCGCCAGCTTGACCGGCGAGTCTTTAAGTTCAGCCGCCACTGAAGCCAGCGCCAGAAATGTAGGGGCGACGACCCGCTCAACATTCGCGTGGGGGCGAAGCTTCGGCGTCAATTCGCGGACGAAAGCGACGGCCTCGTCCGGTGTCTTGTTCATCTTCCAGTTGCCGGCAATGATCGGCGTTCTCGCCATGATACGCTCCTATAGGGAGATTGATGCTCTATCCTATTTGTACAACGGCTGATCGTTACGCGCTAGTGGACGCGCGCACAACAACGTCGCCGCTCACGCAAAACACCGCGCAGCCCGCCATATAGCAGCTCCCCCTCCCTGACTCGTCGGATGCCCGCCATAGAGATGGCGGGCATCCGAC
>WTGN01000009.1 GCA_011523545.1 Chloroflexota bacterium | reverse complement strand
TGTCGACAAGCTGGCGGCGATGGGCGTGAACCGGGTTCAGCCTCATCATATCGTGACCAGCGGCACGGCAACCGTCAGCTACCTGAAGACGCAGTATCCAGCCGGCGCGGACATCTTCGTTGTGGGCGGCGCAGGCTTGAAGCGCATGCTTCGCGATGCCGGATTTAACTTAGTCGAGTCGAAAGCGGAAGTCGTCGTCTGTGGCATCGACTTTGATCTCACTTATGACAAGGCGCGGACGGCGACCCTGCTCATTCGTGCTGGCGCGCGCTTTATCGGCACAAATCCCGATCCATCATTTCCGGCGCCGGAGGGGCTGGTGCCGGGCGCGGGCAGCGTCATCGCCATGATTGAAGCGGCGACGGGCCAGCCCCCAACCATCATCGGCAAGCCAAAACGCGGCATGTTCGAGGCGGCCCTGCGTCAAATCGGCGCCCGCCCAGAAGAGACCCTGATGATTGGCGACCGCATCGGGACCGACATCGCCGGCGCCCAAGCCCTTGGCATCAACACGGCGCTAGTGATGACGGGCGTCGAAACGGAAGCAAGCCTTTGTTGCAGTGAAATTAAGCCGGATTTTGTCTTCGCTGGCCTGCCCGAGTTGATTGAGGCGCTGCGCTGCTAACTGGTTAGCGCTTCCAGAACGTCATCCAACTCCGGCGTGTCTTCCGCGTCTTTGAAACGCGCCATCCGCTGATAGATTTCATGCGCCGCCTCGAAGAAGCCGGGCGGCATCCCGGCCGCCTCAAAGGTGGCGGCGATCTCCTGCATCTCGCCGGCAAAGCGCCAGGCCTTGCCGGTGACATTGCGCACCTGGTTGACGCGCTGCTCCGCCACATCGGGATCGCGCCGCGCCCACTCGCGATCGAGGTCTTCGCGGACACCGAGTTGTTCGGCCGCGCCTTGAATCGCGGACAGCAAGGCGGTGAAGCCTTTGGTCTGGGCGGCGAATACCATCTTCAGCGCCGACGCTTTGCCGACCGCTTCGCCGATCACGACCGCTTCAGTAACCGTCCCCGCGAAGAGAGCCGCTATCCGCGCCGCCGCCGGGCCGGACAAATAGAAGCGAGTGCTGCCAGTTTTCCAGGCGGGCGGCCCGATGATGCTGCCGTCCACGAAGCCGACGCCCGCCGCTTCGAGCGATTCGCCGATCGCTTGCGCTTGCTTAGGCGCGATCGCGTTGCCATCACAATAGAGTCCGCGAAACCCGGCCCCGACGACAGCCCGGGCGACCGCTTCCGCCGCATGTGGCGGGCAGATGCAGAGCATCACCTCGCAGACCGCGCAAAGCTCAGCGATAGTGCCGACCGCGCGCAAGTTCTGCGCTTTGGCGCGCTGGGTGGTGGCCGCGCTCCGCCCCGACGCTGCCCAATAGACGTCATGGCCGGCCGTCCGCGCCGACGCCGCAATTGAAATGCCCATCGCGCCCGGATTGATGATGCCAATCTTCACGCTGTCACCTCTATCCCTCGCCCGAATGGAGCAGGCGTTCGAAGCGGTCAAAGGTCTCCGACTTTTCGTCGAAGACATAATTGGGGCGGGTGACGATGATGTCCGTCCCGCCCAGCGCCCGCAGATGCTGCATGGTCTTGTGAATCAGATGTGAGCGCACCAGCAGATTAGTCTCGAACCAGCGCCGCGCCGACCCGGGCGGGCTGGCGACCGCCACGACGCCGGGTCCTTTGCTGCCGCTCAGGGCCGGGTTTGCCAGTATGCGCCGCTGCACATCTTGCACCGAATCGCCGGCGATATTGGCGCGCAGTGACACAAACTGGCGGGCGCGCCGATGCGCTTCGACCAATTCCAGCATTTCCCGCAGCGTTTCCTGCTTGGCGGACGATTGGCGCAAGGTCCGGCGGCTGCCGATCAGGACCGCTTCCGAAGCGATGATCCGCCCGCCATCCAGCGGCCGCAGATGATTCTCGCGCAGGGTCGTGCCCGTCTCCGACAGATCGGCGATCAAATCAGCGTAACCCATGCGCGGCGCCGCTTCCAGCGCGCCCTCGGCATGAACCAGCAAGAAATGCGAAATGCCCTGCCGGTATAGAAAACTCTTGACCACGTTGTTGTACTTTGTAGCGATGCGCAGTTGGTCCCCGCGCTCAGAAAAGCGCAAGCTCAAATCGGCCAGGTCGGCGATTGAGGTGACGTCAATCCAGGAATCGGGCGCGGCCAGCAGCAACTCGCATTTGCCGAAACCAAGCCGGTCAATCACCATGACGTCGGCGGAATCTTCACTGTGCTCCAGAACAATATCCAGCCCGGTGATGCCGATATCGGCGCGCCCTTCCTCGACTTTGCTGAGGATATCGCGCGGGCGCTGATAGACGACTTCTGAAAGCGGCAAGCTGGGGATGCTGGCGGTATATTGGCGGCGATTCGGCTTGTAAATCTGCAAGCCCGCCCGCCCCAGAAAATTGTCCGCCTTGTCGCCCAGTTGCCCTTTGCTCGGCAGGGCAATGATTAGATTATCCGCGTTCATCGCGCTGCATCCGCGCTCAAAAGCGCCTGGACCCGGTTCGGCAATTCGGCGAGCGCCACTTGCCATTCTTGATGGCTGCGCATATCACGCAGGATGGCGGAACCCCGCTCTCGCTCCGCCTCGCCAAGGATGATCACCAGCGCCGCGCCCAAGCGATCGGCCTGCTTCAAGCTGCGGCGGAGGCTGCGCCCGTCGATGCTCAGCGCCACCGCCGCCTCGCCTGCGCGCAGCGCCTTGGCGATTTGCTGGCAGGCCGCCCGGTCCGCTTCCGTCACCGGGATCAAGTAGGCATCAAGACGATGCTGGCTCGCGCTTCCCCCGGCATTAAGCAAGCGCGCGATACGCTCGACACCGTAGGCGAAGCCCGCCGCCGGCGTCGCCGCGCCCCCGCCCAGGATGCTTATCAGTCGGTCATAGCGCCCGCCGCCACAAACTTGAACCGCTTCGCCTGTGGGCGTGGGGCAATGAATCTCGAATATCAAGCCGGTGTAATAATGCAAGCCGCGGTTCAAGCCCAGGTCAAGCGCGATTTCGCCGCGGAGCTGAACGCAATCCGCCATGCGATCCAGGGTCGCTTCCAGGCCGGAAATCATCCGCGGATCGAGGTCGAATTCGGCCGCCAGCGCCCGCGCCCGCGGCAGGACATGCGCCGGCGCGCCACGCAGTTGACCCAGCCGCTCCATATAATCCAGGGCGCTGCGCAGCTTGGGAGCCTGATCAGCTTCGCGGATTTTGCGCAGCAGGCGGTCGATCACCTCGCCTTCGTCGCGGTTGGTGTCGATACGGATATTGAGACTGCTTAACAGGTCGGTGATCGCCTGGCGCGCTTCGGCGTCGGTCATTTCGCGCAGGGCCATGATCAAATGATCGCCGCCGGCTTCGTCCGCGGCCATCTCCAGCGCATCATCGTCAGCATTCAGCTGGAATTCTGGGAAAATGGCCCGCAGCGACTCAACAACCTGCGGCAGGCCGCGCTTGCGCAGGTTTTCCATGTTACGCAGCAGAAAATTGAGCAGCTGCTTGCGCAGTCCCAGCTTTTGCAGATAGGATTCCAGCAGGCCGCTATGGCCAATCACGAGCTCGTAATCGCTGACGCCAAGCTGCTCCAGCCCGCTGCAGGCAAGATGCAGCAGCTCGGCATCGGCCATGGCGCCGCTCGCGCCCAGCAGTTCCGCGCCGGTCATGGTGAATTGGCGATAGCGATTCTGTTGCGGCTTTTCGTAGCGGAAGACCGGACCGGTGTACTGCATGCGCAAGGGCAAGGCTTCGTCTTGCATGCGCTCAACATAGGCGCGCAGGACGGACGCGGTCATCTCCGGCCGCAGGGCGATGCGGCGGTTTCCATAGGTGAAATCGTATAGACGGGCGCTGATTTCTTCGCCCGACTTCCGCAAGTAAAGTTCAGTATTCTCGAGGATGGGCACTTCAATCGGCGCATAGCCGTGCAACCGCAGATGCCGCTCCAAAGTACGCTCAACTTGCCGACGCTGCGCATACTCGGCGCTGAACACATCGCGCATGCCGCGCAGGGCGCTGATTTTTTCCGCTGTCGCCATATCTATTGCGCCGCTGTCTTTATACGCTTCCGAAGTCCCCGCGCGACAAAGGCTACCATCGAATCGCTTCAGGGCATAGAGCGCCTCAAGCCGGCCGGGGCAAAGTCAACACGATGATCGAGCGCGTCCTCGTCGATGAAGCGCAGCAGCCGCAGGCCTTCGTCTTCAATCGCTGCCAGGCATTCGCTCGCACGCTCCGCAAATAGCGTGACCCGCAAAGTGGCAACCGCCCGCTCCCTCTCAACCTTCCAAATCGCCCCGACGAAGCCATCAATCAGCACCGTGCCCAGCACGCGCCCGGCCGAGATGAAAACCTGCTTCCGATGCGCTTCAGGCAGGATGCGGCTGCGATCTTTGTGCGCGATCAAGATGTTGTCATATTCCGGCAGGAAGCGTATGGGCGGCGCGACGTCTTCATTGATGATCGGCTGGCCCGGCAGATCATAGAGCCGTCGGCCGTCGGCGCTCTGATACGGGACCAGCTCCTCCAGCGTCGCGCTTAAGCCGGGTTTCAGCCGCGTCATGCCCGTCCAGGTCTGAAAGTCCATCACATCAGCCGGCCCGTAAGCGGCCAGGTAACGGCGGAAAAGCGCTGGCAAATCGGACGGAGTCGCCGGGCCCAGCCAGCTCTCCGCCGTCGTATAGGTGGCGCGCGTTCCCACGCCCCAGCTGCCGCTCGGCGGAACTTGAACCAGCGGCAGGTAGCTGCGTACGGCATAAGCCATCGCCTGTTTGTCTTCATCCGGTTCGCAGGCTTGCAGCTTGTCGCGCAGCGCGCCGATCGACGGTTGCTCCGCTTCGAGATATGGCTTGGCAATTGCGACGAGCCGCTCGACATTCAATCCCCGCGCCCGCACCCCGAAGAAAGAGCGCAAGCCCCGCGCCAACGCCGGCTGAATGACCGCCTGGAAGCGCTGATGATCAGCGGCGCTAACCAGATGCAAAGTCGAGCGCAGCCAGGGCGCCCGCAGGACCGCGCGCGTTTCCAGCGCCGCCGTCAGCTGCGATTTGTCAAACCCGTTTAAGCGCGTCCACAGGCCAATGTAGGGCGGATTCGGAATCTGCGACTGTAGGGCGAGCAAGATTTCGATCGCGGTCTTGGGGTCGAGGCGCTGCCGCTCCAGCAAAAGCTGCCGCGCGAGCAGCGTGCGATTCAGTTGACGCAAAGACAGCGTTTGCGGCGGCATGGTCGCATTCCGGCTAGAGCTTCGCCCGGCGACAGTGTAACAGCCAGATTCGGCGCGGGCAAAGACCGGGGCGCGCCGCCATCAGCCCGACGCCGCATGACAGATTGATTCCAATTGTTGCATGGGAAGGAAGTTTGGCCGGCGCTAAAGCGGTGTGACGACAGCTTCTTCCTGCATTTCTTGAGGCGTTTCCGAGCCGAAGAGCCGGCGCAGCGCGAACAAGACGAAACCGAAGCATATCGCCAGGAAGGCTGCGACATGCACCCGCGCGGGCATGCCCCGCAGGCGCTCGAGAAAACTGGATTCGCCCTTTTTTAATTCCGCGCGCAAATCAGCGGCGAACGCTTCGCGCGGTTCCTGCGGCGTCAGAGCGGACTGCAGCGCCTGTATCATCTCGACAAAATCATCCGCGTCTTCTTGCGGCAAATCGGATTGGGCGATTGCTGAATCAACCCGGTCGCCGTTTTGCAGGCCGGTGGTGATCGCATCAAGCAAATCTTGCATGTGGACATCCGCTGCTGCAGGCATATTTCTTTTAACCCTCGCTACGGTTCAGGTCGCTGTTTTGAAGCATCTCCATCTCTTCGCGCAAAGCCAAGAGCGTGCGATGATAAAGTGACTTGATCGCGCCTTCCGTCCGTCCCATGATCGCGCCGATTTCCGCGTTTGACATCTGCTCGACGAATTTAAGCAGAAGCAACTGCTGCCGATCTTCCGGCAAGCGGCGAACGGCCTGCAAGAGTTGACTCTGCTCCTCCCGCTCCTCGGTCAGGCGGTCGGGCGCCTCGGATTTTAGCGAGTGCGCCACATACTCGTCCAAGGCAATGATCTTGCGACGCCCCTGATCGCGATGCCAATTCGCCACCAGATTATGGGCGATCCGATAAAGCCAGGCTTGAAACGGAACGCCCTTATCGACATAAGCGCCGATATGCGACAGCGCGCGGAAAAAAACTTTGGCGGTCAAATCCTCCGCGTCATGCGCATTGCCGGTTCGATAAAATACATAACTGTAAATCTTCTGAAGATAACGCTCATAAAGCTCGCCAAAGGCATCCATATCTTCCTTCGCCAGCGCGACCAACTCGGTGTCGTCGAGCGCTTTATAATCGACCCGGCTGGAAAAAGGATTCTTCATGCCGTATTTTCCTAAACCCGCCGCATCCGAGCGGGTTACGCGCTTCTTGCCAATTTACTGTTCGGCGGCCGCCTGCGCCATCAGCGCCTGCACTTCAGCCTGATATGGCAGGGCGGTCATGGTGCCGCGGCGCGTACAAGCCAAGCCCGCGGTGGC
Source organism: Chloroflexota bacterium (assembly GCA_011523545.1). Taxonomy (GTDB): domain Bacteria; phylum Chloroflexota; class Anaerolineae; order Aggregatilineales; family Phototrophicaceae; genus UBA6055. The sequence goes on along the minus strand of WTGN01000009.1, from coordinate 28,705 downwards.
CGAGGCGAAGGCCAGCGTTCTGCCCGCCGGCCAAGCCCGCGCCAGCCCGCAGCAATAGGCGCCAACGAAGGCATCGCTCGCGCCGGTCGTATCCACCGCGGCGACTTCGAAACCAGGCTGCGCAATCCTGCAATCATCGCGATACAGTAGGCTGCCCGCCTCGCCCAAGGTGAGGACGACTGTGCCAATCCCCAACTGCAAGAGCCCGCAGGCCAAGGCATCAGGGTCATCCGGCGCGTCTTCGAGGATCAGCCGCGCTTCCCCCTTGTTGGGAATGAGCACATCTACGAGATGCAAATAATTGATCACGAAGGCGTCGCGCGTGAAAAATGGCGCTGGATTGAGCACGGTCGTCGCGCCGGCCGCGCGCCCCAGCTGGAGCGCGAAACGCACCCGCTGCTGCGGGATCTCAAAATCAATCAGCAGAATATCGTCCGCGCGCAAGTCTTCGAGCGCCTCGCAAAGATGTTGCTCGCTCACCTGGCGGCTGGCGTCAGGCGCGCCGATAAAGCCGGGCAAGCCGTCCTTAACGACGATGCCCGCGATGCTCGTCCGGCTCGCCTTGAGCTGACGCACTTGCTCGACATTGACGCCCTCCCGGCGCAAGGCCGCCAGCATATCAGCGCCACAGATATCATCGCCGACGCAGCCAATCAGCCGGACATCCTCCGCCCCGACGCGGCCCGCGGTAACGGCCTGGTTCAGCGCCTTGCCGCCCGGGGACAGTGTCACCTGCGACGCGTGCACCGCCCGGTTCGGCGAGGGCCAATCCGGCACATCAAATACAATGTCGTAAACCAGTGCTCCCACCACGAAGACGCGCGCCAAGCTCGAATGCCTCCCATGAACGATGCCGCGAATTTTCATTGTATCATGAACGGAGACAGAGCAAGTGAACTGCCCGCCACCTTATCACATTTGACGGTGACAGGAATTATGTCAAGGCGCGCGGGTATTCTTCCTATTCGCGCCTGCAATCGCTATACTTAGCATAATGAGCCCTTTTCGTATTTCCGATGGCAATGTTCTCCGCGCTTAGTCAAGCGCTCGGCGCACGACGCAGCCGGCTGTTGCTGGATAATCTGACGGCCTATCTGTTCCTTGCGCCCGCGGGGCTGCTCATCCTGCTGTTCGGCATATTCCCGGTGGCATTTGCCTTCTTCGTCAGCTTGCATCGCTGGCGGCGCTTCCCCGATACCTATGTCGGCCTGGCCAATTACGAAAAAGCGCTGGGCAACCTGGGATACATCGTCTTTTTCTGGCTGGCGCTGTTGGGCTTCGCCGCGGCGGCTATGATGGCCCGGCGCCTGTTGAAGACGCTGCGGGCATCCAATGACGGCCGCCGTTTCGCCAGCTTGCCGGCTGGCATCGTCTGTGGCTATGCCGCCTTGCTGGCCATCGACTGGTTCTTCAAACTGGTCCCCGCCATCATGCTGATACCGCGGCAGGTGCGCGGCCAGAACACGTCGCTGGCCTTGTTCATGGAGAAGCTGGGCGAGAGCTTCTCCAGCCCCGCTGTAGCGGCCGCCGGCAATCTTCTGCTGGGCGGCCTCATTGTGACCGCCCTGGTCATCACGCTAATTGCCTGGCGCTTCCGCTGTCCACTGAGCGCTCAGTTGATCGCAGCCAGCGGGATCACCACCGTGCTGCTTATCTCGGCGGCTTTCCTGCTTCGGCTCACGGTCCTGGAATCCGAAGCGGCCATCGCTGCGGCGCGCGAATCGGGCGAGTCGCTCCCGATTTGGTCGCAGTTGGTTTTCATCAGCGCCGGGCTGGCTTTGATTGCGGCCGCCTGGATGATCTTCCGCCGCGGCATCAAGACTTACGAAAACAGGCGTTTCGCCCTTTTGATCGTCTGCGGATTGATGCTGGCGGTGGGCGGCTATTTGCTGATGGCGGAAGCGCCGGCCGCCCTGGCGGCAGCCGATGACGACCTGCTGCAAGGCTTCTGGATTACCATCATGTACGCGATGGGCACCGTGCCCGTTCAGTTGTCGATTGGCCTGCTGCTCGCATATCTGCTCTTTCAGCCGATTCGCTTCCGCGCCTTTTTCCGCATGGTCTACTTCATTCCTTACATCACGCCCTTCGTCGCCACATCGATCGTCTTCCGCATCATCTTTGAAGCCGGCAAGCATGCGCCGGCAAATCGCATCGTCGGCCTCGTCGGGATCGAACCGCAACGCTGGATTTTGGAGCGCTCGACCATTGGCGATCTGCTCGGCTTGCCCGATTTTCTGGCCGGGCCCAGCCTGGCGTTGATCGTCATCATGATCTATTCGACCTGGACTTATATCGGTTATGACGCGGTGATTTTTCTGGCCGGCCTGGGCAATATCCCCGGCGAACTCTACGAAGCCGCCCGCATTGACGGCGCCAGCGGCTGGCGCATCTTCCGCCACATCACCCTGCCGCTGCTTTCGCCGACGGTCTTCTTCTTGTCCCTGGTGGCGATCATCGGCACCTTCCAGGCTTTCACCCAAATATGGATCTTGCGCACCGGCGCGGTGGGCAATCGCGTCAACACGGCGAGCGTATACATCTTCGACGAGCTGCAAAACAGCAATCGCTACGGCTATGCCTCGTCGATGGCTTTTGTCCTCTTCGCTCTGATTCTGCTGATGACGCTGTTCCAGAACCGGATTATGGGGAGGCGCGTCTTTTATGGCTAGCGCTTCGGGCGACTCAAGCGCCACAGCATTTCAAAAGCCGCCGCTACAAGGGCCGCGGCAGCGGATTTCACTCGGCACGGTCGGCATCTATGCCGTTCTCTTCGCCGGCGTGCTGATCGCCGTCGGCCCCTTTCTCTGGATGATCAGCGCCTCGTTCATGACGATCAGCGAAGTGAATCTGACGCGCCTGCTGCCGGAAAATCTGCTATGGGAGAATTACGCGACCGCCTTGCGCCGCGCCAACTTCCTGGACATCGAGTTCGCGACCGATCCGCAGACCGGCGTTCTCCAATCGCTGAGCGTCTCCGGTTATATCTGGAACAGCGTGCGCATCACGCTGATTACGGTGCTCGGTTCGCTCACCGTTTGCATCCCGGCCGCTTATGCCTTCGCGCGCATGCAATTTGTCGGCCGGAATTTCATCTTCGCGCTATTCCTCTCCACGATGATGATCCCCGGCATCGTCATGCTGATACCGCATCTGCTGACGGTCATCTGGTTGGGCCGCCTGAGCGAGAGCCTGTTCGGCCCCGCCGGCGCCTGGTTCAACAACTGGCCTTCGCTGACCATCCCCTTCTTCGCGTCGGTCTTCAACATCTTTCTCCTGCGCCAGTTCTTCATTCAAATTCCCGCAGATCTGTGGGAGGCGGCGCGCATTGACGGCGCCGGGCACCCGCGATTCCTGCTGAGCGTCGTGCTGCCGCTCTCCAAAGCGCCGATCATGACCATCGTCACCCTCGGTTTCATCGGCTCCTGGAATGCGCTGATGTGGCCGCTGCTGGTGACCATCAACGATGAATGGCGCCCGATCGCTGTCGGTTTGTCCAATTTTGTGACGGCGGATACGCCCGGCGACCTGAACTTGCAGATGGCGGCGTCGGTGATCACGGTCGTGCCTATTCTGATACTATATTTTGTGGCGCAAAAGCAGTTCACTGAGGGCATCGCCCAAACCGGTATTCGAGGTTAGCAAGGCATTCTCCACAACGCGCGAGCCGTGATAAACTGTTAGCGGCGAAGACCATGGCCCGACGCGGCCAATTGCCCGGAATTTCCATTGATTAAAGAAGGAGTAATTCACATGTACCGACTTATGCTCGTCATTCTGTTGCTGCTCGGCGCGGCGCTCCCCGCCGTTCTGGCGCAGAGCGACATGAATTATGATGGCGTTGATCCCAGTGGACAGACAGTCGTCTACTGGCATCAATACTCCGACGACAGCTCACAAGCCGAGACGATGACAGCGCTCATTGACGACTTCAACGCGAGCAATGAGTACGGCATCACGGTTGAAGCGATCCACCAGGGCAGCTACAGCCCGATCCAGGATCTGATGAATACGGCCATATTGTCCGGCGAGCTGCCGAATCTGGTCGCCGGCTACGCCAATGCCGCCGCTGGCTGGGCCAATGAAGGCGTCGTGGTTGATATCAATCTCTTGCTCAACAGCCCGCAATGGGGGATCCCGCCGGATGAACAGCAGAATCTGAACTTCAATCTTTTGGATGTCAATCAGTTGGATTTCCCGCCCTTCTACGGGATGCGCGTCGCCTGGGCCAATCAGAACTCGCTCAACGTCTTCTACACCAATCTGGATATTGTCGAAGATCTGGGCTTCGAGCGGCGCGTGCCACAAACCCTGGCCGAGTTTGAAGAGATCGCCTGTGCCGCCGGCGCCAGCGATATGTATCAGGGCTATCCGCTGGATACGGGCACATCGCACTTCGAGAGCTTCGTCGCCGCCCATGGCGGGGCAATCTTCGATGGCGACGCCGACGCCTACACCTTTGAATCCGATGAAGTTGTCGCCGCCATGGAGCTGTTCACACGCATGCTGGAGAACAACTGCGCCTATCTCTTTGCCGAGCGTTTCCAGAACACCGGCGATTTCGCCATCGGTGTCACGCCCTTCGCCGCCGGAAGCTCGGCCGGCATTCCCTTCATCACCTGGGACGCCGCCACCGCCGAGATGACCGATGAATGGGTCGTCACCGCATTCCCGGGCGCGGAAGACGTCGGCGCGACCATTCAGCTCTTCGTGCCCAGCCAAGTGATCCTGACCGCAACGCCGGAAGCGGAGCTGGCCACCTGGCTCTTCGTCAAGTACCTGGCCGGAAAAGACGCGCAACTGGCCTGGTCCGGCGCCACCGGCTACTTCAGCATACGCAACGACATCGAGGTGACCGAAGCCGATTTCACCGAGCCGCGCATGCCTTTTGCCCGCTTCGTGGAAGTCAGCGGAATTCTGGGCGCTGAATCGGTCAGCGTCTACGCGTCGCCGGGCTTGCCGAGTTACAGTGCCGTGCGCGGAATCGTGCCCAACGTTATCGCCGAGGTCGTCAATGGCGACGCTGTCCCGGCCGATGCCTTGGCCGAGCTCAACGCGGAAGCAGCTGAACTGCACGAAGAACTCGACAGCTAACTCCACTTAACGCAGCAGCAATGAAGCCTCGTCATTTGGCGGGGCTTCACATCGCCGCCTCAGCTGATAACATATAGACTTAAAGTGCCATTAGTATTGACCATTTCTTCAGTCAGGATGCCCCAGGCGAAACTCAAGCAATCTTTGGCCGCGCTGGCAATTGACGCGGCGTATATTGTATGCTATAGTTAGTTTTGAACTGGTTTATTCCACTAGCTTGCTTGAAACTTTTAGATGCGCGGGATGTCGGCGACCTCGCCGGGCATTGCGTATAACCTGCCACGTAAGCTACGAACGGAGCGTTTCCCTCCGATTGCCAAACAGGAAACATTTGAAGACAAATGGCGCCTCTGCCGCCTGCCGCGTCGCGGCCAAGTATTCCAGGAAGAAATGAATGAACATCGCGAATCTTGAAGCAAAAACGCTGCCTGAACTGCGGACCATGGCTCGCAGCCAAAATGTGCCCCGCTTTAGCCGCCTGAAGAAACAGGATCTGATCATCGGGCTGCTTCGTCAGGATGCCGAGCAGCGCGGGCACCAATTGCGCGGCGGCGTCTTGGAAGTCGTCGACGACGGCATCGGTTTCCTGCGCGCGGAAGGTTATCTCCCGGGCAAGAACGACATCTACGTCAGCCAAACGCAAATCAAGAAGTTTGGCTTGCGCACGGGGGACATGGTGATCGGGCAAGTGCGCCCGCCAAAAGATACCGAACGCTACTATGGCTTGCTGCGCGTCGACGCCGTCAACGGGTTGAACCCGCATGAAGTCAAACATCGCCCCAATTTTGAGCGGCTCACGCCGATCTTCCCCGAAGTGCGCTTCAATCTGGAAACCTTGCCGCGCATCATGTCCACGCGCATGTTGAATCTCATCGCCCCGGTTGGCTTTGGCCAGCGCGGTTTGATCGTCTCGCCGCCGAAAGCCGGCAAGACAACTGTGCTGAAGGATATCGCCAATGCCATCAGCACAAATTATCCCGAAGTGCACTTGATGATGGCCCTCATTGGCGAACGCCCGGAAGAGGTCACCGACATGGACCGCTCGGTCGATGCCGAAGTGATCGCCTCTACCTTTGATGACCCGGTGCACCATCACGTTCGCGTCGCCGAAATGGCGCTGGAACGGGCCAAACGCCTGGTGGAAGTCAATCGTCATGTGGTGATGATGTTGGATAGCGTTACGCGGCTGGCGCGCGCGTACAACCTCGTCGTGCCGACCAGCGGCCGCACGCTGTCCGGCGGTCTCGATCCGTCGGCCATCCACCCGCCCAAGCGGTTCTTCGGCGCCGCCCGCAATGTCGAAGAAGGCGGCAGCCTCACCATTGTCGCCACCTGCCTGGTGAACACGGGCAGCAAGATGGACGATGTGATCTACGAGGAATTCAAAGGCACCGGCAATATGGAGCTGCATCTGAGCCGCAAGCTGCAGGAGCGGCGCATCTTCCCCGCCTTCGATATCGAGCAGTCTTCGACGCGGCGCGAAGAATTGCTGCTCGGGCCCGATGTTCTGCAGCGCGTCTACACCATGCGCCGCATGTGGTCCCACCTGGCGGAGCAGCCGGAGGGCATCGTCGGCGCCACCGAGCAACTGCTGCACAACTTCCGCCTCTATGACACGAACGAGGAATTCCTCAATAGCTTGCATGGCGGCAACGGGCGTTAGTTTCATATCGCTGCCCCATCCCCCCAGCCCCTTCCCCAATAGATTAGGGAAGGGGAGCAAATCCTAGCGGATTTCCTACTCAGCTGCTGACAATTGCAAGGACTGACCTCCAGGTCTGTAGTGTCTCAGTACAGTTCTAGTTGTCTCTACGGTTGAATTGCAGTAGAGGACAATCCCGTAAAAGGAGAATTGCGGATGAAAATAGAGGACGTCATCGCGGTTGTGACCGGCGGCGCATCCGGCCTGGGCGCCGGCACCGCAGAGCGCTTCGTCGATGGCGGCGCGCGGGTCATGATCATCGACCGCGACGCGGACAAAGGCGGCGCGCTGGCGGCGACATTGGGCGAGAGGGCGCGCTTCATCCAGGCCGATGTCACCAGCGAAGACGACATTCGGCGGGCGCTTGAGTTCACAGTCACTGAGTTTGGCCGGCTGAACGCGCTGATCAATTGCGCCGGCATCGGCATCGCCATCCGCACGCTGAGCAGCCGCGGCCCCCATCCGCTCGACCTGTTTGAGCGCGTGTTGCGCGTCAATCTGCTCGGCAGCTTCAACGTCATCCGACTGGCGAGCGCGTTGATGGCGGATAATGAGCCGCTGGCAAACGGCGAGCGCGGCGTCATCGTCAACAGCGCATCTGTCGCCGCTTTTGAAGGCCAGATCGGGCAAGCCGCTTACGCCGCTTCCAAGGGCGGCATCGTCGGCATGACGCTGCCGATTGCGCGTGATCTGGCGCGTTATGGCATTCGCGTCTGCACAATCGCGCCCGGCATTTTCGATACGCCCCTGCTCGGCAACCTGCCGGCTGATGTCCGCGCCTCGCTCAGCGCGCAAATGCCTTTTCCGCAGCGCTTGGGGCAGCCGCTTGAATACGCCCAGTTGGCGCAGCAGATCATCGAGAACGAAATGCTCAACGGCGAGACGATTCGCCTCGATGGCGCCTTGAGGATGGGCAGCAGTTAAAGCAATCGCGGGCTAATACTGGCAATTTTCGACGAAATCAAAGAATGAGTTGACAAGCTGGCGCGGATGCGTTAAACTGCCGCTCAAGTTGTGAACGTCCTTAGAGATTGTTAATGATTGCCATCTGTTGCGCCGCTTGTTGTTGTCAGACAATACCGACCAGGAGTCGTGCGGCGCAGCTTTGCACAATCGCGAATTCGTGATTGACACGCAAAAAGCAGAACAGAGATGCCCCGTGACGACACGGGGTTTTTTGTTTGATTGGCAAATTGGCAGCGCAGGAGTGAGAACAAGAATGATCGCCATGCTGATGTCCTGTTGTCCCGTTTGTTGTTGTACCGTGCCAATTCGGCAGGGTTATCCGGGGCTGGCTCAACGATGTAGCCAGTAAACGTTCAGGAATCACAGGGCGCTTCGGATAATCCGAGGCGCTCATTGTTTTAGGCGACGTTCAGACTGACTGTAATCCTGGAGACACAATGTTAAAATCACAAATTCAAAGCTATGCCGCGCAATTCGAATCCGCCAGCCCGAGCGAGATTCTGTCCTGGGCGAGCGACACCTTCGGCGACAGGCTCGCCGTTGTCACCAGCTTTCAGGTCACCGGCATCGCAACCCTGCACATGATGCAGCGTGTTCAGCCGCGCAGTCCCGTTTTGACGCTTGACACCGGCCTGCTTTTCCCGGAGACGCGGGATCTGATGGACGAGTTGGAAGCGCGTTTCGATCTCGACCTGCGCCGCGTCAAACCACGGCAGACGCCGGCCCAGCAAGCGCGAGATTATGGCGATCGCCTGTGGGAACGCAACCCGGACCGCTGCTGCCATATTCGCAAGACGATTCCCCTGCGCGACGCGCTGGATGGCTTTGACGCCTGGATCGCCGGGCTGCGGCGCGATCAATCGCCAAATCGGGCGGCTACGCCAATCGTCAGCCGGGACGCGCGCAACGGCGCCATCAAAATTGCGCCTTTCGCCAATTGGACTGAAAGCCAAGTGTGGGATTATATCCGCGCCCATGACCTGCCCTATAACCGGCTGCACGATATTGGCTATCCCAGTATCGGCTGCTGGACTTGCACCAACGCGGCCGGCGAAGACGCGGACCGCCGCAGTGGCCGCTGGTCCCGGCAAGGCAAAACTGAGTGCGGCATTCATCTTCCGCAGCTGGCCAGCCCGCTCAGCGAGGTCGTCAATGCCTGAGGCGCTCAAGGGCTATCCCGTCTTGCTGCACCTGAAAGACAAGCCGGTTGCCGTCGTCGGCGGCGGCGAGGTCGCGGCGCGCAAGGTTGAGCACCTGCTGAAGGCGGGCGCGCGCGTCCTGCTGATCAGCCCCGAGTTAAACCCGCCGCTGGCCCAATGGCACAATGCGGGCGATTTCGACTGGCGCCAGTCCGCCTACCAGCGCGACATGTTCCGAGACTACATGCCCATCCTGGTCATCGCCGCGACCGACGACGAACGGGTCAACCAGACGGTCGCCCAGGACGCCCATCGTATCCGCGCTTTGTGCAACGTGGCCAACGGCAGCACTGACGGCAGCGACTTCAGCAATATGGCGCAAATAGACCAGCCGCCGCTCACCGTCGCCCTTAGCACAAGCGGTACATCGCCGGCGCTCCTGCGCATGCTCAAAGCCAAGCTGACCGCTGACATTGGCGAAGAATACAGCATTCTCGCCGACTGGCTGGGCGCGATTCGGCGGGAGGCGCGGGCGGCCAAGGGCTCGCAAAAGCACCGTCAAGCGCTCTACCAGGCAATCCTGGATTCGGCGGTGCTGCCGCTGCTGCGCGCTGGCAAAACGGAGGAAGCGCGCCAAGCCTTTGATCGTATCGTTTGCGCAGGCATTCCATCATGAGCGGCATCGCCTTGATATTGGCCGGGCACGGTTCGCATGTCAGCGCTAATACCGCCGGCATCGTCTGGGCTTATGTCGATCGTCTGCGCAGTTGGGGCGCCGCCGACGAGATCACGGCCTGCTTCTGGAAGGAAGCGCCGGCATTCTCGCAAGCGCTGGACACAGTGCTGGCGGACGACGTCATCATCGTGCCCGTCTTCACCGCCCGCGGTTATTTCACCAGCGAAGTTATACCGACCGAGTTGGGCATCGGCGGCGATGCCGGCACAATAAATGGCAGACGCGTTCAACTGACGCCGCCAATCGGCGAACACCCGCGCCTGCGGTCAATTGTTGACATCCGCCTGCGCGAGACGATCGACGAGCATGGGCTGGCGCCGGCCGACAGCGCCGTCGCCATCATCGGGCATGGCACGCGCCGCCATCGTGGCAGCCGCGACAGCGCGCGTGAACAGGCGCAGCGCATCCGCCAGCTGAACTGGTTCCGCGAAGTGGTCGATGTCTACCTAGATGATGAGCCGGACATTCCCAGCGTCTACCGAGACACGCGCGCCGCCAACATCATCGCCCTGCCATATTTCCTGGCCGATGGCTCGCATGTGCGCCAGGACCTGCCGCGCGCCCTCGGCATTTCAGACTTGGACGCGGTGAACTGCGTCAATGGCAGGCGCGTCTACTACTGTGACCCGGTCGGCTCGCACGAGTCGATCTGCCAGGTAATCCTTGACCTGGCGCGCGAGGCCGGCTTGCCATTTTCAGAGCGCAAACCCGCATGCGCCTGGAGCGGCTTCCCAATCGCAGGACGAAACGCCTTGCTGGCAGCATTGGCCAGCTGGAAAACGCTGCAATTTGGCCAGGTGATGGTCGATCATCGGCGCGTCTGGCATTGCGACAACAAGGGCGAAGCTACAGAATTCGCGTCGCCGGCGGCGCTGCGGGCTTTCCTGCGCGAAGATCCATTCCGCCCATTGGCGACCAGCGCCGATCTGCCGGCTGGCTGGCAAGTGAGCCTGGAGGCGCCGGAACAAGCGCATGCCGTGCTTGAGACGATTTTTCCCGGCCTGATCGCGGATTGGGCGGCGAGCGAGCGCGGCGCCCTGAAAATCGAAGCGCTGACGTCCATTGGAAAGCGGCAGAGCGGCATGTTTCAAGACATTCATCGCTTGCCGATAGACGTGATTAAGAAGGCGCTGGACAAGGTCTGCGGCGGCTGCATCCGACGGCCGACCTGGTGGCCCGCCGCGGGCCAGGCGGGCACAGACCTGCCCTGCCGCGCGGCTTGCAATCTATGGCTGTCAACAGCGCGCCAGTTAGGAGACGCCAAACTATGAGCCCCGGCACGGTTTACCTGGTCGGTGCTGGCCCGGGCGATCCCGACCTGATCACTTTGAAGGGGCTGCGGCTCCTGCGGGCGGCCGATGTCGTCGTCTACGATCGCCTGATTCCACATCAGCTGCTTGACGAGGCGCGCCCCGACGCGGAATTGATAGACGCGGGCAAACAGCCGACCCGTCACCGCCTGGCGCAGGCGGAAATCAATGCTATCTTGATAGACCGCGCGCTCAAGGGCAATGTTGTCGTCCGGCTCAAAGGCGGCGATCCGCTGATTTTCGGGCGCGGCGGCGAAGAAGCGCTTGTTTGCCGCGATTATGCGATTCCCTTTGAGATCGTGCCCGGCGTGTCCAGCGCCACTGCCGTGCCAGCTTACGCCGGCATTCCCTTGACCCACCGCCATGTGAGCAGCAGCTTCACCGTGATCACCGGCCACGAAGACCCGACGAAGCCCGAAAGCAGCATCAACTACCGGGCGCTGGCGCAAATCGGCGGCACGCTCGTCATCATGATGGGCGTCAAACGGCTGGCGGAAATCACGGCGCAATTGCGGGCGCATGGCATGGAGGGCGCTATCCCGGCCGCCATCATCGAAGCCGGCGCCAGCCCGCGCCAGCGCGCAATGGTCGGCGACGTCAACACCATTGCCGATATCGCTCGCGCGAATGATGTCCGGCCGCCTGCGATAACCGTCATAGGCGATGTGGTGCGCCTGCGTAAAGAGGGGGTCGCCTGGTTCGACTTGCTGCCGGAAGACGTATTGATGGCTATGTAGAATGGCGCCGAGAAACCGCCGCCCGCGCAAAATATCTTCTGTCCCGCTGCCTCTCGCTCCCCTACCCTAGCTGGCGGGGATGCTCGCCATAGAGATGGCGAGAGGGGCCGGGTCACGTAGACATAGACCTTCGGGGATGGGGTTAGACAGATGAAAGGAAACGACATGACGACCTGGAAAGAGATCCTCAAAGACGAGATCCCGCCCGATATGGGGATGCTCATCGATACTTATGAAGCGCAGATGGAACTGCGCAAGCAAGGCCGGCTGGACGAAAAAATCTTTGCCGAGGCGCGCTTGCGCAAGGGCGTTTATGGCCAGCGCTATGACAATGGCCAGCGCCACGATGGCGTGCGCACGCGCGACCTGGCATTCCCGTCCGGCGAGATCGTCAAGGGCCCGGATACGCTTTGGGACGCGCCCGGCATGCAGCGCATCAAAATCCCTTATGGCGGGCTAACGGCCGAGCAGCTTGAAGTGCTTTCCGAGCTGGCGGATGAATACTCGGACGGCATCATGCACATCACCACGCGGCAGGATATCCAACTCCACTATGTGCACATCGACGACACGCCGGACCTAATGCGGCGGCTGGCGGCCGTCGGCATCACCACGCAGGAAGCCTGCGGCAACTCGGTGCGCAACATCACCGCCTGCACCCTGGCCGGCATCTGCCACGATGAAGTCTTTGATGTCAGCCCCTACGCCGATGCGATGACGCAGTTCTTGCTCAATCATGACGATGTGCAGGACTTCGGCCGCAAGTTCAAGGTCGCCTTTTCCGGCTGCGCCGGGCATGCCTGCGGTCTGGTCAAGATGCATGACCTCGGGCTGCTGGCGCAGACGCGCGAAATCGATGGCGAAACGGTGCGCGGCTTCACGGTATTTGTCGGCGGCGGCCTGGGCACGGTCCCCCATCAGGCGAAGGTGCTGGCTGAATTCTGCCGCGAAGATGAGCTTCTGCCGCTGACGCAGGCGGTCGCGCGCGTCTTCGCCCGCCTCGGCGAGAAAAAGAATCGCAATCGCGCGCGCATCAAATTCCTGGTCGCCAAGCTCGGCATTGAGGAATTCCGCCGCGAAGTAGAAGAAGAATTGCAGACCGTCCCGCAGGATGAACGCCACAGCGCCTACATCGACACGCTGAGCGATTTCACCTACGCGCCCGCCAAAGCCGGCCTGGCCCTGAATGGCGCGCCGCTGCCCGACGGCTTCGACGCCTGGTATCGCAGCAATGTTTACCGGCAGGTTCAGCCCGGCTACAGCGCCATCACGCTGCACACGCCCCTCGGCGATTTCACCGCCAAGCAAGGTTTCCAACTGGCCGATATCGCGCGCAAATACGTGGGCGATAATATTCGGCTGTCGGTGGAGCAGAATATCGTGCTGCGCTGGGTGGCGGATGCGGATTTGCCGGCCATCTATCGCGATCTCTGCGAAATCGGCCTGGGCGACGCGCATGCCGGCACCATTGTCGATATCACCGCCTGCCCCGGCACTGACACCTGCAAGCTCGGCATCGCGTCCTCGCGCGGCTTGACCGTCGAATTGCGCACGCGCTTGATCGAGAAGATCAACCTGCTGCCCGATGCCATCCGCGAACTGAAGATCAAGGTCAGCGGCTGCTTCAACTCTTGCGGGCAGCATCATGTGGCCGACATCGGATTCTTCGGCAACAGCCGCCGCTCTGGCAATCATAAGATGCCGCACTTCCAGGTTGTGCTCGGCGGCCAATGGCAGGAGAACGCCGGCAGCTACGGGCTGGCCGTCGGCGCCGTTCCCGCGAAAACGGTGCCCGATGTGCTGGAAGCGCTGACCGAGCGCTATGTCGCCGAGCGCGCCGACGGCGAATCTTTCCAAACCTGGGTGAAGAATCTGGGACGCAAGGAAATCAAGGCGATGCTGCAGCCCTTCATGAAGCTGCCCAGCTTCGAGGACAAGCCGCGCTACTTCAGCGATTGGGGCGATTCACGCGTCTACACGATTGACGACATCGGCGTCGGCGAATGCGCTGGCGAGGTGGTCTCGCTGTTTTCGATGGAGATCTCCAAAGCCGAGTCCACTCAATTTGAAGCGCTGCTGGCGCTGGATGACGGCGATTATCAACTGGCGGATGAGCAAGCCTACAAAGCGATGGTCCTGGCGGCGCGCGCCCTCGTGCGCACGAAGAATCTCGATGTCGGCGATGACTACAACACCATCGTGGACGAGTTCCGTTCCCGCTTCTATGACACCGAGCTAATCTATGATCGCTTTGCCAAGGGCAAATTCGCGCGCTATCTATTCAAGCGGCACGAAGGCCTGCCCGAGCGCGTTAACGAAGATTACGCCCACCAGATCATCGACGAAACGCAGCTCTTCATCGAGAATGTTCACAGCGCCGAACAGCGCATCAACGGCGTGATTGTGGGCTAAAGCCCGTAAACAGAACTTGTAGGGGCGTTTCGCTGAAACGCCCACAGGAATAACTCGGACGCCTACCACGAGGGCGTCTCAGCGAGACGCCCCTACAGGAGACTCCATTTTGGCAAAGAAACAGGGGCGATCACTGGAACGCCCGCTTACGTATCGCGAGGACTCCATGACAATCGTACCAAGACGGATCGGCATCAAATTCAACCTCGAGCAGCCGCCCAAGCTGCAGCCAGATGACATCCTGCCCATCTTCCAGCGCTGGATTCAAGACCACACCGTCGAGGGCATGCTCATCGATGTCATTGATTACAAACACGTGCCCGATGGGCCCGGCATTGTGCTCATCGCCGATGAAGCCGACTTCGCCTACGACCTCGCCGATGGCCAAATCGGCTTGCATTATGTGCGCAAGCGGGACTTGCCGGATGATCTCGAAAGCGCGCTGCGGCTCTGTCTTGACCGCGCCCTGGAGGCAGCCCGCGCCCTGGAAGCGGAAGCGCCGAACGACCTCCTCTTCGATTATGGCTGCGCCAAAATCAGCTTTCTCGATCGCATGCGCTATCGCAATACAGCCGAGACCTTCGAGAACATTCGCGCGGAAATGACAGACATCCTGAGCGGCATCGTCAGCGCCACTGTCTCGCTTTCGCGCGCCTACGATGATCCGCGTTCGCTCTTCGCCCTGCATTGCCGGGTTGATGGCGGCGACTTCAACATTTAAGCTTGAACCCCCAAGCTAGCGCTCCGCAGCGCAGATTCTCTCCTCCCTGCGATAGCGCGCGCTTTCGGGCGACTCACAGAGTCGCCCCTACAACACGTCGGTTTGCCGGGAATCGCACGGTTCTGATGATTATCCTCTGTGTCCTCAAAATTCTCGGTGTACTCGGTGGTGAAATTGAATTCCTCACTCGCAGTTACTTCTATGCCTCCTTGGCGAATTCGGTTATATTCTTATGCGTTCATTTCAAGGCACAGAGAAAGCCATAATATGACCGTATTCGATTTCGACGAGATCATTGACCGCACGGGGCATCACAGCGCCAAGTGGGGCGCGGTCGCTGAGGGCTGCCTGCCGATGTGGGTGGCGGACATGGATTTTCGCTCGCCGCCGGCCGCCATCGACGCCATGATCGCGCGCGCCCGGCACGGCGTCTTCGGTTACACGCTCGACCCGCCCAAGCTGAAAGAAGCAGTCGTCGAGCGCATGGAGCGGCTCTACAAGTGGCGGATTACGCCGGACGATGTGCTGTTCTCGCCCGGCCTCGTCCTGGCGCTCAGCGCGACCTGCAGCGGCTTCGGCAAACCCGGCGACACGGTGCTGATACAGACGCCGGTTTATGGCTCCTTCTTCAAGGCCATCCGCGCCAATCGCAAATTCATCGGCAATGTCGACATGGAATATATCGCCGACGACACCCACAGCTTCCATTACGAGAACGACTACGATGAATTCGAAATGATCGCGCGCGACCCGCGGGCGTCGATCCACCTGCAGTGCAATCCGCAGAATCCGGCCGGCTTTGTCTATTCGCCGAGCGAACTGGAACGCGTTGCCGAGATCTGCCTGCGGCACAAGCTGCTGATTGTCGCCGATGAGATTCACTCCGACCTCATTCTCGAAGGCGAGCACGTCCCCATTGCCACGCTGTCGGAAGAAATCGCTCAGAGCACCCTGACAATGATCGCGCCCAGCAAGACCTTCAATCTGGCCGGCATGGCCTGCTCGGTGCTGATCGCGCAGAACAAGGAGATCCGCGAAACGATGGCGGCCGCCCTGCAGAGCATCAGCGCCCACGTCAACATCATGGGTTATGAGGCGGCTTACGGCGCTTACACCGGTGGCGAAGAATGGCTGCGGCAATTGCTGCTCTACCTCAAGGACAATCGCGACTTCGCTATCGACTATATCCGGCGGCATCTACCGCAGATCAAGACGACAATTCCAACATCCACCTACCTGCTCTGGATGGACATGCGCGGCCTGCCGATCGATGGCGACCCGATGACCTTTTGCCAGGAGACGGCTGGCGTCGCCCCCACTCCCGGCGCTTTCTTTGGTGATGCCTTCGACGGCTTCGTGCGTTTGAACTTTGGCTGCCCGCGCGCCACTTTGCTGCAAGGGCTCGAACGGCTGCGCGCGGCGGTGGATCAACTGGCGCTGCCGGTCTGATTGAGGGAATCCGCCATGACCATACCCTTCTTGATCGACACCGACTCCGGCTCCGATGACGCGGTCGCCATTCTGATGGCGCTTCGCCACCCCGATATCGATGTCCGCGCCATCACCGTTGTCGCTGGCAACGTGCCGCTCGATCAAGGCGTCGTTAACGCGCTCTACTTCAGCGAACTCTGTGACGCTGATTTGCCCGTTTTCGCCGGCGCCGACCGACCGCTGCTGCGCGACTATGTATCCGCCGATTGGTTTCATGGCGCTGATGGCTTGGGTGATTGGGGCGATCGCTACAAACCGCGGCGCTCGCATGCGCGGGAAGCCCATGCGGTCGACGCCATCATCGAGACGGCGCGCTCAACGCCAGGCCTGGTTATCGTCACGCTGGGCCCCTTGACCAATCTGGCGCTGGCGCTCCGAAAAGCGCCGGACATCGCCCCGCTGGTAGCGCGCTGCATCGTGATGGGCGGCGCCGCCTGCACCAACGGCAATGTCACGCCCGCCGCCGAATACAATATCTGGTGTGACCCGGAGGCGGCCCGCATCGTCTTCCGCTCTGGGCTGCCGCTGGAAATGATCGGCTGGGAATTCAGCACCGGCGACTTTGTGCTCTCGCCGGCCGATATCGAAGCCGTCCGCGCGATCAACACTCCCTTCGCCGATTTCACCATCGACTGCAACAGAACGGGCATGATCGGCTACGAGATTCAAACCGGCGAAATCGGCATTTCCCTGCCCGATGGCGTGGCGATGGCCGCCGCCATTGATCCATCGATATGCATTGCCAAGAGCGCGCATTACGTCGATGTGGAATGCGACAGCGAATTGACCCGCGGCATGACCGTGGTCGACAAGCTCAATCTGGCCGACGACGCGCGCAATGCCCCCGTCTGGCGCGCGCTCTTGTCGAACAGGAGCAAACCCGTGATCTGTTGGGATCTCGATGCGGCGCGCTGGAAACAGATGCTTTCTGAGCTTCTGCGCTAGCTCCCGCGCAACTGGGCGCCGGCTCGCTGCGTATTCTCTGGTAGACATGGTATTGGAGACTGAGTTATGGATCACGAGCCGCAGAAACCGAAACAACAGCGCGACTGGGTCGAGGAGATGGAAGTCGCTGGCAACGAACTGGTCGACCGCGTCAAAGCCCTGGTCGCCGAAGGCAACGTCCGTCGCTTGATCATCCGCAACGCCAACAACGAAGTCTTGATTGAAGTGCCCCTGACCTCGGCAGTGGTTGTGGGCGGCGTCGCCACCCTGGTCAGCCCGGTGCTGGCGGCGCTGGGCGCGCTGGCCGCCCTCTTCGCGAAGCTCAAACTCGATATCGTCCGCGCCGAAGATATTGACGACGACGCCGAAACCATCATGATTTCCGACGATGACGTCACCGATGTCACGCCAAGCGACGACTAGACCCTGCCGCCTCATACATGCAACTTGCAAGCGCGACTAAGCGACTCGAGATCGCTATAGCGCTCCGGCCAGCTTTGATAGGAGGCGCCTGGATATTCTTGCGCGTCCTCTGCGTTCTCTTGGATAAAAGAGTGCTCTGCGCTCCTCTATCCCTTGACGGTAGGATTCAGCGGCGTCTTGGGATATACTATGCTGGTATCAACAGCATGAGAATGTCGGGCTGGCGCGCCTGTCGAACGCCGGCGCCGCGGATCTTAAACAGAGGTACGACCATGATTGTTAGCGTCTTGCAAGAAAACCTGGCGAAGAGCTTGAACATCGTCTCCAAAGCGGTTGACAGCAACCCGCCCTTGCCCGTGCTGGCCAACGTCCTGCTGGAAACCGAAGACTCGCGCCTGAAGATATCCGCCACCAACCTTGAATTGAGCATCAGCGTTTGGATCGGCGCTAAAGTCGAGCAGACCGGCAGCATCACCCTGCCCGCCCGCACCTTCAGCGAGTTGGTCATCAGCCTGTCGCCGGAACGCGTCGATCTGCGGCTTGATGCCGCCACCCACACCGTGCATCTGCGCTGCGGCGTTCAGACATCGAACATTCGCGGCATCGACGCCGACGAATTCCCGCCGATCAACCACAACGAAAGTGCCGACCTGCAGGTCCAGGGCGAAACGCTGCGCGAGATGATTAATCAGACGGCCTTCGCCGCCGCCCGCGAGCAGAATCGCCCGATCCTCACCGGCGTGTACTTTCAGCTGGACGGGCAGACGCTGACCATGGCCGCCGCCGATGGTTATCGCCTGGCCGTGCGCACCGCCGGGATCGAAGAAAAATTTGACGAACGGCAGGATATGGTCGTGCCGGCGCAGACGATGAGCGAGGTCGCGCGCATTGTCGAAGACGACCAGGAAGTCGGCATTTCGCTGCCGACGCAACGCAACAGCATCACCTTCTTCGCGCCCAATGTTCTCGTTTCCTCACAATTGCTGGAGGGGCGTTTTCCCGATTTTGCCTCGATCATTCCGCGTTCCTTCGTGACATCCACCGTGATGTACACCAACGACTTGCTGCTGGTTTGCCAGCGCGCCGAGATATTCGCCCGCGACAACGCCAACAGCGCCAATCTGCATGTCAAGCCGGCCGCGAATCCGGGCGAGCCGGCAGAGGTCCTCATCGTGGGCAAGAGCGCCGAGCGCGGCGACAGTGAAGGCATGCTTGATGCCACAGCCGAAGGCGAAGCGCTCGATATCTCTTTTAACATCCGCTATCTGATTGATGTCTTGCGCGTTATTAGCGAGGAGCGCGTCGTCTTCGAGAGCAACGGGCCGGAGAATCCCGGCGTGCTCAAGCCGGAGAACCGCGATGACTTCGTGCACGTCATCATGCCGATGAGCAAGTAGCGGCCCGCCTCGACCTGGGGAACCAAGACATGATCCAGCCGACGAACGCGCGGCGTGTTCGCCCGAACATGCCCAACTACGGCGTCATGCCGGACGCGACCGGTCGGATGCTGACCTGGGATTGGGTCGAGCGCCAGATGCATGAGGCGCGCAATTATTGGATTTGCAGCGTACGCGCCGACGGCCGCCCGCACAGCGTGCCCGTCTGGGGCGCCTGGGTCGACGGCGTTCTCTACTTTGGCACCGACAAGAAGTCGGTCAAGGCGCGCAATATCGCGCGCGACAACCGCGTCGTCGTTCATCTCGACAGCGGTGATGAGACCGTGATCATCGAAGGCAGCATCGTCGAAGCGCAGACCCCGGAGACGCTTCTCAACCGCATAAGCGAACGCTACATCGAAAAGTACGAGCTCGATCCTGAATTGGATGATTCGGGCGACTCGCTGCTGCGCCTGGCGCCGGCGAAATTGATGGCCTGGCTTGAGCGCGATTATCCCGCCACCGCCACTTACTGGCTCTTCGATGTCTGAGATTTGAACTGAATCAATCCGCGCTTGCCATTGACGCGCCAATCCGGATCAATGCGGTCGAGTTTCGCGGCAGTTTCCGCGGAGGGCAACCCCACGACGGGATCGCTCTTCAAGGTGCGCAGGCAAAGCACAGGCGCGTCCAGATAATTCAGCACATGGTTGAAGGGCGTCTGCGCCGGCCAGAGGCAATCGCCCAGCGCCCGCCGATAATTGGCGTCGCCCTTGATGATGACAAGGCGAGCCCGGTTAAGCTGGCCGCACAAGTACGCCGGCAGATCCCAGAGGAAGCGTGAACTATTCCAATACAAATGCGGGAGGAAACGCAAGCGCTCCGACGCCCAGGCACTGCGAAGTCGTTCTGCAAGCGCAGCCGCCCCGCCACCACGGGCCGTCATTTCTGACAGCATCATCCAGACATCTGCGGGCGTAGCATCACTGACAAAGGTGGGATGCGCTTTGAGGCAGATGACCACGCGCTTCGTCACATGATGCAGCAGACAATCGCTGAGCGCGAGGTCCATCGCCAGCTCAGAACCGGTGTTGTCCGCCACCAGGTAAATCGTGCCATCGCCAGAAAACTGCCGGTGGTCCGCCGCGGAATCCGCCAGATAGGTCAGCAAATCCGCCCGGTCGTCAACCAGCAGATCATCTTCATCAATACGCGTTCCCCGCTCCATTGAGGCGGCGTAGCTCAAGTCAATTCGGTTGGCCCAGAGATCGAAACCGACCAGGCGCCTCAACGCTTCCGACGCGCTGGATGCCGGCTCGGTTGCGTGCTCCAGCAAACGCCAAAGCTGCTCGCTGGCCAGCTCCTCGCGCTTCTGGGGCAGGAAGGGGTCGTGCCCGCTTTCCCTCCAGCGGACGGCGCCGATCAGACAGCGATAGGCGTAGGTCTCGGCGAAGAACCACTCGGCATAATGCCAGGCCGGCTCGGCATCCAGGATTTCTCGCTGTCGCCGCAGCGCACCGGCCCAGCCGCAGGCATCGGCAGCGGACGCGTCGGACAAGCCCTTGATGCGCGCGCCCGAGGCGATGTCATCGCGCAGCCGGCTGAGGCGATCTCTTATGCTCGCCGGATAATCCTCGTTTAGCGCGATCGTCTCATCAATGATCGCCGGCAGCCGAACGCGCATGGTATTGTTGGCGAAGGCGTTGCTTTCATCCGTGCGAATCGGCGGCGGACGCCCGGGTTCAGTCATTGCTGTCAGCCTGGCTAGGCGCCGCGGTAAATCGTCACATAGCGCCGCGGTTCAGCGCCGACGCTGGCCGATTGCAAATGCGCCTGCCGCGCCAACTGATGCTGACGTTTGCGCACTTGCGACGCTTGCGGTTTCAACTCGATGTAATCTTCGCCAGCTCGTATGCGGCTGATGGCCTGCTCGGCCTCTTGCAGCGCATTGCCGAATGCATCGGCGTCTTTCCGCCCATTCAAGCGGAAGAGATCCACCAAGAAGTTCTCCATTTGCGTCACCGTATTGGCGCGCAAAACATAAATCGACAAGCCGCGTTTTTCACCATCGCTGATCAAGCGCGGGCGCCGGCGATAATGCGTCTTGAGCGTCACAATCACTTCGGCGTCGCCGAAATCATCCGTCAGCAGCAGGGGCACAGCCAGGCGACGCGCGGCCTGCTCCAGGCGGTTGCGCGCCACCCCGTAGGCATAGACGCTGACGGGCCGCAGATCGCGCCCGGCAGCCTGGGCGACATCGTCCTTCATTTCATTGCGCGTCTTGCCATTCTCACGGGTGCCGCGCACGACGTGCGCATTGGCGGCCGGCCAATTGTCATGCGCCTGCTTGGCGCCCGGCCGCGCCGGGGCGCTGCGAGAATCGGCTTCGGGGACGTATTCGCTGACATGAATGGCGCCAGTCTCATCTCGTTCGCGCAACTCGGCGGCAATGAGGCGGCTGCGCAGCATTGAATCGACCGCCGACGCCACATCCGCATGCACGACCAGCCGGTCCCGCGCTTGTATCTCAATCATGATGTCAAAGGTCGGCGCCGTACGCCTTTCCAGCACGACTTTCTGCGTCCCGCGCCGGCGCGCCTCGTCATCCGACAGGGTCACCGATTCGATGCCGCCGATTAAGTCCGACAAGGTTGGATTCAGCAGCAGGTTATCCAGCGTATTGCCATGCGCCGTGCCGATCAATTGCACCCCGCGCTCGGCGATGGTTCGCGCCGCCTGCGCTTCCAGTTCGCGGCCGATCTCGTCAATGACGATCACCTCAGGGTTATGATTTTCGACCGCCTCGATCATGACCTCATGCTGGCGGTCCGGCTGCGAGACCTGCATGCGGCGCGCCTTGCCGACCGCCTCATGCGGAATATCGCCATCGCCGCCGATCTCATTTGAAGTATCGACAATGACCACCCGCTTGTCCCGCGCGCGCACGCGAGCCGCCTCGCGCAGCAAAGTCGTCTTGCCGACGCCCGGCGGACCGACAATGAGTACGCTCTGGCCCGTCTCGATCAGGTCGGCGATGATGTCGATCGTGCCATAGACCGCCCTTCCAATGCGTGCCGTCAAGCCGACGATCTTGCCGCGCCGGTTCCGAATCGCTGAAATGCGGTGGAGGGAACGCTCAATGCCCGCGCGATTGTCGTCATCAAACTCGCCGAGTTCCTCGACCAATTGAAGCAGATCCGAGTCCGTCACGTCGTGCTCAGACAGTTCAATTTCTCTATCGATGTAGCGGGCGGTCGGCTTTCTTCCCAGATCGAGTACGATTTCCAAAAGTCGGCTGGTATTGCCGTGCTCATCAATTGCCGCGCGTATCCGTTCCGGCAAAATGCTCCTGAGTACGTCAAAGTCGTCTGTTATTCTCTTATCCATGTAGCGAGCGGCTGTCCTCCAAACATTGTTTGCCGGTTCACATTAGTTGAGGTCAGGTCTATTTCTTCAAGCGCGCGCTTCCCGGTCTCGTTTGTGAAGCATGCTTGAAGCGCGCAAATCATCGGCGCTGACCATCGGCAGGTTGGCGGCCGGTTTCTGTCCGCCACTGGTCGCCAGCCTTACGCTCTCAAAAGACGTCTGACGAACGCCGGCGGTCAAATGCTTAACCATCACCGCCTGCTCCAGCCAGGGGTCGAATCCCAAATCCAGCATCGCGTTCTCAAGCCAACCTTGGTAGCCGCGCACGCAAACATAAATCGGCAGCCGGCGGCAGCGCTCAATCTGCTGCAGGGCGGCGGCGACAATGCCGGGCGCGTCGCTCAACACCTCTGGATGCAAATACGGCATGATATAGACGCCGTGCTTGCCTTCGGAATATGCGAGGTAGGCTTCAACTCGCCCGTCCTTGCGATAAACAAGCCCCGACATCTCCGTCGACGGCTCCATGACCGTATACATAATCCGGGGGATTGTGCTGCCGAGCAAGGCCGCGATTCCGATTTGGTCGGACTCGGACTCGCTCGAAACCGTCAATCCGTTCGCGATGCTGGCGGCAGCCACCGGCCCGCAGCGCCAGATGACCTGTCGGCTGTAAACCGCGTAGCCGGCGCGCCGCATCGTCTCAAAGAGGCGGTGGCTCAATTCCACTTCGCCGACCAGCGTCTGCGCGCCATTTTTGCCCGCCTGCTCCGCCATCGCGTCAAGCATGTGCAGCCAAATCGAATCGTCATCATCCTCGTCGAGCGTCGGCGCCAGATACACAATATGCGCATTGGCCTCGTCCTGACGATGGCGGAATTGCCCGACCACGTTCTTGTCTTCGACCTGCGCGACCAGCGTATGCAAGCCGCGCGGAAAGACGATGCTCGAAAGCAGAGCGCTGCTTTGGCCGCGCGCGTCTTCGGTCAAGCCCAATTCGCTGTGCAGCACGATCGCGTTCTGCTTGAGACGCAGCATCAGCGGGAGATCGAGCAATTTTATGGAATGAGCATCGACGTTGCTGACCATGCTAACCCTCAGTCCGGCGCCTTCGGGGGAGACCTGCAATGACATTGTATCATTTTCCGGCGAAGCCTGACAACGCCAATGACCAATATGCGCCCGCGAGGCATAGCCCGAAATTGGCTCGCCTGCAAACAACCAGCCGTTAACAGAAGCCGAATTCAGTAATACCATAGCGCCATATCGAATTGGCGAAGTGAAGAGACAGATGGACAAATTGCGCGCCGCCTTCATTGGCACAGGAAGAATATCCGACTTGCATGCGCTCGCGTATCTGGACGACGAGCGGGCGGATATCGTCGCCGTCTGCGACAGCAGCATCGATCTCGCGCATGAGCGCGGCCGGCGCTGGGGCGTCGCGGCAGAGCGAATCTTCAGCAATTATCATGACATGCTGGCATTGGATGAGATCGACCTGGTGGAAATCCTGCTGCCGCATCACTTGCATCAGCGGGCGACGCTTGATGCGCTGGCGGCGGGCAAACATGTTTCCGTGCAAAAGCCAATGGCGCTCAGCCTGGCGCAAGCCGACGAGATGATTGCTGCCGCCAAAGAGGCGGGCCTCATCCTAAAGGTCTACGAGAATTTCATTTTCTACCCGCCTGTGCAACGCGCCAAAGCCTTGATTGACAATGGCGAAATTGGCGACCCGCTGACCATCCGCATCAAGAGCAATTCCGGCAGCAGCCCGACCGAGTGGGCGGTGCCGGCGTCGGCGCGCGCCTGGCGTCATAACCCGGAAGAATGCGGCGGCGGCCCACTGCTCTTTGATGACGGCCACCATAAATTCGCCCTGGGCTGGCATTTTATGGGCATGGCGGAAGAAGTTCACGCCTGGATCGGCAGTACCGAGATCGCCCCCGGCGTGTTCCTCGACGCGCCCGCCATCGTCTCCTGGAAATTCCCGGGCGATCGCTACGGCTCGCTGGAAGCGGTGTATTCACCCGAGCTGCTGCTTGATACGCGGCATTACGCGCAGGACGACCGTGTTGAGATCACCGGGACCAAAGGCGTCATCTGGGTGACGCGCGGGCACGGCAAAATGATGGACCTGCCACCCGTGATCATGCACAAGGACCGGCAGACGCGGTCATATTCAGATATGCCGGTCGGCTGGGAGCACAGTTTCATCAACTCGACGAGACAGTTCATCGATGCTTACTTCGCCGGCGAGACGCCTCGCTTGACTGGCGAGGAGGGGCGCGAGGTCCTGCAATTCGCCCTGGCGGCGCAGGATTCCGCCCGGCTCGGCGCGGCAGTCAAACTCTAGCGCCGTTGTTCATTCGTCCAAAACCGTAATCGTATCGCCCGTCATGGCGCTGATAGTCGCCAGCGCGTGGATGGGCACATCGTAATTCGCCCGCATGGCGGCGCGGCCGCCTTCAAATGTCTTCTCCACCACGACGCCAACGCCAACCAGATTGGCGCCCGCGCTGTAGACGATCCGCGAAAGGGCGAGCAGCGTCTTGCCGGTCGCCAGGAAGTCATCAATGATCAGCACATTTTCACCCGCGCTTAAGAACTCCGCCGATACCAGAAGCAGGGTTTCGCCGCCCTTGGTGTGGCTGGGCGCCGTCTCTAAAAATACGGGGCCGGACATAGTGATCGGTTTCCGTTTACGCGCATAAACGACCGGCACATTCATCTCAATGCCGGCCATCAGCGCCGGCGCGATGCCCGAAATCTCCGCCGTGAGAATGCGATCGACGGCGGTCCCGGCGAAACGCTGGGCGAAAGCCGCGCCCATATTCGCCATCAATTGCGGATCAAGCTGGTGATTGAGGATGCTATCCACCTTGAGGATGCCGTCGCCGAGATTCACGCCTTCGGCCCGAATGCGCTCAACCAGTTCTTTCATCTTATGTCTCCCGGTCCACTGTCCGCTTTAATCGGCGCCGCGCAGGATACGCGTTATCTGTTCCAAGTGATCCAGATCGTGCGCGCCGACTTGCATCAACGCGTCGGTCATGCTGAAGGGTCCGCGCTCGGGATGAATGCCGCCGCGCGCCCATTGTTCCGCCGTCAACTGCTCGAAGAACTGCACAAAGAGCCTGCGAGACTGCTTCAGGGCGCCATAAGCGTCGGCCACTGATTCACGCTGATAAGCGCGCTCAACCGCCATCGCTACATGATCATAAGCCGGCAACTGAGGCTGCTCCCGCTCCAGCATCATCAGCGCGCGGCGGTGGAAGATCTCATCAAAATCACGCAAGTGGCAAAGGACTTCGATGACGGACCAGCCATCGGGGCCATCCCGCAATGCCCGCGCTTGATCATCGGAAACGTTGTGCAGGATGTGGCCCAAAATCTCGCAGGTCAGCCGCATTGCGCTAATCTGCCGCTCCCGCGCCTGCCCCCAGGTCGTGCCTGCTTCGCTCATTTTCGGCTCCTCAACTCTCGTCATTTTGATCATGGCGCATTCTAGCTACAAGCGCTCCGGCACGCCATATCACGCCGACGCTCATTGGAGCGCCCAAAGCATCACCCGATTGTCACCGGCGCCGGAGGCCAGCATCGTGCCGGCTGGATTGAAGCCCAGCGTCAGAACCGGCCGCCTGTGCCCGTTGAGCGCCGTCAGCTCGCGCCCTGACTCCACATCCCAGAGCCGAATCGCATTGTCCCGTCCGCCGCTCGCCAGCAATCCGCCATCAGGCGAGAATGCCAGGGCATCCACCCCGCCCGCATGTGCCGGCCAACGCCGCAATTCCGCCCCGTCCGCCAAGCGCCAAAGCCGAATCATCATGTCCTTTCCTGCCGACGCCAGAATCAAAGAACCGGGCTGCAGCGCGATCTGCCGTATCCAGTCGTCATGTCGGCCGAGCGCCCTGGACTGGAAGCCAAGCGTCCGATCCCAGCAGCGGACCGTCCCGTCTCTACCGGCCGAGAGCAGGTAGCGGCCGTCGTCGGTGAAACATAGCGATGTCAGCTCATCCGCATGGCCCGCCAAAATTGCCCCTTGCGCGCCGTCCACAACAGTCCATAAGCGAATGGAATGGTCGGCGCCGCCCGACGCCAGGAGGACGCCATCGGGGCTGAATGCCAGCGCCTCGACCGAATGCTGGTGACCGCGCAGTCTCGCCATGGCGCCTGGCGTAGCCGCCGTGATGGCAGAAAGGCCTACCGTCATATCGGCGCTGCATGACGCCAGCAGGCTGCCATCCGGGCTGAAGGCGATATCCTTCACCGGCGCGCTGTGCCCGCGCAGACGAAGAGCCGGCGCGTCGCCGATTTCGCCCGCATAAACCGCAACGCCATCGCCGCCGCCCAGAGCCAGCATGTCACCCCTCGGCGACCAGCGCAATCGCGAAATCCAGCCGAATCCGACGCTTCGCAGTGGCGCCAGCATGGTCACATTTTCTCGACTGATCACCCGCAAGCCCAACGCTCCCCCTGGCTCGCCTTTCCTGCCTGCCGAGCTATATTGCGCCTCCCGCCTTTACAATTATAATGGCTGCCGATCTGATCAATCGAGAGGCTGTATGACCCAAGTCCAGACCAAACTTGAAGACATCCGTCAACTCGACCGCCTGTTTGAACGGTCAATACCGCCGGCCTTTCTGGATGAGAACCAACACGTCAACGTGCAGTATTATGTCCATCTGGTTGAGCAGGGCCTGGTCGCCTTCTTTCAGCGCGTCGGCTTGGGCGAGGCTTACGCCGCGGCTGATGAAATCGGCAATTTCGCCCTGGAGCAGCACATTCGTTACCTCGCTGAGATTCTCGTTGACGATCGCGTCAGCGTTTATATCCGACTGATCGACCTGAGCCCAAAGCGCGCCTATTGCATGGGCTTCCTAGTCAACGACAGCCGCGAAGAACTGGCGTCAACGGTGGAAGTGGTGATGATGAATGTCGATACGCAGCTGCGGCGCGGCCGGCCCTTCCCGCCTGCCGCCCAAGCCAAGCTGGAAGCGCTGCTACAGCAGCACCGGAAGCTGCCCTGGACGGCGCCCGTCTGCGGCGTCATGCGCGTCTAGCGCTTCAACTGCCCAAGAAACCGCCCGCAGCCAGCCAATCCCGCAGCAAGCCGGCGACTACAGAATTGCCCAGCGGATTCCAATGCATGTCATCGGCATAGTAAAGCAGGTCGCCCTTGGCCGCCCGCCGCTGCAAATCTCCCAGCGCATCGTAGCAAGTCAACTCCAGTTCGGCGCAGAGATCAAGCATCGCCAGCCGCGCGCCGCGTATCGCCTCGAGATCGCTTCCCATCGCAGCGGCCGTCAGCGATTGGTAGACTTCTTCCCGCGTCGGCGCGAGCATCACAACTAGCTGGCCGCCCCAGGACGATACCAGCGCCTTCGCCTCTTCAAATGCCGCGCGCGAAAGCTCGTAGCCAGCCTGATTGACCGGCCGCGACATATCCATCGCTTCCGGTTCGTAGGGCTGCCCGAAACGCAGGGTTTCGCCGTTGCCCAGCGTCACTTCATAGCGCTCGTCAAACTTCGCGGCATCCGGGTCTTGGAAGCGGCGCTGGCCGCGCAAGACATTTTCGACTACAGCATAAAGGGCGGATGCCGCCCGCAGCCGGGCCCCGACCCCATCCCGCGGGACGGCGTCATCGACGGCCTCTTCCGCCAGCGGCTCAATCTTCCCGTTGGCGCTGAAGAGACCATAGTCGTCATTGAAGTCATTGCCGAAGAATTGCCAAATCACGAGCGGCGGCTTGAAGGGCAGGGCGAAATCGCGCAGGACCAGCAGATGGCTGTGGCTGCCCGTCGCTGGCAGGCCGAGATTCACCAGCCCCAATCCCGTAGTCGCTTCAAATTGCGTCACCCAGCAGTCGGCTCGCTCGGTGAAACAGAAGGCGAAGGAATCGCCAACGACAACCGCGTCGACAAAATAATCCACCGGGCGATTGCGGAAGCCGATGCCGCCGCCAGGCCACAGCTCGATGGTGCTGACGTGGAACCGCACCTGCGGGCTGCCGAATTGCGGCGCATTGACAAGGCCGGGCTTCACGATGAAATAGTGATCGGGGTTGCGCACCCAGGCGCGGTCCCAACGTTCGGGAAATGGCACGCCGCGCACAACCGTATAGGTCACTTCTTGCAAGCGTGGCGGCAGCGCCTCAACGAACAAGCGCAGACCTAACTCAAGGGCAATGGCGACCGCCAGCAGCCATACGACGCCAATCAAGAGACAACTCAGTCGCCGTGTCCATAGCTCCCCCTCCCTGACTCGTCGGGGAGGGGGCCGGGGGGTGG
>WTGN01000102.1:25407-35624 GCA_011523545.1 Chloroflexota bacterium | reverse complement strand
GGCTGCCCGCAATATAAACAGGGAAGCGCAAATTAAAGATGGCTGTAGGGGCGACCCTTGGGTCACCCGTGTGGATGGACGAAAACACTATGGACGAAAGCCAAACCAACAGCAACGAAGCGCCCGAAGCCTGGATCACCTGGATGAGCGCGGATGATATTCTCGAGCGCGCGCGGGAAGAGCGGGAGGCGCTGGCGGCCCTCTGGCGCGGGCTTAGCGACGAGCAGATGACCCGCCGCCCGGGACCGCAGCCGGATTGGTCGGTCAAAGATGTGATCGCCCATATCACCTGGTGGGAGCAATCGATGGTCAACTGGGTCTCGCGCGCCCTCAGCGGCGAGATGCTGGCGCGCACGGAAACGCCCGATGAGATCAACGCCCGCATCCACGCCGACAATCGCGACCTGCCGCTCTCGGATGTGCTGACGCTCTTCGAGGCGAGCTTCCCGCTGGTCGAGGCGCTGCTGGAGCGGCTGGATGACGACGAAATCAATGACGCGACCGTCTGCAATATCCGCGATATGCCGCTGCTCTACTTGATCGTGGGCAATACCTTCGCCCATTACGCCGATCATGTCGAGGACCTGCGGGCTTATGTTGAGGGGCTTGACGCTTGAATTGTGAACTACAGAGGACGCAGAGATCGTAGAGGTTTCCTAAGTAAGTATCTTTCTCTGTGTTCTCTGCGGTCTCTGTAGTTAAATTGAATTGACGCAGCAATGGGGGCATAAATGCCATGCAATACACATCTGAGACGATGCTGGTGAAATCGAAGGACAGCGGCGGCTCGGGCATCTTCGCCGAGGTCAGCGCCGGGCAAGCGGGCTGGGACTACCTCAACATGGCGGCCATGCGCCTGGGCCGGGGCGAAAGCTTCAGCGTCGAGACGCGCGAGCACGAGAACGCCACCGTCATCCTGGGCGGCGTCTGCGATATCGTCACGTCGGACGGCGAGTTCAAGAGTGTCGGGCGGCGTCCCGATGTTTTCAGCGGCATGCCTTACGCGCTCTATATCTCGCGGCGTAAGCAATTCGAGATCACGGCGGTCAGCGACACGCTGGAATTCGCCTCCTGCTGGGTTCCCACCGACCAGGATTTCCCGACTACTTTGGTGACGCCGGACATGAGCGAAATCGAGCTGCGCGGTGGCGGCAACGCTTCGCGGCAGATCAACGGCATCTTGCCGCCCGGCTTCAACTGCCACCGCATCGTGGCGGTCGAGGTCTACACGCCTTCGGGCAATTGGTCGAGCTATCCGCCGCACAAGCACGATGTACATGTCGAGGACGAGAACGGCAATGTGCTTGAAGCCGACCTCGAAGAAATCTACTTCTACAAGATCGATCATCCGGGCGGTTATGCCTATCAGCGCGTCTACAATGACGACCGCAGCATCGATGGCCTGATGATGGCGCAGAATCACGACAGCGTGCTGGTGCCGGAGGGCTACCATCCGGTGGTCAGCGCGCACGGGTATACGACCTACTATCTGAACTTCTTGGCCGGCAGCGCGCAGTCGCTGGCGAACAGCGATGATCCGGCGTATGCCTGGGTGCAGGGGACGTGGACCTTCAAGGATCCGCGCTTGCCAATTGTGCATCATGGGATGGAGGGGTAGGGGCGCACAGATATTTCTATGTCTACAAGCACCTATGAAGGCACACTAAACCATTGGCTCGCCGAATCTCTATGCAAACATGGGCTGGACGCGACGCCAGAAAGCAAGCAGGGCGGCGGGAAACGCATTGACGTCGAAGTTAATCTCGACGGAATTAGGATTGCCCTCGAAGCGGAACAAGGTTTTGACAAGAGCAAGCAGAAACAGGCAATCGCAGAAGCTGACGGCCGCTTGCGAGATGACCTTGCTGAGTGCGCTGTCGCCATCTGTTATCCCGATGGTTTGAACTCTACGGACGACCTTGCCAGCAGCGACGTGCTTCATACCTTGCGTACGGCTAAACATCGACCGCTCGCCGCCAAGACCACATGGACTCTTGGAACGCTAGGTCAGCTGGTCAGCGTGATAAGACAAATCCCACAACAGCTTGGCGAGCCTGATGAAATCGCGAGTTTTCTCTCAGGTCAGTTGGATCGCTCTGTCGGTCGACTAAGCGAAGGCCAAAAGCAGGACCTCGCGAAAGCTCTGGACTTGCCTGCGGGCAAGCCCATGAGACTCGAATATGGAGAAGCCCTTACTAGCCGATTCAATCAAGCTGCAAAGCGTGCCATGCTGGTTATCGCCACCGCGGTCATGTTTCATGCCCGTCTCGACGATCATCGTGATGAGTTGAAACCGACAGAGGATAACCGCCAGTCCCCACCAGAGCTATTTCGCGATGCGTGGCCGCCTAAGACGGCGTCAGACTGCGCAAAAAAAGAGGAAAATGACCCCATCGGCGCGTTCAGCGAGGCTTGGGACTTGTGGCTGGCAGTCGACTACAAACCAATTTTCGCTACCGCTCGCAATGCTTTGCAAGGTTGCGCAGGAAACACTGCTTTCACCGCGGCTGTTAGATTAACTGCGCGCGCAGCGATCAAGGTTACCCGAAACATCGCCAGCTTGCGTCACGATTTGCTTGGTCGTATTTTCCACCGAGTGCTCGAGACCGCTCGCTACGATGGTTCGTTTTATACGACGACTGCGGCGGCTACCCTTCTGGCATATCTGGCGATTCGAGAAGATTTGTGTGACTGGTCGGATAGAGAAGCCATCGCCAAACTACGCATCACCGACCCGGCATGTGGCACGGGTACACTTCTGATGGCGGCTGCCGAGCGCATACGCGATTTGTCGCGTTCGGCACGAAATCAAGAAGATATTTCGCAGTTTCTAATTGAAGAGGTTTTGACAGGCTACGATGTCAATTTGACAGCTACGCATTTGGCGGCAACAACGTTAGGCTTGCTTTCGCCGAAAACCACCTTTCAGAATATGAAAATCGGTCGCGCGTTACTTGGCGTAGAAAATGGGAAGGCATATCTTGGCTCGCTGGAGTTTCTGAGTCAAGACGGCCTGCCGCAAATGCTACCGTGGCCAACGGGCGTAGAGCAAATTGAAACCGCACAGGAAATCAGTAAAGCGGAGCTAGCCGACCTGGTGATTATGAATCCGCCTTTCACGCGGGCGGACATTCGACATGATCAATTCAGTGCGTCGGAAGAGAAGAAACTAAAGCAGCGGGAAAATGAAATCTTTGGCAATGTTGCCGGTGGCATTAACCGTGCTCACAATGGTGGTGGATTCATGGCACTGGCTGAATACCTTGCAAAGCCAGATACAGGTACAGTTGCGGTTGTATTGCCAACAGTAGGCGCTACCAACTATTCCACGCGGCGTATGCGAATCTACTGGGCGGAGAAACTACACATTGATACGATTATTACTTCGCACGACCCTAGCCGTATCTATTTTTCGGAGAATACAAGCATTGGCGAAATGCTTCTTATATGCCGTCGAAATCGTAATAAAATCCAAAATGCGGCTACTAGGGTCATCAATCTGTACGAGAATCCCGCCACCCCGGCTGAAGCAATCAGCGTGGCGCTGGCAATCATCACAGGCAATAATGATCGCATAAAGGGTACGGTCCAAGAGTGGCCACGCGAACGTATTGAATCTGGAAACTGGGGCGCGGTGCAATTCTTGTCGCCACACTTAAATGAGCGTTTCATTGAGTTGGTTCATGGGATATTTTTTGCGTCAAGACAACTTGGACTCTTGGCTGAAATCGGGCCTGCTGGAAGACGTATACGAGACGCGTTCAATAAATCGATTTCGCCAGACAAAGGCGGTATGGTTGCGTTGTGGGAGCACAAGACTGATATCACGCAGAAGATGTTCGCAAATACAGATACCTACATTGTGGCAAAACAATCCAAAAGACATCTGGCGGAAAAGTACTGGTCGCAGCGCGGTACATTTTTGTTAGCCAATCGGGCGCGTCTAAACACTGCAAGATGTATGAGCGTTCGTCTTCGGCAAAAGACCGTTGGTTCCCTGTGGGTGCCTTGTCGGTTTCTAAAGTGGCATTTGGATGTAGAATTGCTTGAAAAGGCGACTTGTGCTTATTTGAATTCCACAGTTGGATTACTAGCGATTCTGGGCGACCGGACGAATAAGATTCCATCATACCCTCATTTTTCGCTGGATGACCTGCGCCGCATTCCTGTACCCGACTTCAATTTGCTGGACCAAAGTCAGGTAACGGCTCTGGCAACAGCATATGACACGCTTTGCAATTTCGAATTGCTTCCTCTGCCGCAAATGGAAGAATGCGAGACGCGCAAGGCGCTAGATCGAACGGTCCAATCCGCATTAGGCATCGCGCCCGAAATCGTCGCATCCATTCGCCGCGAACTGACGCGCGAGCCGTCAGTTACTGGCAAGCCGTACGAAACGACTTGAGATTCTAATCCAAATATGACAGCCTTGTAGCAATCAAGGAGTTCGACGTTATGACACCACCCACCACCCGCCTCACCATGGCCCAAGCCCTCGTCCGCTACCTCGCCGCGCAGCACGTCGCCCGCGACGGCGTCGAAAACCCCTTCTTCGCCGGCATGTGGGGCATCTTCGGGCATGGCAATGTC
This sequence comes from Chloroflexota bacterium, assembly GCA_011523545.1. Taxonomy (GTDB): domain Bacteria; phylum Chloroflexota; class Anaerolineae; order Aggregatilineales; family Phototrophicaceae; genus UBA6055. Next base: position 31,034 of record WTGN01000102.1, on the reverse strand, counting down.
GCCGGCATCGGCCAAGCGCTCGAGCAATACGCGCCCGATTTCCGCTATTACCAGAGCCGCAACGAGCAGGCGCAGGTCCTCGCGTCAATCGCTTACGCCAAGCATCGCAACCGGCTGGCGACCTTCGCTTGCGCTTCGTCCATCGGACCAGGCGCGACCAACATGGTGACGGGGGCGGCGGTCGCCACGGTCAATCGGATTCCGGTGCTGCTGCTGGCCGGCGATATCTTCGCCGAGCGCATTCAGGCGCCGGTCTTGCAGCAGCTCGAAAGCGAGCATACGCAAGACATCAGCGTCAACGACTGCTTCAAGCCGGTCTCGCGTTATTGGGATCGCATCTATCGCCCCGAGCAGCTGATCACGGCGCTGCCGGAAGCGATGCGCGTGCTGACCTCGCCGGTCGATACGGGCGCGGTCACGCTGGCGCTGCCGCAAGATGTGCAGGCGGAAGCGCACGATTACCCGACCGCCTTCTTCGAGAAGCGCGTCTGGGAGATCCCGCGCAATCGGGCGGACGCGGGCGCGATTCAGCGGGCGGCGGGGTGGATTCGCGAGAGCAAGCAGCCGCTCATCATCGCCGGCGGCGGACTCCACTACAGCGATGCCTATGACGCGCTGGAGGCATTCGTCGCGCGGACGGGCGCGCCAAGCTGCGAGACGCAGGCGGGCAAGGGCGCTCTGCCTTATGACCATCGGGGCAATCTGGGCGCCATCGGCGTCACCGGCACGGAAGGCGCCAATATGCTGGCGACCGAGACCGATCTGGTCATCGGCATCGGCACGCGCTACAGTGATTTCACCAGCGCTTCCAAGACCGCCTTCATGCGCGACGGCGTCCGCTTCATCAATATCAATGTCGCCGAGTTCGACGCCTACAAGCACAACGCCCTGCCGCTGGTTGGCGATGCGCGCGTCACGCTCGAGGAGCTGACCGCGGCCCTCGGCGACTACGTCGTCGATGCGGCCTATCGCGAGCGTGTCCGTGCTTATAATCAGTCCTGGGATGCCGAGGTGCACCGCATCTACAATCTCGAGCACGAGCCCATGCTGAGCCAGGGCGAGGTGATCGGCTTGGTCAATTCACTGTCGGATGCGGGCGATACGGTGCTCTGCGCGGCCGGCAGCCTGCCCGGCGACCTGCACAAGCTCTGGCGCACGCGCAACCGCAAGGGCTACCACCTCGAATACGGCTATTCGACCATGGGCTACGAGATCGCCGGCGGCATGGGCGTCAAAATGGCGGACCCCGAGCGCGAAGTCTGGGTGATGGTCGGCGATGGCTCCTTCTTGATGATGCACACCGAGATCGTGACCATGGTGCAAGAGGGCATCAAGGTCAATATCATCGTGCTGGACAATCACGGGCACGCCAGTATCGGCGGCTTGTCGAAGAGCGTCGGCAGCGACGGCTTTGGCACCAAATTCCGCTATCGCAGCGACACGGGTCATCTGGATGGCGAGACCCTGCCCATCGACTTCGCCAAAAATTGCGAGAGCCTCGGCGCCCATGTCATCCGCGCCAAGGACCGCGAAGAATTCTCCCGCGCCATGCAAGAAGCGAAAGCGCATCAGGGCGGTCCCGTCTGCATCGTCACCGAGGTCGACCGCCGGCAGCGCGTCGATGGCTACGGCTCCTGGTGGGATGTGCCGGTGGCGGAAGTTTCCGAGAGCAAATCGGTCAAGCAGGCGCGCGCCGCCTATGTCGCCTACAAAGAACGTGAAAGTTATTATCAATAATGTACGCGGTATTCACCCCTTCCCTAGCTCGCTGGGATGCTCGCCATAGAGATGGCGAGGGGGGCCGGGGGATGGGGTTTGCCGCTCGCCGCGCATGTGAATCTGTAGGGGCGAGGTGGTGACTCGCCCGCCTCATCAATCAATCTGTAGCGGCGAGGTCGCGTAGACACTGACCGACGCCGGTGACTCGCCCGCGACAATATAGGGGAACCTTATGCACGTCCTGACACAAGCTGAAATGACCTTCTGGAAGGAAAACGGCTACGTCATCCTGCGCGATGCCGTGCCGCAATCCAACCTGGACGCGGTGATTGACACCATCTGGGACTTCATGGACATGGATCGCGATGACCCGGAAACCTGGTATCGCCCGGGCGACGGCGATGACAACACGCCCAAACTGAAAGAATCGGGCATGGCCGAGCTCTATCAGCATCAAGCGCTCTGGGACAACCGGCAGCATCCGCGCGTCTATGGCGCTTTCGCCGATATCTGGGAGACGGACGAGCTCTGGGTGTCCATCGATCGCGTCAATCTCAACCCGCCGGCGCGCGCCGATTGGGATTTTCAGGGCTTCGTGCATTGGGATATCGATACATCGCTGCGGCCGCTGCCCAAGCGGGTGCAAGGCGTGCTGTCGTTGGTTGACGTGCCGGCGGAAGCGGGCGGCCTGCAAGTCGTGCCTGGCTTTCATCGGCGCTTCGACGAGTGGGTCAAAACGCAGCCGCCGGACCGCGACCCGCGCAGCCCCGATATGGCCGGTCTTGAGCTGAAGTCCATGGCGACGAAAGCCGGCGATCTCGTCATTTGGCACAGCCTGCTGCCGCATGGCACCGGGCGCAACAATTCGACGCGCCCGCGGCTCGCCCAATACATCACCATGTTCCCGGCGCGCGAAGACGACGAAGCCATGCGCCAAGAGCGGATTGAGCTATGGCGCGAGCGCAAATCGCCCGATCGCAAGGCGTTCCCGGGCGATCCGCGGCACTGGGAAATCGAGCAGGGCACAACCGCCAAGTTGACGTCACTGGGTGAAAAGCTGCTCGGCTTGCGGAATTGGTAGCTGATAGAAAGTAGAATTGGGCAAACAATAGTGATTCTACCATCGAGCGCGCCCTGTCCTTTGAGGACACAGAGAATTGGAACATTTGTTTTGAATCCTCTGTATGGAGGTCAGTGTCCGCGCGACCCTCTGTGTTGCCTCCTTTACTCTGTGGTGAAAAAATGAGCGCGCCGCTCAAAGTCGGCCTGATCGGCTGCGGCAATGTCGTTCAATACGGGCATCGTCCCGCCTTGATGTCGCTGCCCGATGTCGATTTGCTGGCGCTCGCCGATATCACGCCGGAACGCCGCGCCATCGGGCAGGCTTGGTTCGGCTTGCGCGATGATCAACTCTTCGAGGATTACCGCGCGCTGCTCGCCATCGACGAGATTGACGCCGTGGTCATCGCCGTGCCCCAAAAGCACCGACCGCAGATCGCGCTGGATGCCTTCGCGGCCGGGCTGCACGTGCTCAGCGAGAAACCGATCAGCAATGTGCCGGCGGTCGCCGCCGAGTTGGCGCGCGCGGCTGATGCGGCCGGCTTGAAGATGGCGCTGGTGCACAATTATCACTTCTTGCCCGAATATCGCCAAATCAAGCGGCTGCTCGCCAACGGCTTAATCGGCGACTTGCGCGTCGCCACCCTGCATTTCCTGGGCGTCATTGATTATCCGGGCGCGGCTGAATACCAAGCCGACTGGCGTCATACCATGGTGGCCGGCGGCGGCGTGTTGATGGATATGATCCACGCTGTCTACCTGGCGGAATGGCTGGCCGGCGAAGAAGCGCAGCAGGTCATGGCCTTCGTTGACGCGCCCGAATACGCACATCGTCAGCCGGTGGTCGAAGATCTGGCCCTGCTGCAGATTGCCTTCCCCGGCGCTTATGCCGCCATCCACATGGCTTGGGGCGAGGGCGTCGGCGGCGCTGATATCAGCGGCAGCGATGGGCAGATCCGCATGCGCTACAAGCAATATCAGAGCGGCGGCTTCAACCAGCCGATCGAACTCTACAGCGTTGACGCGAACTGGCAGCGAACCGACCACGCCATCGCCAATCGCGAAACGCATGCAGAAGCGACAGCCGCGTCCTTCATCGAACTCTACGCCGACTTTCGCGACGCCATTCGTGAAGACCGCCAACCGATGGCGCCGGCGACGGCGGGCTGGCGCGCGCTGGAGATTGTGCTCGGCGCCTATGCCTCGGCCGTCACCGGGCGCGTTGTCAGCTTGCCGCTTGAACGCGAGAGCCCGATTTACAGCAAGGGCGTCGATGGCATTAACGAGCTTGATGTCTGGGAACAGAGCAAGACCAAGGCAGCCGGTCTCTACGGCTTGAGAGCGTGAGGACCGCTCGATGACCGCCACCCGCGGCATGCTGACCCTGGAGGAATTGTCCGCGAGCGTCGCCGCCGCCGATATCGATACCGTGATCCTCGCCTTCAGCGATCATTATGGCCGGCTGCTGGGCAAGCGTCTCGATGCGGAGTACTTCCTGGAGAGCGCGGCCCGGCAGGGCAGCCATGCCTGCGACTACTTGCTGACGACAGACATGGAGATGGAGCCCGTGCCCGGGTATCGCTTCGCCAATTGGGAGCGCGGCTACGGCGATTTTCATCTCAAGCCCGACCTGGATACGCTGCGCCGGGCAAGCTGGCTGGACAAGACCGCGCTCGTCCTTTGCGATGTTGAGGACGAAAGCGCGCATGAGCCGGTCAATGTCGCGCCGCGCTCGATCCTGCGCCGTCAACTGGCGACGGCCGAATCGCTGGGCTTTGATGTCATGGCCGCCTCCGAGCTTGAATACTATATCTATCGCGATTCTTATCGCGAGGCGCAGAAAAAGGGCTACGCCGATCTCGAGCCGATGGGTTGGTATCTCGAGGATTATCATATCCTGCAAGGGACGCGCGAAGAGAGCTTCACCGCCGCCGCCCGCCGCCATCTGAAGCAATCGGGCATAGCGGTGGAGAGCAGCAAAGGCGAGTGGGGCCTGGGGCAGCATGAGCTGAATATCGCTTATGCGGACGCCCTGACAATGGCCGATCGCCACAGCATCATGAAGCACTGCCTGAAAGAGATCGCCGATGCCCAAGGCGGCAGCATCACATTCATGGCCAAGCCCTTCGCCGGTCAAGCGGGCTCAAGCTGTCATATACATCTGAGTTTATTTGCGCGCGGCGAAAACGCCTTCGCCGGCGATGAGCAGTTGGGCCCGGTCGCCGGCTCGGACCTGTTTCGACATTTTCTGGGCGGCTGGATGGCGCATTTGCCGGAGACGATGGTTTTCTACGCGCCGACCATCAATTCATACAAGCGCTACGAAGACGGCTCCTGGGCGCCAACGCGCATCGCCTGGAGCTATGACAATCGCACAGCCGGCTTCCGCGTGGTCGGCAATGGCGGGAGCCTGCGCATCGAATGCCGCGTGCCGGGCGCCGATTGCAACCCCTATCTGGCTTATGCGGCGGCGCTGGCTTCTGGCTTGCACGGGATCGCGAACAAGATTGAGCCGCCCGACATCTTCGAGGGCGATATCTACGCGGCGCGCCATCTGCCGCGCGTGCCTTATACGCTGGAGCAGGCGGTCGACAACTTCGAGAACAGCGCCTTCGCCCGTGGCGCATTCGGCGCTGATGTGGTCGAGCATTACAGCCATTTCTTCCGCAGCGAGATCGAGAGCTTCCGCCGCGCCGTCACCGATTGGGAACGCGAGCGTTATTTCGAACGGATCTAGCAACGGTCGGCGCGACTCGGTGAATCACCAGCCGCGCGCAAGTCATAATCCGTAGGGGCGACTCGGTGAATCACCAGCCGCGCGCAAGTCATAATCCGTAGGGGCGACTCGG
>WTGN01000102.1:0-25307 GCA_011523545.1 Chloroflexota bacterium | reverse complement strand
ACTCGGTGAATCACCAGCCGCGCGCAAGTCATAATCCGTAGGGGCGACTCGGTGAGTCGCCCGCCGCGCGCAAGTCATAATCCGTAGGGGCGACTCGGTGAGTCGCCCGCACAAAATTCGTAATCTGTAGGGGCGACTCGGTGAGTCGCCCGCCGCAACAAAGGACCTCCAATGAGACTCGAAAACAAAGTCGCCCTCATCACCGGCGCCGGCAGCGGCATCGGCTACCAAACCGCCCTTCGCTTCGCGCGCGAGGGCGCGTCAATTATGGCGGTGGACATCAATGAAGAGGGCGGGCTGCAATGCGCCGCCGATATTCGACAGCGGGGCGGCGCGGCCAGCTATGTCTACGCCGATGTCTCGCGCGCGGCCGACTGCGAGAAGATGATCGCCGCGGCCGAAGCGACCTATGGCAAGCTGGATATCCTCTTCAATAACGCCGGCATCAGCCACGCCGACGATGATGACGCCATCAATACATCGGAATCCGTTTGGGATATGACCATGGCGGTAAACGTCAAGGGCGTCTTTCTCGGCTGCAAGTATGGCATCCCGGCCCTGCAAAGGTCGGGCGGCGGCAGCATCATCAATACAGCCTCTTTCGTGGCGGTCTTGGGCGCGGCCACCCCACAGCTGGCCTATACAGCGAGCAAGGGCGCCGTGCTTTCAATGACGCGCGAGCTGGCGATGATCCACGCGCGAGGAAATATCCGCGTCAACGCCCTCTGCCCGGGCCCGCTGCGTACCGAGCTGCTGATGAAATACCTCGACACTGACGAAAAGAAACAGCGGCGGCTGGTTCATATTCCGATGGGGCGCTTCGGCGAGGCGACCGAGATCGCGGATGCCGTCCTGTTCCTGGCCTCTGACGAGTCATCATTTGTGACCGGCAGCACCTTCCTGGTCGACGGCGGCATCACCGCAGCCTACGTCACGCCGGAGTAGGAAAGCAGCAGGCCGTGCCAGCGCCGTACCACCGGGATGCGCGATGCAAACCCCATCCCCGACCGCCTGTGTCTACGCGGCGCGGCCCTCTCGCCATCTCTCTGGCGAGCATGTGAACTTGCGCCGATTTACGTCCGCATAACCCAAACTGAGCGACAGGTGCAGCTGGCTGTCCAGCGGCTTGGTCGGCGCGATCTGGATTTTGCCGGGCCGGCCCCGGCGATGATAATCAAGCGCTTCTTGTCGGGTGAATGAAGCCATGACGGATGCTCCCCAAAGTGATGGATCGGTCCTGTCATCATTTTACCCTATCAGAAGCCCAGCCCCTCTGAATTGGTTTCGGATGGCGTCTTGCGTCGCGTTTCCACAGAAATGGAAATTCCCCAATTACTTGACAGACCGCGCAAAATATACTTTAATCCATGTGATATAGGCTATGATGTTCCTATGATTCCCTAATCTCACAATGTGGATCTGTAGACGCTGACGGAGGCTGCAGCGCAAGAGAGGCAAGCGCTATGATATTCGCCCCCCCCGTAATTTCATGTAATAAAACTCCTCTTTCCGCAATTTGTTCCGCCATTCCATTCGCCGTCATCTTATTCTTGCTGCTTTTTCTTCCGCTCTCGGCGGCGCCCGTCTCGGCGGCGACGCTGACCGCCGCCACCCATGACGAGTTGGCAACAGCCATCTCGACCGCCAACGGCAACAACGAAGCCGACATCATCAATATTACCGCCGATATCACGCTGACTGCCGACTTGCCGGACGTCACCTCCGACATCACCTTCAACGGCAACGGCCGTGCGCTGAGCGGAAATGACGCGCAGAAGTGCTTCGTTTTCAGCGGCGCCAATGTGACGGTAGTCATTAACAGCATGACCATTGCCCACTGCCGTAATCACGACAGCACGGACGCTTACGGCGGCGCGATCAGCCTGTCGGGCAACGATTCCAACCTGACGATAAACGATTCTGTCATCCGAGATTCGGAAGCGGGCGAAGGCGACGGCAGCGTCAGTTATGGCTGGGGCGGCGGCATTTACGTGGAAAACGGCAGCGCTGCCAATCCCGTCACTTTGACGATCAATCGCAGCGCCATCCACGGCAATAACAGCAGCGGCAACGGGGGCGGACTGTGGATAGGCAATGCGACTCGCGTGACCATTACCAACAGCAGCATCTACGGCAACTCCGGCGATACTGGAGCGGGCATCATGCTGAATGGCAACGGCGCGATGCTCAAGCTCTTCCACGTGACCATCGCCAACAACACTGGGCGCGCCACATATAACACTGTTTCGGCGGGCGGCAGAAACCCGGCCGGCGGCCTGAACCGCGCAAATGGCAGGCTGGAGATACGCAACAGCATCATAACCGGCAATACCAATCAGAACTGCTATTTCGGCGTGAATGCCGCGAACGCGGTCGTCTTGAGTGACAACATCATCTACGACCACGGCATCCCCGTTGCTTCGCACGCACAATGCCTGACCGGCCAATCGACGGCTGATCCCGTGCTGGCGTCCACAGTCTCGGGCAACCCGCCGTATTTCGCGCTTCTGCCGGGCAGCCCGGCCATCGACGCCGCCGGCGACTGCACAGCGATAACCACCGTCGACCAGCGCGGCGTCTCGCGCCCGCAAGGCAGCGCCTGCGACATCGGCGCGTATGAATATGTGCCGCCCCCGCCCCCGCCACCAGCGGTAGCAGAAAAGAGAGACGCCGTCTCGATCGCGCCCACGCCCACGCGAATACCCCGGCCGCGAGTCTCGACCTGCCTGAGCCTGCCGGCGGGCATCCAGGTCAGCGGCGTCAACCCGTCGACGCAATGCCAGCAGGTGGACGGGAATGGCATCGGGAACGCGGAGGTGATCGCGGCCGGCTTCCGCGACGGGGTCGATATCTGGGGCTGGGTGCTGCCCGATACGCGGGTTTGCTTTACGGCGTCCGGCGGGCGCTTCAAGTTCATCGACACGACGGTTCTGCCGCGCGTCGTCTCGGATTTGCCCGCGCTGGGCATTGGCGGACAGGTCTGCGCAACCATTGACCGCGCCGGCATCGTCGTGCTGCAGCCGGGCCCGCCCGCGCCCACGGCGACGGCTGTTCCGCCAGCCAGTTGGAGCTTGAACGGCTGCATGGTGCGGACGCTGTACGCGCTCAATTTGCGCGCCGGCCCGGGCGGGGAGCTCATCGGCACGATCCCCTACGGTGTGACCCTGACCGCCTTCACGCGCAGTGCCGACTGGTTCGAGGTTGATTATCTCGGGACGCGCGGCTGGCTCGCCAATGGCTACCTGGAGGCGATCGGTTCTTGCGGCTAGGGGCTCAGCCCAAACGACCGCAAATCAAATCAGCGAACTCGGTTGTGCTCACGCCCTCCGCGCCCAGGATGTCGGCGGTGTAGTTGCCTTGGCTGAGCGCGTCGCTGACGGCGCCGTCGATCTTGTCGGCGAGATCGGGCTTATTCCAGTGATGGCGCACTAGCATGGCCGCGCTGAGGATAGCGGCTGTCGGGTTGGCGACGCCTTGGCCGGCGATATCGGGCGCGGAACCATGCACCGGTTCGGCTACCGCGACCCGCACCCCGATATTGAGCGCCGGCGCCAGGCCCAGGCCACCGCCCCAGGCCGCCGCCATATCGGACAGGATATCGCCATATAGGTTCGGCGTCAGCACGACATCAAAGCGCGACGGGTCCTTGACCATCCAGTACGCGGCCGTATCGACCAGCAGTTCGTCGGTCTCGATATCGCTGTATTGCTTGGAGACTTCGTAGGCGACGCGGCGGAACAAGCCGTCCGTCTGCGGCAGGACGTTGCCTTTGTGCACAATGGTGACGCGGCGGCGTTTTTCATTCCGCGCCAGCCGGAAGGCGGTATGGGCGATTCGCTCGCTGGCCTGCCGGGTGATGCGTTTGGTCGCCGTGCCAGTATCGCCGGCGTCAGCCGTATGTTCATCGCCGATGTACAGATCTTCGGTATTCTCGCGCACGACCACCAGATCAACCCCCTCGCGCGCTGTCGGCACCGGCAAGAAGCGGGTCGGGCGCAAGTTGGCGAAGGTCTCCATGCGCTTGCGCAGGCTGACGATGGGCGAGGAATAACCCGCGACCCGGTACGAGGGGGAGCTGCAAGCGCCAAACAACACCGCCTGCGCTTCTTTGGCGCGCTCGACTGTATCTTCTGGCAGGGCTTCGCCGGTTTTCTGGAAGCGGTCCCAACCGGCTTCGGCGCTGAAAACTTCAAGCTCGGGCATCAACTGGCGCAAGACGCGCACCGCCGCCGGAACCACTTCGCGCCCGATGCCGTCGCCCTCGACTACGCATAACTTCACAGCGGTTTCTCCTCGCCACGGTAGGCCCGCCCCGGAAAGGAGCGTCAAAGTATGTTTTGCAAAGAAGTTATCTAAACAACCGTGATGAGAAGGACCGCCATATTAGTACATTTAGCAGCTTGCTCATATTATGACACGCCGGCTTCAGTTTGTCGAATTTTCGGCCGGCCGGGTTCGGGTCTATTCCGGGCCGTGAGCCAGCCAAGCGAATATTCCCTTCGGCGGCGGAATCGCTTACAATTACCCGTTAACTGAAAGGAAACTGCCCGGTTGACGGAACTCAAACCCTGCGTACGCTGTGAGCGGGAGTTGCCTCCGTCCGCGTTTTCCGATGCGGATACTGTATTCTGCAAGGAGTGCACGGAGGAGATCGTCGGCATTGTGCGCAGCAAATACAGCGCCATCGAAGCGGCCCACTTCCGCGCCAAGCTGCGCCGCCGGTCGCGCGACGCGATGGAAGAACTGCGGCGGAAGCTGGGATAGAAGTTTTCCCCCACCCCAAACCCGTCCCCGGCGGGTCAGTGTCTACGCGACCCCATAAAGAGGGAGGGGGCCGCCTAGCGCCAATTGGTCGGGCGCCCTGATAGGTCGCCCCTACGAAGCTTGTCCGGTAGTGCGATTCGCTTTGCCAACCCCACCCCCGGCCCCTCCCCGAGGCATCAGGGAGGGGAGAAAAACAAGCGAATTAGACGATATTCCATTGGAATCCCTCATACTAACTGATCTGGGCAAAGCCTTCCCCCCATTGCTATGGGGGGACCGAGGGGGGTTGGAAGTGATGCGCAAATGTATGCACGAGTAGCAGACAAGCCATACGGAATCCATATTGAGGTGCATTGGCGGGCGTTTTAGGGCCGGCCGGCATATCGGTTGAAGCCCATGACATCGTTGCCGTGGGCCAGGATTGCGGTATGGCCCGGATGCAAATGACTGTCCTGAAAGATATGCGTGAAGGGCACGGTCACGCGAATGGACAAACCCAGCCGGCGTCTGTCTGAACTGTTCCTCCCCGAGCTATGCAGCAGGCGCTCGCTGAACAAGAAGAATTCGCCCGGTTTCAATTCCATATTCACCGCTTGTTCCTCGTCGTAGGCGTCCGGATCCACCATTTCAGCGATGGCCATCTCGGCCGGCGCGCGGCTGTGCTGCAAGAATTGCCGATGCGAGCCGGGAATGAGGCGTACACAGGCGTTCTCGGCGCTGACTTCGTCGATGGCGATCCAGGCGGAGATATTGACGGGCGGCTCAATGGGCCAGAAGTTGATATCCTGGTGCCAGGGTATTTCAGCGCCGCCCGGTTCTTTCAGCCAGAAGTTGGTCGTCCAGACGACGAGGTCCGGCCCCAGCAGGCCGGCGATGCGCTCAACGATGGCGGGATGCGACGCCAGGTCATAGACGGCTGCATTGTCCATGTGCCGCGATTGCATGGGGCGGCGCGGGTTGGGCCCGTCGGTCTTGAGCACATGCCGGTCGATCTCACGCCGGACCACAGCCATGTCGGCCGGGCTCATGGCGGTGTAGGGGCCCAGGTAGCCGTTTTCGACGAAGAAGTCGACTTCGGCGCGGGTCAGGCGGTTGCTGGATTCGGGCATTTCTGTGCCTTTCGGGCGACTCACAGAGTCGCCCCTACGGTTTCGTTTTGGGGCGGGCGCTTTAGGGACGGCCGGCATAGCGGTTAAAGCCCATGACATCGTTGCCGTGGGCGAGGATAGCGGTATGGCCGGGATGGAGCGGGGCGCGGTCCTGGAAGATGTGCACGATGGGCAGGGTCACGCGGACGGAGATGCCGAGGCGTCGTTTGTCCGATGTATTCACGCTGGAGCGGTGCAGCGTCCGCTCGCTGAAGATGAAGAACTCGCCGGGTTCCAGCTCCATGTTAATAGCGCTGGAGGCGTCAAATGATGCCGGGTCGGCCATTTGGCCGAATGCGACGCCCGCCGGCGCGCTCGTATGCGGCAGCGACTGCCGGTGTGAGCCGGGGATGATCTGCACGCAAGAATTCTCGACCGTGACCTTGTCGATGGCGAGCCAGGCGGAGGTGTTGATGGGCGGCTCCAGCGGCCAGAAGTTGATATCTTGATGCCAGGGGATCTCGACGCCGCCCGGTGGTTTGAGCCAGAAGTTGGTCGCCCAGACGACGAGGTCCGGCCCCAGCAGGCCGGCGATGCGCTCGATGATCGCGGGATGGGTGGCAAGGTCATAAATGACCGGCTGATCCATGTGGCGCGATTGGGCGCGGGAGCCTGGGTTGGGGCCGTCGCTGGTCAGGACCTTCTGCTCGATTTCGCGGCGGATGGGCGCCATGTCGTCGGGGCTCATGGCGGCGTAGGGGCCGAGGTAGCCGTTTTCGACGAAGAAGTCGACTTCGGCGCGGGTCAGGCGGTGGCTGGTTTCTTGCATGTTTGCTCCTCGCGGGCGACCTGGTAGGTAGCCCCTACAATTTGACGTCGTGGCGGGCGACTTGGCAGGTCGCCCCTACAGTTGTCAAGAAGTGGCGGGCTGGTGGCAAGTTTAGCTTAATGTCACCTGGCTGCCAGCGGCGGTTTTCTCCACCATGAGGTGGACGGGGAAGGAATCGCGCAATTCATCAATATGCGTGATGACCAGGATGAGGTCGAAGTCGGCCTGGATTTTGTTGATGGCGTCGACTAGCCGGTCGCGGCCGTCTTCGTCTTGCGAGCCGAAGCCTTCGTCGATGAAGAGCGTGCGCAATTGGGCGCCGGCCCGCCGCGCCAGCAGCTTCGACAGGGCGATGCGCAAAGCGAAATTGATGCGGAAGGCTTCGCCGCCGCTGTAGAGCTCGTAGCCGCGCGTCCCGAGTTCGTCGGCGATGTCGATAGCCAGCGTTTCGGCGAGGCCGCCAGCCGCTTTCTCCCTTTGCGTGCTGAGACGCAGGCTCATGCGGCCGTCGGTCATGCGCTTGAGCAGGTCGTTCGCTTCCGCTTCCAGCTCGGGGATGGCGGTCTCGATGATGAGGGCGGGCAGGCCATTTTTGCCGAAGGCGGCGCGCAACTCATTGAGCAGGCCGCGCTGATGCTGCGCCGCACCCAGCCGCTCGCTCAGCCGAAGTTTGCTCGCCCGGCCGGCGGCGATGGCGTTCAGCTGCTGCTCAATGATGGTTTTGCGCTCGTTCAAAGCCTGCGCTTCCGTCCGCATGGCGTCGACGCGGGCGCGCTGCTCCCGTTCCTGTTGCGCTACTTCTTCCAGCGCTTCGATTTCGCTGCTGATCTGCTGGAGCTTGTCTTCGTCAGCCCCCATGGAGGCGCGCATGGCATCAAGCCGGGCTACCGTGTCGGCGCGGATCTGCTGCGCCTCCGGCAGGCTGACCCTGGCAATTTCCAGCATGGTATGCCCGCGCTCGTACTCGGCGTAGGTCTCCAGCTGCTTTCTTGTATCGGCGTGAGAATCGGGGTCATAGCCGATGCCTTCGCGCTGGCGCTCCAACTGTGCCAGCTGATGGCGCAATTCTCCGCCGAAGTCGCCATCCGCCAAGCGCTTCTCCAGCTGGCTCAGTTGACGCTGTTCGCCGGGCAATGCCGCATCGGCTTCTTCCGCCAGGCGTTCAGCTTCGGCCAGGGCGCCGAGCCGCTGCTGCAGGGCGGGCAGATGCTTCAGTTTTCCAGCCCAGGTGTCAATCTCTTCCTCCCGCGCATGGCTGGCGGCGTTTATGGCGTCGATCTCGGCCCCGCAGTCGCGGTATTGCGCGCGCTTCTCATTTCGCTCTTCCGTGAGCTGGGCCATGATCTCATCGCGGTGCTCAGCGGTCAGCGCTTGCCCACAGAGCGGGCAGGCGGCGCCATCGGCTTGTCGCAGCCGGTCGAGCCTTGTGTTCAGCGATTGCCCCTCCGATGTCAGCGTTTCCAGCCGTTCTTGCAGGCCCGAGCGTTCTTCTTTCATGCGCTGCACTGCTTTCGCCACCTTGTCACGTTGGGATTCGAGCCCTTGCAGCGCGCGCAGCTCCGCCCGCAGCGATTCAATGTCGGCGTGGGCGGCGGCCGCCAACTGTGATTCCAAGCCGCGGATGCGTTCGCGCAAGACCTGGGCGTCGCTTTCCAGCCGCGCCCGCTGCTCGGCCAGGGCCTGCTCAAGTCGATGCGCCTTGCGGTCGAGCTCGGCCTTTTGCGTCAACTGTTCGGCGATGGCGCTCTGATGCTCGCGCGCTTGCAGCAACTGGGCGAAACCGGCTTCGATGGCTTCGCTTTGGACGAGCGTTTCTTGATAGCCCGCGATTTTTTGATCTTGCCGCTTGATATCGGCTTGGGCGGCGGTCATGTCGTCACCGCGGCCGGCGATGCGACCCTCAAGCTCGCGCCGGCTTTCACGCAGGCGCCGCAATGCCGAGACGGCGTCGGCCACCCGGCTGTAGTCGTCGCTGGCTTGTTGCAGCGCTTCTCTCGCGCTCGCCAGCGCCTCAAAGACAGCATCCCGATCGGCTTTGAGCTGCGGCTCGCCGGCGATCTCTTCATCAATGCGGTTGATGTCATGCTGGATGATATCGACCTGCGAGGCGATTGCGGTCAAGCGCACTTTGGCGGCGCGTTCAAAGTCGGTCCACTGGTCAAGCCCGAGGATATCGGCCAGAATTCGCTTGCGCTCGGCAGCGGTTTTCAGGGTGAAGGCATCGGCGCGCCCCTGCTGCAGGAAGGCGGAATGCACAAAAGTTTCATAATCGAGGCGGAGGATGTCATTGATCTTGGCTTGGGTGCGGCGGGTTCCCTCTTCGTTGATGAGGCGGGGAAAGCCCTCCTTGTCGAACGCGAGCAGGTCGAGGCCGCCGCGCCCCCGCCCGGCGCGTGACCGCCGGCGGATGACCCGATAGCGCATACCTTCCTGCTCGAAGTCGATCTCCACCTGCATCTCGTTCTGCCCGAGGTGGATCAATTCGTCATCCCGTTTTGCCCGCGCCCGGCCCCAGAGCGCCCAGGTGATGGCATCGAGGATGGAGGATTTGCCGACGCCGTTGCCCCCGGTCAGGCAAGCCAGCTCAATGCCGTCGAAGACGATCGGCGCGGGCGCGCGATAAGCGAGAAAATTGCGCAGTTCCAGTCGGGTTGGGAGCATGAGGCAACTCAGGGGACACGATGTCCCGGCGCAAGCCGAAGTGTATCACAGGGCAAGGTTTACACAGATGGACAGGTACGCTTGTCGCGCTTAGCGCGAAGGATTATGATTGGGCGCTAAACAGAGCATACTAGACATGAATAGACCATCCGACCTGTCACGAGCGCCGGTTACCATGTATTCGCTGTTCGCCTGGCTGTGGGCGATGAGCTTGATCTGGCATTACATGCGCCCTTATCATTTGTATCCGGTGGGATGGGCCGACCTACCCGTTATCATAGGATCAATCCTGGTCCTGGTACGACCGCACAACTGCTATTTTCTTCTGGCCACTGCGGTCTCTATGGTGGTCGTCTACTTGACTACGCTGCCATTGCCTTCTAACCATTGGATGATGGCGTTTCTCGTCAATACCGCGCTGTGCTCAAGTTTCTTTTGGCTGGCGGGCCGGCGAAAGTCCTTGTCTGTCAATGCGGATGATTGGCTTACGGAATTTCGCCCGCTAGTTTGCGCACTTGTTATTCTACTATACCTGCTCGCGTCGCTGCACAAACTGAACGCCGGATACTTTTTCTCTGACCACAGTTTTGCGCTGCGTCTGTATCGGGACATACTTAATGGCTTGCACGTGTCAGAAATCGCTCATCTTCTTCCTCAAGACGAGGGCTTTCTCGCGGTTCTTCCACACATCAGCGTCGTCGTTGAACTGGCAATTCCGGTATTGCTGATCTTTCGCCGTACTCGCGCGATTGCGATACTGATCGGCTTTTCCTTTCATAGCTTTTTGTCATTAAAGGAGTATCCTCCCGGCACAGATTTTCCCACGTTACTGGGCGCGGCTTACGTACTCTTTTTGCCAAATGCCAGTTTCGACATCATAAATGTCTCTATTTTCGGCCGGATGCGCAGCAGCCGTTTCTATTCGCCTTTTAAGCGCCTAGTCGTGCCAACCATTCTTCTCGCTGTGATATTTTTGCCGTACACATTCTCGTATGTAGAGACCTCTAGCGTCGATTGGTTCACCTTCTCTAACCTTAAGTCAGCGCATTGGGCAGTTTATGTGATATCCTATTTTGCGGTATTGGGCGCCCTGATCTACAAGCTGCGGGCCACCGCAGATCATCATTTGCGGGGGGGGGCAATTTGCGCGAATTCCACATGTGGCCATTCTCTTGCTAGCTTGCTTCGTCGGCTTGTCACCCTATCTCGGACTGCGTACCGCCGGCAGCTTTACGATGTTCAGCAATGTTGAGACGGAGGGAAATTACAGCAATCACTTCTTTATGCCGCTTGAATTACAATTCTTCGATTACCAAAAGCAAGTATGCGTCATCGAAACGACCGCCGAAGATATTCCCGCCACAGCTTTAACGGGTGACCTGTTAACTTACTACAATTTTCGCCGATTGACGCGACAAAATCCTGACGCCTCCATTACTTATACATTTGACGGCGAACGTTATGAGCTGGAGCGGATCGCGGATAAGCCTGAACTCGTAGCTGATATGGATTGGTTTGAGCGCTTCTATTTGACATTCCAGCAAACCAACTGGGATACCAAGAAAACTTATTGCGATTGGCGATGGTAGGCGGTTTGCGAGAAAGCAATAGGCGCGGTAAGATGCGCAACTAAAGTAGAAGGATGGCACGATGCTGACGGCGCTGTATGACGGCGACTGCCTGGTATGTCAATCCACCTGCGAGACGCTGCGCGCGCTGGATTGGCGGAAGCGTATCCACTTCGTCGATTTGCATGACGGCGGAGATTTCCTGCCGCGTCATCCGGAATTGACGCGGGACGAGCTGATGCGCGAGATCCACGTCATTGATGCGGCGGGGGAGGTGTTCGCGGGCTTCGCCGGGACGCGCCGCATGCTCAAGGAACTGCCGCTCGGCGTCCCGCTCTGGCTGCTGCTCCAGCTGCCGGGGACGGACGCGATCGGGAAGCGCGTCTACCGCTTCATCGCCCGCCGCCGCTACCGCATCAACGCGCTGCTGGGCAATGAGCTGCCGGAATGCGCCGATGGCTGCCAGATGCTGCGCTGAACTTGCTCAGCGCGAGTCGCGGATCCAATAGCGCCGGGTCAGGGCATGGCGGCCGTTGTCGATCTTGTCTTGCAAGACGCCGCCATTGACCTCGATGATGCGCGACGAACCGATATTGTCGTCATCGCAGGTGATCAGAATATCGCCGACGCCCCGTTTTCGCGCCTCCAGAATGCCCAGCCGACAGATGAGCGCGCCATAACCGCGCCGCCGAAAAGAGGGGCGGATTTTGTAACCGATGTGCCCGCCGTAACGCTTCAAGCCTTCGTTCAGGTGATGCCGCACATCGACATCGCCGATGTAGCCGTCATTCTCGCTGACCAGCCAGAATTGCGTCGCCGGCACCATGCCGGCCAGCGGGTCCGTCTCCGCCTGTTGGAGGACGCGCAGGTATTCGTCAAAGCGGGCGCGCAAGATTTCCGGATGCCAATTGACAGTGCGCTTTTCGCGAATGTATTCGTAGACGGCGTCGATGAAGCTGTCTTTGTAGCGCTCGCGCGGGCGCGTGAGGTAGGCCTTGGTTGGGGTCATTTGGCTTGTCTCGGTTGCTGCGGGCGGGCCGCCGTGCTTGGGCGAATTACTGCCCCGGCGCCTTCCCACTTCACGGGACGCCTGCCATAGAGATGGCAGCAGAGGTTTGGCTGGGGATTTCAAGCGCTAATCGGACCCAGGAATTGGCATGTTGAATCGGGCGGGCCACCGTCTCGCCCCTACATTTTCAGATTGAAGTGATTTGGCGTTCAGGACGCGCTTTGCTCGGCGTCTTCGGCGGCGCTGATCTCAGCTTCGTCTTCGGGGTTGTCTTTGTCTTCCCAGCTGATGATCCAGATGCAGGCGCCGGCGACCAGGACAGTGGCGACAATCAGCGCGACCCACTGAGACGGGAGCAGCCCGACATTGCGCGCTTCGACCACCAGCAGCGCAACCATGCCCGAAGCCAGGACGACCCAGGCGCTGAAGCGGGGATGCTGCATCACCCATTTGACGGCGGCGATATTTTCCATCGTGGTACCGTTCCTTGCATATCGGCAGGCAAACCTAGTATAGCTTGAGCCATTCTCTGGCGGCAAGCGCAAATCTCGGCGTGAAGCGGTATGGATTGCGGAATAACGCACGGGAGGTCGAGTCACCGCCTCGCCCCTGCGATCAGCCGTATTTTCGCATGACGCTTATATTTATGCGTTTCTAACAAAGGCGCGCTAATCAACTCGCTCAGCTTGCGTATACATCAGTGACAAGAACACAGGAGCAGCGCAATGAGCAAACAGAAGGGCAAGGTCGAGTGGTCATTTGATTTTGAAAGTGTCGGCGATCGTTTCAGCCAATTCTTCAGCGATATGATGGGTGAGGAAGTCGAGGTGAAGAGCGCTGAACTCGCGGCCCCGCTTGATGGCGCCAGCTCCGCTCATATCAACATCGACTTTTCCGTGGGCAAAGCCAGCCTGACCGCGCTTCCCGTCGACAGCGACAATCTCTTTGAAGCGCGGATCAATTACATCGGCGAATACGAATTTGAAGTCAGCGGCGACGCCGAGCGCGTCATTTCCCTGCGGCAGAAGGGGCGCTTCCCGCGCGGAGTCGGGCAGCTTATTGGAAAGAAGAAAGATTTGATCTGGGATATCGCGCTGGCGCCGAACATCCCGTATCAACTGCGCATGAAGGGGGGCATCGGCGAGACCGACATTGACCTGAGCAACCTGCTGGCGGATGCTATCAAATTGGAATCCGGCGTCGGCAAGATCGCCTTGATTCTGCCAGCGCAGAACGGCGACTTCGCAGCCAGCATTGATGGCGGGGTCGGCAAAACGGATGTGGTCATTCCCGCCGGCAGCGGCGGCACGCTGGACATCAATGGCGGCGCCGGCGAAGTGACCGTCAGCGTGGCTGCCGACGCGGCGCTGCGTCTCATGGCCGATGCGGGCATCGGCATGGTCAACCTGCCGGAGTCCTTCGTCCGAGTCAAGGGGGGCGAGCATTTCGTCGGCATCTCAGGCGTTTGGGAGAGCCCCGGCTTCGCCGACGCCGACAAACGGATCATCATCGATTTTGACGGCGGCGTCGGCAGCTTCAGCCTCAGGCACTTTGATATGTTGTAAGCGGCTTGGTCGTCTGCGGCGGTCTCAGTTGGGGGCCGCCGGTTTTAGAGGGATTCCGAGCCTTCTTCCGGCCGGGGGTCATCCGGCTCCTGCACCATGCGGTAGAGCATCTGCGTGAGGTGGCTGGTGGCTTTCTCAACGGTCATATCCGCGCAAATGACGGCGATCTCATGGCTGAGCATTTTCACCAGGCTGCTCTTCATTTTGAGTTCGACCGATGTGAGCTTGTCCGTCTGTTCGCGCCAGAAGAGATCGCGCAGGGCGGTCGCCATCGCTTCCGGTTCGCGGGTTTGAATCTGCTTCTGGATCGTCGCTTGCCGCGAGCGATAATCATCGGAGAGCACCGAGGGGGGCGCGGCGAATGCCTCTTCGATTATTGACAGGTCTTCGATGGCAGGCCGGATGTTCATGTCGTCCGCCGCCTCGACCGGAATCATCACCTCGCCGCGATCGCCCACCAACTCCACGATATGGTAGTTGCGCGTTTTGCCTTTGAAGGTCAGTTTCTTTTTGCCGACGATTGTTCCGGCGCCATAACGGGGATGAATGATTTGGTCGCCTCTGGAATACATTAGATTGCTCCGGTTTATAGTTTCAATTGTTATACGCGGCGACGGCGTCCGCTGTTTCTTTATACAGCGCCGGGCGAGATTCTGCGCCCTTCAATCTCATCTATTGGCCTCATGCATCAGCGCAGGCGCGGGCAAGCGTCGGCGGGCGCCGCGGCAAGCGCAATGCGGCGCGAGAATTCACATCGATTGAGATGTTGATGAACCGAGGGAATACAGCTTTAGTGTGGAAGTCAGTAGCGTTTGCGGTCGCCAGATTATCATTCACGCCGCGAGTTTAACACAGGCGCGCGCCGAATTCAAGCCCCGTGACGGCGTGACTGTCAGCGCGTCAGATAGGCATCGGGACGGCGATCTTCAAAGACGGGGATCGTCTGGCGTACTCGGTCGACTTCATCGAGATCAATCTCCGCCGTCAGCAGGCATGCGTCCTCGCCCGCTTCCACTACCACCTTTCCCCAGGGGTCGACGATCATGGAGTGACCGCCGAAGACCGCCCCGCCGGTTTCGCCGCAGGAGTTGGTCGCGATGATATAGCATTGGTTTTCGATCGCCCGCGCGATCAGCAGGGCGCGCCAATGCTCGACGCGGGCGAGCGGCCATTCGGCGCATATGAGGATCAACCTGGCGCCATGGGCGACGGCGTAACGGCGAAAGAGCTCGGGAAAGCGCAAATCGTAGCAGATGCTTAGGCCGGCCGGGCCCCCAGGCATGTCGAGCAGCGTGGGCGCCTCCCCCTCGGCCAGCCACAGATGCTCGTCAAAAAGGCGAAAGAGATGGATCTTGCGGTAGACGCCTCGCAGGCAGCCGGCCGCATCGACGTATGTCGCGCAGTTCATGAATTGCTCGCCGCGCCGCTCAAGTATCGAGCCGTAGATCGCGATCGATTGCGCGCGCGCGCATTGTGCGAGCTGGGCGAACATGCCCTGGCCTAATTCATCGGCATAGTCGCCGGCGTTCGCCAGGTCATAACCTGTCGACCAGAGCTCTGGCAGCAGGATCAGCTGCGAATCGCGCTGGGCCGCTTCTGCGATCATGCGCTCGGCGGTCGCAAGATTGTCTTCGACGCGGGCGAGCTTGATATGCATTTGTCCCAGGCTGACGGTGAGTTTAGCCATGCGTCCTCATTGCGCGTTCCTGTCCGCTGTGCGCAGAGTTTAACGCAGCCGCCATGGCGGCGCAACGGGCTGGCGCGAGTTTGGCGGCCATGTTAGCGCGAGCCGGCCAGGCGCTTGACGGGAATGGGGATAAGCAGCGACGTTTGGAAATCGCCGAGTTATGAGATACGATTGATAAATTAGTGTCAGCATGTATCTTCCGTCCGGCAATTGCGCGGCCGGCGCGTCATCTGCGACAAACATGAAGGAGGCAACCATGGGCCGAGCGCGCCTGAGCTTGTTACAAATTCTGTTTTCTCTCGCTGTCTTAAGCATAATTGCGCCTTCGGCCTCCGCGTCAGTCTGCACCTTGGCCGACCACATCGTATCGGCCAATACGAACAGGTCGGTCGGCTTTTGCCCGGCGGGCACGAGCCACGATGTCATTACGATCACGGAGGACATCACGCTCGAAGAAGCGCTTCCGCCGATCACGGCCACGATCACGATTGAGGGCGGCGGGCACACGATCAGCGGCGATAAGCAATTCCGCATCTTCGACGTTCAGGGCGGCAATCTGACGATCAAGAACTTGACGCTGTTCGCAGGAAACGCTCCCGCGGAAGAAAATGGTGGCGCGCTGCGGCTAGGCGCGGGCGCGCAGGTTGCCGTCGAGAGCGTCAGGTTCAGCGATAATTCAGGATTTCAAGGTGGCGCAATCTCTACAAGCGGCGATGATGCCCACCTTAGCATCCGCGACAGCCAGTTTCTGCGCAACAGCTCGCGCGGTTACGGCGGCGCCATCTTTGCCGAAGGCGGCATAATCGACATCACAAGAAGCAGTTTTCAGCAAAGCCAGGCTGATTACTATGGCGGGGCGATTGCCGCGCACGCCGGGACGATGTCTGTCAACAACACAACATTTGCGGACAACCAGGCTTACGGCGGCGGCGCAGTAGAGGTCTTCGTCGCCGAGGTAACGCTCACCCATGTGACGATGATGAGAAACGTGGCGAGGCATGTGTACGGCAACGCAATTCATCGTACCGCCGGGGTAGTCAACTTGCGCAATAGCATCGTTGGCGGGACGAAGGGCTGCACCGGGCGCTTGACCGAAGCGCGCGGCAACCTGAGCCAAGACGGCTCATGCGCCTTATTGGAGACGAAAGCCGAACCCATGCTCGGCGAATTGACCGGTTCGCCCGCTTGGTATCCGCTGCTGGATGGCAGCCCGGCGCTGGACGCTGCCGACCCGGCGTTCTGTCTTGAGACCGATCAAATCGGCAGGCCGAGACCACAAGGCGGTGGCTGCGACATCGGCGCAATTGAGTCCCTGACCGCCATACCGGCGCCAACAGCTGTGCCAAGCATTTGCACGTTGCACGACCAGATCATCGCCGCCAACACCGACAAAGCCTATAACGATTGCCCAGCCGGAAATGGCGCCGACACCATACTCATGACCCGCGACTACAATCATAGTGAGCCGCTGCCGACCATCACCAGCGAAATCACGATTGATGGCGATGGTTATATGATCAGCGGGGGCGGAAAGCATCCCATCTTGGATGTCGAGCGCGGCGTTCTCAACATAAAGAATGTGGCGCTTGCCAATGGCAGAGCGGTTAGCGGCGGCGCACTCCGGTTGCGGGAAGGCGCCCGAGTAGAAGCCGATCAGGTTACTTTCAGCAAGAATACGGCGGAATCTGGCGGGGCGATCGCGGTTTTGAGCGACAGTGCCAGCGCGGCGATTAACAATAGCAGTTTCGTCAACAACAGGTCGCAAGAATATGGCGGCGCGATCTATGTGCTGCATGGCAGCGTCGCCGTCACGAACAGCAGCTTTGTGAACAATCGCGCCCAGACTTTTGGCGGCGGGGCTCTTCATTCAGAATACGGCAGTATCGCCGTGTCCAACAGCACATTCAATGGCAACGCAGCCGCTGAGGGCGGGGCGCTGAACGTCCATTTCGGCAGCGCCAACCTAACTCACGTGACTATGCTGGACAACCTGGCTACTCAATCAAGCGGCGATGCGATAGTCAACCATGAAGGAAAAATATATTTGCGCAACAGCATCGTTCATAGCGGTAACGCGACAGACGATTGCGACAGCGGCTTGACTGAGAGCGTGGGCAATCTGAGCCCGGACGGGACTTGCGCGCTCAGAGCCAGCGCTGATCCCCTGCTTGATGAATTGACCGGCTCGCCCGCCTATCACCCGTTATTGGATGGCAGCCCGGCGGTAGACGCCGCCCACGAAGAGTTTTGCTCGGCCAGCGATCAGCTCGGAAATCCCCGCCCTTACAGCGGCGGCTGCGACATTGGCGCGATTGAATCGAGGACAGCCAGCCCGGCAGAGCCCACGCCCGCGCCAGCGGTCTGCAGCTTTTACGACCAGATTATCGCCGCCAATACCGACAGGCCGGCGGGCCTCTGCCCAGCGGGGAGCGGCGCCGATACCATCACATTGAGCGAGGATGTCACGCTCAGTTCGCGCCTGCCGGAGATCATCACCCAAATCACGATTGAAGGGAATGGACATACAATAAGCGGCGACAAGAAGTACCGCATCTTTGACGTCAGAGGCGGGCAGCTGACGCTCAACAACCTGACCTTAAAAGATGGCCGGGTAGGGAATAACATCCAGGGTGGCGCAATCCGCGTTGGCACTGGCGGCCGACTGAACGTCAACAGTTCGAGCTTTATCAATAACTCAGCGGGCGGCAGCGGCGGCGCGATCTGGATGGAAGTCGACAGCCATAGCCTGACCATCAACAGCAGCCGCTTCATCGGCAATCGAGCGGACATCGTAGGCAGCGCGATCGGCTCTGCTCTGGCATACGACCGTCCGATCACCATCGCCAACAGCAGCTTTATCGACAACGGCGGTCTCTACAAAGGCCGCGCCTTAGACATCTGGAATGACGTCCGGCTCGACATCGCCAATAGCACATTTAGCAATAATCGGTCCTACGCTGGCGGCAGCGCTCTGGAGGTCAGCGATCGAGCAAAGGTTACACTGACCCATCTGACCTTCGTGGATAACCGGACGACGTCCACGGGATCCAGCATAGGCCGCGGCAAAGGCGATCGCGGCTGGCTGCGGTTGCGCAATAGCATCGTCGCTGGCAGCGACAGCGACCCCCATTGCCCGGACGGGCTGACCGAGAACAGCGGCAATTTGTTTGCGGACGGCTCCTGCCCGTCCAGCGCTGACGGCGACCCGATGCTGGGCGAGCTGAGCGGCGCGCTGGGCCATCACGCGCCGCAAGATGGCAGCCCGGCAATCGACGCGGCCGACCCGCGCTACTGCCTGGAGACCGACCAGTTAGGCCGGCCTCGCCCCCATGGCCGGGGCTGCGACATCGGGGCGATAGAATCCGGGTCGGCGCCGCTTGCAGAGCCAACATCAAGCATGGATGCGCCCTCGCTGATCGCATGCTCGGTTACTACGACACTCAATCTCAACTTCCGCAATGGCCCGAACGGACTTCGCATCGGACTGGTCCCGGGCGGGTTGACGCTTGAGGTTAAAGCACGGGCGCCGGGCTGGTTCAATGTGGAATATCAGGGCAAATCGGGCTGGATCAGCGCCGATTATGTGGTGACCGAGGGCAACTGCGACATCGTCAGCCCAAGCGAGTAGGCTTGCACGCAGCAAGGCTCAACAACAAGGAGGCATCCATGTTTACCAAGCAACTGATCCGGAAGGCTAGCGGCATGCTGTTCATCGTCGTCGTTACGCTGCTCGCCGGTTCCGCGACTCCGGCGCTGGCGTCGGTCTGTACCTTGGCCGATCACATCCGGTCGGCCAATACCAGTACCGCCGTCGGCTTCTGCCCGGCGGGGACGAGCCACGATGTCATCACGATCACGGAGGACATCACGCTCGAAGAAGCGCTGCCGCCGATCACGGGGACGATCACGATTGAGGGCGGCGGACATACGATCAGCGGGGATGGGGAGTTTCGGATATTTGATGTCGATGGCGGGAAATTCACCATTAAGAACCTGACGATTCGCGATGGCAAAGCTGAGAAGGGCGGAGCGATAAGAATTCGCGGCGGTTCAGAGGTCGTCATTTCCCACTCGACGCTTGCCAATAGTTCGGCAGTAAATGGCGGCGCAATCGCTACGAGCGGCCAGCAAACCCGGCTGACCATAGACAGCAGCAGTTTCCTGGGCAATAGAGCGGAAAGGCATGCCGGCGCTTTGGACGTCTCGGGAGTTGGGACGGTCGCCATCAAGAATAGCAGCTTCCAGGATAACGGCTCTGACTATACTGGCGGGGTAATGGCCGTTTCGATTAGTACGGTGCGTGTTGAAAACAGCACCTTCTACAAAAATTCCGCGCAAATTGATGCCGGTGTTTTGCAAGTATATAGTGGCGATATATCGCTCATTCATGTGACCATGGCGGACAACTTCGTGGGCGAAACCACCTATACTGGTAATACAATCTCCAAGCAAGCGTTATCACCAGCAGACAGCAGGGTCAGCCTGCACAACAGCATCGTTGTCGGCCGCGGCGGCGCTGCAGACTGCTTCGGCGGATTGGATCAAATCAGCGGCAATCTTAGCCCGGACGGTTCTTGCGCTTACGAGCTAAGCGGCGCGCCCCGTCTTGGCGAATTGACCGGCTCTCCCGCTTATTTGCCACTGCTGGATCAAAGCCCGGCCGTCGATACGGCTGACCCGGAATTCTGCTTGGAAAGGGATCAGATCGGCACAGCCCGTCCACAGGGCGGCGGCTGCGACATTGGCGCGATCGAATCGACGACAGCCGCGCCTGCGCCGACGCCAGCGCCAACCATTTGCAACTTGCCGGACCAGATAGTTGCGGCGAATACCGATAGAGCCTACAAATCCTGCCCGGCGGGGAATGGGGCCGACACGATCTATATGGTGCGCGATTATGTGCTCAGCGAACCGCTGGCGGTGATCAAGACGGACATCACCATTGAGGGCAACGGATACACGATTGACGGCGATCGACGATTCCGCATCTTTGATGTCGATGGCGGCAAGCTGACGGTAAACAACGCGACGCTGACCCGGGGCAGGGGCGGTACTTCGTTCGGCGGCGCGGTCCGGCTGCAAAATGGCGGGACCGCAATCGTCAATGATGTCCGATTCATTGGCAACCGGGCCGGTACGGGCGGCGCGATCGGGTCTTATTCTACCGGACAAATCGCGGTGAATGACAGCATATTCGTTGAGAACAGAGCGAGCGATGGCGGCGCGATCGGCATGAATGGCGGTGGATTCGCCAGAGTCTCAAACAGCAGCTTTGTAGGGAATTCGGCCGTCAGCGGCGGCGCGATCGGCTCATTCTCTGGCGGGATGAGCGTCAGCAATAGCACCTTCATCGACAATTGGGCCACTCGCAATGGCGGCGCGGTTTCCGTCGATGGCTTCGTTACGGGCGGTGTCCCGGTCTCGCTTACGCATGTGACGATGTTGGATAACCGAGCCAGCAATAAGGGCATGTCGGTGTGGATTACCGAGAGAAATGGCACGGCTATTGTGCCCAGATTGCGCAACAGTATCATTGCCGGCGCCCGTTCTGAAAGGACTGAGCATTGCGTTGGCCGCTTGACGCAAAACAGCGGCAATCTCATTGAAGACGGCTCCTGCGCGCCGATGCTGACCGGCGACCCGATGTTCAAGGAAGTCGCCGAGTCAGCCACTACGTTCTCGCTGAGCGCCGGCAGCCCGGCGATAGACGCGGCTGACTCCAGATTCTGCCCGGAGAACGACCAAATCGGCAACGCTCGCCCACAAGGACGAGGCTGCGACATCGGCGCGATTGAATCGACCGACGTAAGCCGGGCGCAGCAGGCATCAGCCACAGTTGCGGACGCGCCCACGCCAACTTGCACCTTGACGACAACGCACGCGCTTAACTTCCGCGATGGACCCAGTGGCAAGCGCATCGGTCTCGTCCCACGCGGCACATCGCTCGCCGCAATTGCAGGGACGCCGGGCTGGTTTAATGTGGAGCACAGCGGGACCGCGGGCTGGATCAGCGCCGATTATGTGGTCATGGAGGGCAACTGCGCGTAACTCGCCTGCCGCATGATTGGGCATTGCCGCGTCTGGCGCAGGGCGCTCGGATAGATTTGTCAGCGGCCTCCGCTAATCCAGCCCAATCGACACAAACTTCTGATCCATGTATTCGGTCAAGCCCTCCAGCCCCGCTTCACGCCCGAAGCCGCTGGTCTTGACGCCGCCGAATGGCGCCTCGGCGGTGGCCGGCACCAGATCGTTAACGCCAATGATGCCGAAATCCAGCCCCTCGTAGACCCGCGTCGCGGTTGACAGGTCTTTGGTGATGACATAGCCGGCCAGCCCATAAGGACTGTCGTTGGCAAGCTGCAGGGCTTCTTCAAGCGTGGAGAAGGCGCTAACCGCCATGACCGGGCCGAAGACTTCGTCGCAGCCGATGCGCATATCCGCTGTGACATCGGTGAGGACGGTGGGCTGGTAGAAGTAGCCTTTGTCGATTGGCGGGCGTCCGCCGCCGGTCACAAGCGAGGCGCGTTTCTCCAGCGCGTCCTGCACGAAGATTTCGACTTTATCGCGGCCGGCGCGGCTGACCATCGGCCCGTTGGTGACTTGGGCGCGCATGCCATCGCCGACGACGAGCTTCTCGGTTTCCTGCTTGGCCGCCTCGAGGAAGTCTTCCAGGGCGGGCTGCTCGACATAAAAACGCGCCGGCGAGATGCAGACTTGGCCGTTGTTGCGGAATTTGGCGATGACGCCTTGCTGCGCTGCCCAGTTCATGTCGCTATCGGCGAAGACGAGCACGGGCGCGCTGCCGCCCAGCTCCAGGCTCAGCTTCTTGATGCCGGCGGCGGCGCCCCGCATAAGCAGTTGGCCGACGCGCTGCGAGCCGGTGAAGCTGAGTTTGCGCACGCGCGGGTCGCTCAGGATGGTTTCGCCCATGATTTGCGGATCGCCATTGATGAGATTGACGACGCCCGGCGGCAGGCCCGCTTCGACCATCACGTTGACCAGGGCCATCGCGCTCATCGGCGTCAATTCGCTCGGGCGGCCGACGATTGTGCAGCCGGCGGCCAGGGCGCCCGCCCACTTCCGCGCCAGCAGGAACGCGGGGAAGTTCCAGGCGGTGATGGTGGCGACGACGCCGACCGGTTGGGGAATCACGAGCAGGCGTTTGCCCGCCTTGCGCGCCGGTATCGTGCGGCCATAGGCGCGTTTGCCCTCTTCGGCGAACCAGTCGAAGAGATCGGCGCAGGCGCCCCATTCGCCCGTCGCCTCGCCAATTGGCTTGCCGCATTCGGCGGTCATAATCGGCCCGAGTTCGTCGGCGCGCGCGCGCAAGGCATCGGCGATATCGCGCAGGATGCCGCAGCGTTCGTAGGCGGTCATGGCCTGCCAGCCGGGCAGCGCCTCATGGGCCGCGCTGATCGCCTGCGTGGTTTCTTCCGCGCCGCCGAATGGCACGTCGGCAATCGGCATTTCGGTAGCTGGGTTGACTACCTGCCAGGTCCTGCCGTCAGCCGCATCGCGCCACTGACCGTTGATGAGCATTTTGTAAATCATAAGCGCTACTCCGTCATATTATTCAACACAGCCCTCGCGAGTCTGACCTCGGCTCACATAAATCAAAAAAACGCGCGACCGCAGGATAGGGTAGGGGAGAGCCATTGGGTCGACCGTCAAATGGTATTCCATATACTGGCGGGCGTTTAAGCGAAACGCCCCTGCAACTAGCCAAGCGAGTGAGTTGCGAAACGCGCAACATCGTTGGCATGCTCTGTCATTGCAGGCTGTCGCGGCGGTCTGGCGTCATTGGCGTTAACTGGCAGCGGATTCGCCCTCCGTATTCGGCGACCATTGCAGCGTGGCGTCATAACCCATGCGGGCGGACAAGGCGGCGGCGGTTTCTTTGACGACGCTGCCGAAGTCGTCGATGCGCTCCAGGGTGACGCGTCCGGCGGGTCCGCTGATGCCGATAGCGCCGACAAGCGCGCCGCGATGATCGTAGACAGGCGCCGCCACACAGCGCACACCGTAGTTGTACTCCTCGTCGTCAATGGCGTAACCGCGAGCGGCCGTCTGTGTCAGTTGCGCCTGGAGCGTTGAGCGGTCAGTGACGGTGCGATGGGTGAAAGGCTGGAGTTCTTCCGGCATACGGCTCTCGGCGCAGGCCAGCATGACTTTGCCCAGGGCTGTGCAGTGGAGCGGGGATAGGGTGCCGACTTCCGATTCGACGCGCAAGGCGGCGGTTGATTCCACCTGATCGATGTAGAGCGCCTGCCGCTGCGCCTGGATCGCAAGGTGGGCGCATTCGCCGGTTTTGTCGACCAGTTCATGCAGATACGGGCGGGCATGATCGCGCAGGGTGATGCGATTGAGCAGACGCTGGCCCAGGGTCAGGAGCTGGGGACCGAGCAGGTAGCGGGCGCTGACCTCATCTTGTTCGACGAAGCCATAATTCGCCAGCGTGTGCAGCAGGCGCGAGGCGCTGCTCTTGTCAATCGACAACTGATTGGCGACCTCGGTGGTACCCATGCCGCTGCGGGCATGCTCAAGCAGGTTCAGTATCTTCAAGCCCTTAGCCAGCGCCTGTATCTCAGCCATAAGACGATTCTCACAATACGCAACTAGCGGCGCGTTCCATGCAACAGTGGTTGCGTCTAACGTAAAGCGCCTTCAAATGATTGACAATTATAAAACAGTGTTGTACATTTGGCAACATGTAAAAAGGTCTGCTTGTTTTTTTGGTGATTGTGCGCTAATTTAGTGGTTCAGGATAGGAGGCGCCTATGGTCGATATCGCTGGTATCGTCTTCGATAAATCAGCATGACAAAGGGAGAAATGAAAATGTTGAAGAGACGCTTGGCGGTTGCAATTCTGGTTCTTCTAGTGGCAGGCCTTTCTGTCACACCCGCGCTGACACAGGACGACTTGATGGGCGACTTCACCGTTTCCCATTATTTCGGCGGCTTCGGCGGCGAATTCATCGACGGCATCGTTGATTCATTCATCGCCGAGAATCCGGGGCTGATGCACGCAGCCAGCCCGGTTGATCATGAACAGTTCAAGACATCGATTCTGGTGCAACTGGCCGGCGGCAACCCTCCTGATACTTTCAGCTATTGGGCCGGCGCCCGCATCCAATTCGTCGTCGATGGCGGTCGCTTGCAGCCGATTGATGACATCTGGGAAGCGAACGATATGGATTCGCAATTCCCGTCCGCTGTAATTGACAACGCCGCCACTTATGACATGCACCGCTACGCCGTGCCCTTGACCCTGCACTGGGTCGGCTTCTTCTACAACACGGCGCTATTTGAAGAGGTCGGCGCGATGGTTCCCACGACCTGGGACGAGCTGGTTGATGTCGCCGAGAAGTTCAAGATGGCGGGCATTCCGGCCTTCTCGCTGGGTTCGATCAACCGTTGGCCGGGCCAATTCTGGTTCGACATGATATTGCTGCGCACCGCGGGCAACGATTATCGCAATCAATTGATGAGCGGCGAAGCCTCGTACACCGATGACGAAGTCCTGCGCGCGTACCGGCTGTGGAAGGAGCTGGTGGACGCTGGTTACTTCTATCCTGACGCCAATGCCTATGACTGGGACGAAGCGGCCAATTTTGTCGCCAATGGCGAAGCGGCCATGACGCTGATGGGCACCTGGATCGGCGGGCTTTACGCTGGCAACGAGATGATGGCGGGCGAAGACTTCGACTACTTCTCCTTCCCCACCATTGATGAAGACACGCCGCGGGCATCGCTCGGCCCTATCGACACCTTCGTCGTTTCAGCGGACGCGGCCAATCCGGACGCGGCCAAAGCCTTCCTGGTCTACTTGACCAATCCCGATGTGCAGGCGGAATTCGCGTTGGGGGCCGGCAATTTGGCGCCGAGCCTGCTGGTGGATACCGGCATATACAACGATGTTGTAGCGCGCATCGCCGGCGAGATCGCCAATGATCCGGTCTTCGCGTTCAACTATGACCTGGCGACGCCGCCACCGGTGGCTGAAGTCGGCTTGAACAGCTTCTCGGAGTTCATGGCGAATCCGGGCGATTATGTGGCGATGCTGGAGCGCGTCCAGGCTGACGCCGCCGCCGAATTCGCGGGTATGGAGTAAGCTTGACCCCGCCCCCACCCCAAAC
>WTGN01000072.1 GCA_011523545.1 Chloroflexota bacterium | reverse complement strand
GGATGGGGGGTGAGCACAGCCCCAACGCGTTCATCGCCTCCGCCAGAACAGCGCGCTGGATGCCAAAGCGCTCCGCCAAGCCGGCGGCGACATCGACGCCGAGCGCATGATCATGGCGCTGCCCGTCGACGAACTGCTGAGCAACGTATGGCCGCAGATCGCTGTGGAAGCGCCATAGCTGGCCGCCGACGACTTTCTGGATCACGATCGCATCGAGAAACTGGCCGCCATCATGCCGATAATCATGCAAGGCGATCGCGCGGTATTCCGCTTCGCCGACCGGAACATCATGGAGGACGAAGCCATCGGTGCGCATCGGCGGGTCGCGCCGCAGCCGCCAACGATCGCCCGCCTCTCGTTCAATCGAATAATCCATGACCGGGCTTTCAGCCGACGTCCGGCGCTCGTGATCCATTGGCAGCACGACATGGACCGGAAAGCCGACATCAACCAGGTATTTGCCGCCATCCAGCAGGATGACGATGGCGCTGTGGCAGCCAGCAGCGCCGCCGATGTCGTTGATCGTCAAATAACCGCCGTAACCGAGCCGCCGAAGCAGCGAGAAAAATGCGTAATTGCTCTCGTAGCAGGTGCCGCCACTGCCAAGAGCGAGGTGGGCTTCCCAGTAGGCCTGGCCCAGCAAGGCGCAATCAGCGGCCGATTCATGGCGCGCGCGGCGCGCAATGCGTGAGGCGCTTTCCCAGGGCACAGTCTGCGTGAAGACTTCCACCAGGCGGCGCAGCGTCGCCAGGTTCGCCGGCGGGCCAGCGGGAAGGTCGAAGTGCCGAAGGAGGCGCTGCGTGAGCGCTTCGGATAGAGGCGGAACGGCGGTCAGTGCTTGCATGCTCAATCGCTCCAAATTAACCGTGCAATAAGCGGGCAAAGAATCTTTTTCATAGTTGGGCGAGCCACCGTCTCGCCCCTACTGCAATCCTGTCATCAGCGAGATGATAACGAAGCCGCGCGCTGAGCGACAGTCGCAAATCGCTTGCAGGAGCGCTTGTTGGCGTTCGCAGCGCCATGCCGTACAATCAGGCTTCCACTGAGCCGCTCGTTTCAGGATTGCCCATGCGCTACGCCGAGGTCGCGCTCAATGTGCCGGTGCGCAAATCCTTCACCTATCACATCCCGGCGGAGTTGGCCGGTCGCTTGATGCCGGGCGCGCTGGTGCGGGTGGAATTCGGCGTGGCCATGCAGCCCGGCGTCATTCTGGCCTTTCATGACAAGACGGATATCCCCCAGACCAAGCCCGTCATCGAATTGCTCGATCCCGAGCCCGCCCTTTCAGAGCGAGGCCTCGAGTTGGCGGCCTGGCTCAGCGAAAGCTGCCTCGCCCCGATCGGCGCTTGCGTCTGGCTGCTGCTGCCGCCGGGCTTCACCGGCAAATCCGACCGCCTATTTACATTCCTCCGTGACGAGCTGGATGCTGATCAGCCACAGCAGCTGACTTTGCCGGGCGCCGACCCCAAGGCAAAAGCGCCCTTGCCGCGCCGCCTGCTGGATATGCTGCGCGACAGGGGACCGAGGCGACTGCGGCAACTCAAGAGCGCCATCCCCAAGCAGCCGGTCGAGGCCGCTCTGGAAGCGCTGGAGGGTGCCGGCATGGTCGCTTCTGAATCCGTGCTCGCGCCACCGGCGGCCCGCGCCAAAACCGAGCAGCGCCTTTATCCCAATTACGGGCGCGAAGAGATCGCCGTCGTCGCGCGGACATTCGGCAAGTCTTCCCAGCATGCCGACCTGCTGGCGCTGCTGGCGGAACGCGACGAAGACGCCATGGCGGTGAGCGAGGCGCTGCGGGCGGTCGGAGCCAAAACTCGGCGTCCGCTCAACCGTTTGATCGACGAGGGCCTGGTCTTCGTCGAAGAGGCTGAACGCGGCGAAGACGACATAATCATTCTGGAAGCCGGGCCCGAGCGGATTAATTCGCTGCTGGAAAGCTGGCGCGGGACCGCCTACATAGTGGGCTTGCTGCGCGAGCTGCTCGACATGCCCGAAGCGCCGACAATGGGTGAAGCCATCCGCGCGACCGGCGCGTCACGCTCCGCGATCAAGAAGCTGATCAAGGCGGGCGCCCTCGAAGCGCGCGTAGAGCAGGTCTGGCGTGATTCGCTGCGCGACTACGATTTCCTGCCCGACAGCGCGCCGGAGCTGACGCCCGATCAGCAGAAGGCCTGGGCGCGCATTCGGCCTGCATTAAACGAGGAGCAAGCGGCGCGGTTCCTGCTGCATGGCGTCACCGGCAGCGGCAAAACCGAGATTTATCTGCGCGCAATCGCTGAAGCGATGCGGCTTGGCAAGAGCGCCATCCTGCTCGTGCCCGAGATCGCCCTGACCCCCCAGACCGTCCGCCGCGTTTCCGAGCGCTTTCCGGGCCAGGCCGCGCTCATACATGGCAGCCTGCCACAAGGCGAGCGTTACGATGCTTGGCAGCGGGCGCGCCGCGGCGATGTTTCCGTCATCGTCGGCACCCGATCCGCGCTTTTCACGCCGCTGCAAAATCTGGGTTTGATCGTGCTTGATGAAGAGCATGACGCCAGCTACAAGCAGTCGCCAGGCATGAACGAGCCGCATTATCACGCGCGCGACGCGGCCGCTTATATGGCGGAACGGCATGGCGCCGTGCTGCTCTTGGGCAGCGCCACGCCCGATCTCGCCAGTTGGCATCGCGCCCAAAGCGGCGCCGTGACCTATCTGCATTTGCCGAATCGAATCATGGGGCATCGCCGGCGCATCGGTCAGCAAGCGCGTCGTTACGGCGTCGAGGCGCGCTATCGGGATGACCGCGCCGAGGCTGTCACCATCGAATTGCCGCCGGTCTCGGTCGTTGATATGCGCGCCGAACTGCACGCCGGCAATAGCACTATGTTCAGCCGCGAGCTTCAGGGCGCCCTGTCTGATGTGCTGGCGCGCGGCGAGCAAGCGATGCTGCTGCTCAACCGGCGCGGGCAGGCGACCTATGTTTTCTGCCGCGATTGCGGTTACGCGCTTGAATGCCCGCGCTGCGACAATCCGATGACCTACCATCGCGTTGAGCGGGCGCTGCGCTGCCACCACTGCGGCAACCGAGAAGCGCCGCCGCAGACCTGCCCGGACTGCAACTCGACCCGCATTCGTTATTTTGGCGCGGGCACCCAGCAGGTGGACGAAGCCCTGCGCGCGCTTTATCCGGCCGCCCGTACCTTGCGCTGGGATGTTGATACTGCGAGCTCGCCCCGAATGCACTTTGACATTCTCGCGCGCTTCATCAAGCGGGAAGCCGATGTCCTGATCGGTACGCAGATGATCGCCAAAGGCTTGGACCTGCCGCTGGTCACGCTGGTCGGCGTCGTCAGCGCTGATATCGGGCTGGCGCTGCCAGATTATCGGGCCGGAGAGCGCGTCTTCCAATTGCTGACGCAGGTCGCCGGGCGCGCCGGGCGCGGTGTGCTGGGCGGGGTGGTCGTCCTGCAGACCTATCGACCTGAACATTACATCATTCAGGCGGCGGCGCGGCATGATTACAGCGGCTTCGCCGAGCGCGAGAGCAATTATCGCCGCGAATTAGGTTACCCGCCCTATCGTCGCCTCGCCCGCATCGTTTTCAGTTACAGCAAAGCGGAGGCGGCGCAGCGGCAGGCGGAGAATGCGGCCGAGCGCCTGCGTGACATCATCGCCGCGCGTGAGCTCACAGGCACCTCAATCATCGGGCCGGCGCCCTGCTTTTACGCCCGTCTGGATCGGCAATATCGCTGGCATCTGCTTTTGCGCGGTCCCGATCCGCGGGCGGCTTTGCGCGAGCTCGCGCCGGAGCCCGGCTGGCGCATCGATATTGATCCGGTGTCCGTGCTCTAACTCGCCGGGCGCGCCAAGCCGACCACCGATGTGATTATGTGGACAGCGTGGAAATACGCGCTAGAATGATGAAAGGGTCAGTGGCATAGAGCGAAATATGTGGCTCCTTCAAATTTGCGTCGCCTCGTTCTGGTGGTATGTCGGTATACATCTGCTCTTTCGCGAGGCGCTCGTCTGGACAGCAGTGGCTGATATCCCTTGGGTTAACAAGATATTCCCGGGCCCGTCCAGCCGTAAATGGGAACGCTTCTGCCGCGATGGCGGTCTCATCACGCTCGCGACCGGCGCCCTGCTTTTCATCACGCTGCCCTTCGGCATTGGCGTTTTTGGCGTCATTGTCGCGGGGCTGGCAATGCTATTCCTGCTGTAGATCGCGCCGGCGACCCAATCAGGCCGGCTGGAGGACGCAGTTGTGCGAAAGTTTCTGAGTACCCTGGTCGGCTTGAGCATCGGCGCCCTGATTGGGGCCCTGCTGGCGGTATTCTTTTCGCCCGTATCTTCCTCCGAGTTCCAATCGAACTTGCAGACGCATTACCAGCGCGCCGTCGACGCCGGGCGCAAAGCGAGCCAAGAACGCCGCGCCGAGCTGGAAGAGGAGCTCGATCGACTGCGAAGCAGCTGATCCGCCGCTTGCTTTTGGGTTAATCCTATAAATCTAGCGGGCGGCGCGTAGACACTGCGGGTCGAACGCCCCTACAGCGTCGATTGAGGGACATCAATACGTCCCTCTACGCCCTCTGTGTTCCCTCAGATCCTTTGTGTTGATGCTTTAGAAATCTGTTGCCAGTCGTACAGTCAGCATTGTGCCAACCTGTAGCGGTCAAGTCCTACAGTTTCCAGGCACGGCGGCGGGGGCCACCGCGTCGCTCCTATATTGGTTCGCCAGCTGAGATATGGTTTAGTGTCCTCTCTTTTGCTGACGTACAATTGGGTCTGTTAGACAAGTGCCTCCGCTTCAGACTTGCGAGTCGTATTCAACTTATGCCCGCTGATTTGCCGAAAAAATTTGAATGGCGCCTGGACATTGAAGTGCTTATCGCCACCATAATGGCGCCGAGCATGGTGTTCATGGTCAGCACGGCGCTGAGCGTCGCCTTGCCGGCGCTGCAGCAGGATCTGGGCGCGACCGGCACCGACTTGATTTGGATCGTCAACGCTTATTCGCTGCTGCAAGCGGCCTTCATCTTCTTGAGTGGAACTTTCGGCGATCACTACGGCCGGAAACGAGTCTACCTCATCGGCATCGTCGTATTCGCGCTGTCATCGCTGGTCTGCGGCATTACTGATTCCGCCGATGTGCTGATCCTGGGGCGCGCGCTGCAGGGCGTCGGCAGCGGCATGATGATAACGTGCAGCCTGGCGATCGTCGCCGCCTTCTTCTTTCATCATCGGCGCAGTTGGTCGATCGGCGTCTGGTCCGCATTTACCATGCTGATCTCCGGCGCTGGACCGATCCTGGGCGGCTGGCTGGCCGAGATGGGGCTGTGGCGGCTGATCTTCTTGCTGAATATCCCATTCTGCCTGATCACAATCCTGATTCTGGTCGCTTATGTGCCGGAGAGCTACGATGAAGAAGCGCCAAAAGAGCTGGATATCTCGGGCACGGTGCTCAGCACGATGGCCCTCATGCTCAGCGGTTTCTTCTGCATCGAGGGTCCGCGGCGCGGCTTTGACGATCCGCTGGTGCTGATGTCCGGCGCGGCTGCCATCGTCATACTGCCAGTATTCATCTGGAACGAAGGGCATAGCGACCACCCGATGCTGCCGCTGAACCTTTTTCGTTCTCGCAGTTTCACCGGCGCCAACACCTTGACGCTGCTGCTATATGGCGCCATGAACAGCGTGCTGTTCTTCCTGCCGCTAAGTTTGATTCAAGTACAAGGCTACAGCGCCGCCGCTGTTGGTTTCGCGCTGCTGCCGATGACGGTTCTCATGGTGGCGCTTTCCTTCATCATGAGCCGCGTCGTCGATCGTTTTGGTCCCCGCTTGCCGCTTGTAGCCGGGCCGGTGCTGACCAGCTTGTCATTTGTCATGCTGGCGCTGCTGGGGGCGGATAGCGGCCAGGACAGTTATTGGAGTACGCTCTTCCCCGCGATCTGCCTTTTCGGCGTCGGCCTGGGCGTTACGCTGGCGCCGCTCACGGTCGTCGTCATGGCATCGGTGGACGAGCATCACGCCGGCATGGCATCGGGACTGAACAACACCGTCTCGCGTTCAGCGCAAGTCCTGGCGATTGCGGTCTTGGGCGGCATCGTGCTCGTCCTGTTCAAACAGACGCTCTTGAACGATCCCACCGTCCGGGCGCTGCCCGCCGACGCGCGCGCCGTGCTCGCCGCCGAGTCGGTCAAGCTGGCCGAGACAGCGTTACCGGCAGCGCTGACGCCATCACAAGAGGCTGATTTGCAGAGCCTGATTCGGGCCGCCTTCTCCAACGCCATCAGCGTGGTCATGTGGATTGCGGCTGGGCTCAGCTTGTTGAGCGGCCTTTTGGCGGCGCTGCTCATTGAGCGCGACTTGCCGTTTCCGGAATAGGCGCGTCGGCCGATCCTGCCGCCTTGCTTGCGCCGATGCACGCACGAAACCGGCATTGGCACTGTGTCGTGGATTCATGAAATCAGATGACATTGGGCAATTCTGTGATACGATGACATTGAGTATAGCTTCCAATCCATTGTATTTTGTGCAACTGTGAAGAGTAGTACAGACATCGCGTTTAACCGCGTCACCGGCTACTGGGTGCTTCTGGCGTCCATATCGGCCGCGAGCATGGCCTTTGTCGCGAGCACATCGCTCAATGTGGCGCTGCCGGCGATTCAGGTTGAATTGAGTGCGCGCGGCGCCGATCTCATCTGGATCCCCAATTCATATGTACTGGTGCAGGCGTCGCTCATTGTGGTGACCGGCTCCATGGGCGATCACTTCGGGCGCAACCGCGTCTGCCTGTGGGGGATATTGCTATTTGGGCTGGCTTCGATCGTCTGCGGTTTCTCGACCACGACGAATGTCATCATCGCCGGGCGGGTAGCTCAGGGCTTCGGCAGTTCCATGATCGTGCCCAACAGCCTGGCGATAGCCTCCGCCTATTTCAGCCGGCGCGGGCAGGGCTGGGCGATAGGCATCTGGTCAGGCTTCACCGTCCTGGCTTCTGGCCTGGCCCCGTTTTTTGCCGGAGTCGTCACCGATATGGGCATGTGGCGCCTGGTCTTCTTCATTCATATTCCCCTGGGTGTGCTGGCCGCCTTTGTCATCATTCGCTTCGTACCCGAGAGCTTCGACAGAGAAGCGCCGCGGCGCATGAGCCTGTTGGGCTCGCTGCTGATTGTCCTGGGTCTGGGCGGGCTGACATTCGGCTTCATCGAAAGCTCGACCTATGGCTTCGACAGTCCAATCATTATCGCTCCCATTGTCATCGGCGCCCTCGCCATTGCCCGCTTTCTCTATGACGAAAGAAAGGGCATTCATGCGATTCTGCCGCTGCGACTATTCAGGTCGCGCACATTTAGCGCCGCCAATCTGATATCCCTGGTCTTTCATGGCGTGATTCAGCCGATGCTGGTCTACTTGCCGCTGAATTTGATTCAGGTGCAGGGCTACAGCGCCACCATCACCGGGCTTTCAATCGTGCCGTTGATATTGATCGCGACGGTCGGCTCGGCTTTGGTGGGTCCGCTGTTGGATCGGCGTGGGCCCCGCTTGCCCTTGTTGATCGGCTTGTGCATCTCGGCTGCGGGCTTCGTTTTGTTTAGCAATGTTGGCGTCACCGGCGGCGAAGCGGAATATTTCAGCACATTTTTCCCGCCGATATTTCTATTCGGCATCGGCTTCGGCATGGTCTTCGCGCCGCTGACGATGGCGGCGATGGCATCGGCGCCGGAAAACAATGCCGGTATCGCCTCCGGCGTCAACAACACAGTGGTGCGGACGGGGCAGGTGTTGGTCATCGGCATTTTGGGCGGCTTGGCGATTTCATGGTTCGGCCAGAATTTGACGAATGACCCCTATGTTCAGTCGCTGCCGGCGGCGGCGCAAAGCGAACTGGCGGCTGACGCGGGCGATCTGGCGGAAACATCTATACCGGAAACTTTGACCGAAGACGAGAAGGATGGCGTCCGTCAAGTGATCAGGGGGGCCTTCGCGCAAATGTTCAGCACCTTGATGTCGATCGCCGCGCTGTTCTGCCTGCTCGCCGCGCTGGTCGCCTGGTTCCTGATAGATGACAAAGAGCTGAAATCCAAACGAATGCGCGCAACGGAAGGCGAGCCCGCAAGCCCCGCCGGAGCGGCGGAAGCGAATCAGACGCCGTAAACCGCCTCGCGAATCCCCTTCAAGTAACCGATGGCGAAGAGCCGCCCGATCGACGAATAACCCGCTCGCTCATTGTCATCGCCGGCCATCGTCGGCACGTGATCGGGGCGCAAGACGCCGCTGAAGCCGATATCGCGATATGCGCGCATACAGGCGACCATGTCCGTTCGCCCGGCGTCATGGAAGGTCTCTTCGAATTTCTCCGGCGCCCCCGCCACATCCCTCATGTGCACAAAAAATACTTTGTCAGCGAAGCGCCTTATCACTGCGGGCAGGTCGTCGGTCATCAGCGTGAAATTGCCTTGGCAGAGCGTGATGCCGTTCATCGCGCTGGGCACGAGATCGAGCAAGCGCTGAAAATTGTCGACGCCCCGCATGATGCGCGCCAAGCCGCGGATGGGCGACAGCGGCGGGTCATCGGGATGCATCGCCAGTTTGACGCCGGCGGACTCGGCGACCGGAAGCACACGCTCGAGAAAGTAATGGAGACTCTCCCATAACTGCGCTTCGCTCACTTCCCCGTATTCGGTCAGCGGCGCATTCAGCATCTGGCTGTGGTCATAACCGGTGACCAGCGCCCCGCCACGCGCGCGTATCGTGGTCGACGTGCGCATCCAATTCAGCACAGGCATCCACTCGTAGCACCAAACCGGGATGCCCAGCCGGCCCATCGCATCGATCAGCTCGCAGACGGCATCGATCTCTTCGTCGCGGCCGGGCAGACCCAGCTTCGCCTTTGTCAAAGGCGGGCGGCTCTCAATCACGGCCAGCTCGAAGCCGCCGTCTTCATAGGCATTCTTGACGCGCAGCAGCGAGGTGTAGCTCCAAGGCGGGGCGGCGCCATAATAACCGGCGAAATCGAGCGCACCGACGGCTTGGCTGACGCCGCATTGGGCGACCAGGTCCCAGAGCCGGGAATGAACTGGCGGCAGCATCTCGGCAATTTGGATCATGGGGCGCCTCCGCGCGGCGAGCGACTGAAGCAATCAGATCTTCTTGGAGCATAACAGAAATGCGGCGCCGAAGCATGTGGCACGACGCTCTTGATTGATATGCGTAAAGTCTTTGACTAGCGTCAAGGGCTTTTCTCTGCGCCCTCTGTGTTCTCTGTAGTTCAAATTCGATTTACAATACGCCCCATGCAAGCGACAATCGAACGAGCCCAAGATAACAGCGAAGCAATCACTGGCTTGAGCGCAAGCGACGTCAAGGCGCGCATCCGCCGCGGCGACTCCAACGACTTCGAGGCGCGCGTCGGCCGCAGCTATTGGGCGATCTTCCGCGAGAATGTGCTCAATCTCTTCAACATCGTCCTGGGTTCGCTGCTGATTATCGTCATCGCCTTGGGCGATTACGCAACCGCCTTCTTCGCCGGCTTCAGCGTCGTCTCCAATACCTTCTTCGGCATGATCCAGGAGTTCAACGCCAAGCGCCAACTGGATCAACTGGCGGCGCTGGCGGAGCAGACTGTGCGCTGCCGGCGTGATGGGGAATGGGTCGAGGCGCCGATGCGCGGCGTCGTGCTCGACGATATCATCCGCATCGAGCCGGGCGATCGCCTAGTCGTCGATGGCGTCGTGCAGCAAGCCGACTCGCTGGAGATGGATGAATCGCATTTGACCGGCGAATCGGACGCCATCAGCAAAGAGCCAGGCGACGCTGTCCTGTCCGGCTCCTTCTGCATCGCCGGCGCCGGCATCTTGCGCGCCAGCAAAGTCGGCGCGGACAGCCACATCAACCGCCTCTCGGTCATCGCCAAGCAGTACAAGCTGGTCAAGACGCCGACGCAGATCAAGATTGACATCACGGTCGAAGTCGCTGTCGTGATCATGGCGATATTCGTGCCGCTGATTTTTGTAACCGGCTTCTATGTCGGCAACGAGTTTCTCGAGATCGTGCGCAACGCCGTCGTCTTCACCACCAGTCTGGTGCCGCAGGGCCTGGTGCTGGTCGCGATATTGTCGCTGACCATCGGCGCCGTCAAGATCAGCCGGCAGCAAACGCTGATCCAGCGCGTCAACGCGGTGGAATCGCTGGCGAACGCCACTGTGCTCTGCTTCGACAAGACGGGCACTTTGACCCAGAACAAACTGGCCCTGCGCGAAATCATCCCAATTGAAAACGCGAATAGCGATGCCATACATCGCGACCTGCATAGCTTCCTGAAGAATCTGGCGCATCTGAATAATACCGCCCAAGCCATCGACCGCTACATCGACAGCGTGATCGGCCAGGCCGCCTATCCACAGAAGCTGAAGGAGATCCCGTTCTCCTCCGGGCGCAAGTGGGCGGCGGTCTGCCTGCCCGCCAAGACCTTGCTGATGGGCGCGCCCGAGCGCCTGCTGCCGAGCGATAGCCCGCATTACCAGCATGCCGAAATACTGTCGGCGGACGGCATGCGCGTGCTCGCCTTCGCCGAGATGACGGGCGAGCCGGATGTGCGGGCCGGCGTCGCCGCTTACGATGTCAGGCCGCTGGCGCTGATCGTCATGAGTGACCAAATTCGCGGCGATATTCAGGAGACGCTGGCGGCCTTCCGCGACGAAGGGCTGACGCTAAAGGTCATCTCCGGCGACAACATCGAAACCGTGCGCGCCATCGCATCCGCCGCCGGCATGGATATCGGCAGCCGCGCCTACACCGGCGCCGAGCTGGACAGGCTGGGGCAGGGCGAGTTTGACAGCGCCGTCAGCGAGAGCCACGTCTTCGCGCGCATCGAGCCGGATACCAAACAGCGCATCGTCGAATCCCTGCGCCGCAACGGCGAATACGTGTCCATGATCGGCGATGGCGTCAATGACGTGCCGGCGCTCAAGGAAGCCGACTTGGCCATCGTGATGAACGACGGCACACAGATCAGCAAAGATGTCGCCGATATCGTGCTGCTCAACAACGCCATGTCGACCCTGCCGCGCGCCTTCCGCGAAGGCAAAGAGACGACCCAAACCATCTTCGGTACCATGAAGATGTTCCTCGTGCGCAACTTCTTCATGGTCGCGCTATTCGTCTGCATCGCCTTTATGTCGCTGCCTTTTCCCATCACGCCGGTGCAAATCAGCTGGGCGACCTTCGGCACGGTCAATCTGCCGGCCACCTTGATCGCCTTCGGTTGGCTGCGGCCGCGCTTCTTGGCGCATTTCCGCCGCGATGTGCTGGATTACATCGTCACCATGGGCTGCATCGGCGCTGCCGTAATGACGCTGCTCTACCTGATCGTCTGGTTCGGCGGCGGCGGCGACCTGCGCCTGACGCGCTCGGCGATGACCATCATGGTCGCGCTTTATGGCATGCTGATCACCTGGCATATCCAGGGCATCGACCTCTACAACCCGGATTCCTTCCTTCAGCATTGGCGCATCCTGCTCATGAGCAGCGTCCTCACCGCGCTGACGATTGTCGCAATGTACATCTTGCCGGACCTGTTCGAGTTCAATCCGCCGCGCTGGGACGGCGGGGACGGCTCGCTGATGATCGTGGCGATTGC
The DNA here is from genome assembly GCA_011523545.1 of Chloroflexota bacterium. Taxonomy (GTDB): domain Bacteria; phylum Chloroflexota; class Anaerolineae; order Aggregatilineales; family Phototrophicaceae; genus UBA6055. Next base: position 24,156 of record WTGN01000072.1, on the reverse strand, counting down.
GGCGCTGTTTTTGCTGACGATGGCGCTGCTGTCGCACGGGATGAAGCATCGCTATCTGCTGAACCGCTTCTGGGATCTGCTTGCGCCGGATCGGGAGTGAGGGGGGTTGTGGCTGTAGAATATGTGTGCTAGGCTAGACATCCCGAATGAAGATTAGGGACGACATGCCCGATGCCTACTGATCCGAAAAAATATCAAGAATCGCTTCTGCCTTGGTCAAGATGGAAACATGCAATTCTCATAGACTACCTTAAGGCCATGACGGTCATAATGAGGTCATGGAAGTTGATTTATTACGTAGATGGTTTCGCCGGTCCCGGAATATATACCAAAGACAATACAGTCGGGTCACCTGTGCTGGCGGCAAAACACGCCCAGGAATTGGCACGTACAAGCGCTCAATATACGCTTCAATGCATAAATGTTGAATTGGATGGCTGCGTTTTTCAGAACCTAGAAGGAAGCACAAAAGAATATTCAGACTACGTAACCAATCGACACGGCGACTTTGGCCAGTTTGTGACAGAGATTCTGGGCATGATTGGTGACAAACCTACTCTATTTTTCCTGGATCCTATCGGTCTCAAAGGATTGGAGTGGCAAGCCCTGTCGCCCATTTTTAACCGCGATGCAAAGACTGAGCTCCTAATCCGATTTGATGCCCAGACCGCACGTAGGCTGACTGGAAACGATTCATCTCTTCACGGAACCTTTAACGCGATTCTCGGCGAAGATAGTTCCAATTACTGGATGGAATACTTGGCGCGCTGTCCACAAGGCGCCCAAGCAAATCGCGAGTGCTTGACGACGGCATATGAGGACAAGCTAATCAAGCACTTCCCCTATGTAGGTAGAATCCCGATATTGAGTTCTGACGATTCTCTTAAGTACTATTTGTTGTATGCGACCAAGAGCCTAAAAGGTATGCAAGTAATGAACGACGTGTGTTTTGCAACACAAGGACTCCGAGATCGCACTATAGACGCTGAGAGAAAAGAAGCTAGCGTTGCGCACCAAATGAGTTTCTTTGATTTAAGTCCCGAAGATGAAATCCTGCAGGAACTAGAAGCTCTCAAACTGGCGGTGCTTACAGAGCTCGAGAAGGTTGATTCGACTGTAAGAGACGAGCTACGCGGTCTGGTGGCTACACGAGGTGAGAGTTTCGGCCGGTTTTCCGGGTCTCAGTTTACAGCAGTGTTAGGCGGTAGACCCAGAGGTCTAAGCGTTCCCAAGGAATTCGAGAATCTCAAAGGTCAGTTACAAATACATAATGATTTGACACTCGGCAACGATAAGGTAGAGATTTCGCTGATTCGTTGAGCAACTGGTCCACTACGCCGCCGGAAAATCCTCCCGCCAATTTCTCCAGTAATTCTTATCCAGATTCCCCTTAAAGAAAATCGGAACGTCACCCTCATCCAATAGCTCTATCAAATCTGCCGTCCATTTCGTTTCAGGCTGAAAAACACTCCGCCCATTCGACGCCGCGCCGATAATCGCCCACTCGAAGGGCAGCTTCTCTTCCGTCTCCAACCACGCCTCAAAGACCGGCGCCACATCAAACCAAAGCGGCTCGATGCTCATGAAGCGCACATCCGCCTCAATCTTTTGCATGTGTCTCAAATAGGCTTTCAACGCCCGCGCGCCACCCGTCGCGCTCATGAGATGACCGGCCGGCAGGCTCACGCCCACCCAGACATTATCGGGAAAGCGACCGAAGTTCGGCAGCCGAATCGGGAATTTGCTCAACGTCTGAAAGGTGTGCCAGCTCGCTTCTTCCATCACATTCAGAACTTGTCGAATCTGTTCTTCCGGCACCCAGTGACCGAAAAGATCAGCCATGCTGCCTACGAAGATGCCGGCCGGATCTTTGACCTTTAGCGGCGCCGAAAGATTGTGCGGCCGCCAATAGTGATGCTCGAAGCCGTTCGGATAGCCGGATGTAAAGCGTTCGGCGATCGTCTTGGCATAGCACTCGGTGGTCGAGCCGTCCGGCATCTGCCAGGTGCAGCCGTGGAAGCAGCCGCCGGTGGGATTCCAGGTGTAGCCGGGCCGCACCGTGCCATCGGGGTTTCGTATGCGCGTCCACTCGATGCCTTTGGGGGCATGCTGCCGATTCATAGCTGTCCTTTCGGAGCTAACGAACAAGCATTCGGATGTAATGATAGAACAATAGTTTTATTTGCGCAATCCATTTTCAGCACAGTCTTAGAAGTGTCGAAACCAAGACGCAGATGATGTCACGCGCCAGCTTCATTATCACCGCAAACTTAATCAGCGCCTGATCGTAACTCGCGAAAAAAGAAAGCGGGCGAATCCGCTGACCCGCCCGCGATCGTCCTGTTCGCTGCAAGCGAACTAGTAGTTGCCGTCAACCTTTGTAAGGAAGACTTTGTAGGTCCGGTCCCTAGTTTCATCGACCGAAGCATGGTGGAAGAAACTGAGGGCGACATCACAACGAGAGCGCACGATCAAGTCAAGTTTCCGGCTATTTGGAAGACGCAATCGATAGGACCAGGCGCCGTCCCCTAGATGGACATACCAGTATGGCCAAGCCAGGCACTGGCGCGATGGGTCATATCGATTGGTATTTCGGTCTACAGCGAAAAGGAGCGTGTAGCCATTCTCGACGACGGTGCTGAAACTCCACTTGCCAGGCGTCAACGGGAAGATTTTTGATACATCCTTGCCCTGGCCGACGAACGTGTAGGCGTCGCGGACAAGTGGCGTGACGCGCTCGCTCGCGCTTGATACGCCGACAACACCGGTGGATACATTACATTGATCGGCCCAGAAGTCATACCAGCCCTTTTCCCAGTCTGCCTCAGTGGCGCAGGCGCGGCCGACCTCGCAGCAGTTGTCGACAATGTTCGCGGTAATCGGGCACTGACCGGCCGCGTAGTCATGCCAGCCCTTGGTCCAGTCTTCGTCGGTGGCGCAGGTGCGGCCAATCTGACAGCAGTTGTCGACATTGGAATGGGCCAAACTTGGCAACAAAGGCATAAAACTTACTAATAGTACAAGCAAAACCTTCATTTCTGTTGCTCCCCCTTTGGACTAAGAGACGAGTGACGATAACATACAATAATCGGATGTCAAATTCATCCAGCTTACTTATGGGCAATTCGACTTTGTGTAATATAAAAGATTATGAAGTGTTGCAATTCGTGTTCTTTTTGCGCTGTGGAGAAAAACTTTGAGCGCGGAATGAACTCTTAGCCCGATCGAGGCGGAAGTAGTTCGGCGAGACTCGCGTTAAATTGGCGGGGTCGCCATTCCTTCCACCTGCCAATTACCTATGCAACCGTCAGTGCGGAAAACGCACATAGCGGCCGACTGACAGTAGAAAAAAAGAAAACGGGCGAGTCATCGGACCCGCCCGCGATCTGCTTGTGCTGTACTGCCGGATTAGATGTTGCCGTCCGTCTTCCGCAGGGAGACGCTCCAGCTCTGGCCCCTGACTTCGTCGAATGTCAGCTCCGGGTAGAGATAGAGCAGGACCTGGCAGGTCGTGCGAACGGCGAATTCGTGCCGCTCCGCCCGCAGCCGCAGCCCGGAGCCTGTCTCGCTGTAGAAATGGAAATCGGTCGGGAATGTCAAGCATTGGCCGCCGGAAAGAATGTTGCCGGCGCTGTCAGACTCGTACATGAAGCTGTCGGCGTTGCGCCCAAGGTTGGGATTGAATTCCCACTTGCCGCGGGTCAGCGTGAAGGGGCCGATTCTGACGCGATTCTGCCCGCTGAAGTGGTAGCTGTTCTGCGTCGCTGGGGCGGGCGCCGGTGACGACACCGCCGGGGCAGCGCATTGACCCGCTTGGTAGTCCTGCCAGCCCCGGACCCAATCAGCTTCCGATTGGCAGGCGCGGCCAGCCTGGCAGCAGTTGTCGATTGCGCCGGTAGCGGGCGCGGGTTGGGACGCAGCCGGTTGTGATGGCGCCGGTGAAGCACCAGCCGGTGAAGATACGGGGCATTGACCCGCTTGGAAGTCATGCCAGCCCTGGACCCAATCGGCGTCCGAATGGCAGGCGCGGCCGACCTGGCAGCAGTTGTCTGCGCCTGCTGCGGCAGGGGCCGGCGAAGAAACAGCCGGTGTGGAGGATACGGGGCATTGACCGGCCTGGAAGTCATGCCAGCCTTGGATCCAATCGGCGTCCGTGGCGCAGGCGCGGCCAACCTGGCAGCAATTGTCCACGCCGGCAGCGGCGGGAGCGGGCGCCGGCGCGGCGCATTGCCCAGCTTGGTAGTCGTGCCAGCCCTGGATCCAGTCGGCGTCTGAATGACAGGCGCGGCCGACCTGGCAACAGTTGTCAACGCCTGATTGAGCGAAACTTGGCAGCGCCAGCATCAACGCCGCCAAGATAACGAGGAAAGGCTTCATGATATTACTCCTTCTAGCTAATAGCGTGGTAGACGAATGACGATACCATAGAACACGCCCTAATCCCAATTGCCGGGCTCGATTGCGCCTTCGATCAAGCATATTCTATTTACTCGCCAGCAATATGCAACTTTATTTACCTAAGAAGACAGATTCGTAGGGTATACGTAGCTTGTCGCTGACCGTTAGCGGAAGCGGCTGAACCTGTCTCAGCGCGCTAAGATGATGCGCCGCCACCAGCGCAGAACCCACAGAACCGCGACCGCCGAAAATACAAAGAGCAGCGGATCGGTCGGCGAACGGTAGCGCGTTGAGGGATGAAAGAGCAGATACATCGCTGTTTGACTAATCTGCACGAAAATCAGCAGGCTTAATATCCGCCAGTCGCGCCGGCTCAGCCAGGCGCCCGCGATCGCCAACAGCCACAATGCGCCGAAGTAGACGAGGTGCAGGCGGCGCCCGACGATGTTGAAGAGCCCCTCTTCCTGGTAAGCGGCGTTGGCGGCGGTCACGCCCACGTGCGAGCCTTCGCCGGTGATAATCAGTACATCGCCGCTCTCATCAATGCCGAGCTTTTCACCCTGGCGCAGATTCTTCAGCGGCGTGACTTGCGGATTCCAATAAACCATCAGCTTCACAAGCATCAGCTCAAGGGCATTGGCTGGATTCTCGCGCAGGTAGCGCCAGCCGGCCTCGGCCAGAGCGGCGTTGCGGCGCAGCGGCTCGGCCTTGGGCGGCGCATCGACAGGCGGCGTCAGCCATTGCACATCGTAACCGGCGCGGAAGACAGCGGCCGCGTATGGATTGTTGCCCTGGTAGATATTCTCGCCGCTGTTCAGCGCGATTGGCACGAAGCCGTCATAAATGTCGTAGGCGCGCATGATCCAGGGCAGGGGAACGAGCAGGCTCGCCAGCGCGACGGGCAGCAGACGCAGTATCGTCTGGCGCCAACTGAGCGTCAGCCGAAACCAGAGCGCCGCCATCAACGCCAGCGGCGGCAGCAGCGCCCGCGCCAAAACCGAGATGCCCAGCACGACGCCAGCGGCGACGGCGAAAGCAAGTGTCATGCGGTCGATGGCCCCCTGTTCACGCAGGCGGATCAGCAGCCAGAGAAAAAGATGCAGCAGCAGAATCCAAAGCGCCGTGTCGTTCAGCGTCAGATTCTGGAAGATCAGATAGGGATAGAGCGCGAAGAGCAGTCCAGCCAAAGCGCCGATCCAATCGCCATGTTGGCCCGGGCGCGGCGAGAGCCGCCGGCAGATGTCGTAGAGCAGCGCTATCGAGAACGCGTCGAAGATGATATGCAGCGCGGCGACCGCCAGGTAATGCCGCCCGAAGACGCCGTAAACCAGGGCCAGCGCGTAACCGTAGAGCGGCGGCAGACCGGCGTCTGGCAGGCCGGCTTCGCGCCCGTAGACGCCCGTCGCCAGCAAGTTGAGCGCGTACTCGTCGTAGGCGACCGAGCCGTGAATCACGCCGCCCGGCTCGCTGAAGGCGAAATGCGGCTGGAAGATGACGAGCGCGGCAATGCGCGCGGCGACGGCGATGAGCAGCACGATCGTCAGTTTGCGCTTGTTGACGCGGGCAAGCATGTCTGTCCAGATCCATTGGCGGCCAGATGCGCGCTGCCAGTTATTGCGCCTCACAGGTCGGTCAAACGCCCATGCAGATTGTACCGTTTCGCGGTCTAGCGCTCCCCTTCCCTAATTCATTGGGTCACGTAGACATAGACCTTCGGGAAGGGGCTGGGGGATGGGGTTGACGCAGTTAAACCGGCAGCTAATAACGCTCGCCGATAGATTCAATCTCGTCCATCAACTGATTGAATTGATTGAGATTCAACTGCTGTTTGGCGTCGGACATGGCGACATCGGGGTTGGGGTGCACCTCGACCATCAGCCCGTCGGCGCCGCTGACCCGCGCCACGCGCCCAAGCGGACTGGCGATATCGCGCCGGCCGGCCGAATGCGAGATATCCACGATGACCGGAAGATGCGTCTCTTGCTTGAGCAGGGGCACCGCGCTGATATCCAGCGTGTTGCGCGTCCATTCGCTGAAGGTGCGGATGCCGCGCTCCATCAAGATGACTTGCTGGTTGCCGCTGGCCATGATGTATTCGGCGGCGTAAATGTACTCCTTCAAGGTCGCGCCGAAGCTGCGCTTGAGCAGCACCGGTTTCTTCTGGCTGCCCAGAGCCCGCAGCAAGAAGCTGTTCTGCATATTGCGCGCGCCTACCCAGAAGGCGTCCACATATTCGTCCATCATAGGAATCAGCGACAGATCGAGTACCTCGCTGATGACGACCAGGCCGTATTTGTCAGCGACTTGCCGGGCGATATCTAAGCCCTCTTCACCCATGCCCTGGAAGTCGTAGGGTGAGGTGCGCGGCTTGTAACCCATGCCGCGGATCATCTTCACGCCGCGCTCGGCCAAGACAGCGCCCACCGCGTCCATCTGCTCGTAACTCTCGACGGCGCAGGGACCGGCGATGAGCTCGAAGGTCTCGTTGCCCAGCTGCAGGCCGTTGTCGAATTCGATGATCGTGTGCTGATCCGGGTCCTTCCGCTGGACGAGGATTTTGTCTTGCGCGTCCTGCTCCTCCAAATGAAGGGTGGCGCGGAAGATTTCGTTGAAGAGTTTAGAGATTGTTTCGTTGCTGAAGGGGCCCTCGTTGGCGAGTTGCAGCGCGGTCAGCATTTCCGCTTCGCGCTGCGGGTCATAAAATCGCGTGCCCATCTCCTGCTGCACCTTGCCGATCTCAAGCGCGATCTCGGCGCGTTGATTGAGCAAGTCCAGGATCTGCAGATTGATCGGGTCAATCTGATCCCGCAAGTCCTTGAGGCGATTTGTTTCCGACACGGCTCTCATACTCCCGCATTGCTGCAATATTCCAAGTGCGATGTATTATACACATGTCCGTCAAAAAGGCATGGTCAGATTTTCTGGCGGCCTGGCAATGCGCTTGGTTGACGCAAGGGGGCGGAAATCGCTCATGACAGTGAAAGGTCTGGACCTGGCGCGCGCCTTTTTCGGGGACGCGGTGCGGCCGATCGTCTTGCGGCATTTTCCGAGCTTGCGTTACAGCGCCGCTCTGATTGGCAGCGGCTCGGAGGTCTTGGGCTATGATGATGCCGTCTCCACCGATCATCATTGGGGCCCGCGCGTCATGCTATTCGTCGCGCCTGCCGATCAGGCCGTCACGGCCCGCCGGCTGCATGATGCGCTGGCGGCGGAATTGCCCTATCGCTTCATGGGCTACTCGACGAATTTCAGCGCGCCCAAAGTTGGCGCTGGCGACCAAGGCACGCAGCTCATGCAGGCGATCAGCGCCGGGCCGGTCAATCATCGTGTTGAGATTCTAACGCTCGATGCTTACCTGCGGCGCTATCTGGGCGTCGCGGCTGATCAAGCGCTGACCGCAGCTGATTGGCTGAGCCTACCGCAACAGAAACTGCTGAGCTTCACTGGCGGCGACGTCTTCCACGATGAACTTGGGCTTGAGACGCTCCGCGACCGTTTTCGCTATTACCCGCGCGACGTCTGGCTCTATCTGCTGGCCTGCGGCTGGAGCCGTATCGGGCAGGATGAGCATCTGGCGCCGCGCGCGGGCGCCGTCGGCGACGAATTGGGCTCGGCGCTGATTGCCGCTCGTCTGACGCGTTCTATCATGCTGCTCTGTTTCTTGTACGAAAGACGCTACGCGCCGTATCCAAAGTGGCTGGGCAGCGCCTTTGCCGCGCTCCCATGCGCCGCCGAGCTGGCGCCAATCTTGCGCGCCGTCCAGACTGGCGCGACCTGGCGCGAACGTGAACGGCAGCTCTGCGCCGCCTACGAAACGCTCAATTCCATGCATAACGCGAGCGGGATAGGCGCGCCCGTAGAGCCGGCTCTGCAGGAATTTCATGAGCGCGGCTTCCTGGTCAGCAGCGGCTGGCGTTATACGGAAAGCCTGCTGGCGGAAATCGACGATCCTGAAGTGAAGATGATCAGCGAAGGCGCCTTGATCGGAAGCGTCGATCTCTTCAGCGACAGCACCGACCTGCGGGAGGCGACTGCGCTGCGCGGGAAGATTGCGCGCTTGTATAGGGGTTAAGCGCGGGCGCCCCGGGCTTGTTCGCGCGCCACGACGAAGGCCGCGACCGAGCGCTCGACATCCGCTTCTGTCGTCGCCCAGGAACAGACGCTGATCCGAATCGCATTTTCGCCGCGCCAATCGGTACCGCCGCACCAGCACACCTCGCCCGCCTGAATATTCGCCAGCGTCCGCCGGGTCATATCTTCCGTATCGCAAGCGACAAGCACTTGATTAAAGACGACCTCATTGAGAATGCGGAAGCCAGCGGCGTCAAGCGCTTGGGCAAACTGTCGCGCGCGCTGGCAGAGCTGCGCCACCAATTGGTCGACGCCCGCCTGGCCCAGTGACTTCAGCGCCGCCCAAAGCTCAATGCTGCGCGCCCGCCGCGACATCTCCGGCGTGTACAGCATGCCATCGCGACCGCCGCCCACGGGCAGATAACTCTCGCTTGCAGCCAGCGCCGTGACCAACTCATGCCGCGCGCGACAGAACACGATGCCGCAGTCGTAGGGCGCGTTCAGCGTCTTGTGCGCATCGACCGCCCAGGAATCCGCCAATTCAATGCCGGCGGTCAGATGCGCGGTCGCCTCGCAGGCGCGCGCCCACAAGCCGAATGCGCCGTCAATATGCACCCAGGCGCCGGCCTCGCGCGCGGCGGCGCAGAGCGGCTCAAAGCGGTCGAAGCTCCCCGAGTTGACGTTGCCCGCTTGCAGGATCAAGATCGTACGTTCGTCGAGTTGCGGCAGCGCTTTGACGTCGAAACGGCCTTGCTCATCGGCGGCCGCCAGTTCAATCTGCGCCGAGCCGATGCCCAGAATCGACAGCGCTCGTCTCACCGTCACATGCGCCGCGCTGCTCATCACCACCCGGAGTGGCGGCGCGCCGAAAAGACCGCGCTCGCGCAAGTCCCAGCCCTGCCGCTGCAAGAGCGCGTTTCGCCCGGCCAGCAGTCCACAAAGCGTCGCCAGGGACGTGCCGCTGACCAATCCCATTGCTGTGCCAGCCGGCAGATCAAGCAAGTCAACCAGCCAAACTTCGCAGACCGCTTCCAGCTTGGCCGCGATTGGCGACATCACTTGCAGTCCGGCGTTCTGATCCCAGGCGTCGGCCAGCAAGCGCGCCGCCAGCGCCGCCGGCAACTGGCCGCCATTGACGAAACCGAAGTAGCGCCCGCCGTTTGGCGCGGTGGTCGCGGGCGAGCCGAGGGCATGCAGTAGCGCCAGGATGTCGCTGGCGCGGGACGGGCCCGCCGGCAGCGCCTCATCAAATTGCGACAGAGCGGCGATGGCCGACGACGCTGGAAAAGCCGGTCGCTCACGCATGCCAGCGAGATAATCGCAGGCTTGGTCCAACGCTTGCCGATAGATTGTTTGCTCGTCCTGCTCTTGATTTAGCGCGTCCCACAGCGAATTTCGAGTTGACATGTTTGTATCCTGACGCTCGTCCGTATGTTTCCTGGCCGCGGCGCTCGATTGTTATCGCCCGTAATCGCTCTGTAATCTGCTGGAAATGGAAATGCGATGTTTACTGTAATATAATATGACTATCGGAGCTGGACGGAGACCTGAGAAGATCATGGATACGATACGAAAACCTACTGTGTGGATCGGCGCCTTGGTCGGTGGCTTTTTGACCACGGCGCTAACATCGCTGTTGTTCCTGGCCGACCAAATCGCCGGCTTGCCATTTATACCCTTTGATGTATTTGACTATGTGTCGCGGCTTCTGCCGGGGCCACTGCTCACCTTCGGCATCGACATGATGGTCGAGATGATTATCGCCCTGGACATGGGCGAGACCTCCGCCGCCGCCAAGACCGCCGAGCAGGTGATGGGCCTGGGCGCTTTCCTGGTGCTGGGCGCTGTGGCCATCGCGCTCATGTATGGGCTCATGAACCGCAGCAAGACGCAGGCGCGCAACCTGGTCCCTGGCCTGGCCCTGGGCTTGGCATTTGGCGCTGCCATGATGCTGATTTCTACGCAGGTCAACTTGACGGCGACCGCCAGCCTGCCCGCGCAGATCATCTGGGTTGTGCTGGCTTTCGCGCTCTGGGGGATGGCCGCCAACTGGATTTACAACGATCTGGCGCATAGCGAAGGCAAGACCAAAACGGATGAAGAGACCGGCGAGACTGTCACCGTCGAGCCGCTCAACCGGCGTCAGTTCATGGTGCGCATCGGTGGCGCCAGCGCTGTTTTGACGATAGTCGGCGCTGGCTTGGGCGCGCTGGTCGGGCGGCGCCCGGGCGAGGGCAGCCTCGTATCGTCAATACCGGCCGACGCGCCAACCGACGGCGCCGGCAATGTTTTGCCGAACGCTGCCGACCCGATGCAGACCGCGCCGGGCACCCGTCCCGAATACACGCCGCTGGACAAGCACTATCGAATCGACATTAGTTCACGCCCGCCCGTCATCGACGCGGTGGAATGGCGGCTTGAGGTGGGCGGCCTGGTTGACAATCCGGTCAGCTTGTCCTTGCAAGACCTGCACGACAAGTTCGAGCGCGTTGACCGCTTTATCACCTTGTCATGCATCAGCAATCGCATCGGCGGCACCCTGATCAGCACCATCAAATGGTCGGGCTTCCGCATGAAGGACTTCCTCGAATATGTGAAGCCGCAAGCCGGCGCTGTCGCCATGAAAATCACCGGCGCCGACAATTTTGACGAGTACGTCATGCTTGACCTGGTCGAGGCGGACGAACGCGTCATGTTCGCCTATGAATGGGACGATCAGCCGCTCAAGCAGAAGCACGGCTTCCCCTTGCGCATCTTCATCCCTGACCGCTATGGCATGAAGCAGCCGAAGTGGATCAAGAGCATCGAGTTTGTCGACGCCTGGGCCGAAGGTTACTGGGTGCGCCGCGGCTGGAGCAAGGAAGCGATTGTCAACACCACCTCGGTCGTGGACACGGTGTCCACCGATTCCATCCTGAAAGACGACGCCGGTTACGTCGTGCCGGTGGGCGGCATCGCCTACGCCGGCGCCAAGATGATTTCCAAAGTCGAAGTCAGCGTCAATGGCGGCGATTGGGAAGAGGCGCAGCTGCGTCAGCCGCTCTCCGAATTGACTTGGGTCATCTGGCGTTATGACTGGCGCTTCCAGGAAGGCGAATACCGCTTTGAAGTCCGCACCTATGATGCCGATGGCCTGCTGCAAAGCCTGGACAGCCGCGGCACGCGCCCCGATGGCGCGACCGGCGTCCACGGCAAGAAAGCAAATATGCCGACGCTGGCCGACCTGGAGAACCCGCCCGAGCCGGAGACGGAAGCTGAGTCGTAATCGGTTTGCCAAAACGCGTTCGGCTTTGCTTGACGTTTCCTTTCCGCTAGAATAGGGGACGGCATCAAGGATCGTTTAGGAATCACGGAACGACATGGACTGGTTGCAGGTTGGAGCTTTCATCGTAGCGGTTCTCGGTCTTGGTTTGGCCGGCATGGTGTATGTTACACGCCAGCTAAATCGTCAGTTCGACGATATAGGCGACCGCTTAGACCGGATCGAATCTCAAATGACTCGGCTGGAAGAACGTGTGGATAGCATGGAGCAGTGGCAAGCGCGAGCGGATGAGCGCTTTGATCGTATCGATGAGCGCTTTGATCGTATCGATGAGCGCTTTGATCGTTTGGAGCAGAATCAGGGCGCGATTCGCGGCGAAGTCAAAACACTGAACAAGAACGTTCAGAACCTGGAGAGAGAACAGGCGCGCATGCTTGGCTTCCTGGAAGGGCGCGGCGTCATGGGCAAGGCGCCGCCGGAGCCCGAGCGCAGTGCCTAGACATATCAGTCGCCTCTCCGCTTGACACGGGGAGGATGAATAATCAGCAGGTTGTAGGGGCGGGCCAGTAGCTCGCCCTTTCTTTTTCATCTCGCCCTTGCCTCCGACATTTGCCGCATCCAATCACAATTGCGCAACCGATTTCCTGGTGGTATCGTCTTGGCAATTGCTCGCCGGCCTGAGGCAAATCATGACGTTCCGCCGGGTCGTTCCCTTGCTTGTAATCTTGTTTGCCGCCGCGTCTGTTTCATTCGCCCTGCGCATCCACGCGCCGGTATCGGTCGAGTACGTCCCGCTGAATCCGCGAGCCAGTTGCAGCCGGGCATTCATCGCCCATGAGCTCGACCACATGACAACCCCAACCCGGCAGCCGGTCGGCTTTTACGACAGCAACGGCGCCGGGCTTGCCATCAATGACCTCGACAATGACGGCCTGCTGGACATCGTGCTGGCGAATCTGGCCGGCGATAAGTCCGTGCTATGGAACCGCGGCGGCCTGATATTTGAGCGAGAGACGCTGCCATCGGCGACGCCGGCGCGGGGGGCTGCTGTCATCGATGTCGATGGCGATGGCCGGCTCGATATCGTCTTCACGCAGCAGGCGACACCGCCGCTCTTCTGGCGCAATCAAGGCGGCGGTCGCTTTGAACGCGAGCTGCTGCGCGGCGTCATCTATATCGGCTATGCGATGAATTGGCTCGATGCCGACCGCGACGGCGACCTCGATTTGCTGACCGGTTCTTACGATGTGGAAGACGAGAAGATTCTTGGGCAGACGGCGCCGAAAGCTGGCGTGATCTATTACGAAAACCGCGGCGATCGTTTCCGGGCGACGCGCATCGCCGACCGCTCGAACACGCTGGCGATCTGGACGGGCATCAACCGCGCCGGCGAGCATGAGATCATCATCGGCAACGACTTCGCCGTTGAAGACAAGTATTTCAGCTTCCGCGATGGCGCCTGGCGCGAGAGCGCGCCCTTCGACGTCATGCCGCACAGCACCATGAGCTATGACGCCGCTGACTTGAATAATGACGGCGCGCCGGAGCTTTTCGCCGTCGATATGAAGCCCTATGCGCATGACGAAGCGATGATGGCGCAATGGCGCCCGGTGATGGACATGATGATGGCGATGCCCCACGTCGAGGGCGACCCGCAGATCATGGAGAATGTGCTCTACAGTTTCGATGATGCAGGCCGGCCAGCGAACATCGCGCGCGCGTCAAAACTTGATGGCACCGGCTGGAGCTGGTCGGCGAAATTTGGCGATCTGGACAACGACGGCTATCAGGATCTCTATGTCGTCAATGGCATGATGTCGCTGGAGTTATTCTCGCATTTGCCGAATAATGAGCTCGTCGAAGAGAATCAGGCGTACCGCAACTTGGCCGGCGCCGGCTTCGAACCGATGCCTGGCTGGGCGCTCAACGACAGCGCCAGCGGACGCGGCATGACAATGGCCGACCTCGACAACGATGGCGACCTGGATATCATCGTCAACAATCTGGGCAGCCCGGCGAAACTCTTTGAGAACCGACTCTGCGGCGGCGACAGCATCTTGGTAGACTTGCGCCAGCCCGGCACAGGCAATAGTCGGGGCATTGGCGCGCGGCTGAGCCTCTACACCGATGCCGCCACCTACCAGCGCGACATCAGCGCCGTCAGCGGCTATCTCTCCGGCGACAGCAGCCGCGTCCACTTCGGCTTCCCGGCCGAGGCCGCGCTTCAGCGGCTGACGATCCATTGGAACGATGGCGAATATAGCGAAGTGGACGGCCTCAGTGCAAACACGCTGATCACGGTGACGCGAGAGTAAAGGGGGAACAAAGTCCGCTTTGACAACCGCTTTGCGTCGTGTTAAAGTAATTTATCATCAGGTAATCGGTTTCCTGGCCTCGCGGTCCACACCGTTGTCCGCCCGAAACGTATCCGAACATGGCATATTCGTCTATGAAACTCAAGGACAGTTGCTCAGCACATGGAATTGAAATAGCGGCTCCGGAGGTGGTCGGTGGCGGCTAATCTCGCCCGCATCGGGGATAACCAGAAGCGGAAGCGCAGCGCTATTGAAGATTTCAAGCGCGCCTTCACCGGTTTGCGCCGCGGCGAGACCATCGCCGGTTACCTTTTCCTCGCGCCGAACTTTATCGGCTTCATCATCTTTATGCTGTTCCCGATTTGCTTCGCCTTCTACATCATGCTCACCGACTGGAGCCTGGCGAAAGAGCCGCAGTTCATTGGCTTGAAGAACTTCGATACGATGGTCAATGACCGAATCTTTTGGAAGTCCTTGGGCAATAGCTTCTATTACACTTTTGTCGCCGTGCCCACCGGCATCTTCATCGCCTTTTGGCTGGCGCTCGCCCTCAACCGCAAGATGCGCGGCATTATCTTCTTCCGCACCGTCTATTTCCTGCCGCAGATTACGCTGACCGTGGCGGCGGCGACCATCTGGCGCTGGATCTACCAGCCCGAAATCGGCATGATCAATCACATTCTGGAGTTGATCGGCATTGACGGTCCCAAATGGATTCACGATACAAAGTGGGCGATGCCGAGCGTCATTATCATGAGCAACTGGCAGGGCATCGGCTTTGCTATGTTGATTCTGTTGGCGGGTTTGCAGGGCATCCCGGAAGAGTATTACGAAGCCGCTTCCATCGACGGCGCCAGCGGCTGGCAGCGCATGCGCTATGTGACCCTGCCCATGCTCACGCCGGCGCTGTTCTTCGTGATCGTGACATCGCTGATCGGGGCTTTTCAATCATTTGATCAATTCTATGTGTTGACGCAAGGCGGGCCCGCCCATGCGACAACCCCGCTGACGCTTTATATCTTTCAGAACGCCTTCAGCTTCTTCAAGATGGGTTATGGCGCGGCGCTGGCGGCGGTATTGTTCGTGATTATCCTCATCATCACCATCATCCAGTGGCAGTTGGCGCAGCGTTGGGTGTTTGGGTTTGAGCAAGATGAATAAGAGCGGAGGATCCGGGCATTAGCGATGGCTAGCGCAAGCGCGGCAAAAGGCGGCGGCTTCGGCCAAAAGCAGAGCAAGATCCTGATGGATCTGCTGGTTTACGTCGTGCTGTCGATAGTCGGCGTCATTTTCATCCTGCCATTCGCCTGGATGGTCGCCAACTCGTTTAAAGATATCCGCGGCATCTACCAATACCCGCCGACGTTCATACCCGAGGTCTGGCGATTCGAGAATTACACCGAAGCCTGGACGCTAACGCATTTTGACCTGGGATTTCTCAACAGCGCGATTGTCGCGGCGGCGGTGGTTCTGGGGCAATTGTTCACCGCCAGCCTGGCTGGTTATGCCTTCGCGCGGCTGCGCTTCCCGGGGCGCGACAAGATCTTCCTGCTCTATATCTCATTGATGATGGTGCCATTCACGGTGCTGTTGATTCCCCTTTATGTGCAGATGCGCGCCTTTGGCTGGGTCAGCACCTTGCAGGCGGTCATCATTCCCTTCCTCTTCACGCCTTGGGGCACCTTCATGATGCGGCAATTCATGGTCACCATTCCACGCGAACTGGAAGACGCGGCGCGCATTGACGGCTGCGGCTTCTTCCGCACCTATTGGTTGATCATCCTGCCGCTGACCAAGCCGGCGCTGGCCACCCTCGCCATCTTCACCTTCGTCAACACCTGGAACAGCTTCCAGTGGCCCCTGATCGTGCTCGGCAAGCCCAAGGTCAAGACGCTGCCGCTGCTGCTGGCCTCCTTCCAAAATCAGTCCGGCATGCGCACGCCCTGGCACCTGATCATGGCGGCGGCTACCTTTGTCGTCATTCCCGTTCTAATCGCCTTCATCGTCGGACAGAAGTATTATGTCCGAGGCATTGTTACCAGCGGCATCAAAGGAGGTGGCTAAGGAACGACAACTCAATTCGCTTCGGAATCAATTATCAAATGTGAAAGGAAAATCAGATGTTTCGCAAAATCGCATTGCTAGTGACCGTGCTTGCGCTGCTCAGCTTCGGCTTCGCGGCGTCGGCGCAAGATATGACGGACTGGACCTGCGGCATGGTCGACGGTGATACATCGGCCGCCATCACCATCACCGGTTGGGAAGGCCCCGGCGAGGTTGACAAGTTCTTGTTGGCCTTCGATGAGTTCTTCGGCGAGTACTATCCCAACGTCGAACAGATCCTCAATACGGGCGTAAACTGGGGCGACTATTGGACGACCCTGCCGGCCCAGTTGGCTGGCGGCGCCGAGATCGATATGGCTTGGATGCATGACACGCGCAACGATACCTTCGCCGCCAATGGCTGGGCGCTTAATCTCGATAGCTATCTCGAAGCTTGCCCAATCCCCGGCTGGCCCGAGAATTTCGTCACCTCTCAAGTCAACGCCTTCAACTATCAGGGCAGCCAATACGCCATTCCCTATGACCTGGCGCCGGGCGGCCTTTATGTCAATCTCGATCTCTTTGAAGCGGCCGGCCTGGAACCGCCTGGCGAGCATACGAGTTTTGAAGAATTCGAGGAATTGGCGATTGCCCTCACCCAGGACACCGACGGCGATGGCGAAACCGATATCTGGGGTACCAGCAACCTGGTCAGCGTTGGCCGCGGCGCTGGCGGCGCCTATTGGGTCATCAAGAGCTTCGGCGGCGAAATGTTCAACGAAGAGAACACGGCGTCCGTGATGAATACGCCGGAAACGGTCGAAGCGATACAATGGATGGCGGACCTGCTCTGGGATTCGGGCGCGCATCCCACGGCCGACTCCATCGCCGCATCCGGCTTCACCACCGAATTCCTCTTCGCCAATGGCAATGTCGCGATGCACTACGCCTTGAATGACGCCGCTTCCCGCATGTGGGAGCTGGTTGGCGACAGCTTCAACTGGACGGTTGTGCCGACGCCGACCGGACCCGCCGGTCGCTACAACTTCATCGGCGGCTCGGCCTTTTCGATCCCGACTTCGGCCGCGCATCCGGATCTTTCGTACGAGCTGATTCGCTTCACGCTGGCGAACCCGGATCACCTCTGCCGCACCGCCGCCATGGGCGCCGCGCTGACCAGCCAGTCCGAGTTCCATAACTGCGCCGCGCCCGATGACGCCCCCTACGCCGACGCCTACCATGAGGTCTTCTCGGTCATTGGCGCGCGCGATGGCGTCCATCCGCCTTACCATTCCAAGTACCTGGAGTGGGAGTCCTCGGTCTGGGTGGCCAATATGGACCTGCTCTGGACGGGCGAGGAACGCGACGCCGCTGTCGTTGTGCAGCGCGTGCACGATCAAACGAACGAGTTGCTGGGCGGCTAAACCGCGCGAATCGTGAAACAATTCTGCATTGTTGCAAGCAAGCGGGAGACTGGTTATACTAGTTTCCCGCTTCTGCATTTGGGATGCGCAAAGCTTGCGCGAGAGCGTGATGCGTTCGCAGCACGGGCCTGGGCTTTCTTGTTTGCAGGAGAATGCGATCACTTTTCAAACAAGTAAGGAGAACCAAGATGAATAGATTATTGGTAATGCTCTTGCTAATCACGCTGCTGCTTTCGGCGGCGCCGTTGGCTAGCGCGCAAACCGAGCTCAGCCTGTGGTATCACGGCGCTGGCAACCCGGAAGAACGCGCAGTCTTGTTGAACGTCATTGACGACTTCAACGCTTCGCAGTCGGATTGGTCGGTCGTCATCGAAGAGTTCCCGCAGGAATCCTACAATTCATCCATCGTCGCAGCGGCACTGTCGGGAGACTTGCCCGACATCATTGACGTGGACGCGCCTGTAATGCCGGGCTGGGCTTGGTCTGGTTACATGGCCCCGCTCAACCTGTCCGAAGGGGCGCTGGACGGTTTCTTGCCCGGCGCTGTCGGCATCTACAACGGCGAAGTCTATGCCGTCGGTTTGTGGGACGCTGTGGTCGCTATTTACGCTCGCCAATCAGTGCTGGAAGCGAACGATATCCGCATCCCCACGCTCGAAGAACCCTGGACCGGCGAAGAATTTGACGCCATCCTGGAGACCCTCCAAGCCACCGGAGACTTTGAAAACGCGTTTGATGTCGGCATGGCTTGGAAGGGCGAGTGGTATACCTACGCCTTCTCGCCATTCCTGCAAAGCTTCGGCGGCGACATGATCGACCGCGAGACCTACCTCAGCGCCGAGGGGGTTTTCAACGGCGAAGCCGGGCTCGCCTTTGGCGAATGGTGGCAGAGCCTGTTCGAGCGCGGCCTCGTACCCGGTACATCGCAAGACCCCGCCGACCGTGATACCGGCTTCCTTGACGGCAAGTATGCGCTGCAATGGAACGGCAACTGGGCGGCGCGCGCCGCTGTGGAAGCCTTCGGCGACGATGCTTTGTTCCTGCCCGCGCCCGATTTTGGCAGCGGCTCCACCATCGGCGCCGCTTCCTGGCAATTCGGTATCTCGTCCACCAGCGAACATCCTGAAGGGGCCAACGCATTCATCGAATTCGCCATTCAGGATGAATACCTGGTCGATTTCAGCAACTTTGGCGGCTTGGCCCCGGCGACCGCCAGCGCGGCAGCGATGTCGGACCTCTACCATGAGGGCGGCCCGCTGGAAGTCTTCTTTGGCTTGAGCCAGGCGCAAGCCCTGGTCCGGCCCGTTACTCCGGGATATGCCAACTTGTCGCTGAGCTTCGAAAAAGCCGTGACTGATATCGCCGACGGCGCAGACATACAAGATACACTGGACGCAGCCGTTGACGAAATCGAGCAGGACATTGAAGACAACGGCGGCTACGGCTTCGGCGATATGTAGTTGGCGCTTTGCCAAAGCATTACACCATCCCCGACCCTTCCCCAGCACACCGGGGAAGGGTGGCGGTGGCGTTCGCGGGGCGATTTGGCAAGTCTTTCGCGCTTTGCCCGCCTGGCTCGTCGTCTGCCCGTCATAAACTTGTCGGGCGAGCGCCGGCGGCAGGGGCGTGGCTACAGCGCCGCGCCGCAAGCTCGCCACCGGAATGCCCTTTCTCTTGACCTTATTCCGATATCCTTGCTGTCCTTAACCCGGTTTCTTGTGACAGCCGCATGTTGACAGCAGCTGAAGCCAGAAAAAACGCCCCGCTCTGGGTTCGTCTCTTGCTACCGAAAGACGCGCCGCTATATCAGCGGAATGACGCGCTCTTCGGCTGGCTGATGGCATTCCCCGCGCTGCTGATCCTGACCGTGTTCCTGGTAATTCCGTTCTTGATGGCCTTTGTCATCTCGTTCACCAATCAGCGACTCATCTCGCCCAATCCGGCTGAGTGGGTGGGGTTGCGCAACTTCGAGCGTCTGCTCAGCGTTCGCGCCTTTACGCTGGAGCCGGAGCGGGACGACAGCGGCGCGATTGTCTACCGGGACGGCGGCATCGTTTATCCGCGACTGCGCAATTTCACGCGCAACAACCCCAATTATCCCGAACTCGACGGCTTGCGCGAATTCACGTCATGGCAATCGGGCGACAACCGCACCGTCATCTTGGTCGCGGATGTTGTCTTCTTGCGCGCCTTGATCAATACGCTTGTTTTCGCCAGCGTAATCGCGCCGCTGCAGGGTGGCCTGGCGCTGCTGCTGGCGCTGCTGCTCAACCAGGCCTTGCCCTTCATCAACGTATTCCGCGCCATTTACTTCGCGCCTGTCGTGGTCTCCATGGTCGTGGTGTCGCTGCTTTGGCGCTTCATCTATGACGGCAACAACGGTTTGCTCAACAACCTGTTGGGCATCCTGTCCTTTGGCCGTTTCCAACCGGTCGATTGGCTGGGCAATCCCTATACCGCCTTGCCGGCCATAATCGCCATGTCCGTCTGGCAGGCGGTGGGCTTTCACATGGTGATTTGGCTGGCCGGTTTGCAGACGATTCCGGCCAGCCTGTATGAAGCCGCGAGTTTGGATGGCGCCGGCGGTTGGCAGAAATTCCGCTTCGTCACCTGGCCCGGCTTGCGCAATACAGCCGTGCTCGTGCTCATCGTCATTACGATTCAGGCGATGGGTTTCTTCGTACAAGTGGATGTGATGACCCGCGGCGGCCCGCTGGATGCCACGCAAAGCGTCGTCTACCAGGCGGTGCAGCGAGGCTACGACAAACAAGACATCGCCGAAGGCTCGGCCATCTCCGTCATCCTCTTCGCCATCGTCTTCGTCATCTCCATGACGCAGCGTTATCTAACACGCGAACGGCGCTAGCCATGAATGCCATGAGCTTCGAAACGCGTCACAATCTCAGCATCGGTCTGCGTTATGCCCTGCTGATATTGATCGCGACTATCTTCATCTTTCCCATCCTGTTTATGGTGATGTCCTCGCTCAAGCCGGATTTGCAGCTGCTGCGAGATTCGGCTTCGCTGCGAGCCTTCTTGCCAGTGGGCGATATCTCGCTGAATAACTACACCGAAGCCTTTGAACGCGTGCCTATAGTGCAGTTCGCCTTCAATTCTGTCTTCACCACTTCTGTTTCCGTGGCGGCCAGTTTGCTGCTGAATTCGTTGGCGGCCTTTTCCTTCGCCTTCTTGCAGTGGCGCGGCAAAGGCATCGTGCTCTCGTTGATCATCGCCACCTTCATTGTGCCCTTTGAAGTGATCGCCATTCCCATGCTGCTCGTGGCAAACAATCTGCCCTGGATCGGCCCCGAAGGCATTGAGTTCGGCTGGCTCAATTCTTACCACGTGCAGATCATTCCCTTCATCGCCGATTCGCTCGGTATCTTCCTCTTCTATCAGTACTTTCGCGATTTGCCGGATGAATTGGTGGAAGCGGCGCGCATCGACGGCGCCAGCATCTGGCAAATCTACGCGCGCATTATCATGCCGATTGCAGGTCCCATCGTCGCCACCGTCGCCATTCTCAAATTCCTCGTGATGTGGAACGCCTACATCTGGCCGCTGATGACCATCCGCTCGGAGGAGCTGCGCCCGATCATGGTCGGCCTGCAATACTTCTTCCAGTTGAATATTGCCTGGGGCGAGATCATGGCCTACTTGTCGATGGTAACCATCCCGGTGCTGATATTCTATCTGGCCCTGCAGCGCGCCTTCATCGAAAGCATCGCCACCTCCGGCATCAAAGGTTGAGCCGGAAAGTCCTTAGGCCAGCAGCCCGCGCGCGAAAGCCAAATCTTTGACAATCAGCTCGTCCACTCGCTCTTCATCGCTGTATTCGGCTGAGAAGCAAATCGGTCCCTCGTATGCAATCACCTTGAGCTTGGCGATCACTTGCGGCCAGGACGCCCGGCCTTGCGCGCCCGATGTCCAGTAGATCTGCCACTCGGCGATTTCGGCTTCGGGCCCGCTGACCCGCCGCCAGTAGGCATTCTTCAAGTTGACCACGCAGAGATGCGGCGCCAGCACATCCAGCGCTGAATCGCTGTTCATGCCTTCCAAGGCGTTGTGTGCCGGGTCCCAGACCGCCGCCACATAACGCGGATCATAATTTTTCACCAGGTTGAACATGCCCATCTCGTTGACCGGCACAAAGCGACCCGAATGATTCTGGATGCCAATCTGAAAATCATACTGCTCGCAGAAGGGCAGGGCGGCGTCGAGTTGACGGCGCGCTTCCGCCTCGGCTGCCCAGTAATCCATATCGCGCTGCCAGAACATGACCCGATTCATGCCGACGCCCGCAAGGGCGCAGGCGCTGTAGAGCCGCTCATCATCCAGTGGCAAATCAGCCGTCACATTCAAGACGCGGACGCCATGCTCGGCCAGCAATTTCACGGCGGCCGGCAAGTCGCGCTCGATAGTGGCCGGCTCGACCTGGAAGCCCGGCCGCACCGGCAGCTCGATCAAATCGAAGCCCAACGACAGGATGTGCCGCGCCAATTGGGGCAGGGGCAGCGCTTTCCAGGGTTTGGTGAATAGGGCGAGTTGGTTCATTCTGCGCGCTCCCAAGTGAATTCCAGTTTATCATGCGATAGTGATTGCGAATCTACAGAAAAATGGGCGAGCCACCGGCTCGCCCGTACAACTTCCGATTCTGTGTTACTTAGCTTTTGGTCGGCATCATCGAGAGAAAGTCGATGTGGACGCGCGGCGGCAGGCTGGCGAGGAAGACGACTGTCGCCGCGATGTCTTCCGACTGTATCATTTTCGTCTTGGCTTCGGCACTTGGCTCGACCGGTCGGCGCGCCATTATCGGCGTGTTGCCCGCGCCCGGGTTGAACAGGCAGGCGCGCACCCCGTGCGGATTGCCCTCTTCGTTCGTGACCGTGTTCAGCGCTTCCATGCCGATCTTCGAGGCGCTGTACCCGACGCCGGCGAGCAGGCCGGGATACATGCCGGCGCGCGACGCCAAATTGACGATTAATCCATCGCCGCGGTCTTTCATCTCCGGCAAGACCGCCTTGGTGAAGATAAAGGCGCTCGTCAAATTGACATCAATCAGTTCGCGCCATTGCTCGGCCGATGTATCGGCGATCGAGCGCTCGGTATGGTTGAAGCCGGCGTTATTGACCAGCACATCAATCGGTCCGAATCGCGCGCGCGTCTTTTCCAGCGCCGCATGGATCTGGCTGTCATCGCTGACATCGGCCGGGCAGACCAGCGCCTGAGCGCCTTTGGACCGCGCCGCATCGGCGACCGCTTCCAGCAGCTCCCGCCGTCGCGCGATCAAGCTCACATTGGCGCCCGCTTCCGCGCAGGCAATGGCGATCGCCTCGCCGAAGCCGCTGCTGGCGCCGGTAACGACAATTGTCTTGCCATGCAATGCGCCCATAGATTGCTCCAGTCCCGTCTAGGCCATCGTGTCGAGCATATCGCGCGTGACTTCATAGCGCAATTTGTCGCCTTTGAGGTAGCGCGCCACTTCGTCAACGGTGATTTCGCCCTGCCGCTTATAAGATTGGCGGGTGACAGCGGCGACATGGGGTGTGATGATTAACTTGTCCAATTTGCGGAAGGGGCTGTCGTCCGGCAGCGGCTCCTGGTCAAAGACATCCAGCGCCGCGCTGATGCGCCCTGTTTGCAATTCAGCCAGCAGCGCCGCCTCGTCGATGAGATGGGCGCGCGCCGTGTTGATGAAGATAGCGCCGTCCCGCAGCCAACTCAACTGCTCGCGGCCGATCATGCGATAGGTCTCGGCGGTCGCCGGCGCCTGCAGCGTGACGATCGGGCATTCGCGCATCAGCGGCTCCAGCGCGGCCTTTTGTACACCCATCGCCGCCGCGCTTTCTTCGTCAACGTAGGGATCGCAGAGCCAGACTTCGGCATCCAGCGCCAGCAGCCGTTTGATGACCGCGCGCCCGGTGTAACCGGCGCCGACCACGCCGACGCGGGCCCCCGCCAGTTCGCCGCCCGCCGGCAGCGCACGCGCCGCTGCCCAGCCGCCGTCCTTGAAGGCGCGGTCGAACTTGTGATAATTGCGCAGGCAAAGCAAGATGAGCGCCAGGGTCGTTTCGGCCACTGGAATTGACATTGAATAAGCGACATGGGTGACGCGCCTGCCGGCAAAAACGGGCGGCGGCAGCATGAGCTTGATTGAGCCGGCCGAATGCGCGATCAGCTTCAAGCGGTCGGCGGCCGCCAGCACCGCATCAGAAAACACCGGCGTGCCCCAGCTGGTGATGACGATATCCTGACCGCCGATGAGCGCCGCCAACTGCGCCTCGCTGAGGTTGCCGGCTTGGGTCTGCAGCGACAACTCGCCCAGGGACGCGAGCCGTTCTTTCTGCTCGTCGGCGAAGAGCAGGTCGTAAAGCGCCGGCCGCAGAGCGATCAGGATTTTCGGTTTGTCGGATTCAGACAGCATCGCCTACCTGTAAGGAGCACCGTAGGGGCGAGCCATTGGGTCGCCCGCCGATTGTCTACCCCCTCAATCCCCCCATAGCAATGGGGGGAAGCCGTTCAGCGTTGATTTAACTAGGGATTACTGGCAAAAGATTAGTCGGTTCCGCCCTAATTAGCTGTATGGTCTTGGATTATAATGGTACTGTTTCCAATGAGCAAAAGGAAGCCTTATGGGACAGGT
>WTGN01000027.1 GCA_011523545.1 Chloroflexota bacterium | reverse complement strand
CCCGCCATCTCTATGGCGGGCATCCGACGAGTCAGGGAGGGGGAGCTAAACACGGCGAGATGCAAGGTCTTTGGCGTGGGCGGCGGCATCGTCGCGCATGAGCCTACAATTGCGCCGGATTGCGGGGTCGGTTTTGGCGGCCGTTTGTCAAACGCGGGGGCGCATGCTAGCATTCAGCGTATTCGCGTTGATGCGCAGCGTAGACGATGAACGGAGCCAAATGAACGGCGAAGGTCAGTTGCCCGCTCTCAGCAGCAGGCAGGAAGACATCCTCACCTGCGTCGTGCAGGCTTATTCGGAGCGGGCAGAGCCGGTCGGCTCGCGCTTTCTGGTCGAGAATTACCAGCTCAACATCAGTTCGGCGACGGTGCGCAACGAGATGGCGCGGCTGGAGGAGTTGGGTTATATTGCCGCGCCGCACCGGTCGGCCGGCCGGGTGCCGACGGCGTCAGGATTCCGCTATTTTGTGCGCCGGCTCCTGCAAACGCGCAGCTTGACCCGGGGCGAGCAGAGCCATATCTCCGAGCGCGTCGGTACGCTGCAGGCGGGCATGGAGCAGTGGATGCGGCGGACGGCGGCCCTGCTGGCGCGCTCGGTGCAGACGGCCTCAATCGTGACGCCGCCAATCTCGCAGACGAACTCATTCAAGCATCTGGAGCTGATATCGATTCAAGGGCGGCTGGCGTTGATGGTGCTGGTTTTGAACAGCGGCAGCGTGCATCAACGCATGTTGACGCTGGCGGAGCCGGTGCCGCAGGGCAAGCTGGGCGCGGCCGCCAAACGGGTCAACGAGACCTGCGCCGGCCTGGGCGCGCAGCAGGTTCGGCTGCGCAGCATCAACCTGCCGATGTTGGAGCGCGAGGTGGCCGAACTGACGGCCGAGCTGATCGAGAATGTGGACAACAACCGCGCGCGCTTCATCTATCGCGATGGTCTGAGCCAAATCATCGAAAGCTTCGCCGATGAAGAAGGGGCGCAGCAAGCCATCCGCATTTTGGAGGAGCATACCGTGCTCAACGCCCTGCTCAGCGATCTGCTGGATCAGCTGCCGCCCGAGGATGGCGAGCAGGTGGATGTGCAGGTGGTAATCGCCGGCGATGGGCGATACGAGGATCTGAGCCGTTTGAGCATGGTGCTAAGCCGCTATGGAGACCCGGACAAGATGAGCGGCGCCGTCGGCGTTTTGGGGCCGACGCACATCAATTACGGGCGCGCCATCAGCACCGTGCGCTATGTTTCAAATCTGATGACGAATGTGCTGGCGACGCTGTATCAGGATGGCGTGGACGACGCGGAGCGGGCGGGCGTCAACTGATTAAACGCGATCAACTGCATTTACCAGCGAGGACACCGCCAGCGATATTGTATTGCGCCAATCGGTTGCTGACGGCGTATCACTATGACATTGTAAATATATAATCTTTGTTAGACTTCATCTGCAATCCTCGAATTACGCTCCCTTCCCTAATATAATGCCGTCTATTCTGATGCTGGTCATACAGTGACCGGACAAAATGATGACGTATAGCAGAGTCTTCAGGCAAATCTTGCACAGGGATAATTTATGAGCGATGTCAAGAATCCGGCTGATGAGCTGGAGCGCGAGGAAATGCCAGCCGAGCCGGCAGCCGAGCCGCCTGAGGAAGCGACCGCGGAACCAGCCGAAGCGGCGGCTGATGCGGCGCAGGACGAGCTTGAGCTGCCGGAAGGCGCGAACCTGATCCAGTTGCTGATTGAGGCGCAGAAAGAAGCCAAGACCAACGAAGACGGCTGGCAACGCGCCCGCGCCGAATTCGCCAACTTCAAGAAGCGCACGGCGAAAGAACAGAGCTCGGCATTTCAAAGGGGCCAGCTTGACGCCCTGGGTTCGCTGCTCACCATCATCGACGATTTCGACCGCGCCTTTGAGAGTGTGCCGGAAGCGATCAGCGAAGATCCCTGGATCGGCGGCGTTTCGATGATTCAGCGCAAGTTCACAAACCTGCTGGAGCAGTACGAGGTCGAGGCGATTGACCCGACCGGCGGACCCTTCGACCCCAATCTGCATCAGGCGATCGGCGCTGAAGACAGCGACGAGGTCGAGAGCGGTCATGTGATCGAGACGCTGCAAAAGGGTTACCGCGCTGGCGAGCAGGTGTTGCGGCTGGCGCTGGTGAAAGTTGCAAGTTAGCGCAAGCCTCGCGCGAAGACTGCCTGGAGACGACAAGAGAAGAACGGAGAAACAGACATGGGAAGAATAATCGGCATTGACCTGGGCACCACCAATTCGGTCGTCGCTGTGATGGAAGGCGGCGAGCCCACCGTGATTCCATCGTCCGAGGGCGGCAATTTGATTCCGTCGGTGGTCGCAATCAACACCAAGACCGGCGAACGGCTAGTGGGACGGGTGGCGCGCAACCAGGCGGTGGTCAACCCGGAGAACACGGTGTTTTCCGTCAAGCGCTTCATGGGCCGCAAGTTCAGCGATGCGGAAGTGAGCGATGCCGCCAAGCTGATGCCCTACAAGGTGTCGGCCGCGTCGAACGGCGATGTGCGCATCCGTCTGAACGATCGCGAATACAGCGCGCCGGAGATTTCGGCGATGGTCTTGCAGAAGATCAAAGCCGACGCCGAAGCCTATCTGGGCGAGACAGTCGACCAGGCGGTGATCACGGTGCCGGCTTATTTCAACGACGCCCAGCGCAACGCCACCAAAGACGCCGGCAAGATCGCCGGGCTGGAGGTGCTGCGCATCATCAACGAGCCGACCGCATCAAGCCTGTCTTACGGATTGGGCGACCGCAACGAGGGCATCATTGCCGTTTATGACCTCGGCGGCGGCACATTCGATATTTCGATTCTGGAGGTCGCTGATGGCGTCTTCGAGGTGAAATCGACCAATGGCGATACGTATCTCGGCGGCGACAACTTCGATGACAAGGTCATCAACTGGATCGCAGATGAATTCAAGCAGGAGAACGGCATCGATTTGCGGCAAGACCGGCAGGCGCTGCAGCGGCTGAAAGAAGCAGCCGAGAAAGCCAAGATCGAACTGTCGACGACGCTGAATGCCGAGATCAACCTGCCCTTCATCACCGCCGACGCGGGCGGGCCGAAGCATCTCAACATGAGCCTGTCGCGCGCCAAGCTGGAGAGCCTGGTGGATGACCTGGTGCGCATGTCGATTGAGCCTTGCCGTCAAGCGCTGAAGGACGCCGGGCTGTCGACGGGCGATGTGGACGCGGTGCTGCTGGTCGGCGGCATGACGCGCATGCCGGCGATACAGGAAGCGGTCAAGGATTTCTTCGGCAAGGAGCCGACCAAGGGCGTCAACCCGGATGAGGTGGTTGCCTTGGGCGCGGCGATCCAGGCGGGCGTCTTGGGTGGCGATGTCAAGGACATTCTGCTGCTGGATGTGACGCCGTTGACGCTGAGTGTGGAGACGCTGGGCGCGGTGGCGACGCCGATGATCGACCGCAATACGACCATCCCCAGCAAGAAGTCCCAGGTGTATTCGACCGCGGCTGACGGTCAGACGCAGGTCGATATCCATATCGTGCAGGGCGAGCGGCCGATGGCCAGTGACAACAAATCGCTGGGCCGTTTCATCCTTGATGGCATCCCGCCGGCGCCGCGCGGCCTGCCGCAGATCGAAGTGACCTTCGATATCGACGCCAACGGCATCCTAAACGTCAGCGCCAAGGACAAAGCGACCGGACGCGAGCAAGCGATCACGATAACGGCGAGCAGCGGCTTGTCGGATGATGAAGTCGACCGGATGGTGGCCGAGGCCGAGAAGTTCGCCAGCGAAGACGCCGAGCGCAAGGAACAAGCCGAGGTCACGAATCAGGCGGAAATGGCGATATTCCAGGCCGAAAAGCTGATCAATGAGAATCGTGAGAAGCTGCCGGCCGATGCGGTGTCGCAGACTGAAGAGAAGATTGAAGCGGTCAAGCAAGTCAAGGACAGCGGCAATGTCGCCGAGATCAAGGCGACGACGGAAGCGCTTATGGCGCAGCTGCAAACGCTTGGCGCGCAGATGCATCAGGCGGCGGAAGCAGCGCCCGATGGCCAGCCCGCTCCGGAAACGGAAGACGAAGATGTCATCGACGCCGAGTTCACCGAGACTTAGAGACCCAGGCCAAGTCGGAAACTGTAGGGGCGACTCTGTGAGTCGCCCTATACCGAAGAGATTGATACAGGACAAACTTCATGCCAAGAGATTATTACGACGTGCTCGGTGTTTCACAGGGCGCCGACGAGCGCGAGATCAAGACCGCCTTCCGGCGGTTGGCGCGGCAGTATCACCCCGACGTCAGCCAGGAAACCGACGCCGAAGCGAAATTCAAAGAGATCAACGAGGCCTATGAGGTCCTCTCCGATGAGGACAAGCGCGCGCGTTATGACCGGTTTGGCCATGCCGGCGTTAATGGCGCGGGCAGCGGCTTCTCGGGCGGGTTCGGCGGCTTTGAAGACATCTTTGATATCTTCAACAGCGCCTTTGGCGAACAGCCGCGTGGGCGCCGACGCGGACCGGCAGTCGGGCGCGACAGGCGCGTCGATGTGACGATCGATTTTGTCGACGCGGTTTTCGGCGTCGAGAAGGAAGTTGAGTTTCAGCGTTTGGAAAGCTGCGACAACTGCGCTGGCACGGGCGCGGCGGAAGGCGCGCGGCCATCGACCTGCAGCACCTGCAACGGCAGCGGCGAAATGCGGCAGGTGCAGCAGACTTTCCTCGGCTCCGTAGTTCGGGCGCAGACCTGCCCCAATTGCGGCGGCAAAGGCCAGGTGATCAGCAATCCTTGCCGCAGCTGCGATGGCTCCGGGCGCAGGCAGAAGCGCGCCGTCCTCAGCGTCAAGATCCCGGCAGGCGTCAGCGAGGGGATTCAGATTCAGGTGCGGGGCGATGGCGACGCCGGCGAGCGAGGCGCCCCGTCCGGCAATCTATTCGTCGTGGTTCACGTTAGGGAACACGAGTATTTCAAGCGCAAAGACAACGATATCCTGCTGGACATCGGCATCAATATCGCGCAGGCGACCCTGGGCGACCGAATCAGCGTGGAAACCGTTGACGGCCCGGTCGAGCTGCAGATCCCGGCCGGTACGCAGACAGGCAAGGTCTTCCGGCTGCGGGGCAAGGGCATCCCGCGCTTGCGCTCGGACGGCAGCAATTCCGGCCGCGGCGACCAAATGGTCTATGTGCAGGTGGAGACGCCCACAGAGTTGACCGAGCGTCAGCGCGCGCTCTTTGCAGAATTGGCGGAGACCCTGGGGCGCGAGAACAAGCCGCATACGGGCGGGCGCGGCTTATGGTCCAAGATGGCTGACTTCCTCTCCGGCGACGATGACTAAGCCGACGCGATGAGCGCTTGGATAGAAGTCAGCTTGTGCGCTGATGGCGAGAGCGCCGAAGCCATCGCGGAAGTCCTGGAGCGATTCGGGCATCAGGGCGTCTCGCTTGAGCAGACGGGCATCCCGCCGGATACATGGGACGAGAGTGAAGTCCCGCCCGGGCGCCGCTTCCGGCTGCGCGCCTATTTCCCCGCCGATGATCGCGCTGCAAACACAAAGAAAGAGCTGGAAACCGCGCTGGGGCTCATGCGCTTGATGTACCCGATGCCGCAGCCTTCATACACGACGCTGGACGCTGAGGACTGGGCCGAGGCCTGGAAGGCGCATTATCAGCCGCTGCGGATCGGCCAGCGGCTCTTGATCCGGCCCTTGTGGATTGAAGCTGAAACCATGCCGGGCGATGTCGAAATCGCGCTGGACCCGGGCATGGCTTTCGGCACCGGCACGCATCCAACAACACAATTGTGCCTCGAAGCGCTGGAGCGGCTCATCAGCCCGGCGCAGGATGTGCTCGATCTGGGTTCGGGCAGCGGCATTCTGTCGATAGCGGCGGCCAAATTAGGCGCTCGAAAGGTGTTGGCGCTGGATATCGACCCGGTTGCGGTGGAGGCGACCGCCGGCAACGCGCGCGCCAATGGCGTGCAAGACAAGATAATCGCCCAACAAGGCAGCCTGGATACCCTCTTGCATTCGGCGCGGCGTTTTGATGTCATCATCGTCAATATCCTGGCGCGCGTCATCCAGCAATTGACAACTGAAGGCTTGGGCGAGATTCTGCGGCCTGGCGGGCTGGCGATATTCAGCGGCATCATCGACGAGCAGTTGGACGAAGTGGAAACGGCTTTAGCGCGCTGCGGGCTGCAGCCTATTGCTCGCCATCAGCGGGGAGATTGGCTACTGGTCGAAGCGAAGCGGGCGGCGGATTAGGACGGCGCATGGCGCACCTCAGCGGGGAGCAACGCTCGAAGTATGTACAGGGCATGTTTGATCGCATCGCTGGGCGCTACGACCTGCTGAATCGGATTATCAGCGGCGGCCAGGATATGAAGTGGCGGCGCTTCGCCGTTCAGATGGCTGAGCTGCCGGCCGATGGCAGGCTGCTGGACATCGCGGCGGGCACCGGCGACATCGCCTTTGAAGCCTTGGAGCGGTCGCCAAAAGCGCAAGTAATCGCCGCTGATTTCTCATTGGGCATGATGCGTGTCGGCCGACAGAGAGAACCGCATGGGCGCAAGGTCGCCTGGATGGGCGCTGACGCCCTGGCCCTGCCCTATGCCGCTGAGAGCTTTGACGCTGCCGTCTCCGCTTATTTGATGCGCAACGTGCCCGATATTCCACGGGCGCTGGCCGAGCAATGGCGCGTGTTGAAGCCGGGCGGGCGCATCGTGATCCTGGATACATCGCCGCCGCCGGAGAACGCGCTAAAGCCATTCATCCTCTTGCATCTCAAGGTTGGCGTGCCGATGCTGGGCAGGCTAATTGGCGGGAAAGCGGCCGCTGACGCCTATCAATATCTGCCGAAATCGACGCAAGCATTCAAGACGGAGCAAGAACTCAAAACCCTGGTCGAGTCGGCCGGTTTCGGCGAGGTCAAATACCAGGGATTCATGTTCGGCACCATGGCCGTCCACTGGGGCGTTAAGCAGCGCGAATAGACCGGCACAGCGGCGCGGCGCGAGCCGTGCGACGGACGAGACAGCCTGTGATGGCTCGCTCGGCGGCATTGTTGCGGCAGCGTTCGCCGTTTACTGGCGCGGTTGTGCTTGCTGCGATTGTCAAGTGAAGGGGGGCAAATGACCCGGAGTCAAATCGCTCAGGTGCGCACGTTATCTTTGTGGCGATAAATGATGCGCCCGCGAGTCATGTCATAGGGGCTCATTTCCACTCTAACGCGGTCTCCCAACAAAATGCGAATATAGAATTTGCGCATCTTGCCCGACAAATAGGACAGGACGCGGTGGCCGTTGTCGAGTTCAACCATAAACTGTGTATTGGGCAAAGCCTCAATAACCGTGCCTTCTACTTCGATCTTCTCTTCTTTCTTGGCCATATTCCTCCTCATCAATGAATGTGGCTGGGATTATAGCGCAGAAACAGGCCGCAACCTATTCGAAGCCGCGGCGATGTATCTTGGCCATTCTCCCAGGCTGGATGCATTTTGCCTCGGCCAAGCCGTCATGATGCTCGCCTGAAGCCGAGGCGACCCGAAAAGTATACCGAAACGCTTGCGCAGTAATCGCCGCCATGCTGCGGATTCTACGGCAGCGGTCACATCTTGCGCTGACGCCGGCGCGAACGGCGGATCGCCTTTTTCTTTTCGATGCGGCGCAACTCGCTCTTGGAGATATGCCAGCGCTTGCGCCTTACCGTGCTCAGAATTCCGGCGTTGGTCACGCGCTTGCGGAAACGCCGCAGCAACTGCTCTTGACTTTCGCCTGGCTTTAGTCTGACCGAAGCCATGCTATCATCACCACCTCTAAACTTGTATTACGCAGATTACCTGCCAAGGCAGGGATTGAAGTGTACACGAGCTTATTCCGTAGAAACAGGCTCATCTTCGGCCGGCATGTCCGATTCGGGCGCTTCCGCCTCTCGTTGCGCGGCTTCAGCAGCAGCGGCGACCAGCTCCAGCTGGCGTTCTTCCCACTGCGCCATTTCGGCGGCCGTCACTTCGGTCAGGCTCAAGCCGAGGCGCTGTCTGTCCGATTCAATGCTGATAATGCGCATCAGCAGCTTCTGCCCCTCATAATGGTGGCGAAGCGGGTTCTCTTCTGAGTTCGCCGACATCTGGCTGACATGCAGCAGCGCTTCAATGCCCGGCTCCAGGCTGATGAAGGCGCCGAAGGTTTCGAGCCGGCTGATCACGCCTTCGGTCAGCTGGCCGATATGATACATATCGTCCACGAGTGTCCAGGGGTTCGGCTGCAGGCGTTTGAGGCTCAAGCCGATTCGCTTGCCCTGCGCGTCCAGATTCAGCACAAAGACTTCCACCTCATCGCCAACCGCCAGGACTTTGCTCGGATGGCGAACGCGATGCCAGGCCAGCTCGGAGATGTGAATCAAGCCGTCCGCCCCGCCGAGATCGACAAAGGCGCCAAAATCGCAGAGCCCGCTGACGACGCCTTTGCGCGTCGTCCCTTCAACCAGTTCATTCAACAGCGCTTCTTTGCGCGCGGCGCGGTTCTCCTGCTCGGCTTCCAATTGGCTGAACACCAGCCGCCGGCGCTTGCGATTGACTTCGATCACCTTGACCGAGACTTCGTTGCCCACCAGGCTCTGCAAATGAGCGAGGCGTTCATCTTCCTTTAAGCCGCGCGGCAGGTCCAAGACATGGCTGGCTGGCACGAACCCTCGCAGGTGGCCGAAGCTGACGATGACGCCGCCTTTGTTGGTGTCGACGATCTCGCCGGCCCATAGCGTCTCATTATTCATGAATTCTTCCGCGCGTTTCCAGTCTTCATTCTGGCGCGCCTGGGCCGCGGAAAGGATCAAGTTGCCGTCGCTGTCGTGCAAGTTCACAACGGCGACGTCTATCTCCGCATCCACTTGAAAGTCGGCCGTCGCCATCCCCATGCGTTCGATGTCGCCACGCGTGACGATGCCATCCTGTTTCCAGCCGATATCGACTATCAGCCCTTGACTGTCGATCGAGAGCACGGTTCCGCTCACGATATCGCCCCGTTCAATCTTGCTCTCGGCCAGCGACTCTTCCAAGAGAACGGCGAAGTCCATTTCTTCAACCGGCGCTCGTACTGCAGACTCTGATTGCATCAAAACTCCACTCCTCCAACGATAAAATGCTCTGGCTTGGCCAGCGCCCGCCATGGCATTGACGATTGGCGCGAAACACTTGGGCGCGCCTTGCCATGCAGCCTGACAACCGCGTTTGGCAAAATAAAACCCGGTTCCAGTCGCCACTGATCAACCAGGCTTGGATTCCCCAGTTCGTATGTTATGACAAAACTGCGACGTACGATCTGACCTCTCCAAAATGCGAACAGAATTATACAGAGCCGCTATGAGACTGTCAACACAGGCGCCCAGAAAAAAGTAAAATGCCCGCCGGCCGGCAGGCATCTTGAGTCATTCAAAATAATGCGTCCTTAGCTGGACGCTCTTTCGTCTGAAGCCGCTTCTTGCGCCGCGTCTGCCGGGGCAGTTTCCGCATCGACGCCAGGGTTTGCTTCGCCCGCTTCGGCGCCGGCTTCGACGGCTGCAGGCGCTTCGACGGCATCGTCATTAGCGCTCTCCGGCTCTTCATCATCGAGCTCCGTGCCCCAGCGCTGTGTGAAGCCGACGCGGCGCTTTTCCGGCTCGAGATGGCTGATGCGCAAAGACAGCTGATCGCCTTTTTGCACGTAGGAATACGGCTCTTTCAAAGCGCCATCGCCCATTTCGCTGAGATGGAGCAAGCCTTCCAGGCCATCGTCCAGCGCGACGAAGGCGCCGAAGTCCACCACGTTGGTGACATAGCCGCCCACCAACTGGCCTTCGTGGTAACGATACTGCGCATCGTCCCAGGGGTCGCTGAGCAGTCGTTTGCGGCTGAGCGCAATGCGGTTGGTTTCCCGGTCGAGGTTCAGGACGTAGACTTCAATCTCTTCGCCGATATGCAAGATATCGCGCGGGTGGTCAACGCGATGCCAGGCCAGCTCGCTGACGTGAATCAAGCCGTCGGCGCCACCGATATTGACGAAGGCGCCAAAGTCGCGCAAGCCGGTGACGACTCCGTTGACGACATCGCCGACATTCAACTCGGCCAGCAATTTGGCCTTGCGCCGGGCGCGCCATTCCTTTTGCGCCTCGCGCTCGCTGAAAATCAGGCGGCGGCGATCCTGATCCACTTCGATCACTTTGACGCCCAGCGTATTGCCGATGAGCTCTTGCATCGCCTCCTTGCGGTCGATGGACAAGTTGGTGGAAACGAGATGCGAGCTGGGAATGAAGCCCTCCAACCGGTTCCAGCGCACCAGGGCGCCCCCTTTGTTATAGCCGCTGACCTTGACATCAACCGCGTCTTGCGATGACAGGAGTTCGCGCGCCTTCTCCCAGTCGTAGCGCTGCAAGCCCATGTTGATGGATACGATCAGATTATCGTTTTGATCGCGCGGGTTCACGATATAGACTGGCACGCTGGCGCCGGCGCTCAAGCTCGCGCGGAATTCGTCATCCATCCGTTCCAAGTCTTGCGATGGCACGATGCCATCTTGCTTGGCGCCCAAATCGACGATGATTTCGCGTTCATCAATCTGCAGAATGGTCGCTTCGCGGATCTCTCCGCGGCGCGGCGGTGTATAAGAATAATCGAAGGATGAGGCGAGCATCTCCTCAAAATTCTCGTCAGCGCTGCTGTTCCGTTCTTGATCTTCACTCATATGCTTTCGGTTGCCTCCTGCGCAAGCAGGTTATCATCGCGCCGGGACCGGTGGCCGCCAAGCGCTTTAGTCGACAATGCTAACCAGCGGTGCGAACTTAGGATGAATAATTAGACTTCAAATTGCTAGACTCGTAGACATTTGCCAAAGAAACATTTCTCCGCCGATAGCCCCCCGCTTGCGGATGCGGCAGTATACCGCAATATGTCAACTCATGCTCGCGCAGTCCTCTATGGCCGCAAGGCGGATTATAACTCAAAGTTTTCAGATTGGCACAAACTCAAAACAAAAGCTGCAAGGGCATTTCCTGAAAAGCCCGTTTGTATGCTGAACTGTACTTGAAGCGCGCGCCGCTACAGGCCGACATTTGAAAAGGACGCGTTTATGTTTGCAGGCCAAGTCCAAACTTCCAGGCGGCTGTGCTGTAAACGCTCTGCGGGCTGGTCGACAGCGGGCGATAGCCACAGATTCAGCAGGCCCGAATCACCATCCGTGCAAAGCCCTCAGATTTCCGGCTGACCTTCAGCGAAATCCCGGCCGAAGAGACCGCGGTCAATCTCCCAGGGATAGACCACGTAAGCATCGGTCACATCGCCGTATAAATCCGGCTTGATGTTGGAAAACATGGTGCGGTAGGGGTTGTAGTGCAGGACGCAGTTGACCGGGCTGCCGCCGGCGGCATCGACGCGTTCGCGTACGGAGATGCTGGTGCGCCCGCTGCCCCAGACATCATCGACTATCAAGGTGCGGCGCCCGCGGAGCAGATCAGGATCGGGGAATTGGAGAAAGGTAGGCCAGGCCATCATGCCTGATTGCGCGGTCGCCACGAAATCCACCGAGGCGGTCAGCAGGTGCTGGATGCTCAGCGCTTCCGCCAGCAGGCCGCCGGGAATGACGCCGCCCCGCGTAATCATCACCATAGCGCCGAAGGGGCCCATGTGCTGAATGCGCGGGATCAATCCGTCGATGAGCTGGTCGACTTCGTCCCAGGTTATCAGACGCGGCTGACGCGGTTCTTCCGGGCGCATCAGCATGTGCTTGCTCCTCCGCGAGTGCGGCGCGACAAGAATCTCTGTCAATTATACGGGATTCGTTCAAATTGCCCAAATCAAACTGCGGCGGGAAGCCGGCAGCAACGAGGAGCGCGAGCGCAATGGCTGGGTAGCGGTAAACCGCCAGCGGCGAAAAGCGACCAACTTGCCGGCAGAAGCTGCAATATA
This sequence comes from Chloroflexota bacterium, assembly GCA_011523545.1. GTDB lineage: Bacteria > Chloroflexota > Anaerolineae > Aggregatilineales > Phototrophicaceae > UBA6055. Next base: position 108,705 of record WTGN01000027.1, on the reverse strand, counting down.
GCCTTTATTCATCCGGCGCTTCCGCCGTCGCCGGGTCCAGCTCGATATAGGTCAGCTCTTCCTTTTCAAGCGAGTCAGGCGCGGGGTTCAAAACGAGGCCCCAGTCCCAGGCTTGTGCTGTCGCCAGGCTGAATTTGCCAACCTTGTTGATGTCTCTGATGTGGCCGGCGAGCACGGCCGGCTGCATAAAGCCGACGGCTTTGGGCAGGCTGCTGAAGCCCAGCAAGGCCGGCATCGGATTGCGGCGGAGCGCGGCGGCGCGCCAGCTGATTTTCTCGCCCGCGTCCAATTTCCATACGGGTTTGTTGGGTAGCTGCTGAACAAGCAGGTGGATGTATCGCCCTTTGAAATCTGATAGCGAGAGCGAGTCCGCTTCCATTTGCGCGACGGATTGAATGCGCTCAACGGTGTCTACGCCTGGGTGCGGCTTTTCTCCCCGGATGAGAACGCCGATCTCATCCAGAGCCGGCTCGACCAGAATGCGCACGAAGCCGTGATCGCGCAATTGGCGCAGGTGAGATTCGCTGGCCCTGCCGCGCGATTGGAGCGCTATGAGCCGCCCGCCCGCCCGTAGCGCGGCGAAACAAGACAGCAGGACGGCGCCGCTCAGATCCACATCGTAGGCGACGATGGCGTCAAAGGCGCCGGGCCTGATATCGTGATCTGCCAAAGATAACGCCGGGATATGGCAAAGATGCAGATCGGCGCGTATATCAGCGAGCAAGCCGCCGGTGCGCCCGTCGAGGTCAAGCAATTGCAGTGTTGCGCTGCTTGGCGGCAGATGTTTGGCCATCACCGCCACAAAAGCACGTTGGATACGCGCGGCATCCATCAAGTATTGCTCGCCGCCACCTTGGTCAGCTGCAAGAATTCACTCCATTCTTCACGAAAGAAGTGAAGCGTTACAGCGCCCAATTCAATGTGATAAGTTACTTCGCCGTCGGGTTCGCGAACTTCCCACACGACGTAGTTTTCTGTTTCAGCGATGGCGCTGCCGGGCGAGTCATTGTTCTTGGACACGGGGTCGCCTCCACTGAATCGCGGGCCGGACAATCAAAAGAAAACGCACTGCCAGATTACGGCAGCACGTTCAGAAGCAAACATTGCCCGACGTCTAATTGCGCCGGTCTCCACCGCGGCGGTCCCCACCTCGATTGCCATCACGCCGGCCGCCACGCCGGTCGCCACCGCCACCCCGTCGCTGTCCGCCACGGCTGCCGGCGGCGTCGCGCCGCTTGGCTTCTTCAACATCCCAGCCTTCGAGCACGGCCTGACGGCTCAAGCGCACGCGGCCGGTGCCATCGATATTGATGACCATGACCATGATCTCGTCGCCGACGCTGACCTCTTCCTCAACGCTTTTGACGTGATAATCAGCCAGTTGGGAAACGTGGACCATGCCTTCGGTCCCGGGCAGGAACTCGACAAATGCGCCATAACTCTCAACACGTTTGACCGTGCCGGTATAGATATGCCCGACTTCCGGCTCTTCGACCATCGCCTTGATCTTCTCGAGCGCCCGGTCAACTTCCGCGCCGGATTCGCCCGCGACATAAACGAGACCATCTTCCTGAATGTCAACCTTGACCTGGTGTTCATCTTGCAGGGCGCGCACATTCTTGCCGCCGGGGCCGATGACCGCGCCGATCTTGTCGACGGCGATCTTGACCGATTCCATCCGCGGCGCGAAGTCGCTCATGGTGTCGCGCGATTCGGCGATGGTGGCGTGCATGACATCAAGGATTTGCAGGCGGGCGTCTTTCGCCTGGGCGAGGGCCTGGCGCATAATCTCGCGCGTGACGCCGGCGATCTTGATATCCATCTGCAAGGCGGTGATGCCATCAACCGTGCCGGCGACTTTGAAATCCATATCGCCGAGGTGATCTTCCATGCCCTGGATATCGGTTAACACAGCAACTTGATCGCCCTCTTTGATCAAACCCATGGCGATGCCGCCGACCGGATTCTTGATTGGCACGCCGGCATCCATCAGCGCGAGGGTGCTGCCGCAGACGCTGGCCATCGAGGTGCTGCCGTTGGAGCTCATCACTTCGCTGACGAGGCGCAGGACGTACGGAAACTCTTCCTCGGACGGGATCATCGAAAGCAGCGCCTTCTCCGCTAGCGCGCCGTGGCCGATTTCGCGCCGGCGCGGCCCGCGCATGGGATAGGTCTCGCCGGTGCTGTAAGGCGGGAAGTTGTAGTGATGCATATAGCGCTTGTCGTCTTCCGGGCTTAGCCCGTCCATGAATTGCGCCTCGCGGGGGGTGCCCAGGGTCGCGATCGTCAGCACTTGTGTTTCGCCGCGGATGAACATGCCGGAGCCATGCACGCGCGGCACCAAACCGACATCGGCCGCCAATTGGCGCATCGTGCTGTATTCGCGGCCATCGGGGCGGATGCCGTCATTGATGATGCGACCGCGCACCACCGTCTTCATCACCTGGTCATAGGCGCGCTCGACATGCTTGAGGTCGATTTTGTCCGCTTCATCTTCAGCCGTTTCGTTCTTTTGCTCAAACGATTCGACCAGGCTCGCCTGGATCTGCTGCAGCGGTTCGCGCCGCGCGTTGCGATCGGCATGATTGACCATGACATCGCGGATCGGCCCCTCGACTCTGGCGCCGACTTCGGCCAGAAGCGCCTCGTCCAGGTCGTCCGTTGCGGGTTCGTTCTTCGCTTTGCCGATTGCTTCGCGGATTTTGTGCTGCAGCGCGAGGATGTCCTGTACAGCGTCATGCGCCAGAAAGAGCGCCTCGAGCATTGTGTCCTCATCGACCTGATCGGCGTTGCACTCGACCATGTTGATGGCCTCGGCCGTGCCCGATACTCGCAAATCCAGTTTGCTGTCTGCCATTTCGCTGTATGTCGGGTTGACGCACAGCTCGCCATCGACCAGCCCGATGCGCGCGCCGGCGACCGGGCCATTCCAGGGGATATCGGAGATCATCAGCGCAGTGCTGGCGGCGATGATGCCGAGCATGTCGACGTGGTGCTCTTTATCGTGTGAAAGCGACAGCAAAATGACTTGCACTTCATTGCGCATGTTCTTGGGGAAAAGCGGGCGCAGGGTGCGGTCGATGACGCGTGAGATGAGAATCGCGCCTTCGGAGGGCCGCCCCTCCCGGCGGAAGAAGCCACCTGGCACGCGGCCGCCCGCGTACATCTTTTCTTCGTAGTCGACGCTTAGCGGGAAGAAATCCAGATGGGCGCGCGGCGAGCCCATCGTCGTTGAACAGAATAGCATGGTGTCGCCCATGCGGACGGTCACAGCGCCCCCCGCTTGCTGGGCGAAGCGGCCGGTCTCGATGATGATCTCTTTGCCGCCGACCATGCCCCGATATTCGCGTATATCCAATGTCATTGCCTTCTCCATATTGTTGTGGCGCGTCCTAATGGCAAGGGCAAAACGGCGGCCGGCGGATTCCCCGCAGACGTCATTTCACGGCTGTCATCACGGACGGGCTCTTCGTCGTTCGAGAGTTGCCAGTGGGCGTAGCGCAGCGCGCTTGACTTGCCAGCTTGCATTATTAAGCCGGGCGCCCGATCATCGCCTGGCGCGCGCGATTAGCGGCGTAAACCAAGGCGTTGCAGCAAGTCATGATAAACTTCCGGCTTCTTGCGCGCGATATATTTCAAGTGGCGGCGCCGCTGCCCGACCAGTTTCAGCAAGCCGCGGCGAGAATGCTCATCGTGGCTGTGAATTTTCAGGTGCTCGGTCAAAGAAGTGATCCTTGCGGTAAGCAGCGCAATTTGCACTTCAGGCGAGCCAGTGTCGCCGTTTTCGCGGGCGTAATCATTGATGATCCGGGTTTTCGTCGCTTTATCCAATGGCATGGTTTCCGTCCTTTCCTTCGCCACCGGACAGGCAGGACCGGTTGCCTGTCGGTCGAAACTACGCGCTGATTCTATCAGTTGGATCAGGCGCGGGCAATCCCAAGCTAGCCTTTGGCCGCCGCGACTTCATCGATATCGTCTTTGGCGACTATCTTGACGGTGTGATGTGTGCGGAACAGGCTGTACTGGTCAGCGCGCCCGGGCAAGGGGTTCAGCACATTTTCGATCTTCATGATGGACAGCCACAATGGAACATCCCAGCGGTCCGTCAGGCGCTGCTCGAGATTCGCGCGCGAGATTGTGACGTTGCTTCGGTACATCTCCAGCAATACGCGCAGGAATTCATCCCGCTCGGCTAAAATGACGGCCACGTAGGGATTCGCCTCGTCCAACTCTATCCCCTTGGTATTGAAATCGCTGCGCGGGTTTGGATACTCGTTTACGGTCACCATGTTGTTGATCAGCAGATACTCGACCGCGTGCTGGAATGTCACCCCGCTGTCGAATTCACGGAGCCGCCGATGGAGGCTGCCGAGCGGGCACCAGGCGAAATTCCTGAAACTGGTGAATTGCTGGACGCTAACCACAATGCGGTTGACCATGCGCGCCACTTCCGGTTCAGTCTCATAGAGCGCGTGCAGTGGCACGCCCTCCCACTCCTGCGATGAGAATTCCAGCGCGGCCGTCTGCTCTTCGACAGACTTCATCAAAGGATGAGTCCCCGCCGCGGGCAGGCGGATCACCGGAACCAAATCATCGGGATTATGGCGGTGCGGGACCAGGTCCCGCTGGAGTATCTGCTCGCGAACGAGGCAATCAATCCAGTGGGAGCGCCATTGATCGCTTTCATTCATCCCTGGCCGGTCCAGGTCGCGCTCCATGGACAAACCCTTGAGCAGGAAACCGTAGTTGACATATTCCCAGCTGCGGGAGACCAAGGTATTGGCGACCCGACGGACCATTCGATTGACAATGAGCAGCGTCTTGTCGACTATCGGATGCTGCAAGTTCAGCTCCACCAGCCCATGAGCGCTCTTCTGCCTAAGAATGCCGAGCGAAATCGCCTGCGAAACGAGGTCATTGCCGCGCTCAGCCGAGATGACATCGCCGACGTCTATCAATTGACCGATGAGCGTTTCTGCGCTGATATCTTTGCCGGGGTTGGCGGTTTCCAGGCGGAAGAACTGAACGATGACACTCGACCACTGCGAGGGAATGAAGCTCTCGGTATCGACCTCGGTCTCAACCGTGCTCAGGGATTGGTGGGTTTGCAGGTCAGTGAAGTCATCAATGTACTCCAGTTGCAATGACGGGTTGCTTTGGAGCAGACGCCCCGTGCTGCCGCGCACGCCCCACACAACCACCGTTTTGTTGCGCTGCAGCAGTGGGTTGATCACATCGTTGAAATCGCGATCCCCAGTCGCCAATATGATGACATCACCGGCTTCGGGATGCCCGGCGTCGGTCAATACATCGCGGGCGATGCGAATATCGGCGCTCTGTTTGCCGGGCAGGTGAAACACCGGGTCGATGTTCGACATCATAAGCCGGGCCGGCGCGTCGTCCGCCACTTCGCGGCCGGAAGAATCGACCAATGGCGGCAAAGCGCCGCGCTGACCCCAAGGCGCGTAAGCCGCCATTTTGACCAGCTTGCCATGCGCTTGCGCCTGCGAGACGAGACGCTCAATCAGATGATCGAGATTGACGACGAATCCCTGTTCGTTCAAGCTGATGGAAATGTTCTCGAAGTCAATGTAGACCCAAACGTTCTTGCCCTTAATGCCATGCAAGCCGACAAGCGGCTGGAAGATGATATCGCCTGGCAAACCGGCCGCTCGCAGGGCGTCTTCATTGTCGCCCCAGACGCGGATTCGCGCGTTATCGGTAACCTGCACCTGTTCGATCACGGTCAGTAGATCCCGGCCTGTCGTGGCCAAAATCAACTCCTCAACCGGAAAGGCGTCGGCGTAAAACACTTGCTGCAGCAGGCAATCGGGCAAACAGGACCGGTCATGCACATCCAAAACCCGATAACCGGCGCTGCGGAAAATCGCCTCCGGTTCCAGTTGCAGGTTTTCATCGCGATCTTGGGAGCGCCAATCGGCAACAGCGATAGCCTTCAGGGCGGCCGTATCATACAGACCGGCGGCGAAACGAGCGCTGGCGAGCAAGGCTATCGCCAGCTCATGCAAATCAATGCCCTTGTCAGCGGAGAAATGCAGCAAGTCGTCAACGTCAACAATCAAGTAGGCAGCCATGATTTAGTCCAAAAATGAAGCTGCCGGCCCAGGCGACACAGTAGCCGGCGCTAAACTTGAAATATCCATGTATCGGCATGGGTATTCGAAAAACGGTATATGCTACGGCGAAATGTCATAACATCAAGTAAAAGGCATTAAGTGAAGGTTTTTGTCCGCAATGACCGCATAGATTACAATAACTATGATACCATACTCGGATTCCGCCCAGCAATTCACAATACTTGACGCGAAATCACCTGCCCCGATTCATTCTACGCCATAAACGCAATTGTGTCAATTTTCACAATGTGATTTATGTTAAGAACATGTTAACAAAGTGTCCGGTCCGCATACAGACCTTTTGCGCCGCCGCCACTGGGAGCGTGGGCCTCTCGCTCTTATACACGAGGGCGGATCAATAGGCTTTGGCGAACAAGGCGACTTTCTCCGCCGCGTTGCCAGATTTGACGCATTCGCCGCGGCCGCCCGGCTGGTCAAAAGGAAAACAGCGGATCGTCGCGCCGGTCTCGTCCTTGACCGACTGTTCGTCGGCGTCCGAGCCAGCCCACCAGGCGCGCGCCCAATCGCCGGCTTCCACAACCGCCCGGAGCTCGTCGTACGATGAAACGTCATGGATATGCTCATCGCGGAATGCCCGCGCGTCTTCGAGCAAGGCGCCCTGAATCTCAGCCAGCAGGTCCCGCGCCGCGTCCACCGCGCCATCCTGGGAGACGAATTGTTTGCCTTGCCGCCCCAACATGTCGCGCCTGGCCAACACGGTATTGTTGTTCTCGACATCTTTGGGGCCGATTTCGGCGCGAACCGGCACGCCCCGCATTTCCCAATCGTTGAATTTGAAGCCGGGCGATTGCCCTTCCCGGCGATCGACATGCACGCGCAGGCCGGCGGCTGCGCATGCGTCGCTCAAGCGTTCGACCGCCTCCATAACAGCGACTCGCTGGGCATCGCGCTTGTAGATGGGAACGACCACAACTTGATAGGGCGCCAGCTTTGGCGGCAGCCGCAAGCCTTTGTCATCGCCGTGGGTCATGACAACGGCGCCGACCATTCGCGTGCTGAGCCCCCAGGAAGTCGTCCAACAATACTCTTGCGTGTTGTCCTCGGTCAGATAGCGGATGTCAAAGGCTTTGGCGAAATTCTGCCCCAGATTGTGGCTCGTGCCCGATTGCAGCGCGCGTTTGTCGCGCATCATCGCTTCGATCGTATAAGTGCGCACGGCGCCGGCAAAGCGTTCCATGCGGCTTTTCTCGCCCTTGATCACCGGGATGGCGGCGTCCTCGATAGAGAAGTCGGCATAAATGTCAAGCATCTGCAGCGTTTCTTCTTCCGCTTCATCATGTGTGGCATGGGCCGTGTGCCCTTCCTGCCACAGGAATTCGGCCGTGCGCAAGAAGGGACGCGTGCGCAATTCCCAACGCACGACGTTCGCCCATTGATTGATCAAGAGAGGCAGATCACGATACGATTGTATCCAGTCGCTGAAGGCTTCGCCGATGACGGTCTCCGACGTGGGTCTGACGACAAGCGGCTCTTCCAGTTCACGGCCGCCTGCGTGGGTGACGACGGCGAGCTCCGGGCTGAAGCCTTCCACATGCTCCGCCTCGCGTTTTATATAGCTCTCCGGAATGAAAAGCGGGAAATAAGCATTCTGATGGCCGGTCGCTTTGAAGCGGCGGTCCAAGCCCGCTTTGATGCCCTCCCAGATTTCGTAGCCGTAGGGCTTGATGATCACGCAGCCACGCACCGGCGACGGCGCCGCAAGATCGGCGCGGTAAACGATTTCGTTGTACCAGCGCGAGAAGTCTTCGCTTTGGGCGGTGACCGCTTGTTCTGACATGCTGTCGAATCCTCTTTCTGTTGCGGCCAGCGCCGCGCCTTTAATCGGCCAGCGTCAACTTACAGGCCAAACGCGAACGGACAATAAGGAGCGCGCGGCGAATATGAGGCAAAGCGCACCGTATTATAATGCCGCCGCCTCAGATTAAAAGACCCTTCGGGCTTGACATCAGCGCAGCCGAATCACTCCGGCCTTGCCGTCAAAGTTTAACGTTTGCTTCTAGTTCTGCGTGACGGGCGCTTGCATCATGCGCTGCGGATTGGCCAGCGGCGTTGGCGATTCCGATTTACGGATGAGGATCGGCAGGCCATTCGCGTTGGTAATTCTTTTGCAGCTTGGCCATGACAGCCTGCCCGAGATCGATATCGCTAAATGAGGCCAATTGCAGGAGGTAGAGCATCACATCGGCCAGTTCGTCAGCCAGTTCTTCGGGACGCTCATCCGCCTCGCTCCATTGAAAATGCTCGAGAACCTCGCTCGCTTCCAAGACCAGCGAGATTGCCAGATTCCGCTGCGTTTGCCGCTTGGGCGAATCATCTTCCAGCCAGCCCTTGCACTCGACAAAGTCGAACATGGCCTTGGTCAACGTATCGAGGTCCATGGGGCGGCTCCAGTTAATAGGCGTTGGGGCTGGAGCGGGTGAAGGATTGCCAGAGTGTTCGGATGATAATGACAATATCCAGCCAGAGAGACCAGTTCTCCACGTAGAAGCGATCAGCCTCCGTGCGTTGCGCGATGGATGTGTCGCCACGCAAGCCGTTGATCTGCGCCCAGCCGGTCATGCCGGATTTCTCTCGATGGCGGACCATGTAATCCGGAATCTGACGCTGGAATTGCTGCACATACATCGGGCGCTCCGGGCGCGGGCCGACCAGGCTCATGTGCCCAACGAGCACATTGATCAATTGCGGGATTTCATCCCAGTTGCTGCGCCGCATAAATCGCCCGAGCCGCGTGACGCGTTCATCATTTTCCACCGTCCAGGTGCGCCCGCGGGATTCGGCATCCTGGCGCATGGAGCGGAACTTGATCAAGGGAAAGGGGCGGCCATCCAGCCCCATCCGCACCTGCCAGTAGAATACCGACCCGCGCGATTCCAGCCGGATTAAGAGCGCGGTAAGCAGCATAAAAGGCGAAAGCATGACCAGGCCGACGGTCGCGCCGAACAGATCAAGCGCGCGTTTCAGGCTGAGTTTCCAGCCGCGCAGCGCGATATCGCGGACTGTCAGGAGCGGCGTTCCGCCGAGATCGTCGACGTTGAGATCGCCGGCCATGTAGGAGAACATGTCGGGGTAGACCTTGATATCAACCTTCCCGCGCTGGCAAAGATTAATCAGTTCGACCAATTCGCCGCGCCGATAATCGGAGAGGGCAACGATCACCTGCTCCACTTGTCGATCGTCGATGATGCGCGGGATTTCGTCATAGGTGCCGATGTAATTGTAGCCGAGCATGTCGCCCTGTTTCTCCGCCGCGGTGACGATGCCGACGATGGTATATCCCAGTTCGGGGCTGTTGCGGATATGCTCGGTGATCTTGCGCATGATGTCTCCCTCGCCGACGATCAGCAGATTGTCGCGGACGACCCCGCGCCGGCGCATGAATGTCCAGCAGCGGCGGTGCAGCTCGCGCCCCAGGACTGTCAGCAGGACGCTGAAGAACCAGACGTAAAAGAGCAAACTGCGCGGATAGACGGATTCCAGGTTTGTGTTCTGCAGCAGGAATTCTTGCGTGCCGCTGGCGAGCAAGGTGCCCAGTGTGACAACGCCGATCACATTGCGCAGTTGTTCAATACGGCTGAATGCCCGCTTCAAATGATACAGCTGGGAGAAATAAAACATCACGATGATGGTGGCGGCGTGCACGACAATTGTCGGCAAGTATCTGGCCAGGTCCGGCTGCTCCTCCGGCCGGGGGAAAAAGGGCAACAGCTCACGCGCCTCATAGCCAACAACGAATGCCACGATGAGCATTATCGAATCGGTCAGGAATAGTGTCAGGGTGGACAGCGCTTTCAGGTGGTCGTTGCTCAGGCGTATCGAGCGCGGCCTTACGCGGTATGACTCGGATTTCGGATCTCCTGCCATAAGCCAGGGCCTCCCTTGAACAGCAGCGCCGTCAGGATCATCAGGTGGATGGGATAGAGGGTCCCGCGGCGGAAGTGCTTGCGATAAAAGATCAGCATAGCGCGCCAGAATTCAAATTGCGCCTTCGGGTTCCTGCTGCTGGCCGCGCGCTTGACGTGATGCACGGTTACAGCCGGATAGTACCATACCTTGTAACCGGCTTGCTTAACTCGATAAGCCCAGTCCAGGTCTTCGCCGTACATGAAAAAGGCTTCGTCCAGCAAGCCCGCCTGTTCGATGGCGGCTTTGCGCACCTGCATACAGGCGCCGACAACAGAATCGACTTCGAGCTCTTGATCTTCGTCGGCGAAGGTCATATTGTAGCGCCCGAATCGCCGATGCCGCGGGAAGAGCTTCGCCAAGCCGGAGTAGTGGTAGAAGCTGACCATGGGTGTCGGGAAACCGCGGCGGCAGGCTTTGTCCAGGCTGCCGTCGGTCAAGACCAGCTTGGGGCCGGCGGCGCCGATATCGGGCCGAGAATCCATGAACCGAATCAACTTCCAGAGCGCGTCCGCCGGCGCCTCGGTATCGGGATTGAGCAGCAAGGCGTAACGAGGGGCGCACGCATCCACATCACGGGCGCCGTGATAACCCAAGCGACGCAAACCGATGTTGTTCCCTCGCGGATAGCCGACATTTTCCGCATTGGCGATGAGCTCGGCTTGCGGAAATTCTTGGCTGACCATCGCCGCGCTGCCGTCATCCGAGGCGTTGTCCACGACCACAACGCTGAAAGTGAAGTCGCCCTGGCTGGCGAAAACTGTATTCAGGCAAGCCCTTAGCAGGTCGCGCGTATTCCAATTGACGATGACAATTCCGAGATCAAGCACATCAGCCTCAAGCGATATGTCCCCTCTGATTTTACCATACCAGCATTATGAGCATCATCGTTTATGCATACAGCGCGCCCGGCGCAGGGTCTCAATGGCGCGGGGTTTTCTTCCACGCGGTCGGCAGTGTGCTGAGCGGGGCGCCGCGCAGGGCCGCGCGCATCGCCTCGCGGTCATCCCAGGCATGCTCGGTGACGCCGAAGCACATGCTCTGTTCGTGGCCCTTGCCGCATGCCATCACCAGATCGCCGGCGCCAGCCAGTTGGCAGGCCCGGTAGATCGCTTCGCCGCGGTCAGGCACGCGAATGAAAGTTTCGCCTTCGACGCCGCCCTCGGCCAGGCAGCCGGCCGCCATCATATCGAGAATGTCCGCCAGCGACTCCGTGCGCGGGTCTTCCGCCGTCAACACGGTCATATCAGCCAGCCGCGCCGAGGTCTCCGCCATCAGTCGGCGCTTTTCAACATCGCGCAGCCCGGCGCTGCCGAAGACGGAGATCAAGCGCTTGCCGGGCCTCAACATGCCCCGCCCCGCTTCCAGCGCCCGCTTCAAGGCATTTGGTGTATGGGCGAAGTCGACCATCGCAGTAAAATCCTGGCCTTCGTCAATGCGCTCCATACGCCCGGGGATGACTTCGAGTGCCGAGATGCCGGCTCGGATGGCCTCCCAGCCGATGCCCAGCGCTTCCGCAGCGCAGTATGCGGCCAGCGCATTGGCGATATTGAACTCGCCTGGCAGCCGCAAGGTATATCTTCTATTCCGTACACTGAAACCCGTGCGGCCACTCAAGTGCTTGATGCCCTGAGCGCTGCGGTCGGCGTCATTCTGGAGGCCGTAGCGGATGCGGCGGTCGGCGGGAATGGCGGCGAAGTAGGCGGAAGACGGGTCATCAGCGTTGATGACGGCTACCTTTTCTTGCGCTGGTTTGCGCCAGCCGCGCTGGAGCATTTGGAACATGATGGCTTTGGCGGCGCGGTAGGATTCCCAACTGCCGTGATAATCCAGGTGCTCGTGCATGACGTTAGTGAGCACAGCGACATCAATGTCGACGCCGTTCAAACGGCCTTGCGCCAAGCCGTGGCTGGTCATCTCCAGGATGCAGTGCGTCAGGCCGGCCGCGACCATTTTCGCCAGGTAGTCTTGAATCTGCGGCGCGCCCGGCGTCGTGACATGCAATCCGGTCGCCGAGGTCTCGCCGCCGAAGTCGGCCGATATCGTACTGATGTACCCGGCTCTGATATTGGGCGCCTGCTTGAGAATGCTTTGAAGAAGATGGCAGGTGGTGGTCTTGCCGTCGGTGCCGGTGACGCCGATGACGACCAACTGCCGCGAAGGGAAATCATGCCAGGCCGCGGCCAGTAGACCCAGAATCTCTTGCGCGCTCTTGACTTGAATGTAGGGGACGGGCAGGCTCGGCTGCTCAATTTCGCCGACAATTGCGGCGGCGCCTGCTTCAATGGAGTCTGCAATGAAGCGATGGCCGTCAGTAGAACTCCCGGCGCGCGCCACAAAGAGGCCGCCCGGCTGTATATCGAGGCTCGATTCGACGACCGGCGCGCTGATTGGCGTCGCCAAGCCGCCGTTGGTGGAGATAACCTGGTCGGCAGGAAGTGAAGCCAGCAATGTTTGAAGAGACTTCGGCATGGCGGTCGGTCGGTGACCTCCGAATGCGATGCGCGTCTCTTTTATTCAAACACGGTTGCCGTCCGCTGACAAACAGAAACGCGCCGGTGATTATCCAGCGCGTCCTTATCCTGTAGAAAACTGACCCGAGCTATGATCGGGCGACTCGCCGGCTTGTGTAGACACTAAGCGTCAGTCGCCCCTACAACATTGCAGTTTTTAGCTCAGGCTGCGCGATAGCTCATTGAGTTGCGCGCGAACGCTGCCATCAACCATGCCGCCGGGCCAGCGCACGATCAAGCCGCCGAGAATGCCGGGGTCGACCGTGAATTCCGCTTCATCAGCGCCGACTTCGCTGGTGACCTTGCGCTGCTCGGTCGCGGTCAAGGGCATGGCGCTGACGACTTCAACGCTCCCGCCGATGCCTTTGGCGCCCTCGGGCAGCTCGGTGATGAAGCTGTTGACCAAGGCTTTCTGCTTGGTCTTGCTGATATTCTCTTCAAGAATGCGGCTGGCGACCGCCACCGAGATATTCAGCACCTGGTCGCGCAGGTTGCCCAACTCGGCGTTGCGAATGGCGACCGCTTCATTCTGCGCGTCGTACTGAATCCTGGCCGCCTCCTGGCGCGCTTCGCCCTCGATTGTGCTGGCGACATCATCGCCGCGGCCGCGAGCTTCGTCGATCACCTTTTGCGCTTCGCTGCGGGCCTGCGCCAGGATCTTCTCGGCATCAGCTTCGGCGTTTTCCCGGGCGCGGGCCGCCGCCGCCGCATCTTCCAGGCCCTTGGCGATGCGATTGCGCCGTTCATTGAGCGCGTTCGTCAACGGGTCATAGATGAAGCGGGTCAGCAACACGTAGAGCATGATGAAGGCGATCAGCCAAATCAGCATCAAACCGGGGTTAATTCCCAATGCTTCCATTGTGTCCTCCTGTTTCGCGCGCGGCGCCTAGTTGAGTACGAACAGGATGATCAGCGACACAACGAGGGCGTAAATGGCGACCGCTTCGGCGAAGGCGACGCCAAGGATCATGTTCGTCTGAATCGTCGGCGTGTGATCGGGGTTGCGGCCCATCGCCTGCACCGCGCCGCCGACCGAAAGGCCAATGCCGATGCCACCGCCGGCCGCGCCAATCATAGCCAGCCCGGCGCCTATAGCTTTCCCCAGAACAATCGTTGATTGTGGATCCATTGATGCTTCCTCCGATTTGCTTTTCGTTCTACTTGTACAAGTTGCTTAATGCGCATCGGCGTGATCGTGCTCATCATCGTGATGATGGCTGATCGTCGCCAGGTTCATGAAAATGGCGGTCAAGAGGGCGAATACGAGTGCTTGAATGGCGCCGACGAAGAACTCCAGGATGAAGAAGGGCCAGGGCAAAATCGGCACCAGGAAGCTCATCACAAAGAGCAAGATCGCGCCGGCAAACATCGCGCCCAGAAGACGGAAGCTGAACGAGAGGATCTTGGCGAAGTCGCCAATCAATTCCAGCAGCCCCACCGCCACATCAATGCCGCCCAACGGCGATTTGAAGAGTGTGCCGAAGTTGAAGAACTTGGTCAGATAGCCGATGCCCAGCGCCTTGAAACCGATGTACTGAGTCATGACCACGGAGATAATCGCGATGGTCAAGGTCATGTTCAAGTCAGTCGAGGCGACGCGGACAAAGGGCAGGACCACCCATGGCACCAGCTTGGCTTCTTCGCTGCTGGGGTCCGGATGAAGTGAGATATCCTTCGCCTTGCTCTTGTCATAGGGCTCATAGCCTTCTTGCCAGGGCGGTACGGCGACGCCGGTGTAACAGCCGCGGTCGCGCCGCGCCAACTTTTCGGCCTCGCGCGCCGCCAGCACGTCATCGTAGGCTGCGATGGCTTCGTCCGATTCGACAGCTTCTTCCGCGTGATCATCTCCAGCGTCTTCTTCATGCGCATCGTCGCCGTGCCCGTTGTGGGCCGCCTGATAACGCGCGTAAGCAGCTTTCACCGCCAGCTCATCCAGCGCCGCCAGCCTGGCCGATTCGGCGTTGGCAAGCGCCGCTGCGTCGGCTGCCGCTTCATCGGCCGGGCTTATCCAGTCGCATTGCCCGTTGACATAGGAGATGCCGAGGAAGCCCTGATAGATCTCATAGCCGTCGGTGGTGACCAACTTGTATTCGTCCTTTTCCGCATCGTACTTCTCTTTGACGTGCGGATGAATGAAGCCGACGGTGTCAATCCCGGGGACCAGCGACATCCAGTTCGACAAGAGCACGATGAGGAAGATGGTCATGAACATGTTGAAGATCAGGCGGAAATGCGCGCCGCCGGCGATGCCGCCGATGAAACCCATGAGGCCCTCAAACAGCGCCTCGAACATGTTGTAGAAGCCGCCAGGCGGGACTTCGCTGCCGTCTTTAGGCCGCCGCCGCGCGACGTACAGCAAGAAGAGCAGCAACAGAATCCACACGATCACCGCCGCCACGAGCGTATTCGTAATGCGAATATCCGTGAAGGGGACGTTGTAGCCCGCCGGAAGATTCTCGCCCGGCAATTGGATAAACGGTATTACCGGCGGCACCTCTAGCGCGACGTATACGCCAGCCAGGAATAACAGCAAAGCGACATAGCGGCGCTTTCCGTTCCAAAAGCTATTCACTTATATCTTCCTCCTTCTTGCTAGTGCTGCTGTGGAGTTGTTTAGCTTTGTGTCGCGTGTATAAGAAAATCGCCCCGATGCTGATTGGAATGCTGACCAACAGCATTATGAATAACAATGTCGGGCGCGTCCCAAATGCTTCGTCAAGCGCCAAGCCAAGTAACAAACTTCCCAGAATGACCAGCAGGATCATGCATCCTACTTGCCCGACCACCCCCGCAACCAGTCCGTATGTCGACAGGGGATTGTTATCCGGTTTCATTTAGCGCATGTCTTGTCATCAATAATCTGAGGCCGACCCGCTCCCTCGGCAAACTTCGAGAATTTTATCACAAAGGCTTGGTCATAGCCACAGCGATTCGTCTTTACAATCCGGCCGCGCCCAAAGCCGCCCAATCGTAGATCGGCGTGACGGCGATTGTGCCCAGCAGAATGACGGCGAGCGCCGTAATGCCGAGCGACCAGCCATAAACGCGCGGAATCACAATCGGTTTATCATCGTCCGGTCCGACATCAACGTACATCACCTTGATGACGACCAAATAGTAGTAGAGCGCAATGATGGCATTTGTCACGGCGATCAGCGCCAGGCCGACCAGGTTGGCATTCACCGCCGCCTGGAACAAGAAGAACTTGCCGAAGAAGCCGGCCGCCGGCGGAATCCCGCCCAGCGAGAGCAAGCCGATAGTGATGAAGAGCGCCAGCCAGGGGCTGCGGCGGTTCAAGCCGGCCAGGTCGCTTATCTCTTCGGTATCGGTCCTGGCGATGAAAAGGATGACGGCGCCGAAGACCAACAGATTGGTGAAGATGTACATGAACATGTAGAAGGAAACCGAAGCGACCGCCAGGCTGTCATTCGGCCCACCCAGCGCGGCGACGCCAATGAGCGTATAACCGGCTTGCGCGATGGATGAGTATGCCAGCAGCCGTTTGATATTGCTTTGCCGCAGCGCCACCACATTGCCCAGCGTCATCGTCACAATCGAGACGACCACCAGCAGATTCACCCAGAAGTCCTGAATGACGACGCCGGCGATTGCCAGCTCAGCCGGGAAGACGGCGGTCAGGAAGCGCAGCAGCAGCGCAAAGCTGGCCGCCTTGCTCGACACGCTGACGAAGGCGGTTACCGGCGTGGGCGCGCCTTCATAAACATCGGGCGTCCAGAAATGGAAGGGCACTGCGCTGATCTTGAAGCCGAAGCCGACCACGACCATCACCAGCGCCGTCATTACAGCGACGACGCCATCTTCCAATCCAGCGCTCATGGCGTCAGCGATGCCAGCGAGATTGGTCGTGCCGGCAAAACCATAAAGCAAGCTGAAGCCGAAGAGCATGATCGCTGAAGCGAAGGCGCCGTATAGAAAATACTTCATGCCGCCTTCAGCCGAACGCTGGTCTCCGCGGCGGAAGCTCGCCAGCATGTAAAGCGGAATCGAAAGCGTCTCCAACGCGACGAAGACCAGAATCAGGTCGGCGGCGCTGGACATCATCAAGCCGCCCAGCGTGGCTACGATGACAATCAGGTAAAACTCGCCTTTGTCGCCGACGCCTTTGTCGCCGGCCGCCATCAGGCAGGTCACCGCGCCGGCCAGCAAGAGCATGACTTTGAATATCTGCGAGAGCGGATCGTAGTTGACCATGCCGCCCCAGAGCAGCGCGCCATTTTCGTACAGCGCGGGGTCGGGCTGCCAGATAAGGGGCACGAGCGCCAGCAGCGCCATGCCCAGGGCGGACACAAAGACGACATTGCGCCGCGTCGCGGGGGCGCCATAGATATCGGCAAACAGCACAACCACGGCCAGCGCGGTCAGCCCGATCTCCGGCAAGACGGATGGCAGCTGCGCCCAGAGATCAAATTCCATCTAGCCACCTCCCAACAAGGCGATAATGGGTCGGATGCCGGATTCAATCATAGGCGCCATGATCGGCGGGTAGAGGCCGAGGATGAGCAGCGGGGCGCCGAGGATAATCAGCACGATGCGGTCGGTCATGTCGATATTGCCGACATCGTGAAAACGCTCGCCGTCAAATTCGCCGAAGAAGACCTGCCCGGCGACGCGCAGCACATAAGCGGCGGTGATGACGATGCCCAGGGCCGATATGATGACGAGCACACTGTAATAATTGCTGAGTTGGAATGCGCCCAGCTGCAGCGTGATCTGCTCGGAGGCGGCCCACATGCCCTGGAAGATCGGGAATTCGGCGATGAAGCCGCTCAAGCCGGGCATGCCCATGCTGGTCAAACCGCCGATGACAAAAGCGACGCCGACCCAGGGCATCACTTTCATGAAGCCGCCCAGGCTGGGGATATCACGCGTGTGCGAGCGGTCGTAGACCATGCCAACGACGCCGAAGAAAAGCGCCGTCATCGCGCCGTGGCTGAACATTTGAATGCCGGCGCCAGTCATGCCGGTCAGGTTCATCGTCGCCCAGCCCATGCTGACCAGCCCCATGTGGCTGACCGAGGAGAAGCCGATGACATATTTGAAGTCGCGCTGGCGAAAGGCGATGAGCGCGCCGTAGACAACGTTGATAAGCGTCAGGAATACCATCCAGGGCAGATGCGTATCGGCGCCTTCGGGCAGCAGCTGCACACCCGAGCGCAAAGCGGCGAAAGCGCCAACCTTCATCAACACGCCGGCATGGATCATTGAGACCGCTGTCGGCGCGGCGACATGACCATCGGGCGACCAGTTGTGAAAGGGGAAGACACCCGCCAAAACGCCGAAACCCATGAACATGAAGGGGAACCAGAACTTGGCAAAATTCAGGCCCTCGATGCCCAGGATGTCGATGCCATAGGCGCCGTTCTCCGCCGCCAGCGTCAACTGCACGATGCTCCAGCTGTAGGGTCCGCTATCGGCCGGCAAGAGCCCGCCCGCGACGGCTGCCTCAAAGACATCAGCGCCGCTCCCGCTGAAAAAGGCGCCGGCGGCAAAATACATCGCCACCGCGCCCACCAGCGCGAAAACCGAGCCGACGAGGATATATAGTGTCAGCTTCATCGCCGCGTACTCGCGCAGCTTGACCCAGCCCCAGCCGGCGATGAGCAGATACATCGGGAAGATCGCCAGCTCATAAAAGAAGAAGAGCATAAAGAGATCGACGGCGATGAATACGCCGAAAACGCCCGCGACCAGAAACATGAAGAAGGCCATGAATTCGCGCAGGCGATCCTGGATATTCCAGGAGATCAGCACACCGGCGACCGCAACCATGCCGGTCAGCAATACCATTGGTGCCGAAACGCCGTCCACGCCGACATGATAAGCGATGCCGAGCGATTCGACCCAGACGACCCGCTGCTCGAAAGCGAGCGCGTCGGCGAACATCTGCGCCCCGCTCAAATCGGCGCCCGATTCGAGCATTGCAGTCTGCTGATCAATCAAGCCGCCGTCGGTTTTGACATAATTGTCGTAGCCGAAGAAGACCGCGAGCGAGAGCGCCAGCACGGCCGAAGCAGCCGTCACGCCGACGCCGCGCACCAGATCGCGATTCCGGCGATCGAGGAAGAGGATGACCACGCCTGCGATGATCGGGATGAAGATGATGGCAGTGAGAACTGAGAATCCGGTAGATTCCATTTACGAATTCCTAGCTCGCTAAACGAACAAAAATGGTCGAGACCGTGGTGTTGATCATCGGCAGGATCCAGTTGGGATATACGCCCGTAAGAAGCATCAGCGCGAGCAGCGGCGCGATGCCAAGCAGTTCGGCGCGCGTCAATTCCAGATTGTAGCCCCGCCAGCGCAAGTTGAATGGACCGTGCAAAACGGCGCGGATGCCTTTCAATATATAAGCGCCGGTGAATAGCAGGCCGATCATGGCGATGGTGGTCAAGGCGGTGAAGACGGGCCAGGAACCGCGCACGATGAGAAACTCGCTGACGAAGCCATTCAAGCCCGGCAAGCCCAGGCTGGCGAAACTGGTGAAGAGCAGAATGCCGCCATAGACCGGCGCTTTCACCCAGAGCCCGCCGTAATCGTTAAGGTCGCGCGTATGTGTCTTGTGATAGAGCGCGCCGGCGAGCAAAAACATACCGGCCGAGCTCAGCCCGTGATTGAACATTTGCAGCACCGTGCCATTGCCCGCCAGGATCGCCGACTGAATATCAGCGTCCGGGTTCGCGCCACTCCAGAGTTGGGCGTAGGTCTGCGCGAAGACTGCGATACCGATGCCGACAAAGCCCATGTGATTAACCGAGCTGTAGGCGACAAGGCGCTTGAAATCCGTCTGCCCAAAGGCGGCGAAAGCCCCGAGCACGATGCCGACAACGGACAGTATCGCAAAGAGCGTCGCCACATTGACGCCGATGATGACAACTTCGGTCAGCCAGACATCGGGGAAGAGCGGGATGACCAGGCGAATGAAACCGTAAGCGCCCAGCTTCAGCATGATGCCGGCCAACAGCATCGAGCCGGCGGTCGGCGCTTCGCCGTGCGCGTCGGGCAGCCAGGTGTGGAATGGCCAGATCGGCACTTTGATGCAAAAGGCGACGAAGAACCCGGCGAATGCCAGCGCCTTCACCGTGCTGACGTCGATGCCCAGCAATGCCTCGCCTTGACGGAATAGGGGCCAGGTCGCGGTCAATGTCTCCATGCTGTAGGTGCCAGCCGACCAGCCGATCAACTGCGTCGCCAGCAGCATGCCAAGCGTCCCGCCGAAAGAGTAGATCATGAACTTGGTCGAGGCGTAAAAGCGGCCGCTGAATTTGACGCCGGCTTTGGGCATGCTGCCCCATTGATTGATGAGGAAGTACATCGGCACCAGCGTCAATTCGTAGAACAGGAAGAAGACCATCAGGTCCATCGCCGCGAAGACGCCCATGCTGCCAGTCTCGAAGAAGAGCAGCAGCGCCAGGTGCATATTCGGGCGGTCTTCGATATTCCAACTGGCCAGGATCGCCAGCGGCGTCAAGATGCCGGTGAGCAGGATCATGACCGCGCTGATGCCGTCGATGCCCAGCGTCCAGCGCGCGCCCAGCGCTTCAAACCAGGCGACATCCTGTGCCACAATGAATTGATCATCGCCAATGGCGAGGCCGGCCGCCTGATAATCGACGAAGACCTTAATCGAGAGAATGGCAAAGAGCAGCGACAGAATCAGCGCCAGCCAACGCCCGACCTCCTTGCTCGTGCCGAAGGACGCGATCGCCGCGACGACGAAGGCGCTGAGCGCGGGCCCGAAGATCAAAACCGAGAGCGCGTCAATTCCGAAAATGTCGACCATGAATGCGTCTCCCTACAACGGCCGCGCCGCGCCCGACGACAATACCAATACGACGCCGATTACCACCGCCGCCGCCAGAACCACAAGCAGATATTGCTGGACGCGCCCGGTTTGCGCGCGCCGTAGCCAGCCGCCGAAGTTGAAAATGGCGATGGGAATCCCGTCGCCGACGCCATCAATCAGCCACAGGTTCAAGACCTTGATCAAATCGCCCAGCCAGGTGAAGACCCGCGCGATGATGTGCAGCAGCGCGTCGATGATGCCGCGATCGAGAAAGGCGATCACCTGCCGCGCCAGCCATTGCGACGGCTTGACGAACAGGGCGATATACACATCGTCCAGATAATAGCGATTCTGCAAGATCGGATGCAGGGGGCCGAGGAAGTTCTCCATCGGGTCCTTCTGCCCCGCTTTGAGCGGCTTGCGCCAATAGACCATGTATCCCAGCCAAAGCCCCAAGAGCGCCACAATGAACGAGGTCGCGACCGGCACGATGTTAAAGGGCGGCGCCTTCGGGTGATAATCGGGCAGCGACGTGTAGGCGGCCGTCGCCTCGGGCAGCGGCAGCGCCTCAATGACCAAATGATGGAAGGCGTTGTATTCGGGCGAAAAGATCGGCCCCAGCAGCGGGAAGTCTGTTGGCACGCCGACGAAGCCTGCGCCGATGGCGAAAACGGCCAGGATCACAAGCGGCAGCGTCATGGTGAAGCTGACAAGGCCCCGCCCCAGGTTGGCGTGCGCCGCCGCTTCGCTGCGTGGCTCGCCGCCGAATGTCAGCGATATCTGCCGCATCGTGTAGAAAGCGGTCATGAAAGCGGCCAGCGCCAGCATAACAAACACCATGCCATGCGCGCCGCTGCCATACTTGTCCAGCACCAGCCAGGCATCGGCCAGAATTTCGTCTTTCGACCAGAAACCGGCCGTGATGATGGGCAAGCCCGATAGCGACAAGCCGCCGATCAAGAATGTCCAGAAAGTAACCGGCATCGTCTTGCGCAGCCCACCCATATTGCGCATGTCCTGTGGGTCGAAATGCTCAACCCCCCTCAATCCCCCCGAAGCATCAGGGGGAGGATGGTCCTGATCATGACTATGTTCGTGGACGTGATGCTCGCCATGCTCCATGCCATGGATGACCGAGCCGGCCGCCATAAAGAGCAGCGCCTTGAAAAATGCGTGGGTGATGAGATGGAAGGCGGCCGCGATATAGGCGCCGATGCCAAGCGCCGCCATCATGAAGCCAAGTTGTGAAATCGTCGAATACGCGAGCACCGCTTTGACATCGTTCTGCGCCACCGCCATCGTCGCCGCGAGCAGCGCGGTGAAAGCGCCGACCACCGCCATGAATGCCAGCGGCTCGGTCAGGATGCCGTGATGCGGGTCGCCACCGGCGGCGAAGAGCGGATAAAGGCGTATCAAAGCAAAGATGCCGGCCGAGACCATAGCCGCCGCGTGAATCATCGCGCTGACCGGCGTCGGACCCTCCATCGCATCGGGCAGCCAAACGTGCAGGGGGAACTGCGCCGATTTGCCGACCGTGCCGATAATAAGGAAGATGCCGATGATGCTCGCCGCGCTGACCGTCCAGCCGCCGAAGATGATCGGCGTGGTCGTCGCCAGCAGGTCCAGCGTCTCCGGGTTGTACATAATTTCGCGGAAGCTGAGCGTGCCGGTGATGCTGTAAAGATAGGCGATGCCCAGCAGCATGACGACATCGGCGATGCGCGTGGTGGTGAAGGCTTTGATGGCCGCTTTGTAGGCGCTTTCTTTTTCGAACCAGAAGCCGATGAGCATGTAGGAGCAGACGCCCATAATCTCCCAGCCGACGAAAAGCAGCAGCACATTATCGGCGACCACCAGCGTGAGCATGGCGCCGGCGAAGAGTGAAATGAGGGCGAAGAACCGGGCTTGCCGCGGGTCATGCGCCATATAGCCGATGGAATAGATGAAGATCATCAAGACCGCGATCGGCACCATGACCAGCATAAGCACGGTGGCGGGATCAATGAGGATGCCCATGTTAAAGGTCGTCGCGCCGGTGTCCATCCAGGCGATGCTGCTGGCGAGGACTTCTTCACCGATGTGATGCAGCTGCGAGGCGTCGAGCAGCGTGCGCCAGCTGACTAAGAGCGCGGCGATGACGCCCGCCATGCCAACGGCGACGCTGATGATTCGGCTGTACCGCGCCACTACCGGCACTAGCATGCCATCGTAATCCGGATGATGACCGCCGTATTCGTGATGATCGCTGGCCGGGACCAATTTCGTCTTGTTGGTAATGAGCGTGATGATGAGAAAGGCCAACAGCGGACCGGCCGGGATCAGCCAGGGCAGCACATGTGGATCGTTGAGAAAATCCATAGCGGTCCTTAACCTTTCAGCGTCGCGGCTTCTTCCGGGATGACCGAACGCCGATTGCGATACACCGTGATGATGATAGCCAGGCCGACCGCCGCTTCCGCCGCGGCCACAATCAACACGAATGCGGTGAAAGCATAACCGTTGAGCAGCAGGTCGGTGCCCGTCTCGCTGTAGCGCCAGAAGGCGACCAGGTTGATATTGACCGCGTTCAGCATCAACTCGACGCTCATTAAGATGGCGACCGCGTTGCGCCGCGCCAGGACGCCAAAGACGCCGATTGAGAATAGTGCGGCAGCGACCGCGAGATACATCCAGAGAGGTACCATCACTCGCGCCTCCCTACGCGTTCTCGTCGCGGGCGATGAAGATCGCCCCGATCATGGCGGCCGTCAGCAAAACCGAAGCGAGCAAGAAGGGCACAACATATCCATTCTCATCAACAAGCGCCGCCCCCAAATCGCGCGTCGAGGCGACATATTCGGGAATCGACCCCGGCGAGTGCGCGCCGAAAATCGGTATCGTCACCCCCAAAAGCAGAATCAGGAAGAGCGCCAGCGACGCGATGAAACTCGGCAAGATGCGAATATAGCGCTCTTTGATGCGGGCGACGCTGCGCGTCAGCATGACAGCGAAAGTAATCAGAATGGCGATGGCGCCGATGTACACCAGAATCTGCACCGCCGCCAGGAAGGGCGCGCTCAGCAGAACAAAGTAACCGGCCACGCCGAAGAGGCTGACCATCAGCCAGATCGTGCCTTGAAAAAGATTGCGCGTGGTCACGACGCCGACGCCGCCGCCCAGCGTGAATATGCTGAAGACGACAAAGCCGATTGAGATCGCGTTCAATTCCATGTCGCCGCTCTCCCTAGTGCCGAGCCGCGCCGGCGGCCTGCGGGTAGCCTGCGCGCGCGTCACGAGACTCGCGGCGCGCTTCCCGCCCGCGTTTGCGCATGATGCCCAGCAGATACAGGATCATCGCGCCATTGATGACGAGCAGGATCGCCGTCGCCGGCAGCAAATCTCCAAAGCTGGCCGAGAGCATGTCGCGCGGGGCGATTCCCAATTCCTGCATGACCTTCAGCGCCAGCGAAATTAGGATCAGATTGGCGATCGAAAGCGGCACCAGGAACTTCCAGTTGAAGGCCATGATTTGGTCGATGCGCAGGCGCGGCACGGTGTTGCGCAGCCAGAGCGTCGTGAAGTAGATGAGCCCGCCTTTGGCGCCCAGCCAGGCAAAAGCGACCAGCGGCGATTCGTAATACAGCGGGCCCATCCAGCCGCCGAAGAACAAAATCGCCATGATGATGCCATTGGTGAAGACGTGCAGAAACTCGGCGGCGAAAAACATGCCAAACTTCATGCCGGAATATTCGATGTTGAAGCCGGCCACCAATTCGGATTCCGCTTCGATGAGATCGAAGGGCGCGCGGCCGGTCTCGGCTTGCGATGAGATATAGAAGATGACAAAAGCCAGCGGCGACAGGACGACGAACCACATGCCGCTCTGCGCGTTGACGATATCGACCAGGCTCATGCTGCCAGCCAGCATCACCGGCACCAGCAGGGCAAATACCAGCGGCACTTCATAACTCACCAGCAGCGCCACCACGCGAAAGGCGCCCAGCAGCGCGTATTTGTTGTTGCTCGCCCAGCCGGCCGCCATGATCGCCAGCGTTCCGAAAGAGGCGATCGCCACGAAGTACAGCGCGCCAATCTCCAGGTCGACGCCGTAGTGGAAGGGCGTGAAGGGCACAACCGCCCACAAAAGCACGACCGAGGCGAATGACACCAGTGGCGCCGCGTTGTACAGCACACGGTCGGCGGCGGTCGGCGTAATGTCTTCCTTGCTCAATAGCTTGATCATGTCGGCGATGGTCTGCAGCAGGCCAACGGGACCGACGCGATTCGGCCCGATGCGGTCCTGAATCCGGGCGGCGACCTTGCGCTCGATCCAGATCAAGATGATGACCGTCAGCAGCGGCACGCCACTGACCAAAAGCACACCGGCCAGAAGGGACAAAAAGTACGCAAGCCCGAGCTCAACGCCGGTTTCCGTCAGTACGCTGCACAAGCCTGTACAAAGTTCTTCCATATTCATTGCCTCAGCGCGCGCTCATTTCCAGTCCAGCGCGTTCTTTTTCCAGGCGTAAAAGAGCGCGTCCGTCAACAAAAATATGAACAGGAAGCCAGCCACAAAGCCGAAGAGGCTCATCTCGTTGTAGGCCACCGCCCAGGGGAACAAGAAAACCATCTCGACATCGAACACAAGGAAGATCAAACCATAGATGTAATATTGAACGCGAAACTGGACCCAGGTGTCGCCGATGGTTTCGACGCCGCATTCATAGGTTGAGCTTTTGAGCACGTTCGGTTTGCGCGGGCGGAACAGCCAGGCGATAACGATCGGCAGCGCCGGGAAGACCGGCGCCAGCACAGCAAACAAGCCGACAAAAGCCCATTCGTTCAATACATTCATGTCATCAGCGCCCTGGTATCCGCTATGCCCTGAGCCATCCAGACCCGTCACTGGCGCGACAAACCCGCACCCTTGTACCGGAGTTTGCGCCATTTATCACAAACGCGATAAGTATAGCAGGACGAATTGGCGAATGCAACGGACTTTTGCCTGCGGCTTTCGATTCCAACCGACTGGCTAAACTCCGTCTGCAATCTTGGCGAAATTAGCAGGGGCGACTTGTCACGTCGCCAGACAGCGCCCAATCTTGCCGCGACGGGCGACCAGGTTGGCCGCCCCTACAAGGCTTTTCCGGTGCTGGGTCATTCAGGCGCGAATCTGTCAGCCCATCCCCCGGCCCGCTCGCCATTCACATACTAGAGCGGTGATTGCGCGGCGGAAGCGTGTTGGCAGGGGTTTCAAGCCGCTAAACTTGTACTATGATTTGCCTGCACCTTGTCCCGGTATGAATTGATGACCGTATCACATTCCACTTCAGTTTCCAGCCTGAGGCCGATGCTGCCGAGCGACTCGGACTGGGACCGGTTTGTCCGCTCGCAGCCGCGCGCGCATCTGCTACAGCATTCGGCCTGGGGCGCGCTGAAATCGCAATTCGGGTGGGATTCGCAGATCGTGGCGCGGGGGGACGGGCACAAGATTCTCGCCGGCGCGCAGGTCTTGCTCAAGCGCCTGCCGATGCGCCTGGGCTTGATGGCCTACGTGCCGATGGGTGGCTACGCCGCCGACTCGGCGCATTATCCTCTGCTATGGGATGCCATTAAGCGAGAGACGGGCGCCGCCTTCATCAAACTTGAGCCGGGCCATTTTCCTTCCGGCATGTCGCCTGATCTCGCCGGCATGGGCTTCCAGGCAAGCCCGCAGACAATCCAGCCGCCGCGCACCATCGTCCTCGACATTGGACATGACGACGACGCCATCTTGCGACGCATGAACCAAGGCACGCGCCGCAAAATCCGCAAGAGCCTGGCCAGCGGGCTCGACTTGGTCGAAGGCTCGCGGGCTGACGTAAATGCCTTTAGCCGTCTCCTGGCGCAAACGGGCGAACGGAACGACTTCGGCGTACACAGCGAGGCTTATTTCGATACTGTGTATGACCTGCTGATACCCGATTACGGCGCGCTGCTGCTCGCGCGGCATGAGGGCGATTTGCTGGCGGCCATCATGGTCTTCTTCCTGGGCGATACCGCCTGGTATCTTTATGGCGCCTCGGCACGGGAGAAGCGCAAGGTCTACGCCACTTACGGCATCCAGTGGGCGGCGATCCAATGGGCGAAAGCACGCGGCTGCCGCTATTATGATCTCTGGGGCGTGCCGGACACCGACGAAGCGACGCTGGAGGCGCAATTCCGCGAGCGCCGCGATGGCCTCTGGGGCGTCTATGGCTTCAAGCGGGGCTGGGGCGGCCAGTTGCGGCGTACGCTCGGCGCCTGGGACAAAGCTTTTAATCCGGCAATCTACGCCGCTTATCGCGCCGCGCTAAGAATCAAGCGCTGAAAAGGAAAGGACGCCGGTCGTTCTCAAGATCAGCGAGATTGACGAGCGAGAAAACTGGAACGCCAGCTTGCGTGACCTGCCCTGCGCGCACGTCTTGCAAACCTGGGAATGGGGCGAGTTCAAACGCGCTACCGCCGGCTGGGCGCCGCTGCGTCTGGCTTTCAGTCGCGGAGGTAATCCGGTTGCGATGGCGAGCTTGCTGTCGCGCAAAATGGGACCGCTCCAGGTCCTGTACGTCAGCAAGGGGCCCGCAATGGATTACGCCGACGGCGATCTCGCCGCGCAGGTATTCAGCGAATTGGAGCGGCGAGCGCGCGGCGCCGGCCTGGTCTGGCTGAAAATAGACCCCGATGTGATCGCGGCGACGGGATTGCCCAAGAGCGCAGAAGAACGCGCCTGCAGCGTCGGCCGGGCGATCACGCAGACGCTAAGAAGGCGTGGCTGGCGTTTTGCCGCCTCGCAAGTGCAGTTTCGCAACACGCTGACTATCGACTTGAAGCGAAGCGAAGACGAGATCCTGGCCGCCATGAGCGGCAACACCCGCCGCAAAATCCGCGTCGCCGGCAAGAAGGGCGTCGCCATACGCCCCGCCAGCATTGACGACCTCCCCCTGCTTTATCGGCTCTACCGGGTCACCGGCGAACGCGACAGATTCCTGATTCGCCCCTTTGATTATTATCGCCGCGCCTGGGAGGCGTTCATGCGTGCCGGGCTCGCCCATGCGCTCATCGCCGAGGTGAATGGCGTCGCTATCGCCCATGTCATCCTCTTCCACTTCGGTGGCAAATGCTGGTACTTTTATGGCGCTTCCGCCAACGAAGAGCGCCAGCGCATGCCCAATTACGCCTTGCAATGGGCGGCGATCCAGTGGGCCAAGTCACAAGGATACGATACCTATGATATGTGGGGCGCGCCCGATACATTTGATGAGAGCGACAGCCTCTGGGGTG
The DNA here is from genome assembly GCA_011523545.1 of Chloroflexota bacterium. Lineage (GTDB taxonomy): Bacteria > Chloroflexota > Anaerolineae > Aggregatilineales > Phototrophicaceae > UBA6055. The sequence continues at coordinate 81,049 of WTGN01000027.1, read as the reverse complement.
TTTATCAATTCAAACGCGGCTTTCGCGGGCGCTTGACCCGCCATATCGGCGCCTGGGATTTTGCGCCACAGCCGACTTTGTATTACCTTTACCATCAGTTTGTTCCCAGGCTGCTCGGCGTCATTTGAATAGAAGAGGGCTGAAATGGACGAGAGATTCTTTATCAAGCGCTTCAAGGACGAGGGCTATGTCGTCGTGCCGGCATTGTATTCGGCCGCGGAAGTCGCCTCAATCAAAGCGCATTTCATGGCGCTCAACGACGACGGGTATGGCTTTGAGGGAGACAATCCCCAATTGCTTCCTGACGACGATCCGCTGAAAGGCTACCCGCGCATCATCCACTCTCATCGATTTGACAAACTGTCGCTGGATTGGCTGCTTGATGAGCGCATGCGCCATTGGACGACCGCCCTGCTTGGCAGGGAGCCTTATGCCGCGCAAACCATGTTTTATTTCAAGCCACCCGGCGCGCGCGGGCAGGCGCTGCACCAGGATCAAACCCCGTTGCGAGTGCAGCCCGGCACTTGCCTGGCAGCCTGGATGGCGGTTGATGGTTGTGACGAGGAGAACGGCTGCCTGCAGATCGTGCCGCGCACGCATGATTTGCCGCGGCTATGCCCGATTGAAGCCGACATGTCGCAGAGCTTCAGCGCCAACGCCGTGCCCCTGCCGCCGGGAAGCGAGCCGGTCCCCATCATCATGAAGGCGGGCGATGTCGTGTTCTTCAATGGTCAGGTCATTCACGGCAGCTTCCCCAATCGCAGCGAGACGCGTTTCCGCCGTTCTTTGATTGCCCACTACATCGTTGGCGAAGCCGAGAAGGTGAACGAATTCTATCACCCGGTGCTGAACTTCGCTGGCGAAGAAGTCGACTTGATGGCGAATGAAAACGGCGGACCTTGTGGCGTTTTCACGCCGGACCGGGGGGCCGCCATTCGCATGATCGATGGCTAAGATCGTCTGGACAGCGCCGCAAGCCTGGTTTTCGCTTTCACTCATTCAGACGGGCGCCGAACAAGGTTCAGCCTCGTATTGCCTTGGTTGAGGCCTGGCCCGCTTGCAGATTCGCATAAGCCCGATGCGCGCGATCGACGACGTCATCCGCGTCAAAGAGCCGGGCAAATTCGCCGAGCGCAAACGCGAGCTCGCCGGCACTGAGGTCGCTGGATAGGAAGACCCGTTCGCCATAGTCGGCCAGCTCCTGCATGACCCAATCGTACTTGTAGTACGCCAGGCCCAACCGGTCCAACGATCGCTCGCCATAGCCGCTCAGAAATGCCGCCGTGGTCTCGACCGGGCGGCCATCGTCAACGAAGAACATCAAGTCGCGCTCTTTGGGCGCCAGAGTAGTCTCATCCCAATCAACGATATGAATGAAGCCGGTCCCGTCGATGATGATGTTGGCCGGGTGAATATCAGCGTGGCAGAGTACGAACGCCGGTGAACGACCCGCAAGCTGCGCGCCCAAGGCCTGGTAGCGGCGGCGCGACAGTTCGATGTCGGCCAGGTTCTGACGCCAAATCAGCGCCATCTCCTCAGCGACCGCATGCTGAAACCGGCCACGCGCAAGCACGCCGTCAACCGGCTTCAGTCTCTCAATCCATTTCTGCGCAAATGCTTCACGCGGGATTATGTCAGCCAGATTCGGCGGGACCGCCACACGGTGTATCGCCGCCATGATCGCGCCCCAATCGCGCCATTGCGCCGGCGTCAAGGTCATGTCCCATTTGGATTTGCCCTCGATGAAGGGATACAGCGTCAGGGCGTAGTCATCGGCGCGAGCGAATAAGAGGCCCGTTGTCGTTGGCAAGGGCGCGACCGCGTTCTCGAGGCCGCGGCTGCGCAGAAACTGCGGCGCCAGGAGCGAGGCTTCGTTGACTTCGCCCTTGCGCAGCTTGAGATAGTAGGCGCCCGATGCGCTCTCGACGCGATAAGCCCAGGCGCGCGCGTCATTGCCCAGCGGCAAGAATTCCAGCGCAGGCGAGCCGAGATCATAATTGGCGCGCAAATGGGCGACTATAATTTCATCTGCCAGCTTCGGCGGTTCGAGCATGCGCTGCCCCAATCATGACCAGGTAGAATTCGACTCCATCATAACTTCGCGGCGCAAACAAGAAAACGCTGCGTCCTCTGAGCCCTCGGTGGTGAAAACAATGTACCGTGTTCGCCAATGCCAATATCCACGTTGTTTGCCAGGGCCGCAAATAGGCGACAGTCGGCAATTGCGCGAATTCGTGGTATAACTTGACTGCGAGCAACTTCACCGGATAAACCGGCCGAGTTGAAAGGCTCGAGGTATCATGTCGAGCGTGAGCGTCTTGCAGAGCCGCGTCCTGCTCCTCAATGGCAGCACCTGGGAACCGCTTTCGGTGATCACCGTGCAGCGGGCGATCAACCTGTTGCTCGGCGGCAAAGCGATCGCCGTTGAGATGACCGGGCTGTATCTGAACACGGTGCGGACAAAGTTTGAAGTCCCCTCCGTCATCGCCTTGCGGTCATACGTCAATGTGCCGCGGCGCAAATCTCACTGGAGCCGCAAGGGCGTGCTGGTGCGCGACAGCTATACCTGCATTTATTGCGGCGTCAAGCTCGGCGCGCTGGTGAAGGGCAAAGTCCTCAGCAAGCGCGATTTCACCATTGATCACATCATCCCCCGCTGCCAGGGCGGCAAGGACACCTGGTCTAACACCGCTTGCGCCTGCGCCAAATGCAACCACCGCAAGGGCAACCGCTTGCATCATGTCGCCGGCATGCGCCTGCTCTGGGAACCGAAGACGCCGCGGACCAGCTACCTGGTCATCGCCCTCGGTTCTGGCCCCGAGATCTGGAAGCGCTACGTCGAGATTTAGCGTCATTTCTCCCACAGATTCTTGGATGAACTGTATCGCCATCCGCCGAGGGCGCGGGGGCGGCAGGAGGCGTCGCGCTTTGGCGCGCCGCGTTGCTCTTCAAAAGTGACAGTCACCCGCTTGCCGGTGATGGTCCTGACAAATTCTCCCAGGATTAACTCGGTCCGTTCCGCCGCATCGTCAATTAAGCCGTCTTCCAGCGAATCGGCGACGAATTCCTTCATCACTTGCACTTCCGCCAGCGTACGCGCGCGATCCCAATCCGGGTTGCACATGCTGAAAGAGTTTTTGACAAGGCGGATGTATTCAATGCGGCAGCTCGTGAATTCGGGCGCCGGCAATTTCAAGGTATAGGTTTGCGTTCGCGAATCGTAGGCAACGCTATCCTCGTCCACCTTGTCAAAATCGATGCCGGCCTCAATGACGCCTTGGGCGGTAAAATCGCCGCCATGAGAACACAAGCCATCATTCACGCCAACATGGAAACTGCGCCGTGTCAGCTCTTTCTTGACCACCACAAGCTGGGCCTGCGTTTCCAATTGCTGGATGATGAAAGCAGGCGGCACCGGCGTTGGCGTCGGTGTGCTGGTAGCCGTGGGGACAGGTGTATAGGTAGGGAACGGCGTATATGTTGGCGCCGGCGTATATGTTGGCAGGGGCGTATGCGTGGGCAGTGTGAGAAGCTCCGCCTCTCCCATGAAATCTGAAAGCAGGTCGTAGTAGGCGCTTTCATTGGCGCCGCGACTCAATTCCAGAAATGCGCGAGCAATCCACGGGGACATGAAGTAGAGCAGCGCGGCCGCTGCAATGATCCAACCCAGCCAAGCGATTTTGCCGCGACCCGATGATTTGACTTCTACTGGATAAACTGGGCGCGTGTCGCTGGTCTTATACTTCCAATCGGCCATCAGGCAACCTCCTCAATGCGTGTCATTGTGCGCCACTAGCCAATCTTCTGGCACAATACACACTCTAACATAGCCGGCGATGATTTCAAAAAAACGCTGCAACGTTCCCGCCGGAAGGCGCTAGGCTGTGCTACTCCGATCCGTGCCACTCCAGCAAAGCGGCCGCTAGCGCCTGATGCGACGAGTCGAAGACCTGCGCGAGTGTCAATTTATGGGCCTGACGACGCTCTGCTTGAACTCGGAGCGCGGCATCAGCGCTGTCACGCGGAACTGTCAATGCGCAAGTGAACGGTATCGCCGTCGACGCGCTAAAACATGGCGGCGGCATGCTGCGCGGTCTGCAACAGCAGCGAGACGCCCATGAACGCGAGAATGACTGAGCATACTTGGTTGATCCAGCGGAAGAGCCGCTGGCTAAGAATCAGCCTTGCATGTGCCACCAGCGTCGCGAAGAAGAAGCACCAGCAGACTTGCGCGATCATGAAGCCGCTGAAGAAGACGAGAATATGAAGCGGTTCCGGATCAAGAAAACCTAAACCAACGATTACACCGCTCATACCCAGCCAAGCGGTGATATTCTGCGGATTGGAAAGAGAGAGCATTGCGCCGGCGACAAAGTGATTGCTGCGCCTGTTGTCGGCCGTGGAAACTTCGATGCTGGCGCGGGAGGCGCGCCATGCGTCCCAAGCAAAGCGCAGCAGCAAGCCACAGCCGAAAAACCCCAGCAATAGCGTAACTAGCGGATTCTGAAATAGAATGGCGGCCCCTAGCAAGGCGAGCAGGGCCCAGACGCCATCGCCAACCAGCGATCCCAATTCAACCGCCAGCGCCGCGCTCCAGCCGTGGGAGAGTCCACGGCGCAGGGCTTCGAATCCAATAGGGCCGGGCTGAATGGAAAATGTAATTGCCATAACAAATGCGGTAATGAACAGCGCTTCCATTTGACGATTCCTGCCAGCGATGCGTGATGCGACAATCCTAGAGGATTACCGTCTCGGCAATAGGGAATAATTCTACGAAGTTTCGCATCAGTAAATGTATGAACTTCATAAATCTGAGGCGCTGCTACGGCCTGTTGCGCAAGAACATCGCGGAGTGCGCCAGCCAGCCGTCTACCACTCCAGCAAGATAGCCGCAATCAGAGCCGCCCCGCGCGGCAGGCTGTCGATAATGACGTGCTCGTGCAGCGCATGAGCGCCATCGCCGTGAGCGCCGAGGCCATCCAGGGTGGGGATGCCCATGGCCGCGGTGAAATTGCCGTCCGATCCGCCGCCGCTGCCGGCCTCGTAGAGCGTGATGCCGTGGCTCTCGCCAATCGCCGCCGCCTTTTCGAACAGGTCGGGACGCCGCTCCATCGGCGGGCGCTGGGCAATGCGGACGCAGCGGACCTCGGCGCCAGGCATCTTGGGATAGAGACCAGTCAAAGCCGCGTGCACATGTTCCATCGCCTCCATTGTCAGCGCGCGCGTGTCGATATGCGCTTGCGCCCGAGCGGGAATCACGTTGCCGGCTGTGCCGCCTTCGACCCGCGTTACCGAGACAGAAGTGCCATATTTGAGATCGTTCAGCCCGTTGATTTCCAGCGCTTGCCGCGCGAGCTCGATGATGGCGTTGATGCCCTCTTGCGGCGCAGTGCCGGCATGAGACGCCCGCCCGTCCACCGTCAAGCTGTATTTGGCGCCGCCCTTGCGCCAGGTCTTGATCGCGCCTTCTTTGCTGGCCGGCTCCATCACCAGCGTCAATGCGCATTCAGCCGCCCGCTCGCGGATCAGCGCCTCGCTGCCGGAGCTGCCGATCTCTTCATCGGTGGTCAGCAGCATGTGCAGCGGATGGCCCGGCAATTGATCGCCGTCATGCAGCGCGCGGATCGCTTCCAGCGCGATGACCAAGCCCGCCTTCATATCCAATGCGCCGGGGCCATAGAAGCGCCCTTCCTCAATTCTGATCGGCATCGTCGCGAGCGAGCCAATTGGATGCGCGGTATCCAGGTGAACCAGAAAGAGAAAGGGCTTTCCAGCGGCGTCTTCGTTCCAGCGCGCCAGCAAGAAATCGCCGACATCCGCTTGCGGATAGCGCTCGACGGACCCGGCGCCATGCGTATGCAGTTGCGATTCAACATAGTCAACCAACCGGTCGACATGCTGCTTTTCGCTCGTGAAGGATTCACGCGTCACCAGCTCGGTCAGCATATCCAGCATGATGCCCTGTCGCTTCCTGAAGATGTCCAACAATTGCGTCACGTCTTGTAAAACCTTTCACTCGCCGCTACGTAATTGCAGCGCAAACCAATCGACCAGCCGCTCGCTCAAGCCCGGATTGGCGTTGAGAAGGGCGGCGCCCCGGCCGGCCTCAAGCAATTCCAGATGGGCCGGGCCCCTGGCGGCTTGATGAAGGGACAGCGCGGCGGCATGCGACTCGGCGTCGTCGTTGCTCGCCGACAGCCAAAGCGGACGCTCGCCAAAGGACGGCATCATGTTCAGCAGGGTATCGCGCGATAACGGGCTGAAGAGCGCCAGCGCATCGCAGAGCGTGTTCACAGCGCAGCCGAGCATGGCCAGGTCGGCCGCGCGCGCTTCCCCGATCAGGCCGATTGCGCCGGCGTCGACGCCTGGAATCGCAATCAATGATTGGAGCATGGCATCAATCTGACCGGCGAGCGTCAACGGATCAATCTGCAGCGCCAAAACGACAAAGCCGGCTTCAGACAGCTGAAGCGGCAGCGCGCCCCAGGCGGCTGTCTCAGCGCCAAGCATCAATATTGCTGGCTCAACCTGACCGCCATGACGAAAGAGCTCGCCGCGTATAATCGTGTGCGGGTCCAGCAGGACTGAAACGCCGCGCTCGGAATCGCCCGATGGCGCCGGCGGCAGAATCGACCCGGCCGGCAAAGAGGCGAAATCCTGGCTCGTCCTGCCGGAGCGCCCTTGGCCGTCGGCGTAAAGCGCCTCAGAATCCAGGAGGAAGACGGTGGCGGTCGGGATGATTAGGGGGGCGGCGGTCGGGGTGATTTTGGGCGCGGGCAGCGTCGCCGATGGCGGGCCGCAGCCGCCAAGCGATCCCATGGCCATGACGAGAAAGACTATGAAGATGCCGCGTTTCATGCGTGCATGCGAGCGAGGCAGCAGATTGCGGCGCCAGCTGTCAAGTCCCCTTGGCATAGACGATCATCCGTTCGCTATCGGCAAGATAGTCGCCGCCCTCCGTGTCGCCGAATACACCGTCGATGCGAAAGCCGCAGCGCGCCAGCAGCAGGCGCAATTCCGGCAAGAAAAAGTAGCGCAGTTGATGGGGCGCGAGCCGTCGTTTCACCATGCCGTCGCCGTCGATTTCGTCGTAGATCCAGTCTATGTGCAGCACCTGCTCGGCGCGATCAAGAACGCTGACCGATTGCAGCATGATCATGTGCCCGCTTTCTTCATCAAGGAAGCTGCGCTCCAACGTCAGCGACTCAGTGTCTTCCGAGGCGAAGGCGGGCCCGGCGTTGGGCAGGTCAATCACGAGCGCGCCGTCGGCGGCCAGCCAGCGGCGCAGCCTTTGCAAGAGCATGATCTGCCGCTCCTGCTCTCTAAAATGCATTAGTAAATTGTATGTTAGCAGGATTAACTTGAACTTGCGCTCGGATTCATAGCGCAGTACATCCGCTTTTGTAACGGAAATCCGCTCGCGAAGCAGGGGCTGGCGGTCCAGCTTTTTTTCCAGCCGTTCAAGCATGGCCGAATCGTTGTCGATGCCGTGAACATGGTATCCGGCGCGAGCAAGGTGGATCAGGACGCGCCCGGTCCCGCAGCCGACATCGAGGATCTCGCTGCTGTATTCTGCCGCCAGCCGGCTGTACATAGCCAGATCGTCGGTCTTGTCCGCGTTCTCGGCATCATAATAGCGCGCCACCGCCCTATAAAATGCGGACATGGCCGCCTCTTGGAACAGCGTAAACAAAGGCGCGTCACCCTCAACGCGCGCTGCTTTCCAGTGTAGATTGATGGGCGCTATCGCGAAACAAAGAATTGGGGGAAGTGAAACAGTCTAGCTCGCGAGCTGAGATAATTGTACGACATTTCATTGCTAATCTGCGGGCATCGAGGAATATCCCTCAGCCAATCAGCAGAGTTCAGAAAGAGGTGCAGAAATGAATGTTAACAAGTGGTGGGGCGCAAGTATCATCGCGCTGTCGATATTCGTTACAATCATTGCTGCCGGAATCACGGGAGCGAATGGCAGCGAAGGCGGCGCTGGCCGGGATGGAGAAGAATCGGGCCAGGCATTGGCACTCGACGAAACCTATGACGAAGTGCGCGCCGGGGCGCGGCTCCTCATGGCTTATGATGCGGCAAGCAACAGCTTTTACGGGCTTGTGCAGAACACGACAGACGCGATCCTGTCCAATGTTCGGGTGGAAGTACACCTGTCCAATGGCGTCGAGCTGGGGCCGACGGCAGACCTGGACCTGGAACCCGGCGAAGTAGCCTGTGTTATGTTACCGGCGACAAAGGAGCCTTTTGATGGCTGGAGCCCGCACGCTGAAGTCGGCCAAGGAGAAGGCGGAACAGGCGAACATGGGCCCGAGAATGAAGTTGAAGTCAGCGGCGACGGCGGTCGCGCTGAACATGGCGACCAGGAAAACGATGGCGACTGAGGGCTTGGCCGTCTAGATACCGGCGCCTGACGCCGGATGCGAATCAGTTTCAAACTTGGACGCGATGTTGTAAACACATCGTGTCCGAGCGCTAAAAGGGGAATTATGAGCCAAAGCATTCTGATCATTGAAGACGACAGGCGAATTGCCAGTTGGCTCAAGGTCTATTTTCAGCGAGCGGGTTTCAGCGCAGAGACAGCTAATGATGGCGGAGCCGGGCTGGCGGTTGCCCGCAGCCTCGCGCCCGATCTGATCATCCTGGACTTGATGCTGCCGCGGATTGACGGTATCGAGGTCTGCAATATACTGCGGCGGGAGACCGACGTGCCAATTATCATGCTCACCGCCAAAGAGGCGCATCGCGATCGCATCAAAGGTCTGGAGAGTGGCGCGGATGATTATATCGTCAAGCCATTTGACCCGGAAGAAGTTGTAGCGCGCGCCCGGGCGGTGCTCCGCCGCGTACGAAACGAAGTCCAGCAAATCGTGACCTGCGGCAACATCAGCCTCAATACGACGACGCGGACCGTGACAATCAACGAACGCCCCGTCGCTTTGAGCCAAACGCAATTTGCCCTGCTGGCCGCGTTTATGCGGCATCCCGATCAGGCGCTCACGAGAGACCAACTCATTTTGCTGGCTTTCGACAATGATTTCGACGGCTTCGACCGCGCCATAGACAATCATATTCTTCGCTTGCGCAAGCAGCTTGCCCCGGCGGCGCCAATCGAAACGGTCTATGGCACGGGTTACAAGTTCGTCACAGAGGGTACCTGATGTCCCTGCGATGGCGCATTTTAGGCGTACCGGTATTGCTTATCGTTCTGACGGTCGCCTGGAATCTGGGAGCGAGTTATTACGTCGCCCAACGACAGTTCAATGCCTTCGTTAGCGGACTGGGCCGTACAGAGGCCAGCGATTTGGCGCGGCAATTGAGCCGAGCCTATACGGCGGCAAAGGGTTGGGGCACGGTCGATGCGGCATTGTCGGCCTCTGGTTATCTAGATTATCCATACGTCGACAGTAGCGAACACATAGAGGGAACTGAAGACGGCGCCGATAGCGACAGCGACGAAGGATTCCACATCGACAGGCTCCGTGTCGTCATTGTTGATCTTGCGGGACGGAGCATCCGCGACAATTATTCTGAACTCGATACCGGCGAGTTGACGCAAGCCTTGTCGGGCACGCGCCGCGCAATCCTGGATTTGCAGACCGGTCAGACAGTGGGCTTTGTTTACTTGGACGTCAATCAGAATTTTCTAGAGACGGAATCCAGCGGTTTCCTGCGCGATTTGCTCCTCAGTTCAATCGCCAGCGGCGCCTTGATTCTGATGATCGCCTCCTTGCTTGCATCTTCTCTCTCGAGACGTATCACCGCGCCCATCTCCGCTTTGACAAAGGCCACCAATGCGATAGCGGGACAGGATGCCATGACATTGCTGCCGGTGACATCGGATGATGAACTCGGCCAGATGAGCGCGGCATTCAACCAAATGACAACCAGCCTGCAAAGGCAGCGTGATCTGCGCAAACGATTAATCAATGATGTCTCGCATGAGCTAAATACGCCGCTGACTGTCATTCAATTGGAAGCCAAAGCGCTGTTGGACAAGTTGCAGGCGCCCGGTCAGGCGGCGCGGCACATCATCCAAGAAGTCAATATGCTGGGCAACCTGGTCAATGACTTGAATTGGCTTGGGGAGACCGATTCCGGCCAGATGCGGCTCAGGCTCGAATCCTGCGCTATCGAACAACTCTTAACGAATGAGGTCGAACGTTGGCAAGCCCAGGCTGAGGCGCGGCTTACCAGCCTGTCGCTAGCGCCCCTGCCCCAGTTGCCGACGCTCCGGCTTGATCCGGCCCGAATACGACAGGCTGTCGGTAATGTCATTCACAACGCGCTAGCAAATACTGATCGGGGCTCGGTGATCGTCACGGCGGCAATGAGCCGCGGCAACAGGATTCAGTTTTCGGTGGAAGATGACGGCGCCGGCATAGACCCGGTTGATTTGCCGCATATCTTCCAGCGCTACTATCGCGCCGAACAATCTCGCGGACCTGGCAGCGGATTGGGGCTGGATATCGCCCGCTCAATCATCGAAGCCCATGGCGGCAGCATCACTGTGCATAGCGAAGGACTCGGCCGCGGAACGACTGTGCGGTTCCTACTGCCAGGCGGGATGAACAGCGTCCAGGATACGAGCTAGTTCAGATTCTGGAAGATGCCGGCCGCGCCCATGCCGCCGCCGATGCACATCGTCACCATGCCATAGTTGCTGCCGCCGCGGCGCTTCATTTCATTGATGATCTGCACGGTGAGCTTGGCGCCGGTGCAGCCCAGCGGATGACCGAGGGCGATGGCGCCGCCGTTGACATTGACGATTTCCGGATTCATTTCCAGCTCGCGTATGACCGCCAGCGATTGCGAGGCGAAGGCTTCGTTCAGCTCGATGATGTCAATATCGTCGAGGGTCAAGCCGCAGCGCTCCAGCACTTTTGGCGCCGCCTTGATGGGGCCGACGCCCATGATCTCCGGCCTGACGCCGGCAACCGCGAAGCCAACAAAACGGGCCAGGGGACTTAAGCCGAGGCTCTCGGCTTTCTCGCGCTCCATCACAATCACGGCGGCGGCGCCATCGCTCAGGGGGCTGGAGTTGCCGGCGGTCACCGAGCCGTTCGCTTTGAAGACCGGCTTGAGCGCGGCCAGCGCTTCGAGCGTCGTTTCGCGGCGGAGATGTTCATCCTGGTCGAGCACTTTGGTCACGGTCGCCGGCATGCCGTCGGCGCCCACAACAGTCTCTTCCCACTCGACGGGCAGAATCTCACCTGCAAAGAGGCCGGCGTCGGTGGCGTCCGCGGCTTTACGATGGCTGCCGTAAGCGAATTCATCCATATCTTCGCGGCTGATGCCAAACTCGGAGGCGACCCGCTCGGCGGTCAAGCCCATGCTCATGTACACGTTTGGGTCGTTCTCCGCCAGGTGCGGATTGGGGCTGAGGTGATGGCCCGTCATCGGCACCGAGGACATTGATTCAGCGCCGCCGGCAATCACGACATCGGCCTGGTCGGCGATGATGCTGTTGGCCGCCAACGCGATCGTCTGCAAGCCGCTCGAACAAAATCGATTGACCGTTTGCCCCGGCGTATCCACCGGCAGGCCGGCTCGCAGTGCGATCACGCGGGCGAAATTCATGCCCTGCGAGCCCTCCGGCATCGCGCAGCCCATGATGACGTCATCGACGGCCGCCGGATCCAGCTTGCCTTCGGTCTTGTCCATCAAGTCGGCAATGACCGCCGCCGCCATGTCGTCCGAGCGCGCGTTCTTGCTGTTGCCGCGCAGGGCTTTGCCGACCGCCGTGCGAGATGTCGCTACAATGACTGCCTGGCGCATGATTATCGCTCTCTTTCATTCATTGCGTGTTCAGACTAGGCGCAGCTCACCGCCTAATTCCGCAGCGGCTTGTTCGTCCGCAGCATGTGCATGATGCGCTCCTGCGTCTTCGTCTCCATGATCAGGCTCAGAAACGCCTCGCGCTCAAGATTCAACAGATACTGCTGGTCGACCCACTGCGGCGCCGCCAACCCGGCCCCGGTCAGAATATAGGCCAGCTTCCGCGCGATCAAAGCGTCATGCTCGCTGGCGTAACCGGCTTCGACATAACCCGCCACCCCGAGCATCAGCGCGGCCAGCGCATCGCGACCAGCGGCGTAGACCGTTTCCGGCTTGCGCGGCCTATAGGTCTCGCTCAAAGCCAGCGCCAGCTTCCTGGCTTCGCCCAGCAAGTGGGCGCGGTTCATCACAATCAGATCCGTCGGCGCCAGCAGGCCCAGCGACTTCGCTTCCTTCGCGCTGCCGCTGACCTTTGCCGTGGCGATGTTCTCGAAGGCCTTCTGCAAGCCGGCCAGCACATCATCAGCGCCGGCGCGCGCCAGCGGATTCACCAAGCGGCGGATCATCTCCTTGCAGCCGCCGCCAGCCGGCACAAGACCAACGCCAACCTCAACCAGGCCCATGTATAGCTCGGCATGCGCGGCCACCGCCGTCCCCGCCATCACCAGTTCCGCGCCGCCGCCCAGGGCCATATTGTGCGCGGCGACCACCACCGGCTTTGGCGCATAGCGCAGCGCTTGCGTTAACTCTTGCAAGCTGACCAGCGCCTTCTCAATGCCTTCCAGTCCCGCCATCAGCGCAGAAGGATCGAGGTTGGCGCCGATGGAAAAGCGTTCGCCGTCATTGCCGATGACCAGCGCCCGATACCTGTCTTCGTTCAGCAGCTCAAGCGCCGCCCAGCCCGATTCAATCAAGCCCGGCGTGATGCTGTTCTGCTTGGTATTGAACTCCCAAAGCAGCGCTCCCTCGCTCATTTCATAGACCCGGCCGTCGCCGTTGCGGTAAATCTCGGCGCCGGACGCGCGCAAGTCTGCGATGGTGATCTCGCGCGGATCCTTGACCAGCGGCAGGTAGGCGCGGTCTTGCGGACTGTAGAAGCCGATGACTTTGCCGCCGGCATCACGCTGATAAAAGCTGGCATTGCCATTGGCGACCATGCCTTTCACCCAGTCCGCCACCGGATAACCGTCCGCTTCAAAGCGATCGATGGTCGCGGCGACGCCGATGGCATCCCAGATCTCGAAGGGGCCCATCTGATGAGCGAAGCCCCACTTCTGCGCATTGTCGACATTGACGATGGTGTCGGTGATTTCGGGCACGCGGTTCGAGGCATAAGCCAGCAGGAAGGCATGCAGGTGATACAGGTATTGCCCGGCCCGGTCATCGGCGTTGATGAGCAGGCGGATACGCTCGCCCAGCGGCTCGACCTTGCGATATTTTCCCACAGAGTCGAAGCGTGGTTTGCTTGGCGGCTCGTATTCCAGCGTCTCAAGATTGAGCGCCCACAGCGCCTTTTTATCGCCATCGCGCCGCATGTGATAAAAGCCGCGCGCGGTTTTGCGGCCCAGCCAGCCTCGCTTCAACAGTTCATCGGACAGCGCCGCGTTCTTCTCGTGCAGCAGTAGGTCGCGGTCCGGGTCGTCAGGAATCGCATGATAGAGGTTGCGCGCCACGCCGACGGCGATATCGAAGCCGACCAGATCGTTCAGATTGAAGGTGGCCGTCTTGGGGCGTCCGATCATCGGGCCGGTCAAGGCATCGACTTCTTCCACCGTATAACCATGATCGAGGGCGTAATTGGTCGCCTGCATGCCGGACATCGACATAAAGCGGTTGCCGATGAAGTTAGGCCTGTCCTTGCAAAGGACCGTCCCCTTGCCCAGCGTCTCAGCGCCAAAGCGCAGCATGAAGTCCGTGATTTCGGGATCGGTGCCGGCGTGCGGGATAATCTCCAACAGGCGCAGATAGCGGGGCGGGTTGAAGAAATGCGTGCCCAGGAAGCGCCGCGTGAAATTCTCGGGCAAGCCAGCGGCGATGCTGCTGATGGGAATGCCGGAGGTGTTGGTCGTGATGATGGCGTCTTCGCGGACGAGCTCAACCAGCCGCTTCATCAAACCGCGCTTGACGTCCAGATTCTCGACGATGACTTCGATGATCCAATCGGCAGCGCCCACTTTGTCCAGATCGTCCTCGATATTGCCGATGCGGATATTGGCGAGGTCGGCCGGGCTGTAGAGCTGCGGCGGACGCATCCGGCCCAGCGCTTTGAGATTGCCGGCGACAATCGCGTTGCGGACAGTGGGACCGTCCGCCGGCGAAGAGTCAGAGGGCGGGATATCGAGCAGCAGCGTCTCGATGCCGACGCCGGCCAGCAGTGAGGCGATGCCGCCGCCCATCGTGCCCGAGCCGATAACAGCCGCCGTCTTAATCTGAAAATCCATTAGTTTGCAAGCCTTTCGCAAAGCGCGCGCCTGGATTCGCGTCTAGTCACCAAGGCAATTCGCTGCCATCGTATTGGAAGAAATTTCCATTGTCGGCGGGCGTCAGCCGATTGATAAGCGCTCGCAGGGCGTCGCCCGATTCTTCCGGCTTGAGCGCGGCGTTCGGCCCGCCCATATCGGTCTGCACCCAGCCGGGATTCATGGTGACCGTTGTGATGCCGGTCATGACGCTGTCAAAAGCGAGGACGCGCGCCGCCATGTTCATCGCCGCCTTGCTCATGCGATAAGCATAAGAACGGCCGTCCGCCCGCTGCAGCGAACCCAAGCCCGACGAAATCATGACAACGCGGGGATTGTCGCTCTGTTTCAGCAAGCTGCAGCAAGCCTGGGTGAGGATCAGCGGCGCGACCGCGTTTGTCGTAATCACATGGCTGACTTCAGCTGCGGTCAGCTGGCCCATGATACGACCGCCCTCGTCGCCGCCGATGCCCGCGTTGTTGATGAGCAGGTCGAGGGCGTCCGTCTTAGTGGTGACGGCCTTCACGGCAGCGCCGATAGAAGCCTCATCGTTGACATCCAACTGCAAGACGGTGACGCGGTCGTCAAATTTTCGCGCCAGTTCGCTCAGGGCGTCGGCGCGTTCCGGCTCGCGGCAGGTGGCGAAGATGTGGCTGTCGTCTTTGAGGAGCTGCCGCGTCAGTTCGAAGCCGATGCCGCGGTTGGCGCCTGTGATGAGGATGTTTTGCATGGTGGGTCCTTACGTTACTCCTGTTGCCCGATTGCAGGCAGTGCGCTGTATACCTCGAATTGGCTCAAGCTTTCTTCGTCGAATTCGAGGAATTCGACTTTTTTCCTACTGATACCGATATCCTTTTCCATCAGCAGGTCTAGCAGTCTTTCTCCATCAATTAGTGTGATGGGCGCGACGCCTTTCTCAAACGCGGCATTGATCGCGGCTTTGGAATAGCCGCCAGTTGTAATGATGGTGGCAGTAACGGCGTCAAACCGATGTAGAGATCCGCGAAGACTATCCAGAATCGGCCTGCCAATCTTCGACTGCTGCCGCTTTACCTGAATTACTTCGCGCACGTGACTGATGCCAAACTCTTTGTCGGCAACCACATCAACGCCTTTGTCATTGCTGCCACCGGTTACTTTTACATTGTCGTAATCCATTTCTTCCAGCAGTCGCTTGATGAGATGCTCGAACTGGTACGGGTTCATTGATTGCAAATGATGCGCTAGCTGCTCGCGAGCAATTGCCCTTTGCCGGGCAGCTAGCTGGAAGATGTTGTTCTGTTGATTCTCGCGCGCAATCGGCGCTGACTCACGCGAACCAGAGGCGAGTCTCTTGTCGTCGACGGTCAACGCGCCGAATTGCTCAAGGTAGTCCAGGCCAAAAATTGTAATCCGATAACTTCGCCCGGACTTCTCGATAAGGTCGCGCTGGAGCAGATTCTCGAGTCGCATTCCTAGCGCATCCTTGACGCTCCCGTCTGCCCGCCAAGTTGTTTGCGTGTGGCAGAAAAGACGAAAAGCGTCAAAAATGTGCTTTCGTTGTGCGGGACCTTTAGCTGCAATTTCGGACAGAATTAGCAGGATGCCGTCGTAGTCATCCATTCGCGAGAGTTGTTCGGCGTCGTTTTCAAGAAACTTTCTCCCCGCGTTAGTAAAGGAAATCGTGTCGTCTGAATAGACAAATAACTTATGCGTTTCGCAAATCGAAACGTGACCCTGACAATAGCGCGGGTTCACAGCTTGATCCGACTCCTCCCACAGCCGTAGAGCAAAAGCTCTGTCTTCTCCTGTTAGCCTTTCACGGATCCATTTGTCGGGATCTGACCAATTGACCGGACTTTGCGGCGTGCCAGTCTGCCCTAGGACTTTGGCAATCATCCCTCTAAGCTGTCTGTAGCTCGTTCCTTCGATTATTCGCAAGAAGCATTGAGCGTCAGAATAAGACGGGAGCCAAGCTGTCAAGGATCTTCGTTCAGCCATTGACCTTACTCCCGTTTCAACGCCGCCAGCCAGGTATCCACCAGCACATCCGCCACTTCCTCGCCCGTCAGCCGACCGCCCGCGCGGAACCAAACGCCCACCCAATTGTGCGCCCCCAGGATCGCTTTGGTGACGATATCGGCATCCACTTGGCGAAACTCGCCCGCCTCAATGCCCGCCTGCAGCACGCCGCGGAACAGCCCCTCGAAATAATCCCGGCGGGCGAAGAACCGGTCCCGCCGCGCGCCGAATTCCCGCATGAATCTGTCGTCGCCGTTCTTGCCGCTGACATTGAGCACAGCGCGTATCTCAAACACCATGGCCGCGCCGACAGCCACATTGCCAGCAACGCTGACGACATGCGAGCGGATCATGCCGGCCAGCTTGTCGGCGTTCGGCTCATCCGATGCGGCGACCGCCTCCA
The DNA here is from genome assembly GCA_011523545.1 of Chloroflexota bacterium. Taxonomy (GTDB): domain Bacteria; phylum Chloroflexota; class Anaerolineae; order Aggregatilineales; family Phototrophicaceae; genus UBA6055. The sequence continues at coordinate 64,402 of WTGN01000027.1, read as the reverse complement.
GCTTGGCGATCGTATAATCCAGTCCGACTTCCAGCACATTCAATATGAGAAAGTCCTTGTTCTTGAAATGATGATACAGGCTGGCGGCGGTCAGATTCACCTGCGCCGCGATATCTTTCATCGTGGTCGCGTCATAGCCCTTGCGCTGGAGGACCTCGGCGGCCGCCCACAAAATATCTTCTCGATCCACCGACTGATCGGCTGGTTTGCGCGCCAAGACAGCCCTCCGTTCCCAATCAATCCGCTGCCTATAATTGAACTGCGATTCGATTGTAGATTAGGCGCGTGCAGGATTCAAGCCAGCATAAGGAAAGGCCTCCAGCCGGCTTTGCGGCGCGCTTTGGCATCTGAAGATAGAGTGACGCGGCGCTACACAAGCGACTCGAAGCGACTATAATGAGCGCGATTCGGCAACCTGCGGAAAACAGATCATGCCCGATGCGCGCTGGTCGACATTTGACCTCATCTTTTTTGACTGCGACAGCACGCTTTCGACCATCGAAGGCATAGACGAGCTGGCTCGCTTGAAGGGCAAGGCGGGGCGCGTCGGCCTCTTGACCAATAAGGCGATGGATGGCGAGCTTGACCTGGCCGATGTTTATGGCAAGCGCCTGCGTGCGATCAAACCGACGCGCGCCCAACTGAAAGCGGTCGAGGAGCGCTATTGGGCCACCATCGTGGAAGACGCTCAGGGTGTTGTCGCCGCGCTGAAAGCCCTGGACAAGCATGTATTTATCATCAGCGGCGGCTTGATCGACGCGGTCAAGGGATTCGGGCGGCGCCTGGGCGTCGAGCCGGAACATATTCGCGCGGTCGAGCTGGAGTACAACGAGCTGTCCGGCCGTTGGTGGGATTATGCTGAACCGCAAGCGCAGCAATCGCAAACTTATCTCGACTTCAACAAAAGCCCGCTGACGATATCGAGCGGCAAATCCGCCATCATCCGCGAGCTGGCGGGAGCGCTGCCAGGCCGGCGCATGATGGTCGGCGACGGCAGCTCCGACCTGGCCGCGACCGGCGAGGTGGATCTCTTTGTGGGTTACGGCGGGGTAGTCGCACGCGAGCGCGTCAAAGCCGGCTCGGACCTGTTCCTGCAGAGCGCGTCGCTCGCGCCGGTATTGCCCATGGCCGCCGGCCGCCGCGGTTGGGAGACCTTGCGCGGCACGGCGCACGAATCGTTGTTTCGCAAGGGGCTCTCCCTGGCGCGCGGTGGCGAATCCCTGCATTTCGGCGTTGAGAAGCTGCAAGACCGGTTCATCCGCGAATTCGAGGACATATTCTGAGCATGGCATTCAAAGCGATAATCTTTGACATGGACGGCCTCCTGGTCGATTCCGAGCCGGTTTGGCATGAGGTCGAAACCGAATTGATTGAGTCAAATGGCTACAGCTATTCGGATGATCTGCGCGATATGTGCATCGGCATGCGCGTTGATGAATTCGCCGTCATTCTGCAGCGGCATTATCCTGAACTGGGCGAGTCGCCCGCGGCGATAGAAGCTGCCATTACCGGCCGTATGTTGAATCTGCCGCCCGGCAAAATACAAGCGATGTCTGGCGCCGCCGAGCTCGTCCAGTATGTCGCCGAGTTGGGAACCCCGCGCGCCATCGCATCCAGCTCGTCACAAGCGGTCATCGAGCATTTTGTAGCGCTGATGGGCTGGGATGAACTGATTCCGCAGCGCTACTCGGCAGAGTCAATGGCGCGGGGCAAACCGGCGCCGGACATTTATCTGCACGCGGCGCGGCAAATCGGTGTTGAGCCGCGCGATTGCCTGGCGCTTGAAGACAGCCGGGCCGGCACGCAGGCGGCGCTCGCGGCCGGCATGACCTGCTTCACCGTGCCCGATCGCTCGCATTCCAGCGCGGCCGACTTCGCCGACTTCAACAACAAGGTCTATAGCAGCCTGCATGATGTACTTGACGAATTGAAACGAAAGAGGATATTCGCTTGAGCGCGCAGCATGTTGTCGTGGCGACCGACCTGACCGCCGAGAGCATCGCCCTGCTTGAATCAAGAGAAGGCTTCACTGTCGCGTCTGTTCCGCCGAAAACGGCCAGCGTACGCGCCGCCTTGAAGGACGCCACCGCCATCATCACGCGCTCGGATTTCAAGCTCGACGCGCCCCTTCTAGAGCACGCGCCCAAGCTGCGGCTGATCGCGCGCATGTCCGCCGGGCTGACCGGCATCGACAGCGACAGCGCCACCGAGCGCGGCATCCTGGTGATGAATACACCCGGCGTCAGCGCCATATCCGCCGCCGAGCATACCCTGGCGCTGATGCTGGCTCTCAGTCGCAATCTGCCTGCCGTGCATGACAGCCTGCGGGAAGGCTGGTGGCTCTTTGACCGCGGTCAGCAAATCGGCGTGCAGCTGCACGGTAAAACGGTCGGCATCGTCGGCCTGGGGCGCGTCGGACGGCGGGTGGCCCAGCTCTGCCTGGCTTTGGGCATGACCGTCCTGGCATACGATCCCTACATTCGCGAAGAACAGGTCAACGAGCTGAGAATCCAGTTGGTCAGCCTGGCTGAGCTATTGGGCGCGGCCGATTTTTTGAGCATGCACGTGCCGGCGACGAAGGAAACGTTCGACTTCTTTGACAGGGAGACGCTGCGGCAAATGAAGCGCGGCGCCCGCTTCATCAACACCGCGCACGGCGGCATCATCCGCGAGTCGCTGTTGGCGGAAGCGCTGCTGGACGGGCATTTGGGCGGCGTCGCGCTGGATGTCTGGAACGAGGAGCCGCCCTTCAACAGCCCGCTCATCGGCATGGACAATGTAATCCATACGCCGCATATCGGCGACAACACGGCGGAAGCGCAGAAAGATCTGTCGCTGCAGATCGCCGAGCAAGTCGTCGACGCGCTTGAAGACCGCGATTATCGCAATGTGATCAACATGCCACTGCTGCCGGGCGTGACATACGACGAGATCCGGCCCTACATGCACCTGGCCGAGAGCATCGGCGCTTTGCAGCATGTCTTGGCGCGCAGCCCCATACAGCGCATCGCCATCGAGATCATCGGCGACGACATGAACGGGCTGATCAAACCGATGACGGTCGGCATCCTCAAAGGGCTGCTTAGCCCATTCCTGGGCGAGCAGGTCAGCTTCGTCAACGCCCCCTTGCTTGCCGCTGAGCGCGGCTGGCAGATCACCCAGGCCAAGGGCATCAAAATCAGCGAATATCGCAATGTCATCACCTGCCAGACCACGCTGGAAGATGGCGAAGAGATCAGCGTCGCTGGCGCCCTGCTGGACCGGCAAAAGCCCTACATCCTGGGCATCAACGATTACCGGGTGCACTTTGAACCGCGCGGGCACTTGCTGGTGATGGGAAGCTATGACCAACCGGGCGTGATTGGGCGGGTCGGCACTTTGATGGCGGAGCAGGGCATCAACATCGCCAGCTGGCACACCGGGCGGGCCGCGCCTGGCGGCAACACGCTGACCGTGCTGAACTTCGACGACGCGCTGCCGGAGCCGGTGATGGCGGCCCTGCGCGAGCAGGACTTTGTTCGTCATGTGCATCAACTGAAGATTTAGGCTGCTCTTGCGCCAGTCTCACGCCACAGTCTAGATTATCGCCGCCGCCTTGGCTTATCATGGTGCGTCGCGCGCCTGGAGCCAGTCAGGTATTCCGGTCTTGGTACGAATTGAGCGCATTGGATTCGCGCTATACGCAACCATATTGTCTGTGCGCAAGGTCTCGACCGCGCGTGTTGGCAGGCCGGCTTTTAGACATCGTAGCCCATCAATCGCGCCTGTGCCTTCATTCCCCGAGGCCAATAACCCGTTTCGATTGACAGCTCGATGAAGCACACCCACATCTTGTCGCCGATTTCCCTCATTGCGGTATGAATGCTGCGAGGGAACGGCTTTTCGCTTAGCACAAACACTTCATGGAAATATGCCTCTGTACAGATCAGAAGCAGCCTTGTCCAAGTGCAATAGTTCTTTATGTTGGCTCGACTCAGTCTCATCGCCAATCTCCTGGCATGCCCTTATTTGGCGCGTATGCCTACTCCAGACGCCGCATGATGTGTAGTGCCGCTCAGTCCAGATGACTCTTGATATTCAGCGCCACCTCTTTGCTGATGCCATTAACTGCCGACAACTCCGATACACTTGCATGGCGGATGGCGTCGATGGAATTCTCAAAGTGCTTGAGCAGGACCTTGCGCCGTTTGGGTCCGACGCCGGGGATGGTTTCCAGCCGGCTGGAGAGGCTTTGCTTGCTGCGCTGTTTCCGATGGCTGGTGATGGCGAAGCGGTGCGCTTCATCGCGGACGCGCTGCACCAGATACAGCGCTTCGCTGCGGCGCGGCAGCAATATCGGATCGACATGATCGGGCGTGAAGATCTCCTCGATGCGCTTGGCCAGCGACGCCAGCGGCACGCGGTCGGTCAAGCCAAATTCTTCCAAGACCGCGCGCGCCACATTGAGCTGCCCGGCCCCGCCATCAATCAGCAGGAGATCGGGCAGCCGGCGCCAGGTTTCATCCCGATCGACGCCGTCGGGCGCGAGATCCTCTTCAGCTTCGGCCGCGCGCTTCCATCGCAGGAATCGGCGGGTCAGCGCTTCATTCATGGACTGATAATCATCAGAGCCGCTGTGTGACACGGTGCGGATATTGAAGCGGCGGTATTCGCTTTTGCGGGCGACGCCGCGAGTGAAGACCACCCGGCTGGCGACTATGGCGGTGCCCTGCGTTGTGCTGATGTCAAAGCATTCGATGCGGTTGGGGATGCGCGGCAGCTTGAGCGCCTCCTGCAATTCCGCCATCGCCCGCTCATGCTTGGTTGTGTCGGCTTCATATTGAGCGCGCATCATGTGCAGGCTCTCGAGCGCGTTCTCCTGCGCCAGGCCGATCAGCTTGCGTTTGTCGCCCCGCTGCGGCACGTGAATCGTCACTTTGGAGCTGACGCGCTTGTCGCTCAGCCAACGCTCCAATATGCGCGCCTCTTCCACTTCATTGGGCAGGATCAGCTCGCGCGGGATATTGCTGGAGGAGGCGTAGAACTGGCTGATGAATTGTTCCAGCACGGCGGCGTCGCTCTCGCCCTCGGTATTGTCCATCGAGCGCGAGTCGCTGCCGATGAGCTTGCCATTGCGGATGAACATGATCTGGACGGTGGCGTCGCGGTCGTCGCGCGCCAGGGCGATGACATCGTGATCGGTCATGTGTTTGCCGACTGCTTTGTGCTTGTTGGTGATGAAGTCAATCGCCCAGAGTTGATCGCGGATGGCGGCCGCGCCCTCAAAATTAAGCGCCGCCGACGCGCGCGTCATTTCGCCCTCGAGGCGTTTACGCACCTGTTCCGCCCGCCCGCCCAGCACATCCATCAACTCCTGAATCATAAAGCGGTATTCATCACGGTCGACTGCGCCGATGCAGGGCGCGTTGCAAAGTTTGATGTCGTGGAAGAGGCAAGCGCGCTCGTCGGTTCCCGTGATCTCGCGATCGCAGGTCAAATAGGGGAAGGCCTTGCGCAGGTCCCGCAGCGTCTTCTGCACCACCCACATGGCGGAATAGGGCCCGAAATAACGCGAGCCGTCATCGACTATGCGGCGGGTCGTTTCCACTTTGGGAAAAGCGTCGCCCCAGCCGACGCGGATATAGGGATAGCGCTTGTCGTCCTTGAGCTCGATATTAAAGCGCGGACGATGTTTCTTGATCAGCGTCTCTTCGAGGATCAGCGCCTTGACTTCATTCTCAGTGATTATGAAGTCAATATCGGCGACCAGCCCGCGCATCCGCAGGGTCTTGCTGTTGCCATCGGCCTGGGTGGTGAAATAGCTGCGGACGCGATTGCGCAGGCGCTTCGCCTTGCCGACGTAGATCACCTTGCCATTTGCGTTCTTCAACAGATAGACGCCTGGCTTGGCGGGCAGGTTCTTCAGGATCGTCTCAATATGAGCTGGTTTCTGATAGAGCATCAGCGAGGATTCGGCGTTTACAATGCGACGAAACATACTCTATTTTAGCATGATCCGCGCCTTGCGAAAACGCTGCCCGCGCGATAAATCCTGCACCGTCCCCGCCCCGCCCGCCGGTCAGTGTCTACGCGACCCGTAGGATCAGGGTGGGGAGTTGAATTGGCGCGAAGTCAACAAATATGTCCGGATTCTTGCAGATTTATCGACATAGGTCTCAATGCGAGTTTGTCTTAGACAATTTCCCCTCATTGCTATGGGGCGATTGAGGGGGGTAGACTGACGGCGACAGCGACCACCTGAAGCGAGCGGGATGAACAAGCATACTCCTATTATGGAAGCGGAAATAATCGACGCCTTGCGCGCCGCCGACCCGGCCGTCGTACGTCTGATCGATGGCACAGTAGGCGGCGGCGGGCATACGCTGGCGCTATTGCGCGCCGGCATCAACCAAGCGCTATGCATGGATCTGGACGAAAGCGCCATCGCCCGGGCCAAGGCGCGGCTGGCTATATTCAGCGAGCGCGTCAGCCTGGTCCACAGCAGTTACACTAATTTGGCGGACGCGGCCGGCGCACTGGGCTGGCCGGCGGTCGACGCCATACTGCTGGACCTGGGATTATCGTCGCTGCAGCTTGATGATCCGGCGCGAGGCTTTTCATTTCGCTTTGACGCGCCGCTGGATATGCGATTTGATCGCGTCCATGGCGAGACGACGGCGCAGGACCTGGTTAATCATATGCCGGCGGCGGACCTTGCCGCACTGTTCTTTCGCTATGGGGAAGAGCGGCAGGCGCGCAGAATCGCCGGCGCCATCGACGATGGGCGGCCGATCCAGTCGACGCGTCAGTTGGCTGAGCTGGTGGCGCGCGTCAAAGCAAGGCCCGCCCGTGGCCCGGCGCGCATCCATCCGGCGACCAAGGTTTTTCAGGCGCTGCGCATCGCCGTCAACGGAGAATTGGATGCGATTGAGCGCGTCCTTCCCCTCGCCGTTGAATTGCTCCGTCCGGGCGGGCGCCTGGCGGTGATCAGCTTTCACAGCCTGGAAGATCGTATCGTCAAGCAAAGTTTCAGAGAGCAAGCAACCAGCAGGCTCGCGCCGCCGGGCATGGCCTCCATGGAAGAACGGCAGGCGCGCGTCAGATTGGTCAATCGCAAGCCGATCACCCCGGCTCAGGATGAAATCGAGGCCAACCCGCGCAGCCGCAGCGCCAAGCTCCGCGTTGTCGAAAAGCTGGAATGGGCTTGAAGCCGAGTTGCGTGAAATAGCGAAATTGATACATTAGTAGACAAAGGCGCGCTGATATCGTCGCCGGCGCAATATCTAGCTCCCTTCCCTTGCTCGCCGGATGCCCGCCGTGGAGATGGCGGGAAGAGGCCGGGGGATGGGCGTTGCCCGGGCGCCTTCCCGCTCAACGACTGTTACAGTTCTATGTCACAAACCTGGCTTCAGCATACCTTCAGCCGCAAGCGTTTTCAGACGCGCAATCAGGCGACAGCCATGGCGATATTCGGCGTTGCGATTCTGTTGATCCTTGGCGGGCTTTATCTGTCGCAGGTGGCTTCCTTCGCCATTACCAACCGCGCGATCGAAGATTTGATTAGCCGCCGCGATCAATTAAAGCGTCAGAACGAACAGCTCATCGGCGAGATCGCCAGCTTTCGCACGGTGCCCCGGCTTTTTGAGCGCGCCGTCGAGATTGGCTTTCGCCCGGCGAGCAACAGCGATATCGATTACATCCTGTTGGAGGGCTACAATCCGCTGCGAGAGGCAGCGCCAAGTGAATTGACAACGCGAAGTGAAGCGGGCGGCGCGCCGCTCGCCTATGATGAGACATTCAGCGGCTGGCTGGAGCGGCAGTTCGCCTTGCTGCGAGATCAGTTCGAAACCTTCGGCAAGTGACGCGAGCGATGCAAGGACCTTCAGCGCAGCAAGCGACGATCCAGGCCAGGTTGCCCTTTGTGGCGATATTCTTGATATTGATGGCCGCCTACCTCGTCATTAACCTGGCGAATTTCCAGTTCTTCCCCCGGTCGGTGCGGCAAGAATTGGAGAAGATAGGCAGCTCTATCACGAATACGACGCTACGCGTGCCGGCCGAGCGCGGTCTGATCTTTGACCGGGACGGCGAGCCGCTCGCTTTCAACATCGTGCAATACCGCCTGGGCGTGAGCCCGGCCCTCGTCGCGGACGCTGACAGCCTGAGCAGCAAAGTGGCGGATATCCTCGAGATTGACGCCTTTGATGTCTATCGCAAGACAGTCAGCGAGAACATCTGGGAGTTCGTAGCCGGTCCAATCTCGGCCGAGCAAGGTCAGGCGCTGGCCGCGCTTGATGAAATCTCGCTCGGTCTGGAAGAGATCCCCAAGCGCTTTTATCCGCAAGGGACGCTGGCCGCCCACGTGATCGGCATCGTGCTCGATGAGGGCCTGGTGGGCTCGCTCGGCGTCGAGGGCGCCTACAACGATACGCTGGCCGGGCGCGTGATAGATCTGTCGGTCAGCAATGTTCCCTTTGATTTGCCTGAAGACAGGCCGGCGGAGCAGCGCGGCCAGGATATCGTGCTGACGCTGGACCGCGATATTCAATTTTGGGTTGAAAGCGAATTGAAAGCGGCGGTGGATGAATATCGCGCCTTTCGCGGCACGGCCATCGTCATGAACCCGCGCAATGGCGATGTCCTGGCGTTGGCGAATTACCCAACGATGGACCCCAACAATTTCCTCGATGTCGAGGATCCCAGTCTGCTCGAAAACGCTGCGGTGCAGGAGACCTACGAACCGGGATCAATCTTGCAAGCGCTGACTGTCGCCAGCGCGCTGGAAAGCGGAACCATTACGCCTTACTGGACCTACAACGATACCGGTCATTTGTCTGTCGGCGGGCGCGATATTTGGAACCGTCATTTTCAGTCGCATGGCAGTACAGACGCGGCCTCGATCTTGATCCGATCGCTCAACGCGGGCGCGGCGACTATCAGCCTGCAAATGGGCACGGAAGACTTCTATAGCATGATGCGCGCCTTTGGCCTGGGCCAGCCGACCGGCGTCGGGCTCTTCGCGGAAGACCCCGGCGAGCTCAGAATCGAAGGTGAAACCAACTGGAATGAAAGCCATCTCGGCTTCAATAGCTTCGGCCAGGACATGAAGGCCACCTCTATGCAACTGATCACGGCTTATGCGGCGATCGCCAATGACGGCGTCATGCGGCAGCCGCGCATCGTGCGTCAGGTGATCAGCGAGGACGGCGTCGAAGAGGCGCGGCCGACTACGGTGCGCCGGGTCTTGTCGGCGGGGACGGCCGCCAGCCTGCGAGACATGTTGATTCGCGTCGTCCGCGAAGGCGCGCCGGGCGCCCTTATTCGCGGTTATACCATCGCCGGCAAGCCGGGCACCGCCTGGATTTCAACCGCCGTCGGTCAGGAATATGGTCCCCACTCTTCGATTGTTACCTTCGCCGGCTTTTTCCCGGCTTATGACCCCGAGGTCGTGATATTTGTTAAGCTGGACCGACCCAATGAATATTATGGTTATAATGTAACGCCTCATGTATTCAAGCGGATTGCCGACCGGATCGCGATTCTGCTCGAAATACCCAATGATGAAGTCCGCAGTCGCCTGGAGGCGGCGGAGACGGACATCGTCGTCGCCGGAAGCTAGATAGGGCCATACATGGACGGGCAATTACCACTGGCGCTCAGCGTGGGCGGGGCGACCTTCTTGCTGGGCGTCATCTGGGGCGGTCCATTCGTCGCGATTTTGCATCGCTTCAAGCTGGGCAAGCAGATCCGCGCCGAGCTGATGGACAGCCATCATGTCGACAAGATCGGCACGCCGACGATGGGCGGGATCATGATTATCCTGCCGGCCATTGCGGTTACGCTGTCGCTCAACATTTCGCGCATCGTCGAGGTCGGCGAAGGGCGCAGCATACTCCTGCCCATTATTGTGCTGATTGGCTTTGCCATGCTCGGCTTGATTGATGACTGGGAGGGCATACAGACATCGCGCGGCAATGTCGGCGAAGGGCTGTCAGGCCGGGCCAAATTCGCCTTTCAGATCCTGCTCGCCCTCAGCGCCTCGACAGTCATTTCTTATTTCGAGTTTTCCTTTGCCAACAGCCTGGAACTCCCGCTGGTTGGTGTGGTGATTCCGCTGCATCCGGCGCTTTTCGTCGCCATCAGCACCTTCATCATCGTCGCGACATCCAACGCGACCAATTTGACTGACGGGCTGGACGGGCTGGCAGGCATCATCACCGCCAGCGCTTTCGGCGCTTATGGCGTCATCGCCTTCCTGCAGGATCAGATCTTCATGGTGGAACTGTGCTTTGTTATCGTCGGCGCCTGCTTCGCCTTTCTCTGGTACAACGCGCATCCGGCGCAGCTCTTCATGGGCGACACCGGTTCGCTGGCATTGGGCGCGACGCTCGGTACGGTCGCGGTGATGACAGGCCAATGGCTGCTGCTGCCGGTCATCGCCATCGTGCCGGTCATGGAGATCCTCAGCGTGCTGCTGCAAGTTGCCTCAGCCAAGTTCAGCCGCCGCTTCTATGGCGTCGACATCCGGCCCTTCCGCCGGACGCCCATCCATCATCACTTCGAACTCGGTGGCTGGAGCGAAACGCAAATCGTGCAGCGCTTTTGGCTGATCGGCATTTTGAGCGCATTCGTCGGCGTTGCCCTGGCGCTGCTGTAGCGGTTGGCGGGCGCATTATGTCTGCAGCGCGTGAGAGCGAGCCGGCGCCCCCCAAATGTGATTCGCCGCGAATGAGGATTCTAAGGTCAGAATTCTGGCGCGCTGGCGTCGAACCACAATTGGCCAATGCACTATAATTGAGGATGTTTGCTCAGTTTCGCTGGTTTGGGAGACGGATATCGAGCTATGGCGGGACGGGACGCCCTGGCTGGCAAGCGGGTTGTCATCTTCGGTTTTGGGCGCCAGGGCCGGGCGCTGGCCCGCTGGCTGCCGAGCGTGGGCGCCGAAGTCACGGTGACGGACAGCCGCGGCGCAAAAGAACTGGGCTTGCGGCGGCGCGATTATCCCGGCCTGCGCTTCTACATCGGCGGCCATCCGGACGATGTATTGATCGGCGCTCGCTGCATCTGCGTCTCCGCCGGCGTCCCGCTTGATTTGCCCGTTCTGCAGGAGGCGATGGAGCGCGGCATCCCCTTGACCAATGACGCGCAGCTCTTCCTCGAGCGCTGCCCCGCGCCGGTCATCGGTATCACCGGCAGCGCTGGCAAAACGACGACGAGCGCAATGGTCGCCAACATTGTCGAAGCGGCCGGCTACAAGGTTTGGCTGGGCGGCAATATCGGCAACCCGCTGATCGAGAACCTGCCGAAAATCAGCGCGGGTGATATCGTCGTCATGGAGCTGTCCAGCTTTCAATTGGAACTGATGACCTTGAGCCCGCGCGTAGCCGCCCTGCTCAATCTGACGCCCAACCATCTCGACAGGCATGGCAGTTTTGAGCGCTATGCGGCCGCCAAAGCCAACATTCTGCGGCATCAAAGGGCGGCCGATGTGGCGGTGCTCGGCTGGGATGACGCCGGCAGCAAGGCCTTTGAGCAAGTCGTGGCGGGCGAGCTGTCGGCCTTCAGCCGCTACGAGATGGTGCCGGACGGCGCCTTCATGCTGGGCAGCCGGCTCCTTGTCGCCGGTTCCGCCAGCTACGACGCCAACCCGCATGTCGTATGCGAGCGCGAGGACATCCCTCTGCGCGGCGATCACAACGTCTTGAATGCGTTGGCCGCCTGCGCCATCACCGGTTCGATGGGCCTGGCCATTGACCGGCCGGGCGTCATGCCGGATGTGATGCGCAAGGCGATTCGCCGGTTCAAAGCGGTCGAACATCGACTGGAAACTGTGCGCGCGCTGGCCGGCGTCACCTGGGTCAACGACAGCATCGCAACCGCGCCGGAGCGCCTCTTGGCCGCCCTCGCCAGTTACGATGAGCCGCTCGTGCTGCTGATTGGCGGCGCGGACAAGGACCTGCCATGGGAGGCGGCGCTGCAATATGCGCTGCGCAAGGCGCGCCACATCATCGTCTTCGGCGAAGATGGCGATAAACAGGTGGCGAGCAAGGTGATGCCGCTCCTGGGCAAGCTGCGCGTCGACCCGAATCAAGTGTCGCGGGCGCAATCGCTGGCGGAGGCGGTACAGCAAGCGGCGGCGCTGGCGCAATCGGGCGACATCGTGCTGCTCTCGCCGGGTGGCACCAGCTATGACGCCTATGCGGATTTCGCTGAGCGCGGCGAGCACTTTCGCCAGTTGGTATCTCAACTATAATGACTCTCATGCTCAAGGCTTGTAGGGGCGACAGAACCGCAGTGTCTACGCGCGGTATCATGCCGCCCGACTTTGACAAAGGGATTGCATGACTGAGCGCGCATTTCATGACAGCCGGCAAAGGCGCATCCGCCGCAGGATACGCCGCGGCGCGGGCTTCACCGCCGCCGCTGACGAGGGGCACCGTCCCCTCAGTTTTCAGCGGCGGCGCTTGTTGGCGACGCTGGACAAGCCGATGGTGGCAGTGGTCGTCCTGCTGCTGGCCATTGGCTCCTTGATGGTCTTCAGCTCCACCTGGGATTGGAGCAACAGCACCTACGGCAGCGCGACCGGATTCTTTATTGAAGAGCACTTGAGAAATGTAGTTTTGGCCACGCTGGCGCTGATAATCTTCGCCACGGTGGATTATCGCTTTTGGAAGAAATTCGCCTTTTGGCTGCTGCTGATGACGATCGTTCTGCTGGTCGCAGTATTGGAATTCGGCGAGGTGAGGTTCGGCGCCCAGCGCTCCTTCGCCGGCGGAAGATTTCAGCCGGGCGAGCTGGCGGAGTTCATCATTGTGCTATACATGGCGGCCTGGCTCGGCTCGAAGAATACACGCGTCGACAGCGTCTTTCACGGCCTGCTGCCCTTCCTTGTCGTGGTTGGCGCGGTCAGCTTCTTGATCGTGGACCAGCCCGACATCAGCTCGGCCGCGATCGTCGCGCTGACCGCCAGCGTCATGTATTTTGTGGCGGGCGCCAATCTGATCCAGATGGCTGCCGTTGGGGGCATTGCCGGCGCGGTGAGCCTGGTCGTCATCGAGAGCTGGCCTTATGCCCAGCGCCGCATCGCCGATTTCGTCGCCGGCTTCAATGATGTGACCTTGTCGGATTACCACACGCTGCAGGCGATAACGGCCTTCCTGCGCGGCGGCTGGTTTGGCGTGGGCATCGGGCATTCGGAACAGAAATTCGGCGCCTTGCCCGCGCCGCATACGGACAGCATCTTCGCCATCATCGGCGAGGAACTCGGCGTCATGGGCGCGGCTATCGTGGTGACGCTCTACATTGTCTTCGCCATCCGCGGCTTTCAACTGGCGCGCCGGGCGCAAGACAGTTTTGGCGCCCTGCTCTGCGTCGGCTTCACCTCCTGGGTGATCATTCAGGCCCTGCTCAATATCGCCGTCATGACCGGCGCGATCCCTTCCACCGGCGTGCCGCTGCCCTTCATCAGCTTCGGCGGGTCCTCGTTGATGGTGGTGATGATCGGCGTCGGCCTGATGTTAAGCGTCAATCGCATAGCGACCCGGCAAAAGTCAAGCTCTGAACGGAGAAGCGACATTGCGAGTTTTGATCGGAGCTGGCGGAACCGGCGGGCACGTCTATCCCGCGCTGGCGACCGCCCAAGCGCTATTGCGGGACAGCAGTGAGGCGCGCCAGCTGTATTTTGTGGGCGCCGCCGGCGGCATGGAAAGTACGCTGGTGCGGGAATCGGCGCTCGCTTTCAGCGGCTGTCACGAAGTCCTGGCCGGTCCGCTGCACGGCGTGCATCCGTTCCGCGCCTTGGCCAGCCTTGTCAAGCTGACGATCGGAGCCGGGCAGGCGCTGTTCAAGATCATGCGGATTAAACCTCAGGTGATTTTGCTGACCGGCGGCTGGGCGAACCTGCCCGTGGCCCTGGCCGCGCGCCTGCTCCGCATTCCCATCGTCATCTATCTGCCCGATATCGAACCGGGATTGACGATTAGAGTCTTGCAGCGCTTCGCGGCGAAGATAGCCATCTCGGTCGAGGCATCCGCGCGCTTTTTCCCGCAGGGAAAAACTGTCGCGGTGGGATATCCCTTGCAGGAAAACCGCCTGAACGCCACGCGTGAACAAGCGCTCGAACGCTTCAAGCTGGATGCCTCGCGCAAGACCCTGCTGGTCTTCGGCGGCAGCCGCGGCGCGCGCAGCATCAATATCGCCCTGGGCGAGCAGCTTGAGCGCCTCTTGGCCGATGGCATCCAGATACTGCATGTCACCGGCGAGCTGGATTGGGAGCGGGCTATGCGGGAGGCGGGCGACCGGCGAGAGCATCCCGATTATCAGGCTTTCCCGTATCTTCATGACGATATGGCCTTGGCCTTCGCCGCCGCTGATCTGGCGCTTTGCCGCGCCGGCGCCAGCACATTGGCCGAACTGCCGTTATTCGGCTTGCCGGCGATACTGGCGCCCTACCCGTATGCCTGGCGCTATCAGAAAGTGAATGCCGATTATCTCAGCGATCGCGGCGCGGCGATCCGGCTGAATGATGAAGATCTGTCATCCAGGCTGTATGATGAAATCAGCAATCTGTTGCAGGACGAGGCGCGTCTCCGTGAGATGGGCAGGCGCTCGCGGGCGCTGGCGAACCCCGACGGGGCCGCCAATCTGGCCAAGCTGCTAATCGAAACGGGCGGCGCTTGACATGCTCGAATTGGTGACGCTCGTATGGGTATCAATCCTGGTCTTCGCCGTCATCGGCCTGGGGCGCGGCTGGACCAAAGAGGTGATCGCAATGGCGGGCGTCACGCTTGGTCTGTTCGCCTTGCATCAGTTTGACGCCGCCATTCGGGAGCAACTGTTGGGGAATGTCTCGGCCGGCGGGAAGTTTCTGTTCCAATGCGCGGTCTTGCTGATCATCGCTTTTTTCGCTTATCAAACGCGGGCGCTCAGGGGCGGCGGGCGCAGCGAGCCCGACAATGCGGGACGCGACGCGCTGCAAGCGAAAGCGCTGGGCGGCATCGTTGGCGCGCTCAACGGCTATTTGCTCAGCGGCTCCGTCTGGTATTTCATGCATATCAACGACTACCCGCTCGCCCCCTATATTGAAGCGCCGGCGGCTGGTTCGCTCAGTCATGGCACGGTGAGCAATCTGCCGCTTTTCGTCTTGGCTGCCGGACCGGGAACGCCCGGGGAACTGCTCTCACTGACGGTCATTGCCTTGTTTATCACGGTGTTAGTCTTGATTTGATCAGAGCCAAGTCAATTGTGAGATTATTGTATGGCAAGCTGTGGCAGAGGCGGGCGAGCCACCGTCTCGCCCCTACAGAAATCACTAACTTCGGGCGCATCGGAAAGAATAGACTTGCACTTGGAGATATTCGGAGTCTGGCATGATTAGCCTGCTCTCACTAATGTGGACGATCGCGCTGTTCTTTGCGCTCATGGGGGCGCTGCGCGGCTGGCGGCGCGAATTGCTCGGCACGCCCGGGATCCTGCTCGGTTTCTTCGCCATCTTCCAATTCGACCGCCTGTTGCGAGGCAGCCTTTATCTGCTGCTGACTGACGAGCAGACCTTTCTCTTGCAAATGGCGCTTTACCTGGGCGCGATCCGGCTGTCTTATCGCAACCTGTTGGCCTTCCGCGAGGATGCGCAAAGGGGCAGACTGAGAGACATGATCTTTGGCGGCGCGGTCGGCTTCTTCAATGGCTACATATTCGCCGGCTCGATCTGGTATTTCCTGGACATCAACCGCTATCCCTTTCCGCAGTTGCTGTCTGCGCCGGCCGATACATCGGTCAGTTTTCAAGGCGTGGGCGCGCTGCCAGTCGTCTTGCTCAGCGGCGGCCTGGCCGGGGGCGGGGGCCTGCTCGCGCTGGCCGTTGTCGCCATCCTGGCGGTCATCATCATCTTGGTCTGATGCAATTGACATTGACATAAAAGGAAGACTGGCGAGCGAAATGGCGGAACTGCAACCGGGGCAGCGCATTCACTTCATCGGGATCGGCGGCGCCGGCCTCTCGGCAATCGCGCGGGTTCTACTAGAGCGCGGCTATGCCGTCAGCGGCTCGGATTTGGCGGGGGGTCCACTGACGGCAGCCCTGGCGGCGGACGGCGCTCGCATTCACCGCGGCCATGACGCGCGTTTCGTCCGGGGCGCGGATATCGTCCTGGCGACATCGGCGGCGCCGGCCGATCATGTCGAAATTCAAGCGGCGCGCGCGCTGAACATTCCCGTTTACAATCGCAAAGCCTTCATCGGGGCGGTCCTGCGGGGCAGTGATACGATTGCCGTGGCCGGCGCCCATGGCAAGACGACAACGACATCCATGATCATCCATATCTTGAAGCGCGCGGGCAAGGACCCGAGCTTTATCGTCGGCGGCCAGCTGGCGGCTTCGGGCTTGAACGCCGGCGTCGGCAAGGGCCCGTCTTTCGTCATTGAAGCCGATGAATACGACAATATGTTCCACGGTGTGCAGCCTGATTTAGCCATCGTCACCAATATAGAGCACGACCATCCTGACTTCTTCAAAACAGAAGTTGAGATGCAGGACGCCTTTCGCCAATTTGTCAACCAGCTGGCGCCGGGCGGCGACCTGGTCGCTTGCGCCGATGATGATGCGGCGCTGGCCATCGCCGAGGATTTGCGGCGGGCCGGCGGCAAGGCGACGACCTACGGCGTCAAGAATCCGGCGGCGGATTGGCGGCTGATCGACATCAGAGACAGCGGCGGGACGGTGACCGCGACCGTTGAACAGCATGGCAGCCCGCGGGCGGGGCTCCAGCTGGCCGTGCCTGGCGTGCACAATGCGCTCAATGCGCTGGCGGCCCTAATCGCAGCCGACAAACGCGGCGTGCGCCCTGAGGAGAGCGCCCGCATTCTGCAAAGTTTCCGGGCGACGGCGCGCCGCTTTGATATCCGCGGCGAACGCGCTGGCGTCATCGTGATCGACGACTACGCGCACCACCCCACCGAAATCATGGTCAATATCGAGGCCGCTCGGTTGCGTTATCCCGGGCATCAAATCTGGGCGATCTGGCAGCCGCATACATATTCTCGCATCCAGCAGTTCTGGTCCGGCTTCGTCAATGCTTTCGCGGGGGCGGACGCCGTCCTCATCACCCCGATTTACGCCGCCCGCGAAGAGCAGCTGGAAGGCATCACGAGCAAGGCATTGGCCGCGGCCATGGCGCCGCAGCGGTTGGCGTCATACGTTCCCACTTTCGAGGACGCCGTCGACGCGCTGCGCCGCCGAGCCCGGCCGCCTGCTGTCGCGCTGATCTTCAGCGCTGGCGATGCCAATCAGATTGCGGATTTGTATCTCGGCGGTCAACGGTGACTCAAAAGAAAAGGCCGCATTCGCCTTCAATCGACAGCTTGCCCCGGGGACAGGCCTTGGCTCGATACACGGCCGCGCGGCTCGGTGGACCGGCCGATTATCTTTACATCGCCAAGGATCCAAGCTACAGCGACCTGATTCCACTTCTCGACCAAGCCTGGAAGCGACAGACGCCAGTGACGGTGATAGGCGGTGGCGCGAATGTTCTGGTCGCCGACGCCGGCATCCGCGGCTTGACCATCATCAACCGCGCGACTGATATCAGCCACGAAGACGACGGCGATGAGGCCTTCGTCACTGCCAGCAGCGGAACCAGTCTCATTCGCCTCGCGCGCTATTGCCAGGAGCATGGGCTGAAAGGCATGGAGTGGGCGATCGCCGTGCCGGGCACAGTCGGCGGCGCCGTGGTCAACAACGCCGGCGCGCACGGAGGCGATGTCGCCAGTTCACTGACGCGCGCCCTGGTGCTTGAAGCCGCGGGCGGCGAGCGCTGGTACGATGCTGACGAGCTCGACTACGCTTACCGCCATTCGCAGCTAAAGGCGCGGGCGGACAAGCGCTTCTTCATCAAGCATGCGTGCTTCCAGCTAGAGCGTGACAATCCAGAATTGATTCAGAAGCGGATGGAACAAAACAATGATTACCGGCGCCGCACACAGCCAGCGGGCGCCAGCCTCGGCAGCATCTTCAAAAACCCGCTCGGGGATTTTGCCGGCCGTCTGGTGGAGGCGGCTGGATTGAAAGGCGCGCGCGTCGGTTCGGTGCAAGTCTCCCCCGTCCACGCAAATTTCTTCATCAATTCGGGCGACGCCGCCAGCGCTCGCGATTACTATCAACTCATTTGCCTGGTGCGAGAGCGGGTCAAAGAAGCCTTCGATCTGACGCTGGAGCTGGAGATTCAACTGCTCGGCGAATGGGATTGATATTGCGCGCCAGGCCGTTTGCGCCCTATTTTGAGCAATAGTACACTGAATACCGAATTGAGCGACGGCGGCATCAAGCAGCCTGTGGAAGACCCCGAGTGGTTAGTCACGTTCAAGCCCATAGACGGCAACCGGATCGACCGCCCGGTGTGCTGCATCGGTTTGCGCCCGGTACCGCGCCCAAGCGGGCGGCGCCGACGCGCGGCCGACGCCGGCGGGCTTTTTCGCGTTGGCGCTTGTCCAGCGCGCTCATGTTTCTCCTTTTCGGGGCCGTTCTCGTGCTATTCTTTTCCAGCGATGTGTTCTATGTGCGGTCGATACAGGTGCGCGGCAACGACTACGTAAGCCGCGAAGAAGTCTTCGCCTTTGCTGATATCGCAGATTATCACATGTTCTGGCTGGACCCGGAAGAGATTCGTCAAAGTGTATTGCGTTCGAATTCGATCGCCGATATCTCGGTAGAGCTTGGATGGCCGCCAAACCTGATTACGATCATCGTGCAAGAAAGCCAGCCCGCCCTTATCTGGGCGGACGCCGACGGCGAAACCTGGCTCGATATTCAGGGGCGGGCGATGCCGGCCCGCGCCGAGATGCCGAATCTGCTGCATATTCATCTCGTGGCGGGCGATTATGGCGGGCCCATGCCGCGCGCTGAAGATTTCACCGGCGATATGGTGTTGGGCGCGCTGAAACTCAGGCAGATTCTGCCCGAGGGAGAGCACCTGAGTTTTCATCCCGTGCACGGTCTCGGTTGGACAAATGAATTGGGCTGGCAAATATGGATGGGCAGCGACTCGGCGGCAGTCATGAGCGAGAAAGTCAAACTCTACGATGTGCTGGCGGAGAATTACAGCAGCCGCGCAATCCCAGTTGCCGAGCTGAATATCGCGAATCCCGAGGCGCCTTTCTACCGCGTAATATGGGGGCTCTAAACTCACATGGGTGACTTAGTAGTAGGCCTTGATGTTGGCACACAAAAGATTTGCACGATCGTCGGCGAGGTCCGGCCGGAAGATGTCTATGTGGTCGGCTTGGGCATTGAACCCAGCGACGGGATGAAGAAAGGCGTCGTCAATGACGTTGGCGCCCTTTCCTCCGCCATTGCCAAGTCCGTCCGCAAGGCGGAGAAATCCAGCGGCTACGATATCAACCGCGCCTTCGTGAGCGTGGCGGGCAGCCACATCACCTCGCTGACCAGCCGCGGCTTGGCGACCATCGCCGGCTCGCGCAGCGTGGGGCCTGAAGACCTCGACAAGGCGATGAGCGTCGCGCGCAATATCGCCATACCGCACAACCGCGAGATTTTGCACGTGGTGCCGCGCAGCTACACGCTCGACGGCCAGGAAGGCATCCGCAGTCCCCTGGGCATGCACTG
Source organism: Chloroflexota bacterium (assembly GCA_011523545.1). Classification (GTDB taxonomy): domain Bacteria; phylum Chloroflexota; class Anaerolineae; order Aggregatilineales; family Phototrophicaceae; genus UBA6055. Next base: position 44,806 of record WTGN01000027.1, on the reverse strand, counting down.
CTTCCGGCTGGAAGTGGACGCCCATATCATCACCGCCTCGACAACCAGCCTGGCCAACCTCGAAGACGCGGTCGAATCGGCCGGCGTATTGGTGGACCGCTTCATTCTCAATCCGCTGGCGGCCGGCGACGCTGTCCTGACCGATCAGGAACGCGAGATGGGCGCGGTGGTGATTGACATCGGCGGCGGCGCGACCGATCTTGCCATCTTCATTGACGGCACCGTATGGCATACGGCCATCATCCCGGTTGGCGGCAACCACGTCACGCAGGACATCACTTATTGGATGCGCGTGCCCTTTGGCTTGGCGGAGCAGGTTAAGATACAGCGCGGCCATGCCGATATGAACGCGGTCAGCGAATCGGAAGTCTTCCCTGTTGAGCCTTTCGGCGGCGAGATACTGCCGGTGTCGCGGCGCGATCTGGCGATGGTCATCGAAGCGCGCTTTGAAGAGATATTCGAACTGGTGGAAAAAGAGATCAAACGGTCGGGCTATGCCGGCCTGCTGCGGGCGGGCGCGGTCATCACCGGCGGCAGCTCGCAATTGCCCGGTTATCGCGATTTGGCCTCGCGCATCCTGAACGTGCCGGTGCGCCTGGCCCACCCGGAGAAAATCACCGGCATCGCGGACGCGCTCAAAAGCCCCGCCTACAGCACAAGCGTTGGCTTGCTGCGGCTTGGGTTGGAGATGGACGCCATGATTGAGCCGGAAGCGGTCGATACGATGGGCCTGCCCATGAACCAATGGGGCCGGCGGATGAATGAGATTCTGCGCCGTTTTCTGCCGCAAGATGATTAAGGACTTCTGATAAAAATTGTCCCGAATTATTGCCTCTAATTTGATTTGCACATGGTGGCAATACGCGTACAATGAGCAATTGAAAGAGCCGGACACGTTCTCTTGGCGTGCTGATTCACGAGGGTAGACATTATGGTCAATGATTTGATAACCGGGGAAAACTTCGCGCAGATTAAGGTCGTTGGCGTTGGCGGCGGCGGCGGAAACGCGGTCAATCGCATGATCAACGAAGGGCTGGGCGGCGTTGAGTTCATTGCGGTCAACACCGACAACCAGGCGCTGATGCTGTCCAAGGCGAAGACGCGCGTGCGCATCGGGGACAAGCTGACGCGCGGCCTTGGCGCCGGCGGCAATCCTGAGATTGGGCGCAAGGCGGCCGAAGAAAGCTCGGAAGATCTGCTCGAAGTCCTGCGCGGTTCCGATATGATATTCGTCGCTTGCGGCATGGGCGGCGGCACCGGCACCGGCGCATCGCCTGTCATCGCGCAGATAGCCAAGGAGCTGGGCGCTCTGACGATTGGCGTGGTCACCCGCCCCTTCACATTTGAAGGCACGCGGCGGGCGCAGTTGGCCAAGACCGGCATCGAAGCGCTTAAGAGCCAGGTCGATACGCTGATCGTCATCCCAAACGACCGTCTGCTGCAAATGGCGGACAAGCGCTCGACGCTGCAACAGGCCTTTTCGCTGGCCGACGATGTGCTGCGCCAGGGCATTCAGGGCATTTCCGAGCTGATCACCGTGCCCGGTTTGATCAACCTCGACTTCGCCGATGTGCGCACCGTCATGTCCGAAGGCGGCGCCGCTTTGATGGCCGTCGGTCGATGCGCCGGCGATGACCGCGCGAGGTCGGCAGCCGAGATGGCGATCACCAGCGGCCTGCTTGATGTGACAATCGATGGCGCGCGCGGCATCCTGTTCTCAATCACCGGCGGCAGCGACCTGACTCTGTTCGAAGTCAATGAAGCGGCAGCCATCATCAAAGACAGCGCCCATCCAGAATGCAACCTCATCTTCGGCGCGCATATCGACGAAAGCATGGGCGATGAGGTTCACATCACGGTCATCGCCACTGGCTTCGAGCGCAGCCGCCTGGAGACAAGCATGAAAGAAGCGGGCGCCTTGCCAATCCGCCAGAGCCATCCGCTGCCCAACCCGCCGTCGATTCAGCGGCCGATATATGAAGATGTTGAAGTTGACGCCTCCGGCGAAAGCATGGCAGCCAGCAGCGGCGGATCCACGCCTGCAGGGCCGAACTCGCCCTTCCAGCGCAACCGCCTGGCGCCACCTTCCCCGCCGCAGGAAGATCCGCGCACTTACGACAACATCGACCCCAAGAATACCGAGCTGCCGGCATTTCTGCGGAAGCGCAATCGCCGTCAATAAGCCGCGCGCAAGTTACATACTTTCAAAGAGAGTGGGCTTTTGCAGCCCACTTTTCTATTGACCGCAAAATTAGAACAGACTTGCGATTTCAGAACGCTTGAGCTAGACTATTATTTGTGGTGTGAGTAGCTGCCCGTTTTGAAATTGACACGAAAATATGGTAAAATCATGCTTCATCACTTCGCAGGCACATTCTTTTCATGTTATAAAAGTTGTCACCGTATTTTTTCACATCAACAGACATCTCTAGAAGAAAACACATCGGCGCCAGAAGGAAGTCAAATTGTAGATTTCCGTTGGCGCACGATGATTTGATTCCTTAAATGCATTCAATTCATCTTGGGATAACACCGTCATGATACAGCCGCAAGCAAGCACCAGCACATTGCACGAACTTGGCTACAAGATCTTCCTCGATCGCTATGCCCAAAAGGATATGACTCGGACGAGCCTGGCGGTCGGCGACACGGTCATCGTGGTCGTCAACCCTAAGACCGGCCAGCGCGAGATCGGCCGGGTGAAGGAGATCGCCCTGCCCCAGGTCACCGTCGCCCTGCTTGATGGCGAGGTGGTGGTGCGCGATCTTGAGCATGTCGACAAGCCAATTGAAACCGAGCCGGGGCAAATGATGGACCGGGTGGCGCGCGGCGTGGCGGCGGTGGAAGACGGCGCGGCGAAACAAGACGAATGGAGCGGGAAATTCCGCTGGCTGCTGGATGATTGGAAGTTTGTGCCCGGCGGGCGCATTCTGACAGCGGCCGGCACCGATCAGGACCTGACCTATTACAATTGTTATGTCGTCCCCTCGCCGCAGGATTCGCGCGAAGGCATCATCACGACGCTCGGGCAGATGACCGAGATTATGTCGCGCGGGGGTGGCGTGGGCATTAACCTGTCAACCCTGCGGCCGCGGCACGCCTATGTGAAAGGCGTCAACGGTCGGTCAAGCGGCGCCGTCTCCTGGGGCGGGCTTTACAGTTTCGTCACCGGCCTCATCGAACAAGGCGGCAGCCGGCGCGGCGCGCTGATGCTGATACTGAACGACTGGCACCCGGATATCTTTAACTTCATCGACAGTAAACGGCAATCTGGCAAAATCACCAATGCCAATATCAGCGTCGGCGTTTCCGACAAGTTGATGGAGGCGGTCAAAGCTGATGCCGATTGGGACTTGGCCTTCCCCGATACGCGCGACCCTGATTATGACGCGCTCTGGGATGGCGACCTGGATACCTGGGTTGCCAGCGGGCGCAAGGTCCTGCAGTACAAGACGATCAAGGCGCGCGAGCTTTGGGACGCGATTATCGAAAGCGCCTGGGCCAGCGCCGAGCCGGGTGTCTGGTTCCGCGAGCGCAGCAACAAGATGGCGAACAGCTGGTATTTCAATCCCCAGATTTGCACCAACCCCTGTGGCGAACAGCCGCTTGGCGCATTTTCCGTTTGCAACCTGGGCGCGATCAACCTGTCCCGCTTTTACGACGAAATCGCAGACGATGTCGCCTGGGACCAGCTGCGCCGGGCGGTCGCGTATTCGACGCGTTTCCTCGATAATGTCATCGACACGACGCCTTATTTCTTTGAGGAGAACCGCGACGTCCAAATGTCGGAGCGGCGCGTCGGCCTGGGCACGATGGGCATTGCCGAATTGATGCTCAAGCTCGGCGTCCGCTACGGCAGCGATGAGTCGGTCGCCGTCATTGACGAAATCTATCGAACGATCGCCCTCGCTGCATACGAGACATCGAGCGAGCTGGCGCTGGAAAAAGGCGCTTTCCCCATGTTTGACGCCGAAAAGTTCTTGGAAAGCGGCTTCATGCAGGTGATGCCCGCCAGTATACGTGAGAAAATCGGTCAAGACGGCATCCGCAATGTCACTTTGCTGACGCAAGCGCCGACCGGCACCACCGGCACGATGGTCAATACGTCCACCGGCGTCGAACCGTTTTTCTCCTGGATTTATTACCGCAAGAGCCGGCTCGGCTTGCATGAAGAGCAAGTTCCGATTGTGCGGGATTGGTACGAAGCGCATCCGGAAGCCGAAGCTTTGCCCGATTATTTCGTCACCGCGATGGACCTCTCGCCGCGGGAGCATATCAAAGTGCAAGGCGCCTTCCAGCGCTGGATCGACAGCGCCATCTCCAAAACCTGCAATGTGCCAAATGATTACACGGTTGAAGAAGTCAGCGAGCTTTATCAATACATGTACGAGCTTGGCTGCAAGGGCGGCACGATCTACCGCGACGGCAGCCGAGACGAACAGGTCTTGATGCTCAAAGGCGATGAACGTGCCGAAAGCGAAATGGAGGGCTTGAATGGCGACGACGACACGGAACCAGCCACGACGCCGCACCATGTCTATCCGCGGCCGGATATCTTGCAAGGGCGAACCGTTAAGACCCAGACGCCCTTTGGCACGGCATACATCACCATCAACCATGATGAGCAGGAGAATCCCTTCGAGGTCTTCATCGCCATTGCCAAGGCGGGCACCGATATCCAGGCCGACGCCGAAAGCCTGGGCCGGATGATTTCCTTGCAGCTGCGCACGACGGCGCCGCATAACCGCCGCGACATGCTCAAGCTGGTCATCGAGCAGTTGCAAGATATTGGCGGCGCGCGCCCGATTGGCTTCGGTCCGAAACGGGTGCTGTCACTGCCAGATGCGGTGGCGCGCGTCTTGCAGATGGAGTTCTTCCCGGAAGATCAGCCGCAGCAACTGAACCTGCCCATTGAGCAGGCCAGCGGCGGCGCCGCCAAGCTCGCCGTCGCCGAAAGCGGCACGTCGATGTCGCGCGCCGATTTATGCCCGGCTTGCGGGACGATTACCTTGATCCGCGCCGAGAATTGCCGCAAATGCCTGACTTGCGGTTACAGCGAGTGTTAAGCGCCCCGCTCGCTCAGATTGGCGAACCGCAAAAGGACAAAATAAGAATTGTCGCCGCCGGCGGCATAATCGGCTCATGCTCTGGACGCCCGCGCAGATCTATCCTAATCAATGACAATGGCAGCGACAAAGAATAGACCGCGCAGGCCTTTCAAGCGCTTCCTGCTCTTCGTGCTTGTCGCCGCCCTGCTCTATTTCATCGGCTTCATCGCTGCGGTCCATGTCACCGGCTTGCAGGACAACGCTGAAACCGCCGACATCATCATCGTGCTGGGCGCGGGCTTGCGGGAAGACGGTCGCCCGGGTCCCGCCTTGACCCGCCGCAGCCGGCATGGCGCCTCACTCTGGCACGAGGGAATAGCGCCGCTGGTCTTGTGCACCGGCGGGCTATCGGAGTATATTCCTCGCACGGAAGCGGCCGCCTGCCGCGAAATTCTGCTCGGGGCGGGCTTGCCGGCCGGGGCGATATTGACAGAAGAGCGCAGCCGCAGCACAGAGGAGAACGCCATCTACAGCAAGCGGATTCTTGATGATCTGGGCTTGTCGCGCGTCGTTCTGGTCAGCGACGCCGGGCACATGCTGCGGGCGCGCTGGCTCTTTCACCGGTACGGTTTAGATGCATTTGCCAGCCCGGTGCCGACAGCTCGCATACGGGATCCGCGCGTTTTCCCCTATGCCGTCCTTCGTGAGTTCGTCGCCTTCAATTGGCAACTGTTCAAGGATCTGTTTGGGATTCCCTGGACACATGTCAGAGGCATATAAACATCGTCGATCGCAGTTAAGGAGAAATTAATGTCATCGTATGTCTGCATCGGCGTACCCTACTATCTGGGCGAAGCGCTGCCGGAACGTTGTGAAGTTGAAGCACTGCGCCAAAGCGGGATCGCCGCCGAGCTCAATGCCGAATGGGTGGAGATAGCGCCGGATTTCGCCGCCGCCGACCCGGTGGTCGCCGTTAATCGCGCGCTGGCGGCCGCGGTTGCCGATCATGCCGAGCGGGTGCCGGTTGTTTTCGCCAATGACTGCACCAGCTGCCTCGGCATGGTCAAGGGATTGGAAGCGAAGGCGCCCGCCATCCTTTGGTATGACTCGCATGGCGATTTCAATACACTGGAAACGACGCCCAGCGGCTTCCTCGGCGGGATGCCGCTGGCGGCTTTAGTCGGGCGCGGCAATCAACACCTGATGCGCGGCCTGAATTTGGCGCCGATCGACGAAAGCGATGTGATCATCACGGACGCGCGCAATCTCGATCCGGAAGAGGGCCTCATGCTGCGAGCGAGCGATGTCACGCTTTATGAAACGCTGGGCGGCTTAAACGCGGCGCCGTTGCCGGATAAACCACTGTACATTCACTTTGACACCGATGTCGTCGATTGCGCCGAGATGCCCGCTATGAGCTACCCGGAGCCCGGCGGTCCCTCTTTGGGCGACAGCGTCGAGTCGCTCAGGCATGTGCTCGCGCGGGCGCAGGTGGCTGGAATCTTGTTCAGCCTCTGGAATGATACGCTGGCTGGTAGCGCCGAAGCGATGGCCGCCACCCGGCGCCTGATTCATGCGCTGATTTAGCCCGCCGCGTCGCGCGGAAAACTCGATTTGATGAAAGCTGGTTGCCGGCTTGCGATTCGCGCCAAATCAGCCTATCCTCATAATCGTGCGTATACAGTCTGTCCAGCCTGAGGTCATCACGGTACAGAAGAGGCCATCCCGCTTTGTATACCGACAACGAAATTCTTTTTCCCCATTATGCGATTCCGGCGCTGCGCAACACGCGTGGCCAGGCTTGGGCGGAATTGATAGACAGCCTCGCTGGCAAATCTGAGACCAGCGTTGAGGTCATCGCCTTGATGTCCCTCATGATTGAGTTAAATGGATGCCTGGCATGCGAGACGGACAGTTATCGCGCCATGCGCGGATGCGCCGCCTGCGCCCAGCAGACGCTTCGTCGTTTCAAAGGCAGCGATGCGGAACTCATCAATTTATATGAGGCGTCGGTCGCGAAAATACGCGATCTCAAGCTCGCGCCGGTTGAATAACGCCGCCCAATCCACGAACTGCGGTTGACAAGCTTAATTTGAACATGTTACACTTTCTGCGCGCAGCCGCGCCCGCTGCGCTAGCTAGGATGAGCATTTTCAGGAGAAGGGACGTGCGGCGATAGCGAGTTCACCTTACAGGATCAACGGAAACATACGCGGTGTACGCGAAGTCCGCTTGATAGACGACAGCAATACGAATATCGGGGTGGTCAACATCCAGTACGCGCAAGGCCGCGCGGACGACGTGGGTCTTGACTTGGTGGAAGTCGCGCCGAATGCCGAACCGCCCGTCTGCCGCATTATGGATTACGGCAAGTTTCAATACGAGCAGCGGCGGAAAGAGCGCAAATCCAAGAAGAACCAGGTCAAGGTAACGGTCAAGGAGATTCAATTACGCCCCAAGACGGATGAATATCATCTGCGTTTTGACATCAAGCGGGCGCAAAAGTGGCTGCTTGAAGGGAAAAAGGTCAAGTTCCGCGTGCGCTTTCGCGGGCGCGAGATTACGCATCAGCACATCGGCCGCGATCGATTGGGCAGGATTGAGGATGAATTGAAGGATGTCGGCGTCGTTGAGCAGCGCCCCAACATGGAAGGGCGCGATATGCTCATGATTCTGGCGCCGATCAAGGACAACAGACAAGGTTCGGAGAAGCAATAGTGCCGCGCAAGAAGAAGACACGCAAGTACAAACTCAAGACGCACAAGGCGACCGCCAAGCGCTTTCGCATGACCGCGACCGGCAAGATCGTACGCACCAAGGGTGGCAAAAGCCACTTGCGCCGGCGCTCATCCAAGCGCGTCAAACGGCAATGGGACAAAACGATGGAAGTTGGCGAAAAGGCGACGCAGCGCCGCATCCGCCGGTTGGCGCCCTATCTGGGCAAATACAAGGCGAATCCGCCAGCGTAGCTTTACAAAACTTAGTGAAAAGCAAGGGCCCGGCGCCGTGATCTGCCGGGTCTTTCATGTACGGAGAATACACATGGCAAGAACAAAAACCGGCATCGTGCGCCGCCGGCGACACAAGAAAATCCTCAAGATGACCAAAGGGCAATGGGGCACGCGCAGCAAAAACTTCAAGCGCGCCAACGAAGCGATGATGCGCAGCCTCTGGTACGCCTATCGCGATCGCCGTCAGCGCCGCCGCCAATTGCGCCGCTTGTGGATCCAGCGGATCAACGCCGCCGCCCGCCTCAATGGCATGAAATACAGCCAACTCGTCCACGGTTTGAAGCGCGCGGGCATTGAACTCGATCGCAAGAGCCTGGCCGGCATCGCCATTCATGATGCGGAGACATTCGGCAAAATCGTCGAGCTGGCCAAACAGAGCGCCTAAGGGGCAGCGAAGCATTTCACTCGAGGCAAAGGGTCCGTGCAGACGACCCTTTTTTGTTGCGACTAGCCGGCGATGGATCTCATCAACAGCACGCAGAACAAGCGAATCCGCCATATCAAAGCCTTGCAGACCAAAGCGCGCCTCCGGCGGAGCGACGGCAAGTTCATCCTCGAAGGCGACCGGCTGATTGCCGACGCCCTGAGTAGCGGCGGCAAAGCGGAGACCGCCCTCTATCAGCCAGACATCGCCGACTACGAATTGATTGCGCGGCTGCAGGAGGTCCGCTGCGCCCTGTTGCCCGTGAGCAAAGCCGTCTTGCGGCACGTCAGCGACACGCAGCAGGCGCCCGGCATCCTGGCGGTATTTCACATTCCACGACCGTCACTGCCAAAAGCGGCCCAGCGCGTTCTCATCCTGGATGGCATCCGCGAGCCGGGCAATCTGGGCACGATCATGCGCAGTGCCGCCGCCGCCGGCGTCGACCTGGTTATTTTGGCGCCGGCCTGCGTCGACCCTTATAATTCCAAAGTGGCGCGCGCGGCCATGGGAGCGCATTTTCGGCTGCCGCTGGTCGAGGCGAATTGGCGCGAAATCGTCGCCTTTTGCCAGGATCTAGTGGTATACGCGGCGCTTCCTGGCGCGGCTACCCGCCACACCGAGGTGCGCTGGGGCGATGGCTGGGCGCTCGTCTTGGGCAGCGAAGCACAGGGCGTCAGCAAGCGCGGGCTTGATCTGGCGCGCCATTCGATCTCGATTCCGATGATGGGAGCGGCCGAGTCGCTCAATGTGGCCTGCGCCGCCGCGGTGATCCTCTTCGAGGCGCAGCGGCAGAGGCTGGCAATCCGCCGGTAAGAATCAAACCGAGCAGTTCATCTTCAATTGTAACTGGCGCTGCGGTAGACTAGCGCGTGCTGTCAAATGGCGTGAAGCGGGAGAATGCAATTCATGACAATGGAATTTGATGTCGTCGTGCTAGGCGCCGGACCGGGCGGATACATTGGCGCAATCCGCGCCAGCCAGCTCGGGTTATCGACTGCGATTGTCGAGAAGAAGTATTGGGGCGGCGTCTGCCTCAATGTCGGCTGCATCCCGTCAAAGGCGCTGCTGCGAAACGCCGAGCTGGCCTACATCTTGAATCACCAGGCGAAAAACTTCGGCATAAGCGGCGACTTCACATTGGATTATCAAGCCGCCTACAAGCGCAGCCGACGCGTGGCCAATGGCTTGACCAAGGGCGTGCAATTCCTGATGCGCAAGAACAAAATCGAAGCCTTCGAAGGCTGGGCCACAATCGAAGACGCCAACAGCTTGACCGTCGCCCTCAACAGCGGCCAGAATGAAACGCTGCGCTTCAAGAATCTCATCATCGCGACCGGCGCATCCACCAGGCTGCTTCCCGGTACTGAACTGAGCGAGCGGGTCGTCACTTACGAAGAGCAGATAATGCAAGACAATCTGCCCGCCAGCGTGATCATCGCCGGCGCCGGCGCGATTGGCGTCGAATTCGCCTATATCATGCGCAACTACGGCGTCGATGTGACGTTGGTGGAATTCTTTGACCGCGTCCTGCCCATGGAAGATCCGGAGATCAGCGCCGAACTGCAGAAGCACTTCAAGAAGCTGGGCATCAAGATTATGACCGGCGCGAGCGTCGACGCGATTGATTACAAAGGCAAGTTGGTTGCGGTCACGGTGACGCCAGCGGACGGCGCCCAGAAGACCCTGGAGGCGGAACGCGTCTTGCAAGCGATCGGCTTCCAACCGCGGGTCGAGGGTTACGGTCTGGACAAGCTGGGGGTGGCGCTCACCGACGCCGGCGCCATCAAGATCAACGAGAAAATGCAAACCAACCTTTCCAACATCTATGCCGTTGGCGATGTGACCGGCAAGCTGATGCTGGCGCATGTCGCAGAGACGATGGGCGTGGTCGCGGCGGAAAATATAGCGGGCGCCCCGACGGTGACACTGGATTTCGACATGATGCCGCGCGCCACCTACTGCCAACCTCAGGTGGCCAGCTTTGGTTACACCGAGGCGCAGGCCAAAGAACGCGGCTTCGAAATCAATGTCGCCAAGTTCCCCTTCCAGGCGAACGGCAAAGCGCGGGGCATGGGCGACGCGGCCGGCTTCGTCAAGCTAATCAGCGATGCGAAATATGGCGAGATCCTGGGCGCGCACATGATTGGGCATGACGTAACAGAACTGCTGCCGGAGTTGACGCTGGCGCGCTCGGCCGAGTTGACGCCCGCCGAGATCGCGCGCAATGTACACGCCCACCCGACCTTGAGCGAGGCACTCAAAGAGGCGGCGCATGGCCTGGAAGGGCGCTTCCTGAACCTGTAGCCGACAAGTCGGCGAATCCATTATTCAATCGTAAACGTGAAGATCGGCAGAATTGCCCCAGCCTCGCCCGTCGTCAAGTCGACGCCGGCTAGCTTATCATTGCTCTGGTACCGGTTGTAGACAATCGCGACGACGCGGTAATCCCCCGGCGGCAGGCCCGCCGTTGTCATCTCGACATCGTACCATTTCAGAACTTTGTTGTGTAAATGGCTGTCGCGGTCGCCGTATTGGCTCACCTGTCTCCAATCGGGCGTGATTATCTGGATTGAGACATTGAACTGGTAAAGCAGCGTTTCATCGGCGACTTCCCAACCGGTCACTACTCTGACGGTCTCTCGCTCGCTGTCGAATTCACCGAACTTGTCGACGATCTTGATACCGTTTTCGTAGTGGATAGGCTCATATTCCCGATCGCATTCTATTGCGCGGTCGACGTAGCGCTGGGCAAATAGCTCCGGCAAGTCGAAAAGCACTTCGCAAGCTTTGAAGTCGGCCTGAATAACTTGATGCAGGTCGTCCAGGGCAACGGGCATATAAGTTGGATCGTAGGAGTATATGAGGTATGGATAATCGTCGAGCCGCTTCGAGATTTCCACCTGCAGCTCCTCGCCTTCCAAACGCTTGTTTACGAAGCCGCCAGTGACGCCGAGGATCACATCCATGTAATACTCCGAGGTCGTGGCGCCGTGTTTGTAACGCCAATTCATCATCGGCGAACGCGCTATGCCGACGACATGGTCCTGCGGCCTCACTTCATCGAAAAGAGCATCCGTCAGCCGGTGCATGGGCTGATGTTTCATCAATAGCGTCTGCCTGCCGGAAAAGCGCCATTCCGCCCCTTGCTGCCAAATCTGAACTGCCCCGAATACCCACAGACCCAGCGATACGATTAGCAGGGCTCGCAAGCGAGATTCAGCCGCCAAGAGCATCGCGACGGCAACGCAAAAGAAGGGCATGGCGATAACGAAGTAGCGGAAGCGCGTCGGGTTCAGGCTCTTGTGGACGCTGTTGAATAAGAAAATCGCGCCAATCATGAACAGCGTCATGACCAGGATTCGAAGAACGTTTCCCTGGCGTCGGCGCGCCAAAAGCCGCGCGGCCAGCGCGACTATCGGCAGCCAGAGAATAATGACTTCATTCACCAGCAAGTGCGCCAATAGCTCGGCGATCTCTCCGCTCGGCAGGGCCTTGGCAGCAATGGTGGTGGAGCGCGTCACGCCGCGGAAACCGACAGCGAAAATGGGCAGGTACGGCAGAAATGCCAAGACGGCGATAGCCCAGCCGGCGACGATGCCGAGCCAGCGGCGCGTAATCTTCGCGAAAATGAGATGCTGAAGGCCGAGCCCGACAAAAAAGAACACCGAAAAGATATGAACATAGAGCAGCAGGATGGCGCTGACGACAAAGAAGAATTGGGTCGGGCGGCCCCCGCGTCCCTCAACCTGCAGGCGCCAATACATCCAGGCATGCGCGATGGCCAGCCAAGACAGCATCGTGTACATGCGGATTTCATGGCTGTACAGATTGATCATGGCGCAGGTTGTCACGAGAAAGGCGGCGACCAGGCCGGCAAAGCGATTGTCCAGGTCCGCCGTCAATCGATAGACGGACGCAATCAGCAGCAAGCCAAAGAGCAGCGAAAGATAGCGCAGCGCCACTTGCGACCAGCCGGCGAGCCGCGCCCATTGCGAACCCAGGACAAAATAAAGCGGGACGTGATCGGGGCTTTCTTCCGAAAGGGAAGCCAGCACCTCGACCGGGCTGAAGAAGTCATCAAAGGCGCCCATGTTGCCCAGCGAGAACATCTCATCCATCCACACGATATCCGTATTGAGGCCGACCGCGCCCAGCGCCATCGCCAGCAGCAATACAGGCAACATAAAGTAGGGAGATATGTGGCGAGAGTTCTTCATTTGCTTAGAAACCATCCGACAAGAACCAGCATATTTCTACCGGCGCAAGCTCAGGATTTCCCCGCCGGCATTATCGCCGGGCACAAGACTTATACACATGGCGAGCGAAATTGTGAAGTGAGCGCCAAAGCGCCACCGCTCGATAAAGGCCGATGGCTGGCAACGTCCGCGCATCATTGTGTAGGCGCGTTCCATATGCCGGCGCATCTGGATTCGCCCGCCCGGTCATGGGCATCAACACTACTGAGATTCCTCTGATAAGTTTTCTGTTATTGTAAAGGCAAACACGGGAAGAATCGCGCCTGTTTCGCCGCTTCTCAGGTCGGTCCCGCTCACCTTGGCATTGCTGAATCGGTCGTAGAGGACGACAACAGCGCGATAATCGCCGGGCGGCAAGACCGCGGTTGGCATCTCAACGCTGTACCATTTCAATATTTCGTCATACAAGTGCCGGTCGCCGGCTTGCGACACGTTCTGCCAATCCGCCGTGATGAGCTGGATCGACACGTTGTACTTCTGCAGCTGGGTGTCATCGGCGACTTCCCAACCGGTGACGATGCGGACGCTGCCCCGTTCGCTGTCGAAATCGGCGAATTTGTCCAGGATCTTGATGCCGTTTTCGTACTGAACAGGCTGGTATTCCCGGTCACATGTCAGCGGCTTGATAACGTAACGCTGCACGATTAGGGTCTGCTCGTCCACCAGAATCTCACAGGCGCTGTAGGCGGCCTGCGCGGCCTGTAGGATTGCGTCAACGCCGCTGGGCTTATTCGAAGGATCATATACAAAAAGGGGAAATGGGTGGTCGGCGACGAGATTCTCGACTTCCGCCGGCGCGTCGCGCTCAGCCGCTTCAGCAAGAATGAAGGCGTGATCACGGCCGAGCACCGCATTGAAATAATAATCGGCCAGGCTCCTGCCATGTCGAAGATCATGATCAACAAATCTCGATTGGCTGAATCCGACGACGGAGTCCAAATCCCTCGTTTTGAATTGAAGCGCGTCAGTGTTGCGGTGGAGCGGCGGAATGCTGTCAAACAGCGTGTTTCGCCCGGCATAAGCCCAACTGTCGCCCAGGCTGCGAATGTGCAGCCCGCCGGCAATCCAAATGAGCAGAAAGGGCACTGTCAAATACCGCAGGCGACCCGCCGCCACCAGGACATAGGCGCAGAAAATCACAAAGAAGGGCATCGCGGGCAGAAAGAAGCGAAAGCGCAGCCTGTCGATGACGGGAAAAACTTCATTGAAAACAATAAGCGACAGAACGATGCCGGCCCACACTGTCAACAGCTGCTCGACATGCCGGTTGCGCCGCCGCCGGAAAGCCAGGGAAGCGAAAAGCAATATAGGCAGCCACAAGAACTCCAGGCCGTTGACGACAATATGAGCCAATTCCCGCGCCAAAGTGAGCGCATCCAGGGCGCTCGCTTGCAGGCCCGGTAGTGTGCGCTCGGCCAGCGCCCCGGGAAGATAATGCGGCAGATATGGCAGAAAGGTCAGCGCGCCAATGCCCCAGGCCAAAATGACCCGACGCCACTGCCTGATCCGCGAAGCAAAAATAAGATGATGCAGGCCCAAGCCCAAGAAAACGAACAGCGAGAAAACATGGGTATAGAGCAGCGCGCTGGCGGCGGCGATGAAGCAAAACCATTCCCAGGCTTTGGCCTCGTCGCGCGAGATCAATCGCCAATACAGCCAGGCATGTACGACAGTCAGCCAGAGCAGCAGCGTATACATGCGGATCTCATGAAAGTACAGCAAGACGAAGCCGCTTGTGCTCAAGAGCAGCGCTGCCGTCATCGCCGTCGAACGATTGAGCCGGTCGGCGGCGAAGCGATAGAGCCAGGCAATTAGCAGCACGCCAAACAGCAGCGACAGATAACGCATGGGGACTTGCGTCCAGCCCACGAGGCGCGCCCACCAGGAGCCGAGGAAAAAGTATAACGGCACATGATTTTGACTGTGCGCAGCCAGGGATTCATGAACTTCGGTCAAGCTGAATGGCTCGGCGAAAACGCCCATATTGGAGAGCGAGTACAACTCGTCCAGCCAAAGGAAATCCGCATTCAGTTGCAGCGCGCCCAAGGCGAAACCCAGAAGCAGCACTGCGGTCATTGCGAACAGATGCGGTCGGTCACGCCCTCTCACCGGTGGCCATCGCCCTTCCTGAGCGCACGATAATCCGGTTCAAGCAGAGCGAATTGCCACAGGCTGTGAAATGCGCCGCGATTGCGCACGCGGTCTTGCCAGACGCCTTCCAGCGTGAAGCCCAATTTTCTTAGCAAGGCGGCCGACGCCACATTGCCTTCCACCACATCAGCTTCAGCGCGATGCAAGCGGAGCCGATCAAAGCAGAAGCACAGGACCGCCGCCGTCGCCTCGGTCATAATGCCGCGCCGCCAATAATCCGAGTGCAGCTCGTAGCCAATTTCAGCGCGCCGGTGGCGCCGTTCATACAGATGAAAGCCGCAAGAACCGATCATCCGGTCCGCCGGTTTGAGCGTGATCGCCCAGCGTATGCCCGATTTTTCCTGCGTGATTCTGTCGGCCCAGGCGATGATTTCGCGCCCGACATCGTCCTGCGGCGCGTCGTCAAAGTCGATGAGATAATCGAGCGCGCCCGGGCTATGCCAAACCGCCATCCAATCAAGATGATCATTCGCGCTGATGCGCCGCAGACACAGCCGCTCCGTTTCCAGCGTCGGCACATCGGCGAAATCAAACGCTGCCACAGATTCCTCCACAGTCACATCGAAACGAGCATCGGAAGCGAGGAAACGGAACCATGAACCTGCGGTCAAAGCGCGGCGGTACGGTCAAGGGCGCTCCAAGCTGCTCGCCACCACTTCCGCAATATCGACAACCTGCGGGCCGGCGCCGGTGTCCACGCGCGCGTCCTCGAACATGCGCATACAGAATGGGCAGCCGACCGCCAGCGTCTCCGCGCCCGTCGATGCCGCTTCTTGAAAACGTTCCATGCTGACTTTGCGGTCGCCATGCTCTTCTTCTTTCCAGAATTGAGCGCCGCCCGCTCCACAGCAGAAGGAGTTCTTTCGGTTTCGCGGCATCTCAAGCAAGGGCAGGCCGACGCCCTTAAGGACGTCGCGCGGCGCCTCCACGATTTCGTTATGACGGCCCAGATAACAAGGATCGTGAAAGGTCACATTGCTCCACTGCGCTGAGTTGGCGTCCCGCGGCAGGCGGCCGGCGGCGATGAGCTCGGCGATCAATTCACTGTGATGCACAACTTCGTATTCTCCGCCGAAGGCAGCGTATTCCACGCCGATGTTGTGAAAGCAGTGCGGGCAGGTGACGACGATGCGCCTGGGCTTGAGCGCGGAAAGCGCCTCGATGTTGGCGCTGGCCATCTCGTGATACAGATACTCGTTGCCCGCCCGACGCGCGACATCGCCCGTGCAAGCCTCGCTGTCACCCAAAATGGCGAAATTCACCTCAGCGGCGCGCAGCAGCTTGACCAGCGCCTGGGCCGTCTTCTGCGCGCGCGGGTCATAACTCACCGCGCAGCCCGTCCAGTACAGCAGATCAAAGTCCGGATTCTCTTCGACCGTGGGAACGGCGAAATCCAAGCCGGCGGTCCAGGCGCTGCGCGGCTCGGCAATCTGCCAGGGATTGCCCTGCCGTTCCATGCCGTTGAAGGCCCCTTGCAGCTCCGCGGGGAACTCGCTTTGCATCAGCACGGCGTCGCGACGGATGTCAAGAATATCGAACATGGGCTCATTCCCGACCGGGCAAATGTCGATGCAGGCGCCGCAAGCGGTGCAAGCCCATAGCGCCGACTCGCTCAGCAGCCCGCCGGCGAGCGTCCAGTCTGATTCCGCCCCGCCTGCGAGCACATCCCACTGATCTTTGATCAAGAATCTCTTGTTGACCTCAAGCGCCGAAGGAGACAGCTCTTTGCCGGTGACGTAAGCCGGGCAGACATCCTGGCAGCGATTGCACATGATGCAGGCGAAGCCGTCAAGGATGTGCGTCCGCTGCAGATCCTCCAGGCGTCCGGCGCCAAATTGTTCGATTGTGTCGTCTTCGAAATCAAGCGGCGTCAACTCGCCCATGGAACGCCGCCGCGGACGCGTCAGAAAGTTCATTGGCGCCATGAAAAGATGGGCGTGTTTGCTCTGGGGGAAATAAGGCAGGAAAATCAGTATGCCGCCCAGGGCAATCCACCAGAAGAGATGACGCATCATCTCCAGGGCGTCGGCGTTTAATCCCCCCCATATCAGCGCCGCTTGACTGGCGAACGGCATGAAAGGGCCGCCCCCGTGCTGCGCGGCAGCCACGCTTTCCCCCAGAAATCGCGCCCCGACATGCAAAACGATGAAGGCGGCCACGATCATGGAATCCAGGGTAATGGCGCCGGCCTCAACAGCGGGATGCAAAAGCACGTTGTCATTGAATTGCAAAGCCGCCTTGTTGGGCAATACCAACCGCCGGAGGATGAAATAAATTATGCCGACCAAGACCACGACGCTCAGCGCGTCGCCAAGGAAACGATAGACGTCATAGGCGGACCCCAGCGCCATGAGCCGCCCCTCAAAGCCCGGCAGGAAGCCGATGAGCAGATCCAGAAAGTTGATCAGAAAATAATAGGTGAATCCCAAGACGACGCCCCAATGCATGAGACTGGTCAACGGGCGCGTCTTGAGTGTGCTGCGCTGCGTCAGGTAGACGGCGATGGCGTAGAGAGCGCGGCCGATGATGCCATCCAGACGCAAGCTGCCCTGCCCGCGCCCGATGATCTGAAACATCTCCCTGAAGCCGGCGGCGCTGGCGCCCAGAGAAAACAGCGCCAGCAGTATGAATAGCATCTTTTCTACGTCAGTGAGCATCAATCTCGCTTGTTTGAGTCCTATGTCGCCAATTCTCTGTCGTGACTTCAGTTTACCACTGGCGAAACTTATCACCAACCGAGCTTGCCGGGACAGGGCAAAAACGCTCACGAGCCAAAGAAAGGAGGCGCAGACCGCCGCCAGCATGTAAGGTTGTCGAATTTGCAGCAGTCAGTAGAATGAGAAGCCACAGACCATCAGGAGAGACTTTCATGATCGACTTTTCACCTATGCGCGACGGCGCCCTGACCTATCTCGAATATGCAGCGCGGGAAAACATCGGCCCGGAAGCCTTGAAACGGCTCAGCGACGAGAGCGTCGATTTCCTGCTCAGCCTGCTCGACGGGCTCAATGACGCCGATGTCGCCTTCGAGCCGGAAGACCCGGAGGCGGACGATCCCTTTGCTGTCGAAGGCGAAGAGCATATCGGCTGGACCTTTGGCCATCTCATCGCGCATGTCACCGCCAGTTCGGAAGAAGGCGCGGCATTGAGCTCGCTCCTGGCGCGCGGCGTGCCGGCCTCCGAACGCCCGCGTTATGAAACGCCCTGGCGCGATATCAGTACCGTCGCCCATGCCCGCCAGCGGCTGGAAGAGAGCCGGCGCATGCGCAATGCCTACCTGGCAACCTGGCCCGATGCGCCACTGCTCGATACCTGCCGCGATGTATCGGAGCGCTTCACGGCCAAATTCGGCGAGATGAATGCGCCGGCCGCCTTTCTATTTGGCCTCTCCCACGAAGTTGGGCACTACGCCCAAATCGAAGAAGTCAAGCGTCAGGCGCTGGCAGCGCGCGCGGCGGTTTGACTTGCCGCTAAAGTTGTGTGAGGGGCGGGCGATGCCGGCAAGGATCGCCCGCTCGCAGTCCGGTTGTCGCAGCGCTAAGTTGGCGCCGGACCTTCATAATTCTGATCGGCCAGTACAGGAGAGACGATGAGCCGAGTCATCGCGCCGCGTACGCCCAAGGGCTTTCGCGATTTTTTGCCCGAGACGATGCTGCGCCGCAGTTACGCGCTTGACCGCATCCGGGAGGTATTCCATCTTTTCGGCTTCGAACCGATTGATACGCCGATCCTCGAGCTGCATGAGACGCTCTTCGGCAAATACGGCGAGGACGCCGAGCAGCTGATCTTCACGGCGCAGCACGGACGCAGCGCGAAGGACCCGCTGGCGATGCGTTACGACCTGACGGTGCCGCTGGCGCGCCTGGTCGGTCAATACGAGAGCCAGCTCAACCTGCCCTTCAAACGCTATCACATCGCGCCGGTCTTCCGCGGGGAACGGCCACAGCGCGGGCGCTATCGCGAGTTCTGGCAATGCGATGCCGATATCGTTGGCGCCGCGAGCATGAGCGCCGATGCCGAAATCATCATCATGATGCATGAGATTCTCAAGCGCCTGGGTTTCCCGCAGTTCATCATCAAGATTAACCATCGCAAGCTGCTGACCGCGATAGGCGAATATTCGGGAGTCCCCCAAGATAAACTGGCCGATCTTTATCGCAGCGTCGACAAATTCGACAAAATCGGCGCTGAGGGCGTGCAGAAAGAGCTGATCGAACGCGGGATCGACGCGGCCGCGGTCAGCCGCATGATGGACTTGATACAGTCCAGGGAGCCGGGCGGCGACAGCCTGGATCGGGCTGCGAAGACGATCGGCGGCGGCGACAATGGCCTGGCGGAATTGCGCGAACTGGCCGAGCTGCTGGCGGACGCGTCCATCGCTGACGAGCACTATGACTTTGACTTTACCATGGTGCGCGGGCTCGGTTATTACACCGGCCCCATATTCGAGACCGTCATATCCCAGCCGAACCTGGGCAGCATCAGCGGCGGCGGGCGCTACGATAACCTGATCGGCATGTTCCGCCGCCAAAGCCTGCCGACGACTGGCACCTCTTTCGGCATCGAGCGCATCATTGATTTGATGGACGAGCTGGACCTGTATCCGCCGCACCTTGGCGGCACGCTTGTGCAGGCGCTGGTGACAGTCTTCAGCGAAGAGACGCGGCGCGCATCAACACGCATCGGGGGGCAACTGCGCGCGGCGGGGATCAACACGGAGGTCTATCTGGGGCGGCGCAAGTTGGGGCGGCAGCTCGCCCACGCCGACAAGAAAGGCATACCCATCGTCGTCATCGTTGGTCCCGACGAGATTGCGGCTGGCGTCGTCAAGCTGCGGCGCCTGCGCGATGGCAGCGAAGCGACAGTCCCGGAGGCTGGGCTGGCAAGGGCTGTCGGCGAATTCCTTTCGAATTGTTGAGCTTTGAATAGCCCGCCAATTACAAGGCCACAAAGGTGACCGGGACCAAGCGCTCAAGCGGCATCTTGCTTCATCCGACTTCGCTGCCGGGCAGATACGGCATCGGCGATTTGGGCGCCGGCGCCTATCGCTTTGTCGACTGGCTGGCGGCGCATGGCCAGTCAATCTGGCAGGTGCTGCCGCTGGGACCGACGAGCTACGGCGATTCGCCATATCAGACGCTGTCCGCCTTCGCTGGCAACAGCAATTTGATCAGTCTCGACCGGCTGGTTGAAGAGGGTCTTCTGCGAAAGAGCGACCTCGCCGATACACCGCCATTTCCGAGCGCTCGCGTAGACTATGGCTGGATCATCCCTTATCACAATCAGAAGCTGGCGCTGGCGTATCGCCGCTTCCGGGCCGATGCCGAGACCGCGCTCAAGCGGGACTTTGAATCATTTGTCAGCGAGAATAAATTCTGGCTTGATGATTTTGCCCTGTTCATCGCCTTGAAACGCGGGCACAAGCTGCGTTCCTGGACTGAATGGGAGGCTGATTTGCGGCGGCGTGACCCGGCGGCGCTCGCGAGCGCACGTGAGGCATCCGCCGATCAAATGGACCTGGAGCGCTTTCGTCAATGGCTCTTCCAGCGGCAATGGGCGTCTTTGAGAAATCATGCGCAAGTCAAAGGCATCCGGCTTATCGGCGACCTGCCGATCTTCGTCGCTCATGACAGCGCCGATGTATGGGCGCACCAGCATGAATACAGCCTGGATGAAGCCGGGCAACCGACAGTCATCGCCGGCGTGCCGCCCGATTATTTCAGCCCGACAGGCCAGCGCTGGGGCAACCCGCTCTATCGCTGGGCGGTGAAAAAAGCGGGCGGCTATCACTGGTGGATCGAACGCATCCGGGCGCTGCTGAGGCTGGTGGATAGCATACGCATCGACCATTTTCGCGGCTTTGAAGCTTATTGGGAGATCCCGGCGAGCGAGCCAACCGCCATCAAGGGGCGCTGGGTAGAAGGCCCTGGCGCGCCCTTGTTTCAGGCGATAAAGGCCGCCTTGGGTGACTTGCCGATCATCGCGGAAGACCTCGGTGTGATAACGCCCGCGGTGGAAAAGCTGCGCGATGACTTCGGGCTGCCCGGCATGAAAGTGCTGCACTTCGCCTGGAGCGACCCCGCCAATCCCTTCCTGCCCCATAACCATCCCGTTTATTGCATCGTTTATACCGGCACCCATGACAACAACACGACGCGCGGCTGGTGGGAGAATGAAGTCGATGAGCGAACGCGCGCCTTCGTCAAGGATTACCTCGGGCAAGACATACAAGATATCGTCTGGACGCTGGCGCGGGTTGGCATGCGCTCCGCCGCCGCGGATTTTGTCATGCCGATGCAAGATGTGCTGGGCTTGGGCAGCGGAGCGCGCATGAATACGCCGGGCGTATCGACGGGCAACTGGACCTGGCGCATTCAGGAGCGCGACCTTGACAACCCGGGCAGAGACACGCTGCTGCATATCACGCGGCTCTATCAGCGCCATCCCGATCAGCAGAATCAGCAGTGAGCGTAAATCTGCGGCGGGCGCCCGGCCAACAATAATTTGATCTGACAGGTTCAGGCTTATGGATCAGCGAAGCGTCTTTCACGAAGAGTGGCTGCGCAGCTTGCGCGAACAATACAAACACGTCATTCGCGAGCAGGATCATATCACCTTGTCCTCTCTGACCGCGGTCCTGCAAAATGTCGGCTTTCGCGAAGATGAACTGACCCAATTGCGGATCGAAGCGACGATGCGTGTTGACCAGGTCGGCGACGGATTCGTCGCTGACCAGCAGATCCTCGACGCCGGCAAACTGACGCAGGCGCATCCCGCTGAATGCCTCTGCCCGCAGTGCGTGACAGTTGACGATGCGAGGCACGACGCCGACGGCCAACCCATTGCGCTGGAGCCCGAAGAAGAAACCCAAGGCGCCGAGACGGTTTTCCCCGCGGCAACCATCGCCGGAATCGACGACGACAGCGAACCTGTCACATTCGAAGACAGCGTCGCCGCCGACGAAAGCCTGCGTGAAGCGGGCGCCGCAGCCGACCTCTCCGATGATGAGGACGCTGAACAACCCGACCCCGACGCGCCGCAGCAGATGGATCTGTTCTGACGATGCCAATCTCGGAGGAAGATCGGAAATGGATGCGCCTGGCGCTGGACCAAGCCGAGCGCGCCCGGGACAGCAAGGACGTGCCGATCGGCGCTCTGGCAGTGCGTCAAGGCAAAATCATCGGCCGCGGCCGCAACCGGCGCGAAGCCGACAAGGACCCCACCGCCCACGCCGAAATGATCGCCATTCGCGAGGCGGCGGCGGCGCTGGGCAGCTGGCGGCTGGACGAGGTGACGCTCTATTGCACGCTGGAGCCATGCGCCATGTGCGCCGGGGCGATGGTCTTGGCGCGTCTGCCGCGGCTGGTCTACGCAGCGCGGGACCCAAAAGCGGGCGCGGCCGGCAGCGTCTTTGACCTGACGCGGCATCACCGGCTCAACCATCGGCTGCATGTCGACAGCGGTCTCTACGCCGACGAGGCCGCCGACCTGATTCGCGACTTCTTCAAGCGTCTGCGCGCAGACGCAGATCAATAATAAAGCGCGCCTTGCCGCTGTTCAATTTCGCGCTCGCATGTGTATACTTGGGGTCCGCTCGGGAGAGGTGCCAGAGTGGACGATTGGGGCTGTCTCGAAAACAGTTGTACCCTTCGGGGTACCGTGGGTTCGAATCCCACCCTCTCCGCTCTTTACATGGCAGATTGATATCGGACGGACGGGCAGCGCTCCACCCGTCCGCCGCATGTACGCGCTACTGGCTGCCCATCTGCGCCAACATCGCCAGGGGCAATACGAAGGCGTCTTCTGGAATCGACACGTCGAAAGTCTCATTGAAGTCAGCCAGATTCATGCCGAATGACATGGTTATCCACATGTCGAGGCTTTCCATGCCCAGCGCCTCGCCAGACAAAGCGACGTCCATCGACATGTCTACCCAATGTGTGTAGAGGTCGTCTATCCCGATGTACTGCCGGGTTGAGAATTTCTTGACGTCAAGGCCCTGCATCAGCGCGAAGGCTGTGTCCACATCTCCCAGCTGATTGGGCCGCGCCTCAGCAATGAGATCTTCGACCGTCATTCCGGACAAGATGGCGTTTAGATCCACGCTGGACTGAAACACAGCCACCGGCACGCCATTGACAACGTCATCGGCCAGGCGTTCAATTGTCGTGAATTCCGCTTCAGCCTCTTCCATAGCAGTAAGCGTTGCCAGGCTGTCCGCATTCACGCCGGCATCCGCAAAGATATCGTCGAAGATGCCTTCCGTATCGAAGCCAAGCCACTCCAGTTCACCCATCGATTCGCCCATCAGCGCTTCCAGGGACGCGCCGTCGAGGAGGATCACGCCATCCTGCATTATCATGTTGAGTTGCAGCGCAAAGTCCTCTTCTGTCGTTGCGCCGCTGACGTCAAACGTCAACTCCGCAGCCGTTGAGGCGAAAAACGCTTCCATCAGCGCGGCCGCGCCTTCGAGGTCGGCGTAGGCCTCCGGCTCTTCGAGCGCCGCGGCGGCGGCTGGATCAAAGGCCAGACGCCCGCTGCCCGCGCCACTCATGTGAAAAAGCGCGTCTATGCCGTCGCCGCCCATATCAAATGCAAAGCGCGCGGTGAATCCAACGCTACGGACTTCATCCATTGCGGCGTCATTGTCGAGCAGAATCTGGCAATCGGCCTCGGCCAGGTCGCCACAGAAAACGCCGCCCGTCGAATCCGCAAACGCGCCAGCCGCCGGCATGAGCAGCAAGATCAGAGCGATTAGCATCATGCATTGTCGTATCATCGTGTCTCCCATTCGTCGTATCGTACGAATTGCCAGTATAGCTTAGAAATCACCGACTTCTCGTCCCCCAAAAATCGGGGTATCACGTCTAAGCCACAAGGCGAAAATCATGTCAACTCCAGTTCCAGCCTACTCTCATGTTAGCAGATACAGCCACAAATTGCACTTTGCCGGCCATAATTGAGCGGACGCGCTTCTATTCCTAACGTCACATGGCTGGAGCTGTGTCCGCTCGGCTTGGTGAAACCGCTCATAGAACGCCGGGCGATGTCTGCTATACTCGATGCCTGACCGGAACGATAGTTTCAGACGAGCGCCGATGAAGACAATCACCGTTTACGGCAGTTCCCAGGTGCAAGCGAGTGACGCCGTCTATCGAGACGCGCTGACAATTGGGAGCGGTCTTGCCCGAGCCGGCTACACCGTCATGAGCGGCGGCTACTTCGGCGTCATGGAGGCGGTGAGCAAAGGCGCGCGCCAGGCCGGCGGGCATGTCATCGGCGTGACCACGGATCAGATTGGCTTGCAATTCAATGTCAAGCCAAACAGCTACCTTGATGAGATTGTCAACTACGCGGATCTGCGCGATCGGCTGCTGCACATGGTGGAAAACGCCGATGGCTATTTGGCGATGCCCGGCGGCATCGGCACCCTGCACGAGATCGCTGAAACCTGGGAACTGATGCGCGTCGGCGGCGTAAAGCGCCTGCCCTTCGTCTGTTACGGACGCATGTGGGCGGATGTCATCTCTATCCTGGAAGAAAGCCCGTATCTGGCGGACGGATATCATGGCATGATCTCGCTCGCGCGGAATCCGGAAGACGTGATGGAGATATTCTCACGGTGAAGCAGCCGATGTACGACAGGAGACTGGCTGTGGCAAGAGGCTGGGCGAAGAGCGCGATTGTCCTTGTATTGCTGGTTGTCGCAGGCATCGGCGCGGGCGCGCAAGAGGCATCACCGGACGAAGAAGCGGCGCCCACAAGGCTTCAAGTTTGGCTGCCGGCGCCGCTGATATCGGTTGAATCGGGCGACGCCTTTCAATTGTTGAGCGAGCACAGCGCCGCCTTTTCCCGCAACAACGATGCCGAAATTGAGTTTCGAATCAAAGATGTCGGCAAGGTCGGCGGCATTATGTCCACCATCCGCGCTGGCAAAGACATCGCGCCGGCCGCCCTGCCCGATGTCGCACTGATCCGCCGGCGTGAGTTCACACCAACGCAGGCGCGCCGCTATCTGCAATCGCTGGAGACTCTGTTCCCCTCCTCGCTCATAAATGACCTGGACAACGGGCTCGTATTCGGTCAGATTCCGCTGGAAACGGGCAGCGCGCTTTATGGCTTGCCCTACTTGTTTGACCTGCTGTTGGCCGTCCATTCGCAGCCGCTGCAGAACAGCGGATACCGGCTCAGTTTCGACGATGTCCTCGCCAGCGACTCCGCCTTTTTGTTCCCGGCCGCGCGCACCAATGGGCTAAACCAGACATTCTATTTGCAATATCTGGCCGCCGGCGGCTTGACCCCGAGCGACGGCGCCATGAGCATCGATGAAACCGCGCTTGGCACGGTGCTGGGCTTCTACGAAGACCTCGTCGGGCGTGGGCTGGTCGCGCCGGATGTGCTCACGTTTCAGTCCCCGGCCGCATACCTGACCGATTTCATCAACCGCGCCGAGCGCGCGCAGTTGGCGGTTTTCAGCGCCAGCGAATATCTGTCCATGCTCGACCAGCAGAATCCATCCTTAATGGCGGCCAGCGTCCCTACGGCGAGCGGACGCGGGCGATCCATTCGCGATGGCTGGCTCTGGGTGATGGTCACGCCGGATTTGAGCCGCCAGAACCTGACGGCCCGTTTTCTGGAGTGGATGATGGAGCCCGATTTCCACGCCAGTTTCGCCCGCGCGCTGTATCACCTGCCTTCGCAGCCGGCCCTCCTCAATGCCAGCCTGCCTCAAGCGGTCGATCGCCAGTTTTTCGCCGAACTGCTGGGCAACGCCACCTCGCCGCTGCCGGAGAATGAAGGTGGGGCGGCGCCGCGCTTGATGCAGGAAGCGCTCATTCAAGTCTTGCATGGCGACGCCAGCGCCGCCGAAGCGACAAGACAAGCCTTGGGCCAAGTATCCGAGCGCTAAACCGGAAGCGCCTTCTGATAAAAGCGATGAGTCTTGTAGATCTGCCCACCCAGACTGAGGCTTATCTTGACAAGCGGATTGGATTCCAGAATCCAGCCTGAATCGAGGTAGTCGTAACGCGATGGCAGCAGGGCTTTCATGATTTCCAGCAGCATCGCCAGTTCGACGCCTTTGTTGCGATGCTCTTGCTTGACGCCCATCAGCGGCATACGCACGCCACGGATCGTGCGCCGTATCTTCCAGTGCCAGGCGACCTGGGCCATGGTAAGCGGCTCGGGCATGCCGGGCCGCGGATAAGCGCGGCGCAGCGCCTCGTTGAAGTTGGGAATCGTCAACGCGAAGCCGATCGCCTCACCATCGATTTCGGCGAAGAAGGCCAGATCCGGCTCGACCAACATACCGAGGTCCTTCACCAAGGCCTCGAGTTCTTCATCATTCATCGGGATGAAGCCCCAGTTTTTCTCCCAGGCAGCGTTGTAAATCTCTCTGAAGCGCTGGAATTCCGCCGTTTTGTCTCGCGCCATCATACTGCGCACCATGATGCCGCTGCGCTCGGATGCGCGTTTCACCAGCCGCTCCAATCGCTCAAGCGTATTGCTGGACTCGATTGTCACGCGGTCTTGATAGATGCAGTGAAGGTCCATCGCTTTTTCAAAGCCGGCGCCCTCCACCAGCGACGCATAATACGCTGGATTGTAAGGCATCATAATCACCGGCTGGCTGAAGTTGTCAACGAGCAAGCCGCATTCTTCATTGGTCGTGAAACTAGCCGGCCCGCGAATGGCGTCAGCGCCGCGCGCGCGAACCCATACAGCGGCCTTGCCCAACAAGCCAGCCGCGACCGTCGGATCGTCGATCGATTCGAACAAGCCAAAGAAGCCGATATTCTCGTCGTGATAGCGGTTATGCGCGTGGTTGATGAAAGCGGCGACCGTGCCGACCATCTCTCCCGCGCGCCAGGCAGCGTAGTATTCGCCGTCCATATATTTCCAGGCCGGGTGCTTCGCCTTGTCCAGCAGTTGCCGGCGCATCGAAAGCAGCGGCGGCACCCAATTGGCGTCATCGGCATAATGGCGCCAGGGGAAACTGAAGAAGTCTTCAAATTCGCGCCGGTTGGCCAGCGGGCGGATTTCAAGCAAGCTCAGTCCCCAGTCCTTGACATGCGCTCCTGCGAATGCGCATGGATCCCTCAGAATTATCTTGACAGCAATCGCGGTCGCTGATAGTATACCAGACTGATATTCCGTAGTAGCTCAATTGGCAGAGCGGGCGGCTGTTAACCGCTAGGTTCTTGGTTCAAGTCCAAGCTACGGAGCACATTCGGCTGCACTCTTTGGTACCGCTCCAGCGAAAACACATTTTACACAATGTGATCCCGGTTCAACTCGGAGGATTACGCTCATCATGACAGCTAACGAGATCCCAGCGGAAGGAATGTTGGAGCGCGCGCAGGGCTGCCTGTTGGGGCAGCTGGCTGGTGACGCGCTCGGCAGCCTGGTTGAATTCCGGACGCCGGAAGATATTGAAGCGGAATACCCCGAAGGCGTCAGAGCGCTCGCCGACGGCGGCACCTGGAACACGATAGCGGGTCAACCGACTGACGATTCCGAGATGGCGCTGATGCTCGCCCGCATGTTGGCTGATCAGGGACGCTATGATCAAGCGGAAGCCAGGCGCGCCTACATCTTCTGGCTGGATTCCGGGCCATTCGATTGCGGCAACACGATCTATAGCGGCCTCCGCGGCCGGCTCAATCCTGACAGCCAGGCGAACGGCGCGCTGATGCGGATCAGCCCGCTCGGCATCTTCGGCGCCAACTTTGATTTGGAGCAAATCGCTGACTGGGCGCGTCAGGACAGCGCCATCACTCACCCGCATCCGGTCTGTATGCAGGCGAATGCGCTGTTCACGATGGCGATTGCGCAGGCGGTCCGGGCGGGCGGCGATGGCCCAAGCCTCTATGGGCAGATTCTCGCCTGGACAGAGGATATGAAGGTGGACAATAGCCTGCTCGCCGCGATCAATGACGCCGCCGACGCCCCACCGGACGACTATACGCACTTGCAGGGCTGGGTCTTGATCGCCATCCGCAACGCCCTCTGGCAGCTGCTCCATGCCGAAGATTTGGAGGCTGGCCTGATTGATACCGTCATGCGCGGCGGGGACACCGACACCAACGCGGCGATCGCCGGGGCCCTCCTGGGCGCTGTCTGGGGCCGAGCGGCGATACCGAAGCAGTGGTCGGATAGCCTATTGAACTGTCGCCCCCAAGCCGGGCTGCCGCATGTGCGCCGTCCACGCCCTGAATGCTTCTGGCCCGTGGACGCATTGGAACTGGCCGGACGCCTGCTCGGTCGATAACTTAACCTGCAGACGCAAGTTGAATGATCGTTGCCGACGGCGCATTGGCCAGTTTTCTTACTAGCTTGTCAACATCCCCCGGCATTAAGCTCATAAATCAGCCGCAGGCCGTCCAGCGTGAGTTCGGGCGCGATTTCGTCAATCAAGTCAATATGCGTTTTGAAGACCGGCGCCAGCCCCCCGGTGGCGATGATTTTCGTATCGGTCGAGTCCAGCTGCTTGATGACCCGTTGCAGCAGCGATTCAATCATGCCAACGTATCCCCAGAATATGCCCGACTGCAGGGCGTGAATCGTGTTGCGGCCGATCGGCTCTGGCGGGGGCTGCAATTCGACCTTGTGCAGCTGGGCGGCGCGGCTGACCAAGGCGTCTTGCGCCAATCGAATGCCGGGGGCGATGACGCCGCCAACGTACTCGTTATTCGCCGAAAGCACATCAAAGTTGGTCGAGGTGCCGAAATCAACGCAGACAGCCGGCGCGCCATAAAGCTGCGACAAGGCGACGGCGTTGCAGAGCCGGTCGGCGCCCGCCTGCTCCGGCATATCAATCGCGATGGCGATGCCCAGGTTCGTTCGGCTGCTGACGCTGAGCGCCTCCAGCTTCATATAACGCCGGACGAGGTCCTCGAAGGCCGGCGTCAGGGACGGCACGACGCTGCTCATGCAGACAGCCGAAATCTGATCATGCTTGACGCCGCCGGCATCCAGGAAGTTGCGGACCAACACCGCGTATTCATCGGTCATCTTCTCAGCGACAGTTCGCGCACGCCAGGAGAGGCGCCAGCGCCCCTCATCCCACAGGCCGAGGTGGATGTTCGTATTGCCGATGTCAATAGCCAGCAGCATGCTCTTCTCCGTTGATTCGCCTGGCGGCTCCTAACGCGCGGGCGGGCGGCGCCGATGAAACGCGCCGGCTGCAGCGCATGCCCGAGGGCGCTCTGCGCTATACTATACTAGAATCTGTAGCAAGTTCCTGCAATCAAGCGATCTGAGTTTCCCTCATGTTGGTACGTCAGGCGACCCTCGATGATACGCGGAAGATTGTCGCGCTTTTCTGCGGCCGCGTGTCGATTTGGCAGCGGCTGGGCGCCCAGGGCCAGGTGGAAGACCTGCCCTATGAGGCGCTGACAATCTACGAACGCTGGCTGCATGGCGGCGCCTGGATGTCGCTGGAAACCGGCGCCATCTGGCTCAGCCATGTACTCAGTGGCAATGGCCTGGCCTACGTGCTGGAAGATGGCGACCGCCTGCTGGCATACGCCGAGGCTTTTCTCAATCGAGAATTGACGCCGATGGGCGCGCACCTGCATGTGGCTGAGGCGCTGGTCGACGAGGGCTGCTCCGATGATGTCCACCATCTGCTGGCGGACGCTATTCTGAGCGACGCGCGCGGCCCCGGGCGGCTCTCCGTCGCCTACCCGGATTATGACAAAACACTGGCGACATATTATCGCAAGTATTTCGGCGCCAGCGAGGCCTTCCGCTTGACGCGATATTCGTTGGCCGCGCAAATCGGCCAGAGCTTTTACAAAAGCCAGGATTACGAAAAAACCGACGCAAGCCAGATCGACGACTGGGCGCTGGCGGTCGGGCGCATGACCAGCCCGCGCGCGCTCTGGGAAGCCGAGTGGATCGAGCACTGGCGCAGCATCCCGCAGATCATCGCTCGCAGCAAACATCGCCATTATATCAACGCCTCTGGCCATGAAGCCCTGGTCTGTTTCCATCAGCAGCTCTACAGTGACCGCAATGCCGATGTTTATTGCTGGTCGCCCAGGCACTTGAGCACGCAGCTGCTGGTGGCGATCCGCGATATGGGGCACCGCCTGGGATATCGCACGCTGACGCTGGCCCTGCCCGACGCATCGGCCGAGCTGCTGCCTGCCGGCGCCGGTTCCGATCCCAACCAGCAAGTCATCGCCACAGTCAGCGTCTAGGCGGACCGAATACGCGCCCTCACAATGCTGAGCAACAAAGCGACCTTGCCGGTCCGCAGCAAGCATAGTCTATCGCCACTCATCAAGGTATCATCCCGACAGCGAACCAAGGCGAACGAGGCTCATACAATGCGAAGCAAGCAAGATTTAGCCGATTGGCTTGATGAACATCAGTTGCGCTTCACGCGGATCTCGGATGAGATTTGGGATAATCCCGAGCTGCAATTTCTTGAATTCAAAGCGTCGAAGCTGCAGGCGGATTTTCTGGCGGCTGAAGGCTTCCGCGTCACCTGGGATGTCGGCGGGTTAAGCACGGCCTTCGCCGCCGAATGGGGAACGGGATCGCCTGTCATCGCTTTCGCCGGCGAATACGATGCCCTGCCCGGCTTGTCGCAGAAGGACCAGAACGAGCGCGACCCCATCCAGGCAGGCGCGCCGGGTCATGGCTGCGGGCATAATCTGCTAGGCACCGGCTGCCTGGCGGCGGCCGTCGCCTTCAAGGAATGGCTGGGAAGCACAGGTCAAGCCGGGACCGTTCGTTATTATGGCTGCCCGGCCGAAGAAGGCGGCAGCGGCAAGGTATTCATGGGGCGCGCGGGCGTCTTTGACGACCTCGACGCCATCTTCAACTGGCATCCCTGGTACATCAATTCCGCAATGAAGGGCAGCCTGCTCAGCGTCAACCGCTACTATTTCCGCTTCCACGGCAAATCCGCCCACGCCGCCGCCGATCCGCATTCGGGGCGCTCGGCGCTGGATGCGCTGGAACTGATGAATATCGGCGTCAACTACCTGCGCGAGCATGTGCCCGATGATGTGCGCCTGCACTACAGCATCCTCAACGGCGGGCTGGCGCCGAATGTCGTGCCGGATTTCGCCGAAAGTTATTACTATGTCCGCGCGATTGAGCCGGACACGTTGGAAGATGTCAGCCAGCGCGTCATCAGAATCGCGCAGGGCGCGGCAATGATGACCGACACCGAAGTGGAGGTCGCTTACAAGTCCGGCTCGACGCGTGTCCTGTCAAACGAGACCTTGGCCGACCTGCAATACGAGGTCATGCGCGGGCTGGGCGGCATCGAATTCAGCGATGAAGAGCAGGCGTACGCGGCCGCAATCAATGAGCGCTTCGGCGATGCCAATGTCAAGACCCTGATCAATCGTTACGGCGTTGATCCGCAGACGGCAGAACAAGCCTTAATCGGCGATGTCTTGCCCAGCAAAGACAAAGACTTCGTCTCGCCCGGTTCATCCGATATGGGCGATATGAGCTGGTTCGCGCCCTGCAGCATGCTGCAAACGGCCACCTGGGCCAGCCGGGCGGCGGCGCATTCATGGGGCGTGGTCGCCACTGGGCGGACGTCCATCGGGCACAAAGGCATGATGTACGCGGCCAAAGTGATGGCGCTGGCGGCGGCGGAACTGGTCACGTCGCCGGCGGTACTGGAGCGCGCGCAAGCGGAGTTCCGCGCAGCAGTCGAGCGGACGCCCTACAAGTGCCCGATTCCGGATGACGTGCCGGCGCCGAGCCACGAGCATCCGCTGAGGTGATCCAACTGCCGTGATTGCGCGTATGTCGGAGAAAGTGACAATACTGCGCTTCTTTGGGGTTTACGACGGGAAGATATCGGCGACGCGGCATTCAAAGCCGGGCAAGACTTCACCACCAGAAAGCGAGTCTGAAACTTTGAGTTTGAAACTGCCCTCTTTCGTATGCACTGCAATTCTCTGCAAATCGGGGTAGACGATCCAAATCAGAGTCGTGCCCGCATCAAGCAGTTGCTCGATTAGCTTTTCGATATCCTCTGCCTTATTGCTCGGCGAAATAATCTCGACAGCAAGGTCGGGCGCCACATGCAACGGGCTTCGCGGCAGTTTTCCCGGTAAACGTTCTGCAGAAATGTATGCTATGTCCAGGCCGCGCAACGTGTCCCTGCCTTCCGCGTCCCGATTAAGCACAAACGGCGCGTCGCTAACCAAAACGCGTCCTGATTCGTTTTCTCTAACGTATGTAAACAGCTCTGCTGACATTGTTGCGAGAATGGCCGCATGAATCGGATTAGGCAAGGGCATGTCGACGATTTCTCCTTCAACGAGTTCGACTTTGCGGCTGTCGTAATCCGACTGTTCGACAATTCCGAGGAAATCTTCGGCGCTGATGAATTGCTTTTCCAAGACCATGGCGATAGGCCTCCCGCCGTTCTGCCCTAAAGCAACCTCATTGTACCCGGTTGCGAGGGCGCGTCAAACTGCTTCAGAACTTGAAAATCCTCCTCCAGCGTAGCGCGTTGCCCGGCGTTATAAAGGGCAGCGGCGGGGTGAAAGAGCGGCACAACCGACGCCCGGCCATAACCGGTGCGCACCTTGATGACGGCGCCGTGCAATTGGCTGATCTTCTGGTTGGCTTGCAAGGCGCCGAAATGCCGCAAGATGAACTCCATCGAGAAGCGGCCGAGGGTGGCGATCACCTTGGGCTGGATGATCTCAATCTGCCGCTCAAGGAAGGGGGTGTACAACTTGATCTCTTGCTTGAGCGGGTCGCGATTGTTGGGCGGCCGGTCCTTGAGAATATTGGTCACGTAGACATCTTCGCGCTTGAGGTCAATCGACTCAAGCAACTCATCGAGGACGCGCCCGGAAGCGCCGCAAAATGGCCTGCCGGTTTCCGCTTCGTTTTTGCCCGGCGCCTCGCCGATGAACATGATGTCGGCGAAATGATCTCCCTGGCCAATCACAGGATAATAGCCGTTGCTGGTTCGATACTCGTAAAGCGGCGAATCTATGAGGTTGACGACGGCGTCCCGGATGGCGCGAAGCTGGTCGCTGCGGTCGCTTGACATGGATTTACTGCCCTCGCTCGCGTCCTTGCTTGAAGTGTAACACAGAGACAGCGCGGCGCCTCAATTCACCGGCGGCCAGGACAAGCCATTGGATCCCCCGGCCGACAAAACGACCGATCACGGGCGATCCGCGCGCGATAACGCACATTGCGCGCCCTGTTCAGCCGCCATCGCCAGCTAATCGGCGTCGCCGTCTACAAGCGCGGCTGCTTTCCGCAAGAGCCGATGCAGCGCGCCGTCGATAGCGCCGCCCATCTCGCGCGCCTCGCTGAAGGTCAGCCAGCGGAAGCGCGTCGACTCGCCCGCCGCCGGCGCCAGGGCAGCCGGTTGCTCCGTCAGCAAAATGTAGCGGAAATCGAGGTGCAGGTGCTCTGGCATGTCTTGCGTTCGCGGGATGGCATGTACGTCAACATCTATTGGGGACGGCTTGTTCGGCGCCGGAAAGTGAACGAGGTCGGGCAAGCCGGTCTCCTCGCGCGCCTCTCGCAGTGCTGCCTGCGCCAAGTCAGTTTCAAAATCCGTGTGCCCGCCCACTTGCAGCCAGCGCTTCAGGCGCTTGTGGAAATGCAGGAGCGTCCGCCGAGACGCCCGGTCGATGATGATAGCGGACGCGGTGATGTGAGCGACTTCGCAATTCATGTTGAGGATGTTGGGATGCCGGGCCATCAGGCATTTGATGCGCTGGATATCGCGCGCTTCTTCAGCGTCGGCGGGCCGATGCGCATCGAGCATGGCGCCGACATCCCTGAGCGCATCGTCCAGTTGGTAGCGATAGAGATCAAGCACAAGGTGGCGCAGGGTCTCCAGCTTCTGGCCGGGCGACTGATCGACCCAGAGCGGCAGGCGGGCGTGGCGAGTCATCGCTATTGGCCGCCTCCCTTGACGATGGCGACCAGCTCGGCGCCGTATGTTCTACGACGCCAGGGACCCAGGCCGCAGATACCGCTTAGCTCGGCGACGCTGGCGGGCTTGCGCCGGGCGATATCCCAGAGCGCGCGCCGGCTGATGATGACGTCGGACTCGACGCCGCGCGCGGTGGCGGTTTCCTTGCGCCAGTTGTGGAGCGCGGTGTAGCGATCAGCGACCGGGGCTGGAATCGACTCGCGCGGGGGCGGCTTGACGGGCAGGCGGCTGGCGCGCCCGTGCTTCACCGCTTCAATGATCTCGTCGCCGTTCTGGCGGACCAGCCAGGCGGGCAGCCCGCTGATATCGTAGAGTTGTTTTGCGGAGCGCGGCTGCAACTTGACGGTCTTCAGCAGCGCCCGGTTGGGGATTAAGCGCTGCGGCGGATGATCGACGCTCTTGGCCAGTTCATCGCGCAGGATATAAAGCTCGCGGAGAACGGCGGTCTCCAGCCGATTGAGCGCGTTAGGCCGCGCCAGCGACCAGAAGCCCTCCGGATCGAACTCCTGCGATTTCAATTCGAAACGCGTGACATCGGCGATGTACTCGCGCGCTTCTTCCAGGCGGCCGAGCGATTGCAACTGCTCAATCAGCGCGGCGCGCAGGGGCAGCAGGTAGTGCGTATCGGCCTGAGCGTAGCGGCGGACGCTCTCGGGCAGGGGGCGGCGCGCCCAGTCGTATTTTTGGTGCTTCTTGCTATGGCGGATGTCGAGCAGATCTTCCAGCATATTGCCCAGGCCGATGCGCTGGAAGCCGCAGACACGGGCGGCCGCCATGGTGTCGAAAATGTTATGTACATCGAAGTCGAAGTCGCGCTTGAGGCAGATGAGATCGTATTCGGCGGCGTGGAAGATTTTCTCGATGCGCGGCTCGGCCAAGAGGGCGGCGAGCGGGCTGACATCGGCGATGGCGAGGGGGTCGATGAGCAGGTCTTCGGCGGACGTCGAGAGCTGGATGAGGCAGGTGCGGCCGCGGTAGGCGTGCAGGCTGTTGGATTCAGTGTCGACCGCGATGCGATCGCCGCGCGCCAGGCGCTCCAGCGCAGCCGCGAGGGCGCGGGGCTCGTCGATGTATGAGGCGGGCGGGAGCATAGGCGGGCTTAGAGCCATCCGCGTTTGCGGAACCAGGCGAGCATGAGAATGACGATGATGATCATGATTGCGGCGGTGATCATGAAGGCGTGCGGGTCATCAGCGAAAGGGAGCACGATGTTCATGCCGTAGATGCTGGAAATGAGCGTGAGCGGCAGCATGATGACCGAGATGACGGTGAGGATGCGCATGACCTCGTTGATGCGGTAGCTGGCCAGGGTATCGGCGGTATCGGCGAAGCTGTTGATGACCTCGAAGTTTTCGTCGGCGATGTCCCGCAGCTTGAAGAGGTGGTCGGCGATATCGCCGAAGTACTCTTCCATGTGCTCGTGCAGGATGGGATGCTCGACCGATTCAAGCTCTTGCACGATGGGAATCTGCCCCCGGATGATGCGGCGGAGCGAGATGATATCGCGGCGGACGAGGGCGATCTCCTGGATGACCTGTTTGGCGTTGGATTGGAAGAGCGCGTCTTCGATGGCATGCACGCGCCGGTCGACCTTGTTGAGGATGGGGAAGATGTAGTCGACGAGTTGGTCGATGAGGGTGTAGACGGCGTGATTGATGCCGCGGCCCAGCAGGCGTTCGCGTTCGGCTGCATCGGCTTCGCAGCGCTGGAAGGCGGTCACCAGCGGTTTGAGCGTGCCGTTGTGCACGGTGACGAGGTTGCCGCGCTGGACGAAGATATTGACCTCGCTGGCGCGGGAGATTTCATCGCGCGAGTCCCAGAGCGGGAAGTGCAGGACGAGGAAGAGGTAGTCGTCGTCTTGATCGAGCTTGGGGCGTTCGATGCGGCTGAGCACATCTTCGAGATTGAGCGGGTGGAAGCCGGGGAAGCGCCCGCGCAGGGCGGCGACGTCTTTGGCGGAGGGGTGGACGATGTCGGTCCAGGTGACGGGCTTGTGTTGGATGATGCGGGTGGCCATGGGGCTGATTTAACCACAGCGCGTTCAGATTTTCACCACCGAGTACACCGAGGACGCCGAGGGAAAGCGTCTTTTATGAGACTGATTATCGATAAAGCGAAATATTTTTTGTTTCATATAGCGCCGATTTGAGACAGGCGGCGGGCAGGCGAGCTATGCGGTTGTTAATGTGCGTGTGGGGTTAGGATAGCGGGGATGCGGGCGGAAGGGGTGAGTGGATGGTCGCGGTTTTTTTCACCACCGAGGACAGCGAGGTTTTGGGAGGGTACCGAGGTACATTCGCCTTAGGTGAAATCTGAGAACTCAGTATCCGCCATTAAGTTGTATTTCGCGCCTTCCTAGCAACTTTAAGACAGTAGCGCAATCTGTCTTTAGTTCCGGCCGGGTTAGCGTCTCGGGCTGCGGGTCTTGCCCATGCATTGTTTCACGATGCACTTTATTTAGACCAACCAAAAGGTCCTTGTCGGTAGCCGCAAGCGCTTGCACTGCCGTGTAAGGGCTGTTCGGATCCAAAACCCTCGTTAACTCTCCAATCGTGCTAATGTTGAGGCGCTCGAATAGTTCTGGATAATGTATCTTGTAATGATACTCAAGTAGCGGTCGAAGCTCGCCAGAAATCTCATCTTCGTCTCTATCAGATTCGTCGTTGTAGTAATCCAGCACTCTTCGAATTCGTTTTGCATGAAGACTGGCTACAGTAGCTTCCATGTTCCACGTTTCCAGCAGGCTCGAGTTCTTTATGCTTTTTATTTCCAGTTGAGTCGATCTGATTTGTCCATCGCCGTGTCGGCAGAAACGGTACCAAATTGAGTGAAGGAAATGTGGACGATGAGAAAGCACAATTACCTGTTTCGTCTGCTTCGCCAGTCTTCCAATTTCAAAGACAGTTTTGTTGCGGCGGTTATCATCCATACTCGTTACTGGATCATCGAAAACAACGATCTTATTGCCCCGGTCATTCATTTGATCGATTCTGGATAGAAAAAAGGCCATTGCTAGGGCTCGCTTGTCGCCTTCACTAAGCACATTTCTAAATGACCGCTGCGAGATTTCTGTCTTCTCGTTGCCAAGTGGGATCATTTCTTGCAACAAAAGAAGAGAATAATCTGCGCGCATTTGGCCGCCAATACGCGTCTGTTTTAGATCAACAATTCTAAAGCCGGCGCCAAAAGCTTGCAGATACTTGTTAAGGCTCACTCCATACTTGTCTATGGTATCTTCAATTGCTTTAGAATTCGCCTCTTGCTGAACTGTGATCTGACTTCTCAAGTCATCCAATTTCGATTCTACGTTTCGGTATTGGCTACAATCGCTTTTGACTGCAGGACTGTAACGGATTCTAGTGTTGCGGAGTTCCAACAGCTTACGTCCTTCGACAGGGAGGTCGCCTGCCGCTAGCTCAGCCCTATGTTTGTCAATAGACCTATTCAACTCCCGTATCTTCTCGTTGTACTCGGTTGAGTTCTGAACGATCGTGATCCAAACTGAATAGACACTTTCAAATTCTGGGCACAGCGGTTGTGCGCGCTGTAACGTAACCTTCTTCGCCGCGAGCATGTCATCAATGCATCCCTTAACTGCCGACAAAGACTTTTCAATTGTCTCGTAGTCGAGCGGCAGAATCTCTACGTCTGGAAGATACTTTGACCATAATTCAGCTCGCACGCTGTTTGACTCAACAGCACTCTTAACACCCGAAAGCATCGCTGCGAAATCCAATCGCCGCGACGAAAATGATGAAACCTCTTCCTCAAATTCAACTAATACCTCGTGAAATATCGACTGATAAAGATCAATTAGATCTGAAACGACAATAGATTGTCCACAATAGGGACAAACATTCAGTTCGTCATTTCGATACTGTGTACCGCGCTGAAGCCAGCTTGTCATATTGCTTCCTGAAAAGCCAGAAATATGATCCTCTAGCTTCTGTTTCGCGTCACCGGCTACTTCAGGTAGTTCGCGAAGAAGCAATGTCTTTAGATTGCCGACAGGAATACTGGGCAATTTAACTTCCCGAAGCTTCTCAGCCGCGGCAATGGGCCTGTCATCAATGAGCTGGTCTACAATGCGCTGTTGCGATTCAATTTTGGCGTCAATATCGTTTTCATGGGAAAGAGCTACGAATTCTTCAAAAGAAAGCGGACTTACCGATTCTGATTCCGTAGGTAGGATCTTCGATAAAATGCGGCTTCTGAGTTTTCCAAGAGATGCGTTTAACGAATCTCTCGAATCGGTAAGCAGTTTTTCCTTTTCGACACCTCGCTTTTGAACCTCACCAATTATTATAGGAAGAAGCCGTCGTTTCTGATCTACCTCGACAGAAAGCCCCTGATATATGTTGTCATTTATGAAAACTTCATCAAAGACAAAAATGTCATTTGAAGATCCGTTCCAACTGCCATTGTGGAGACAACGAATGCCATCTTCTGTCTCGAACTTGATGAACTGGTCAGTTGCCCCTACCGACTTGCGTCCAAGTAATCTGCTTTCATCCCGTTCGGATAGTGACCGAAGAATGTCAGCTATGGTTGACTTACCTTGTCCATTTTCCGAAAACACGAGATTTAGCTTCTCAAGTTCAATGCCTTGCTTGGATTCAAAGTTTCTGAAAGGTCCGATGCCGCGAATGTTGTGGACTTTAGTAATCATGTCGCCTCGCAATATCGCGAATTTGATAGCCAGAGTACGCTAACATTGTTCGGTTTGATAGTCAATCGGGCGACCTGATAGGTCGCCCCTACATATTCCGACGCTGGTGTGTCTGGCCATCAGAATCCCCAAAACATTTGACTTGTAACTCCCGCTTCGGTGGTGATGCATTAAGCTAATGGAAACACGGAGCCGACACGCGACCGATGTTGCGGGCGACCTGGCAGGCCGCCCTACCATTTTCGGGCCGTGGCATATCTCGCTTCGGGAATCCCCTTGGCGCAAAACGCGCCAACGCCGTCGCGCTAGCCGCAGTCCCCGCGCGCTGTGACATAAGCGTCGCTGACCCAGCCGGCGGCGCCATACCAGTCGACTTTGACCCAGCCCGATTGCCAATCCAGCACGCTGAGCGTCACCAGGCGCGGCAGCTCCATTATTCTCTCGCCTCCTGGCGCGTCGCGGAAGTTGAGCACTTCATCCAGTGTCACCATGCAGTTCAAGCCGATTCCACGTGATTGCGCCGGCGCGGGCGTTTGCTGGGCGGGCGGCGTTTGCGCCGGGGCGGTACCGGGCCGCAGCACCAGGATCCCGGCATGGCTGATGGTGGCGCAGGTCATGCCGTCAATGGCGACAGCCGGCAAATCATGGATGACGCGGGGCAAGACTGTCGTGTCAATGAATGTGAATGACCCGCCGGACGCGGTGAAGCAGACGCCCATATTGGGCAGCACCCAGCCCCAGACATCGATGGCGTCGACGAAGCCGGCCGCGGCGACGTCGGCATTGCCGATGCCGACGCCGTCCACCCGCTGGCATTGGGTCCACTGGGTGATGCGGCTGACCTGGATACCCGGCACAGACAGGCAGGTGGATACGGCCGGCCTGACCGTGGCTACAGGCGCGATCGATTGGCTGTCTCGCGCGTCTCCATCATTGTCGCCGTCGTTATCGGAAGAACCGTCATCATCTTGCCGCGGGTTGTTGTTCGGTGGTGGGTTATTGTTCGGTGGCGGGTTATTGTTCGGCGGCGAGTTATTGTTCGGCGGCGGGTTGTTGTTCTCCGGCGGCGGGTCATCGACCTGCGGCGGCGGGTCAACTGGCGGCGAGTTTTGCTCCGGCTGCGGCTGCACGCCGTCGTATTCATACGCGCCGATATCGCAGCCGCTGCCTTGGGGCCGCGTGACGCCACGTTGGTCGACATTGCCGGCCGCGTTGCAGGCGACGGTGGTGGCGTTGTTGCGGGCAGGACTAGCGACAAGAATTGAGAAATAGGGCGGCGAACCGTCGCTTGGGCTAACCAGGCTGGTGGACAGCACGGGATCTCCTGTCAGGGGCGAGCCCCCGCAGTTGTTCCCGCGGATGATATTGCCGGCGTTAACGTCCAAAACTCCGCCGCAATCGCCGCCGGTGTTGCCAGCCAGGATGCTGTTGTAGAGTTTAACCGTTCCCGCTTGACTGAATAAGCCGCCGCCTCGAGGGTTTGAATCGTCCGTGCTCTCGTTTCCGGTGATCGTGACATGGCGAAAGATGACGCCTTCATTCTCGGGGTTGCCGAAAGCGTTAATGCCGCCGCCGTATCTGGCGCTGTTGTAGGCGATGGTGCTGTTCTGGATGATGACGGGCGCGTCGCTCCCGGGACTGACATCGATACCGCCCCCAAGCTGGCTGGCAGTATTGTTAAGGACGGCGCTATTTCTGATTGTAATCTCGCCCTCACTACGAACCCCGCCGCCGAGCCCCGCCTGATTGTCTTTGATAGTCAGGCCGTCAAGGGTCAAGGCGCCGCCCGTTTGATTGACGGCGCCGCCGCCGCCATCGCTTTTCCCGTTGATCAGGTTCAGATTGTTCAATACCGCTGTGCCGCCGGTCTGATTAATGATCTGGTATGTGTCAGCGCCGCTGATGGTGTAGCCGCCGCCTTCAATGGTGATGTCGCTTGTTATCGCGGGCAGGGCCTCGGACAGCGTGATATCGGCGCTGAGGGTGATGGTGTCGGCGCCGCTGCCGGCGGTACAGTCGGCATTTGTCGCGGCGTCGTCGTTTGCGTTGGTGATGGCTTCCGCCAGGCTGCAGTTGCCGCTCACGGTGATAGAGGCCGCAATAACCGGCGCGGCGGGCAGCACGATAAACAGCAGCGCCAGCACGACAATTGGGGGCAATGAATGCCTTTCTGTGAACATGGCTTACCTTAATACGCTTTTGGTTTGCCATTAGCGTATCGGCGCTTTATGCTTTACGCTAGCAGAATCTGGCGTATTTTTGCCCGCCCCGGCGAGGAATTGGCGCGCCAGCCTGGATTCGCTCGCCGCGGCCTGGGGCAAAGGTTCCGGCACAGGACTAAATCTGCGCCTGTTCAGTTATTCACAGCGCGATCCATCCGTTCAGGAAGATTTCACTTGTAAGTCCCGTTTCGATTGTGATATATTTAACTATCGGAAAATCTTAGGCTTGACTCGACAATAATTGCTGGCGAAATGACGCTTGAAGTCCCCTTGGCTTGGAAGGACGACGACCGCTTATGGCAACAGCAGAACGCACAAATCCAACGGCGATCAGCGCGCCTGTCACGCGGGCGGCGGCGCGGCCCAGCGTCCAGGTCGCGGCGCCCAGCCGGCGCGAATTCCTCTACTATATATGGGGCGCGTCGATGGCCCTGCTCTTGGGGCAGACTTCCGCCGGTTTGATCTGGTTCGCTTTCCCGCGTTTCAAGGAGGGCGAGTTCGGCGGTACTTTCGCTTTTGACCCGGAGGAACTGCCTAGCGCGGGCGCGCCGCCGGTGACGGTCGCTTCCGGGCGTTTTCATATTTCGCACACGCCGGAAGGCTTGCGCGCGTTGTATCAGGTCTGCACGCATCTGGGCTGTTTGCCCAAGTGGGTGCCCACCAATTTCCGCTTTGAGTGCCCCTGCCATGGTTCCAAGTTTCAGCTGACTGGAGACTGGATCGAAGGGCCAGCGCCGCGGCATTTGGACAAGTTTGTAGCGACCGTGACATACGCTGACGGCAGTACGGCGGTGACGCCGACTGATGGCGGGCCGATTCCGCTGGATCTGACGCGGCAGATCACGAGCATTCAGATTGACACCGGCGCCCGCATTATGGGCCGACTGCACCCCTAACGGCGCTGAGACGAGGAGTATCCATGAGCATCCTCCCCTTCCCGTCCTTCCTGGATGACGTCAAGGAAAAAGGCTTCAAGAAAGCGGTCTTTGAAGGCATCGACGATTCGGTCGAGCGCTTGACCGCGGGCTTGAATATACAGGACTTGCGCGAGGCATTTCGCGGCGAAACGGCCAGCCGGCGGCCGAACCCGCGTTTGACGCCGCATGCCGATGGCTTCTGGCTGCACATGCGCCCGTCCTATTTCAATCGCGATGTGACGGGCATGTACCCGACTTTCCGGCTGGGCTGGCTGTCATCCTATTTTGTGTTTTTTGAGACGATCACGGGCATTTTGCTGATGCTCTGGTACACGCCGTCGCCGGAGATCGCATATGGCGATATGCTGACGATTTTGAGCAATGTGCCGCTGGGACAGTTGATGCGCGACATGCACCGCCTGGGCGCCGAGTTCATGGTGGCGGTGGTGGCGATGCACATGATGCGCACCTGGATCACGGGCTCTTACAAAAAACCGCGCCAGTTCACCTGGTTCACCGGTTTGCTGCTGCTGGTGATCACGGGCTTTTTGAGTTTCTCCGGTTATCTGCTGCCCTGGGATCAGCTGTCGCTGTGGGCGGTGACGATCGGCGCGTCGATGGCGGAAGCGACGCCGGTAGTGGGCGATCAGGTCAACCTGCTGCTGCGGGGCGCGCCGGAGCTGGGCGCGAACGGCCTGCTGCGCTTTTATCTGCTGCATGTTTTGGCGCTGCCCGCCCTGCTCTTCGTGTTCTTCGGCGTGCATTATTACAAGGTGGTCATTCACGGGCACAGCCTGCCGCCGCAGAAGGAGAATATCGGCGAGGACACGGCCAAACGCGTGCCGCTGGACAAGCGCGTATATTTCATCCCCGACATGTTGACTTATGAAATGATGTGGCTGGGGGCGACGACATTCATCATCACGGTGCTTTGCATCTGGTTTTATCATGCGCCGCTGGAGAACCATGCTGACCCGCAGGTGACGCCGCTGGGCACGACGGCGCCCTGGTATTTCTTGTGGATTCAGGGCGCGCTCAAGCTGGGCGACAAATTCTTCTGGGGCGTGGCTTTCCCGACGATCGCACTGGGCGGCCTTGCGCTGCTGCCTTATCTGGATGTGACGCCGAGCCGGCGTTATGCCCATCGCCGCATTATGCTGACGATCGCCAGCCTGTTAATTTCAGTGACGACGATTCTGAGTTACATGGGCTTGGCCAAGTTCGCGGTACAGACGTCGGCTGAGACCGAGATCGTGCATGAATTGACATTCGAACCGGCGCACAGCAAGGTCGGCACCGGGCGCACGATTCCCTTCGACCAGATGATCGTGGGCGCCTATACGACGGCGCAGTTGGATCATCACGACGGCATGCCGGCGAACGACGCCATCACGGTATTCAACGACGAGGTCGCTGCGAACGGTCAATTCGACCAGATGATTCAGGAGTTGAAGAATCAAAAAGTCGGGGCGAATCAACTGCCGCTGCGCTTCCGCGCGATTCCGGCGGTGGAGGCGCCCAAGCTGATGCAGGTGATGGAAGAGTTCCATCATCATCTGGCAGCGGCCGAGGCGAAGGAACTGCCGAATGTATGGGGAGCGCTGGTGATCACGGACAATCAGGGCAGCTTGAAGCGGCTGGATTGGATTGTGAGTTGGGACAGCGTCTTGATTGAAGGCGGCAAGGTCCAGGTGGATGACAATGGCGATCCGATTTTGATTTACTCGGACCAGGTCGATGCTGAAGGCAATCCCATTCCAGTGCGGCGCATTTACAGCGACCATTTATTCATTCATCAGGCGTCGGCCTATTTCGATTAGGCCGGGCTGCCCGCATACAGCGCCTTGGTGAGCGAAGCGGATACAGGAAAGCACAATGAATCTACTCTTCATCAGGTCAATCGACGGTCGGATTCTGATGGGCATCACCATGTTCGTCGGCATGATGATCATGGTCGGTTGGGTGGCGATCAATGAAGAAGCGCGGATGCAGGCTTTCGTG
This sequence comes from Chloroflexota bacterium, assembly GCA_011523545.1. GTDB lineage: Bacteria > Chloroflexota > Anaerolineae > Aggregatilineales > Phototrophicaceae > UBA6055. The sequence goes on along the minus strand of WTGN01000027.1, from coordinate 1,158 downwards.
GAGCAGCACACCGGCCGGGCGATTGAGCGCGGGGCCGAGCTCTACGCGTCGCTGTGTTCGGAGTGCCATGGCGAAGAAGGCTATGGCGCGGGCGATCGCGCGCCGGGCTTGAACAATCCGCATTTGTTCGGTTACGACCCGGTTGGTTTGCAGACGGCGGCGATCATCAACGCGAACCGGGCACTGGTGCGCTTGAACAAAGACATCGACAACCTGCTAGCCGAGTTGACGGATGCCGACAATCCGCCTTCCGAGGAGCGGCAGAACGAGATCCTGGCGGCATTGGAGGATTTGGAAGCGCAGGTTGATGAGCAGGACGTCGGCATTGAGGCGGCTGTCGCGGAACGGGTCACGGTCCTGGAGTCGCTGGATACGGCGGTGGACAACGGACTTTTCCCGCTGTGGGATACGGTAGTTGACATTGAGCAGACGGCCGTCGACGAGGTTGAAGTGTACTTCGTCAACAACGGCACGCGCCTGGCACAGGTGGGCTGGTCCGGCGATCTGCGTGGTTACATCATCACAACATTGATTCATGGACGCCCGGGCAGCGGCAATGTATGGCCCAACAGCGAGGGGATGGTAGCCTGGTCGCAGACGGCCGGGGGCGCCTTGCGGCAGGACCAGATTGAAGACCTGGCGGCATACATTCTCAACTGGGACAAGGGCGCTGGCTGGGCCTCCGAGGACTACATTTCGGTGGCGCAATATGGCAAGCCGCTGGCCGATGGCTCCTTGCCGAGCGAACCGCCACCGCCACCGGCCGGCGACAACGTCCCGGGTATTTTGACGCGCTGGGCGGCCGAAGAAGTGGTCGGGAGCGCCGTCAGTGGCGAGTTGCTCTACGACCAGGAATTCGGCTGTACGGATTGTCACCGCGATGGCGCGTCGGCGCCGGACACGATCGGCACCTTCACGCGGGTGACCAACGAACGGCTGACGCTGCCCCAGTTCGCTGGCTACAGCTTTGAACAATACGTGATCGAGAGCGTGGTGCGGCCGGGCGATTACGTGGTCGACAGCTACAGCTCCGGTCTGATGCCGGCGAATTTCGGCGCCCGCATGACCGATCAGCAACTGGCGGACATTGTCGCTTTCTTGATGACGCAGGGTTAAGTGGCAAGGCGTGAACCAAGGCAACGGGCGACAGACCCCCAC